>NZ_NRRQ01000018.1 GCF_016583745.1 Chromatium okenii
TCTTCTCCCCCCTTTTTCAAAGGGGGGAGAAGAAAGCCCCCCTTTAGCAAAGGGGGGTTGGGGGGGATTGATCAATAGCCGAATTTGATCATCTTCATTCACACAACCAATGCGATGGCTGTATGCGCCGAGACCGTGCTGGTGCAGCGTATTGAATACCGCCGCGCAATCTGTTTGCCGCACTTGAATCACCGCACCCAATTCTTCGCTGAATAAGACTGCGAGCGGCGCGGCAGTCAATGCGGTGACATCAAGATCAATTCCGCAATGCCCCGCAAATGCCATTTCTAATACGGTGACAATTAAACCGCCATCAGAACGGTCGTGATACGCCAATAATTGCTCGGCGTCGTGTAAAGCGCGGAGTGCATTAAAGAATTGGCGCAGCAATTCCGGTCGCTCCAAATCGGGCGCGAGGTCGCCGAGTTGTCCGTAAACCTGCGCCAGCGCCGAGCCGCCGAGCCGGTATTTTCCGCAGCCTAAATCCAATAAAATCAATTCAGTAGCGCCGAGATCGGTGCGCAGTTGTGGCGTCACCGTCGCCCGCACATCCGCCACCGGCGCAAATGCCGACACGATCAGCGATAACGGCGCAGTCACGGTGCGACGAGCGCCAGCCGCGTCTTGCCAGACCGTTTTCATGCTCATCGAATCTTTGCCAACCGGAATCGCCACGCCCAACGCGGTACACAGCTCCATCACCGCCGCCACCGTGTCATAAAGCCGCGCATCCTCGCCGGGATGACCTGCTGCCGCCATCCAATTGGCCGACAGTTTGATGTCGCTGAGTTGGTTGAGGCGGGTGGCGGCTAAATTGGTCAACGCCTCGCCAATCGCCATGCGACCGGCAGCCGGCGCATCCAGCAGCGCCAACGGAGCGCGTTCACCCAACGCCATCGCCTCACCGCTGTAGCCGTGATAATCGGCGAGCGTGACGGCGCAATCGCCTACCGGAATCTGCCAAGGCCCAACCATCTGCTCGCGGGCAACCAAGCCGGTGATGCTGCGGTCGCCGATGGTGATGAGAAACGATTTATCGGCGACCGTCGGCAAACGGAGCACGCGCTCAATTGCCTCTAAAATCCCCCCCAGCCCCCCTTTTTCTAAGGGCGGAGAATCAGAAAGCCCCCCTTTGGAAAAGTCTGCTTCAAGCCCCCCTTTGGAAAAGGGGGGTTGGGGGGATTTATCAATCGGCAGTTGCGATTGACGAATGACTTCTCGCACCATTTTTGGTGGCTTGCCGAATAGCAGCGCCAGCGGCATATCAATTGGGCGCTGCGCCCCGTGCTGATCATTCAACTGCAATTGCTCACTCGCCAGCGCCGTGCCCACCACCGCAAATGGGCACCGCTCGCGCTCACAAATCGCCGCAAATTGCGCCAGCCGCTCGGCCGCAATTGCCAACACATACCGCTCCTGCGCCTCATTGCACCAGATTTCCAACGGCGACATGCCCGGATCGTCATTCGGCACTTGCCGCAATTCAAACTGACCACCGCGCCCGCCGTCGTGTACCAATTCCGGCAACGCATTCGACAAACCGCCCGCGCCGACATCGTGAATAAATAAAATTGGCGTCGCCGCGCCCAGCGCCCAACAGCGATCAATCACTTCCTGACAGCGCCGCTCCATTTCGGGATTGGCGCGTTGCACCGAGGCAAAATCTAAATTCTCCGCCGAACTACCCGCTGCCATGCTGGATGCCGCGCCGCCACCCAAACCAATCAACAGCGCCGGCCCGCCGAGCACGATCAGCGGCGTGCCGGGTGGAAATGGTTGTTTTTCCACATGTTCAGCGCGAATGTTGCCCAAACCACCTGCCAGCATGATCGGCTTGTGATAACCGCGCCGTTCGGCAGCGCCGCTCGCATCCACACACGTTTGTTCATAGGTGCGGAAATAACCGGCGAGATTCGGGCGGCCAAATTCGTTATTAAATGCCGCCGCGCCCAGCGGGCCATCCAACATGATGTCCAGCGCGGAAACGATGCGGTCGGGTTTGCCGTAATCGTCTTCCCAAGGCTGAATAAAAGTGGGAATGCGCAAATTAGACACCGAAAACCCGCATAAACCCGCTTTCGGTTTTGCTCCGCGTCCGGTCGCGCCTTCATCCCGAATTTCACCGCCAGAACCGGTTGCCGCACCCGGATGCGGCGCAATTGCCGTCGGATGATTATGGGTTTCCACTTTCATTAAAATGTGAATCGGTTCTGCGTGTTCCGCATAAATGCCGGTATTCGGATCGGGATAAAAACGTTGTCCAATTCCGCCCTCAATTACCGCCGCATTATCTTGATATGCGGATAACACGCCGATTGGTGAGTGTGCAGTGGTGCGGCGAATCATTTGGAATAATGAATCTGGCTGCGGCACACCATCAATCACCCACTTCGCATTAAAAATTTTGTGGCGACAATGCTCAGAATTGGCTTGCGCAAACATCATCAATTCCACGTCAGTAGGATTGCGCTGCAATGCCGTAAAGCTATCGGCTAAATATGCAATTTCATCGGCGGACAATGCCAAACCTAATGCAGTATTGGCAGCATCTAATGCCGCAACACCTTCAGTTAAAAATGGAATGATTTGCAATGGACGCGGGAGATGTTCATTAAATAATTGCTGCGCGGCAGCGAGATCAAATAGCGCCGTTTCCGTCATGCGGTCGTGCAGCAACGGCGCGAGCAGATGGAGCTGGGCGGTGCTGAGATCGCCGTTGAGAAAATAGGCGATGCCGCGCTCCAAGCGTTTGATTTTATTGAGACCGCAATTGTGGGCAATATCGGTGGCTTTGGATGACCAAGGCGAAATGGTGCCCGGACGCGGCACGCTCAAAATCAACTGCGCGGTTGCGTTGGCGCTGGGCGCTGGCGCGTCATCCAGCACCAGCCGCGTCAGAATGTCCTGCTCGCTGGCGCTCAATGGCGCGTTTAATTCCACAAAATGCACATAAAAGGCGCTAATTTGCAGCGATATGTCGAGATGTGCGCTCAGGCGGTCAGCGAGTTTGCGGAGACGAAAAGCAGAGAGGGCGGGTGCGCCATGAAGAACCAACATTGGCAGTACTCAAAATTCAGGGAAAGATCGCTCTATGATAAGGCGGCGGCGGGATTCGGCGCAGGCGATGGCTATGAGCGGGGCGGCGGTATCAGCGTGATTTCAAACACTTGCGGCCAGTATTTGCCGGTAACAAATAGCCGCCCGCTCGCAGCATCATACGCAATGCCGTTGAGCACCGCGTCGGGATTGCGCCGCGCTGCGAGCGGACGCAGCCCGCGCAAATCCAGCCAGCCCACGACTGCGCCCGTCGCCGGATCAATCCGCGCAATTCGCTCCTGCTGCCAGATATTCGCCCAAACTTCGCCCGCCACCCATTCTAACTCATTGAGCGCCATCACTTTTTGTTCGCCATCGCGCACCAGCACCCGCCGCACTTCGCGCCGCGTTGTCGGCTCAAAAAACCGCAGTTCGGCGCTGCCGTCGCTGATAATCCACTGCGTCCCATCGCTCGTAATGCCCCAACCTTCGCCGGAATAGGTGAAGCTGGCGCGGGGCTGCAACGTCGTCCGCGCATAAATCAAACCGCGCTGCTCGCGCCACGTCAGTTGCACGATGTCATCGCGCCAGATGGCGATCCCCTCGCCAAAACAGTCGGCAGGCAGGCGCGTTTCCTGTTCAATGCGCCCGGTCGTCAGGTCAACGCGCCGCAGCGCCGAATGCCCATAAAGCCCAATGCTTTCAAACAGTTGCCCGTTAAAAATCAGCAATCCTTGGGTGAACGCCGCCGGATCGTGCGGAAAGCTGGCGACGATGCGATAACCGTAAATTGGCGCGGATTCACTGCCGAATAAACAAGCAGCGCATAGAATAGAATACAGCGCCGTGACAAACAGCAATTGTCGTTTCATGTGAATAGATACAATTGAGGATTTTATGATAACAGCGACATTAAAAAGCGCTTCATTATTCGAGCGCATACTGACCTCACCTTGGACATTGTTATTCGTGATTGCGCTGAGTTTTTTTTGGCAACTTGGCGCGATGCCATTATACAATCTTGACGAGGGTGCATTCACAGAAGCAACGCGGGAAATGTTAGAGAGCGGCAATTTTATCACGCCACATAAAGACGGCGAGCCGCGTTATGATAAACCGATTTTAATCTATTGGCTGCAAGCAGCTTCCACGCAAGTATTCGGCTTGAATGAATTCGCTTTACGCCTGCCGTCAGCACTTGCTGCGAGTTTCTGGGTGTTAGCGTTATGGGGTTTTGTACGCAAACACATTGATGCGCCAACAGCAACGGTAGCGGGATTAACCTTGGCACTGGCGCTGCAAGTCTCGTTAATTGGTAAAGCGGCAGTCGCGGATGCGTTGCTCAATTTATTTTTGGCGCTGACTTTTTTTGACATGTATCGTTATTTTACTGCGCCAGCAGTGAAAACGCAGCGCCGCAGCTTATATCGTGCTTATTTATGGATGGGATTGGGATTTTTAACGAAAGGCCCTGTTGCCGTATTCTTTCCCGTGTTGGTGAGTTTTCTATTTACATTAACGGAAATTCGCTGGTCGCTACACAGTTGGCAAGTCTTAAAACGCTGGTTATTTGCTGCCATTTCACCGCTGGGATGGTTGATTTTTCTCCTCGTCACCGTTCCTTGGTATTTAGCAATTTATCTTGATGACGGCATCGGTTTTTTCGAGAGCTTTTTTCTCCAACACAACGCTGGACGCTTTACTGCTGTCATGCACGGTCATGCGGGGTTTCCGGGCTATTATGTCATCGCGTTACCGTTAATTGTGCTGCCATTTAGCGGCTGGTTAATCAATTTGTGGCGCAATTATCGCAGCGCGTGGCAGGATCAATTGGAACGCTTTTTATGGCTATGGTTTATCAGCGTGTTCATTTTCTTCTCTTTTTCCGCCACGCAATTGCCGCATTATTTATTATATGGCGCGACGCCGTTATTTATTTTGATGGCAAAATATCGAGAACAATTGACTCAGCGCAGTTTGGCACTGCTGCCGCCATTGCTGTTGATTATATTATTCGTGGCGCTACCGCTCATTGTCGATTTTATTCTGCATGTTGCGCACGGCATCGCCACCAGTCATTCCGCCGAAGTCCGCGCCATGTGGCAATTAAATCCACAACTAGCGGGAATTCTCACTGTTGCGCAACAGGAGTTTGATCTTTTAT
Organism: Chromatium okenii; assembly: GCF_016583745.1. GTDB lineage: Bacteria > Pseudomonadota > Gammaproteobacteria > Chromatiales > Chromatiaceae > Chromatium > Chromatium okenii. The sequence goes on from NZ_NRRQ01000018.1 coordinate 5,201, forward strand.
ATGGCATTGCGATGTTAATCAGTTTGGCGGTCATCATTTGGTTATGGCAACACGCCACAATGTCGTTATGGCAACGGCTGATTTTGGCGGGTGTATTACAAACAGTTGTGGTTTATGGCGTGGTCATGCCGCGCATCTTTACCGCCTTACAATTGCCAGTCAAAGAAGCGGCGTTAATTGCGCAGCACATGGCGCTACCAACGGTGATGTATCGCACGTCAGCGCCCAGTTTTAGCGTGTATCGGCAAGCCATCACGCCGAAAAGACCGTTGCAAGCTGGCGATCTGGTTTTTTTGCGGGTGGATAAACGCGCAGCATTGCAGTGTGAATATCCTGAATTGACCGCTGAATTGATTTATCAACGCGGTGCCTTCATCTTGTTGAAATTAACAGCTCAGTCGGAGTTCATGCCGTGAAACAACCGTTATTGCTCTTGGCATTCATTGGGTTTTTTATTACCGCCAGCCTGTTTTTTGTTGGCGGTTATCACGCTGGTTTTTACTTTATCAATCAATGGGCAACTGCTTATCCAGAATGGTTATGGCAATGGCTGACTGTATTGGGTGATGAGCGCGTTGCATTCACTTTAATGCTAGTATTGGCATGGCGTTATCCCCAATTGTTGTGGCCGCTATTATTCGCCGCAATCCTTGCAACGCTTTACAGTCGCGGCTTAAAAGAATTATTCGACGCCACCCGCCCCGCTGCCGTGCTCGCCGCCGACAGTTTCCAGCGCCTCGGCTGCGAACTGCGCCAGTACAGCTTTCCCTCCGGTCACAGCGTCACGGCGGGCATGGTCGGCGGCGTGTTGCTGCTGCAATTGCGCTGGATTGAGGCGCGAATCGCGTTGATTTTATTCGTCATTTTAATCGGCATCAGCCGCATCGCCGTCGGCGCACATTGGCCAATTGATGTCGCTGCGGGCTTGAGCGGCGGGTTCTTGGCCGCAGAATTGGGCGCACGGCTCGCTGCGCGTTGGTCAGCACCAACGTTGACGCGCCGCAGTCGCCGCGTGTTACTCGGTCTCGCTGCGCCGATGGTGTTGAGTCTGTTGGTCAACGATGGCGGTTATCCACAGGCCGCGCTGTTATTACAACTCATTGGTGGCACTGCATTTTTTTACTTGACACTGCGTTTTTAAGCGCCAGCGTCGCCCGTTTTTTGCTGCATTTACAGGATCGCTCTCATGCGTTTGTCCGACATTGACCAATTATTTACTCCCAGCGCCGTCGCCGTATTTGGTGCCAGCGATAGCGACGGCTCCATCGGCGGGCTGGTGTTTCGTAACCTGCTCGCAGGCGGTTTTAGCGGGCATTGTTACGCGATCAATCCGAAATATGAGGAGGTCGCCGATCAGCCCTGTTATCCCAATTTGAAGGCGCTGGATAAGCAGATTGATCTGGCGCTGATTGCCGCGCCAGCCGAAGCGGTGGCGGCGATTCTCGATCAATGCGGCAGTTATGGCGTCAAGGTCGCGGTGGTGCATTCCGCCGGCTTTGGTGAGCACGGCGAGCGCGGAGTGGTGCTGCAAGAAAAGATGGTGGAAGCAGCGCGGCGCAATCACATTCGGGCGCTCGGCCCCAACTGCCTCGGTGTGATGCGCCCGCAGCACGGCTTAAATGCCAGCGTCGGACAGGATTTGCCGCAGCCCGGCAACGTCGCGCTGGTGTCGCAGTCGGGCGCGATTTGCACGGCGATGATTGATTGGTCAGAACGGCGCAAGGTGGGATTTTCTGCCGTCGTCTCGCTGGGCGCAGCGGCTGATGTCGATTTTGGCGACATCCTCGATTACCTCGCGCTCGACACCCAAACGCAGTGCATCCTGTTGTATGTCGAAGGAATTCGTCATGCGCGGCATTTTATGAGCGGGCTGCGAGCGGCAGCGCGACTCAAGCCGGTGATCGTCGTCAAAGCCGGTCGCCATCCCGCTGGCACCCGTGCGATCAAATCGCACACCGGCGGATTTGTCGGTTCGCCAGACGTATTCCGCGCCGTCACCGAGCGGGCGGGCGTGGTGCAGGTGTCTGATTTAGATCAACTGTTTGCGGCAGCGCAGGTGTTTGGAACACGGCGACGGCTGGCGGGAGATCGCATCGCCATCATCACCAACGGCGGCGGCCCCGGCGTGTTGGCGGCAGATCGGATGGTGGAATTGGGCTTGACGCTGGCGCAGTTCGGCGACGCGACGCGGCAGACGTTGGAGCAGGGTTTGCCCGGATATTGGTCGCACGGTAATCCGGTGGACATCATCGGCGACGCGCCGCCGGAGCGGTATCGGCTGGCGCTGGATGCGTGTCTGGCTGATAGCGAAGTGGACGGCGTGTTGTGCATTCTCGCGCCGCTGGTGTTTGGCGATCCGGTGGCGGCTGCCGAGCAGGTGATCGCCGCTGCCAAAGCCAGCCGTAAACCGATTTTGGCGTGTTGGATGGGCGGCAAGCGGGTGGCGGCGGCGCAGGCGCTGTTGGCGGAGCACGATGTGCCGCAATTTGACAGCCCCGAAGCTGCGGCGGAGGCGTTTTCATTTCTCGCCGTGTATCACCGCAATCAAAAATTGCTGATGCAATCGCCTGCGCCGCTCTCACATGAAAACCCGCCGGATGTGGAGGGAGCGCGGTTGATTATTGAGGGCGTGATGGCGGAAGGGCGCAAAACGCTGGGCACGGTGGAGGCGAAGGCGATTTTGGCGGCGTTTCAAATTCCGACCATGCAGGCGGTGCTCACGCGCACCCCGAATGAGGCGCTGATGGCGGCGGAAATGCTGGGATTTCCGGTGGTGATGAAGCTCAACGCCTTTGATTTAGAACATAAATCGGACGTGGACGGCGTGCGGTTGAATATCGACGACGCGCAGTCGGTGCGGCGCATTTTCAGCGAGATCATCGACCGCGCCAAACGGCTGCGTCCGGAGCTGCGTTTGGAGGGCATCACCGTTGAGCACATGGCGTCCACTCGCGCTGCCCGTGAGCTGATGATCGGCGTGTTCCGCGACAAGATTTTTGGGCCGGTGATTAGTTTTGGCGCGGGCGGCACGAAAGAAGAAGTGCTGGCGGATCGGGCGCTGGGTTTGCCGCCGCTCAACGCGTTTATTACGGAAACGATGATTGACCACACGCGCATCGTGCGTTTGATGGGCGCGTTTGGGCACATGCCGCCAATGAATCGGGTCGCGCTGGCAAAAATTCTCCAGCGCGTTTCGGAAATGGTGTGCGAATTACCAGAAATTATTCGCATGGACATCAATCCGTTAATTGGCAACGATAAAGAAGTGATTGCGGTTGATGCGCGAATTCAAGTTGATTATCGCCCGCCGCAGCAGACAACCTATGGTCACATGGCGATTCATCCGTATCCGAGTCATTTAATTGAACGGGTGCAATTGCCAGACGGTAAAGATTTGGTGATTCGCCCGATTCGCCCAGAAGATGCCGAATTAGAACAGGAATTTGTGCGCGGTTTGTCGGAGCAAACCAAATACTTTCGTTTTATGCAGACGATTAAAGAATTATCGCCAGAAATGCTGGTGCGCTTTACGCAAATTGATTACGACCGTGAAATGGCGTTAATTGGCGTGATTGAACAAGATGGCGCAGAAGTGGAAGTTGGCGTGGCGCGATATATGACACGCCCGGGCGGTGAAGATTGTGAATTTGCGATTGTCGTTTCTGATCACTGGCGCAATTTAGGAATTGGCGCTCGGTTAATGCGATCTTTGATGCAAAATGCGCGGTTGCGGGGATTGCGCGTGATGGATGGCGAAGTATTAACGGCGAATACGCGAATGCTGGCGCTGGTTAAATCTTTGGGTTTTCGGATTGAAAGCGATCCACAAGATTTAGCGATTAAACTGGTGAGCAAGGTGTTATAAAAATGATTGCACTGCTTCGGTGAATTGGGGCATTTATACTTAATGGGTAAAGTGTGAATGTTTGGTGGTAGTTATCTCAAGCCCGTTTTGATAATCCCCCCCCAGCCCCCCCCTTTGAAAAGGGGGGATTAAATCACTACTTTTTCCGGTTCGTAAAATCTTTTAACCGCTGGCGCTGTTTTATTTGATGGGGCGTGAGTTTATTTTTTCGCCCTTGAAAAGGATTGTTGCTGGTTTTGAATTCCAATCGCAGCGGCGTTCCCAATAAATTTAATTCTTTACGAAAGCGATTGATGAGATAACGCCGATACGTTTCTGGCACCAATTCGGTTTGATTGCCGTGAATCACGATAATTGGCGGATTGCGCCCGCCCTGATGCGCATACCGCAATTTAATGCGCCGCCCATGTACCAACGGTGGCTGATGTTCCTGCACTGCCGCTTCCAACATCCGCGTCAAAATCGGCGTTCCTAAATCACGGGTCGCGTTGGCGTAAGCGCGATCCACCTCATCCAACAGCAGCCCCACGCCGCTGCCGTGCAACGCCGAAATCAGATGTTGCTTGGCAAAATCGAGAAATGCCAACTTGCGCACAAATTCGCTTTTCACCCGCTCGCGCTCTTCGACCGACAAACCATCCCATTTGTTGACCGCCACCACCAGCGCCCGTCCGCTCTCGATGATGTGACCCGCCAGCGTCGCGTCCTGTTCACCGATGCCCTGATGCGCGTCCAGCACCAAAATGATGACATTTGCCGCCGCAATCGCCTGTAACGTTTTGATCACGCTGAACTTTTCAATCGCATCGTGAACTCGCGCCCGCCGCCGCAAACCAGCGGTATCGATCAGCGTGTAGTGCCGCCCCAGCCGTTCAAACGGGATAAAAATGCTGTCGCGGGTGGTGCCGGGCAGATCAAAGGTCACCACCCGTTCCTCACCGAGCAACCGATTGATTAACGTCGATTTTCCCGCATTCGGACGCCCAACAACCGCCACGCGCACTCCATCTGCTGCCGGAGCGGGATCGCTGGCGGCGTCCGGCAACTGCGCGAACACCAGCTCCAGCAGCTCGCGGATACCGTGCCCCTGCGTTGACGACACCGGCAGCGGCTCGCCCAGCCCCAGCCGATGAAACTCAGCCGCAGCGATGGCGCTATTGGTGGAATCACTTTTATTGACCACCAGCGTGATCGGCTTGCCGAAGCGCCGCAGCCGCTGCCCAATTTCAAAATCTTCTGGCGTACAGCCATCGCGGGCATCGACCAAAAATAACAGATGATCGGCTTCTTCGACTGCCAGCAACACCTGCCGCTCCATCAGCGCCTCAATGCCTTCGGGAGCCGTACCGATGCCGCCGGTGTCCACGATCACATACGGGCGCGGACCGCCTTGACCGACGCCGTATTGGCGGTCACGGGTCAAGCCCGGAAAGTCTGCCACCAACGCATCGCGGGTGTGGGTCAGGCGATTAAACAACGTCGATTTGCCGACATTCGGACGGCCAATCAGGGTAATCACAGGCAACATGGTTTGAATACTCGATAACAAACAGGCGTTTAATGCGCCGGAGCGGGATTGGTTTTAGCGACCGGCGCAGGTGTTTTAGCTGACGCAGGCGGCGACGCAGAAAGCCCCCCTTTGAAAAAGGGGGGTTGGGGGGATTTGAAATCAGGCGGTTGGGGGGATTTGAGATCGGGCGGTTGGCTGGATTTAAGAGCGGCAGCTTGAGATTTCAGCACCGTCAGCGCCGCCAACGTCCCATCATCGGCGTAGCTGTAAAGGCGACCATCTGCCAGCAGCGGCCGCGCCGTGATTCCCGCTTTTTTGGTGAGCCGCAACCGCCCGACCAAGCGCCCATCGCTTTGATTGAGCACATGCAGATAACCCTCCACATCGCCGACCACCAGCCACTGCTCAACCACCGTCGGCGCAGTCAATTGACGATAACGCAGCCCATCCTGTTTCCAGCGCCCCGCGCCAGAGTGCATATCCGCACTCCAAACTTGATCTTGCGAATCGGTGATGAACAAATTGTCAGCGGCGACTGCCAGCCCAGCGTATGCCGACAACTCGCGCCGCCAACGCACCGCGCCGGTCAACACGTCCACTGCCGCGAGATCGCCGTGATATGAGCCGACGTAAATTTGGTCATCAACCAGCAGCGGATCGGCGTCAAGGTCAGCAATCCGCGCCAGCTCAGAACGTCCGCTGGGGCGCGAAATCACCACTTCCCACAACGGCGTCCCGTCGTGCGGATCAATTTTGACCAATTTACCGCTGGATAAACCGACAACCACTCCGCTCGGCGTCAGCGTTGGCGTACTGCTGCCGCGTAACGTCAGCACCGGCGCGGGATAATTCACATGCCAACGTTCTTGACCAGTCGCCGCGTCAAGCGCGTAAAGCGTGTCATCCAGCGTGTGAACGCAAATCGCCTCCGCGCTGATCGACCTCGGCACCGATAGCACCTCGCTGCCGAGCTGATGGCGCCACAGTTCGCGCCCGTCGGTGAGCGCCAGCGCCACCAATTCGCCCTGACTGGTGCCCAGCACCAACCGCTCGCCCGCCACCGCCGGCCCGCCGCTGAAGGCCAAACCCGTCTCGCGCTGCCACAGCGTCCGCCCGCTGTCAGCATCCACCGCCACGATCAGCCCGCTGGCATCAGCGACATACAACCGCCCGCCGTGCAGCGCCGGCACCAGATACAGCCGCCGCCCTTCCGTGCCGCGTGTCGGGCGCACCGACCAGCGCGGCGTCAGCGTCACCTCCGCCGTCAGCGCCGTTAATTCCGTTGGCGGCGTCGGATTTTTATCTTGACCAAACCAAGGCACCGAGCTGCAACCGCTCAACGCGCCAATTAAAATTAGCGCCGCGATGCGAAAAATTCCCGACCTGCGTTGGAATTTCATGTGCCCCTGATCCGTCGTGAATGTTCAATAAAAGTGGTAATTAAAAAATTGTCAGTTGGCAGTGAAACGCTGTTTTTTTACCGACAACTGACAACTATTTTCAACTCGCCGGTGGCAAATTGTCGCGTTTCAACCGCACCAATTCCGCCAAGCCGCAGCCCTGCGCCAGCGCCTGTTCATACGCCACCCGCGCTCCGGCAATGTCACCGCGCCCAACTGCCACATCACCGCGCACCGCCGCAAACGCTCCCGCAAATGCCGGGCTGTGATCGTGCGCCGCGATGGTTGCCGCCGCCGCATCCCATTGTTTTTCGGCGACTTGAATCCGCGCCAGCCGCAGCGCCGCGATGGTCGCAAACGCCGGATCGGGCGCAGCCTCCAGCGCCTGTTGCAGCGCCGTGATCGCTCCCGCCGCATCGCCCGTTTCATACAACGCTTTGGCTGCCACTAAATCGCTCAAACTGGCGTAAGCGGTTGAATTGAAATCATCTTTCAGCGCCGCCACTGCGGTGGTGAGCGCCGCCGTGCCCTCAGTATCAGCCGCCGTCACGACCTGCTCAAATGCCGCAGATGCCGCACTCGCCACGCGCTGTTGATGGTCAACCCACAGTCGCCAGCCCGAAATCGCGCCCAAACCCAGCACGGTGCCGGCAATCACGGATAAACCGTTTTCTTTCCACCATTTTTTAATGGCTTCTACTTTTTCTTCATCAGTTTCGTAACTCAAAATCATCTCCGTCGCAGTGCGTTTTTTATACCGTTAAATGCGCAGTTAAAAATGCGGTCAATTCTTCAAAAGTGAATGACTGTTGTTCAGAATCCAAGCGCAATGATTTCAACCCAAAGCGATTCTCTGCCAATTCCGTTTCACCCAGCACCAGCGCAAATTGTGCCCCGCTTTTATCGGCTTTTTTGAATTGATTTTTGAAATTGCCGCCGCCGCAATTGGTCAACATCCGCAAGCCCGGCACCGCGTCGCGCAGCCGTTCTGCCACCACCGGCGCAGCCTGTTGTGCTGCCGCGCCAACTGCGACCAAATACACATCAACGGCGCTATCCGGCATCTGCCCAGCGGCTGCCAGCACTTCCACTAGCCGCTCTAAACCCATCGCAAAACCAATCGCTGGTACCGATTTGCCGCCTAATTGCGCCACCAAACCATCGTAGCGCCCGCCCGCGCAGACCGTGCCCTGTGCGCCGAGCGCGTCAGTGACCCATTCAAACACGGTGCGGTTGTAATAATCCAAACCGCGCACCAAACGCGGATTGAGTTGATAACTCACGCCCGCCGCGTCGAGTCCGGCGCAAATTTGCTCAAAATGGCTGCGCGTCTCCGCGCCCAGATGTGCCAACAACGTGGGAGCGCCAGCGACGATCTCCTGCGTTGCCGGATGTTTGGAATCCAGCACCCGCAGCGGATTGGTGGTCAAACGGCGCTGGCTGTCGGCATCAAGCTGATCGGCGTGGGCGCTGAGATAGGTGACCAATTGCGCCCGATACGCCGCCCGCTCCTCGGCATCGCCGAGCGAGTTGAGTTCCAAGCGTAAATCGGTCAAGCCGAGCCGTCGCCACAGCCGCGCCGTCAGCAACATCAATTCCAAATCAATCTCCGCACCCGCCAGCCCGAAGGTTTCAACGCCGATCTGGTGAAATTGGCGATAACGACCGCGCTGCGGGCGCTCGTAACGGAACATCGCACCGCGATACCACAGGCGCTGCGGCTGGATTAACAGCCCGTGCTCCAGCGCAGCGCGGACGCAGCTTGCCGTTCCTTCCGGGCGCAAGCTCAGGCTGTCGCCGTTGCGATCATCAAAGCTGTACATCTCCTTTTCAACGATGTCGGTGACAGCGCCGATGGCACGGTGAAACAGCGCCGTGACCTCCACCAGCGGGGTGCGGATTTCCGCATAACCGTAGCTGGTCAACACCTCGCGCACGGTATCTTCAACGTGCTGCCAGAGCGCCACCTGCGCCGGCAAGATGTCGTGCATTCCGCGAATCGCTTGCAGAGATTTAGTCATATTCGGAGGTCGTCGCAGTTGCGGAATCGGTGGCAGCGTCAGCCGCTGGTGCGGGCGCAAGCGGCAAGGTGAACCGCGCCACATTGCCTCGCGCATGAGTCATCACATCAAATGGTTCGCCATTCACTGTCACCTTGACCGCGTTGGCTTTGCCGATGATGAACTGATATGGCGGCTGCCCGGTCAGCACGCGCCGTTCGCCCTCGCGGATTTTGCCAGTGAGCACGGTGCGGCCATTGCCGCCGGTGACACTCAGCCACGCCGTGCTCATAAATTCCAGCGTCACCTCCAGCGGCGCAAGTGCTGCTGGAGCGGTTGTTTCCGCGCCAGCATCCGGCGCAGGTGCAGTGCTCGCCGCAACTGTTGGCGCGGCTTCCGACGGCGCTGGTGCCGGAGCAACCACTGCTGGCGCGGTGGCGCTGGCAGCAGCCGTCGCCTCCTCAGCCTCATTTTGAATTGGTGGGAGTTGAGATGGGGCTGCGTTTTCCGCCGTCTGCTCAACTGCTGATTCAAACAACGTTGGCGCGAGATCAGCACGAAAATACCAACCCAGCGCCAGCACTGGCAGCAATGCGCCCACAATCAGCAGCAGCGTCGTGTTGCTGCGTGGCGCTGTGATAGCAGGCTCTGCCGCTGGGTGGGCAAACGTTGGGAGCACAATCGGCGGCGGCGCTGCTGGCGCGAGGATGACGGGCGCAAGTGGCAATTCTGGAGTCGGCGCTGGCGTCAGCTCCAGCGGCGCAGCAGCAGGCGTTGGCAATTCCAGCTCCGGCTCCGCCACCGGCAACGGCGCTGGCGTCACTGGCGGGGTGACATCAGAACGGGTGCTGGCGTAATACGCTTGCAGCAGCGGCTCGGCATCCACTTCCAACAGCCGCGCATAGTTGCGCAGATAACCGGCGACGTAGACCGGCGCTGGCAATTCGTCGTAACGACCCTGTTCCAGCGCGTCCACCACATCCTTGCGCAGGTGCAGTTGGGTGGCGACGCGCTCGAGTTCGAGACCTCGTGATTGCCGCTCGCGCTGGAGGTGTTGACCGGGGCGCTCGGCAGGATCGACGCGGTCTGGTACCGCTGTTTCGATCACATTCAATGCGTTCATCAGTATTTCCATTTCTGCGAAAAATCCCAGTCACAGGACTGGGAACAAAAAAAGCAGGTCGCGCCTCAAAAAATGGCGCTAGTTCAAAGCAGTGGCAGGTGCCGCAGGCTCACAAGTTACCGGATTTGGTGATGGGCGCAGTGGGGAAATTTTTGTGCAGTGCCTGTTCATAATTGCTGGCGCGTTTGCGGTTGCCCAACTGCTGCTCCACCGTAACGCCCAGCGTCAGCGCCTGATAGGCAGTGGCGGGAGTGCGCACAGTTGCGGGTTCAAAATAACGATCTAAATAGCCTTTAGCGGCTTTGGCATCACCGCGCCGCTGCGCGAGGTCTGCCAACTTTACCAGCGCCGGGCCAAAACTCGGATTGCCGACTAACGCGGCTTGATAATGCGTTGCCGCTTGCGTGAGATTGCCCGCCTGCACGGCGCAATTGCCGGCGTTGGTCAGCGCCAGCCATGGCGTGGCATACAGCGGATTGGCGAGCGCCTTTTGAAACTGCGTCTCGGCTTCGGCGTAATGTTTTTGGCGACATTCATACGCGCCATAGGCATAACGCACGTCGGAATTGTTAGGCGCGAGCGCGATGGCGCGGTCGTAATGTTCCTTAGCCTGCGCTGCTTGCCCGATTTCTTCGTATAAAAACGCCGCCCAAACGTGCGCACGCGGATATTTTTTATCGGCTTCCAGCGCCTGCTGCGCCCGCCGAAAGGCAACATCAGTTTGACCCCGGTTGTAATACTCCTCCGCCATGCGGACATACAGCTCCGCCGGGCTATCTTCCGGGTCTAAACCCAACGCCTCATCAGTGTGCTGCGTCTGCTTTTTGAGACTGCCGCAAGCCACCAGCCCGCAGCAGAGTCCCAGCATCAGCAACCGTCGCCTCTGCGCTGTGTTCATTCAGTTCACCACCGGCACTGCCACGCGGCGGGTGCGATCATTCACCCGCCCCACCAATTGTCCACAAGCAGCAGCGATCTCATCGCCCCGCGTTTTGCGCGTCATGGCGAAAATCCCCGCGCCGGTCAGCCGCAGGCGAAACGCCTCCACGCGCTCCGGTGGCGAGGTGGCAAAGGTGCTGCCGGTGAACGGGTTAAAGGGGATGAGATTGAGCTTGGAAGGAATGCCTTCTAATAAGCGAATCAATTGCTTCGCGTGTGTCAGGCTGTCATTCACACCATCAAGCATGACGTATTCCCAAGTGATTTTACGGCGCGGATCGCGGCCGAGATACGCCTTACACGCCGGCAGCAGTTGCGCCAGCGGATATTTGCGATTGATCGGCATCAGCTCATCGCGCAGCGCGTCGGTGGGCGCGTGGAGCGAGACGGCCAGCGAGACGTTGCTGACCTCGCGCAGCCGATAAATGTTGGGCACGACGCCGGAAGTGCTGACGGTCACGCGGTGCTTGGCGAGCATGTACGCCAGATCGTCCTGCATGATCTCCAGCGCGGCGATCACGGCATCAAAATTCGCCAGCGGCTCGCCCATTCCCATCAGCACCACGTTGGTCAGCGGTTGGTCAAGCTGACGCGCTGCGTGCCAAACCTGCCCGATGATTTCGCTCACCGTGAGATTGCGATTAAAGCCCTGTTGCGCGGTGGCACAAAACGCGCAATTCAACGCGCAGCCCACTTGTGAAGAGACACACAACGTGCGGCGGCGACCTTCGGGAATGCAGACGGTTTCCACTCGCTGCCCGTCGTGCAATTCCAGCACCCATTTCACGGTGCCATCGGCAGACGGATGGTCAGCAATGATGCGCGGCAGCTCCAGCCGCGTGACCTCGCGCAGCCGCTCGCGCCACGATTTGGGTAAATCGGACATGGCGTCGAAATCAGTAACGCCATGTTTATGTAACCATTTGAAGAGATTGCGCCCGTGAAAAGGTTTGACGCCCAGCCCGACCGCCAGCGCCTCGCACTCGGCAAGCCGCAGGTCAAACAGATTCGGTAACGGGGTGGGAGCGGTCATCAAGTGGGGATAAATCAACGGGTGCGCGGACACGCGCCTTCGGGGAAAAAGAAGGCAATTTCCACCTCGGCGGTTTCCACTGCGTCAGAACCGTGTGCGGCGTTTTCGGTGAACGAGTCGGCGAAATCGGCGCGGATGGTGCCGGGTGCGGCGTTGGCGGGATTGGTTGCACCCATGATGTCGCGGTTTTTGGCAACGGCGTCCTCACCTTCCAACACCTGCACCATCACCGGGCCGGAGGTCATAAAGCCCACCAGTTCATCAAAAAACGGCTTGCCCTGATGAATCGCATAAAACGCGCTGGCTTGTTCGTGGCTCAGATGCAGCATTCGGGCGGCGACGATGTGCAGCCCAGCGGTTTCAAAGCGGGCGAGAATGGCACCGATGGCGTTTTTGGCGACAGCGTTGGGTTTGATAATTGAGAGAGTGCGTTCAATAGCCATGCGGGACTCCACAAAAAGGATCAATTATGAGGACTAGAAGGAGGTCAACGTGCGAAAAGGCGTCGAAATTCAGCCGTTAAGTCTAGCGTTAGCACTTGCGTTGAGGCAATCTGTTGTCTGCATTGCAGACAACAGATCGCCATTTGGAGCAATCTGTTTTAAGAACCAACCATCGTGCAATGATTCGAGCATTCTAGTCGTGATTCCTCCCCGCCGGTTATGCCAACTCCCCCCCAACAGATTGCTGCCATCCTTGAAACACGAGGAATCGTGACGCCAGCGTCCGTTCCGACGCCGCCCGCGCAAGACACCAGCAAGCAAATTGCGACGCTGCTGGAAGAGCGCCAAATCATCACCCGCGATCAATTGACGCAAGCGCGGCGCGTCCACAGCAAGCTGCCCGATGAGTATTCGCTGACCAAGGTGTTGCAGGAGTTGGGCTATCTCGATGCCAAACAACTGCGGCAGGCGTTGCGCGAACAACGGCAGGTGGTGCCGCTGGGCAATTTGTTGGTGGAGCTGGGTTATCTCAAACCGCAGGATTTACGCGCCGCCTTGCAAGCGCAGCAATATCCCGAATTTCAGGGCAAACGCCTCGGCGAAATTCTGCTGGAAAAGCATTTAATTCAGGAACAGCAGTTAATTGAAGTGCTGGGCGATCAACTGGGTTTTTTGCACGAAGAGCCGAGTTTCACCGACATTGATCACGAAATTCTGTTTCAAGTCACGCCAGATTGGTGTCGCCGTCATCAAGCCGTACCGATTCGCCGCGACGCCGATGGCACCATCATCGCCTTTCGCAATCCGCTCGACAGCGTGGGACGGCAAGCAGCCGAAAGTGTCTACGGCAAGATCGTGCCCGCCATCAGCACCCGTCGCGCCATTGACGACAGCATCAGCACCTACGAAAACAGCCGCCAACACAGTCGCGCCCGTCCGCTCGAACTCAACGAAGCCGACGTCACCAGCGTCGTGGATAGCATCATCATCGACGCGCTGGAGCAGGGCACCAGCGACATTCACATCGAACCGATGCGCCAACAATTGCGGGTACGTTTTCGCCGCGACGGCGTTTTGGTTCTGCACCGCGAGCTGGAACGCACACTGGCACCGGCCATCAGCAGCCGCCTCAAAATCCTCTGTCAAGCCGATATTGCTGAAAAACGCCGTCATCAAGGCGGCGGATTTCGCTTTGACGATCCGCGCACCGGTCGCCGCAGCGATGTCCGCGCCTCATTTTTTGCGACGATTTTTGGCGAAAAAATCGTATTGCGGCTGCTCAGTCGTAAAGTTGAATTGCTTGATGTGAAAGAAATTGGCATGGCATCTCGAATGCTGGAACGCTTAAAAGCAGAAGCGTTAGATTTACCCAGCGGCGTCATTTTAGTGACCGGCCCCACCGGTTCTGGTAAAACCACCAGTTTATATGGATGTATTAACTATTTAAACGATTCCGAACGCTGCATCATTACCGCCGAAGACCCAGTTGAATACGTCATTGATGGCATTGCGCAATGTAACTTAAATCCTAAAATTAATTTAACTTTTGAAGAAACCCTGCGCCACATGGTGCGGCAAGACCCTGATGTTATCGTTCTCGGCGAAATTCGAGATCAATTCTCCGCCGAATCCGCTATTCAAGCCGCCCTCACCGGGCATAAAGTGTTGACGACATTTCACACCGAAGACAGCATCGGCTGCTTATTGCGGCTCACCAATATGCAAATTGAACCTTTTTTAATTGCCTCGACCGTGATAGCAGTATTGGCACAACGTCTCTTGCGTCACGTCTGCGAAACGTGTGCCGAACCCTATCGTCCTAACGCGCAAGAATTACATCGTTTAGGCATCCATCAAGCAGATTTAGTGGGAGCCAACTTTCGCAAAGGACGCGGTTGCAGCGATTGCCAATACACTGGTTATCTTGGGCGCGTGAGCATATTTGAATTGCTCATTTCCAACGAACCCATTAAAGATGCAATTATTGCGAAACGCTCTTCTTCAGAGATTCGGCGCATTGGTATTGAAACTGCCGGCTTGGTGACATTATTGGAGGATGGGTTAGCAAAAGCAGCAATGGGCGCAACGAGCATTCAAGAAGTGTTGCGCCATTTACCTCGGTTAGGAAAACCGCGCCCCTTTCGAGAAATTCAGCGGCTCATTGGTGATATTCGGGTATAATCCAGTATCTAATCCACACAGAGAACGATAACAACGTGACTGGAAAATCACTAAAAGCACTCATTGAAGAACGCTTTGAATCTGATAGTTTACAACTGCCGGTATTTAATCGCGTCGCCTTAGAACTGCAAAAACTAAAACAAGTACAAGGCGTCACCATTCATCATATTTCTGATTTGATTATGAAAGATCAATCGCTCACCAGTCGCGTGTTGCGGTTAGCGAATTCTTCTTTTTATGGCGGCTTAAAACCAGTTGAAACCATCAGTGCCGCTGTTGTGCGCTTGGGGATGAATCGCGTTGCTAATTTAGCAATGGTTGCCTCGCAATTGATGGCGCATGATCTCCAAACCAAGGTCGCAGCGCATTATATGCCGAACTTGTGGTGTCATTCTTTTGTGTGTGCGACGGGCGGGCGCTGGTTAGCGCAACAAACTGGTTATGAAACGCTGGCAGAAGAAGTCTTTTTAGCGGGATTATTGCATGACATCGGCGAACTTTTTTTATTAAAAGTATTGGATTTAATTGCCCGCGATCCGGTGCGTCCTGCCGCAATGACGAAATCGTTGGTCTTTGAAGTATTGGAAGCGATGCACCAAGATATTGGCTATCGGTTATTGATGAAATGGGAACTTCCCGAAAGCTATGCTCGCGTTGCCCGCGATCATCACGCGCAAGAATTTAATGAAACCGATGTGATTTTAGTCATCACCCGCTTATCAGACATCATTTGCCATAAATTGGGCGTTGGTTGTACTCCTGATCCTGATATTGTTTTAGCAGCGACTACGGAAGCGCAGGCATTAGGATTGCGCGAGGTCAAGCTCGCGCAATTGGAAGTATTGTTGGAAGATGTGGTGGTGGAGGCGAATGCGTTGATGACCGCGCCGCGCTGATATGCACGTTGCGCTATTGCAGTGCTGCCGCTTGCGCTTTCATTTTATTGACGATTGCGTAAATGCCAACATGCCGATTAGGACTCAAATTCTCTTCGAGTTGTAATTCTTGAAACAGCGCATCAACATCTAAATTGATAATGTCGGTTGCTGTTTTCCCCGACAATAGCCCCACTAATAATGCTACCGCACCTTTAATAATAGCGGTGTCACAATCGCCGCTATAATGCAGAATTTCCGGTTGCGCGGGATCAGGTTGGGCGGCAACATGCACAACACTCATACATTCAATCACGCGATGCGCGGGCGTTTTTAATGCTACCGGCATCGCTGGCAAATGCTCGCCGAGTTCCACGAGGTATTGATAGCGTTGCTCCCAATCACCTAATAATTCAAAGTCGTCGATGATGTGTTGCAGATCGGCGTGATACATTGGCGGCACTCGTGTTGATGCGGAGCGCAATTAAACGCTGAAAGACTCGCCGCAATTGCAACTACTTTTTGCCTGCGGATTGTGGAATTCAAAGGTATCATGCAGCAGATTCTTTTTCACAAAATCAATCTCGGTGCCATCCACTTGCGGGAGATCATCGTGGCTCACAATGACGCACGCGCCATGACTTTCAAAGACTTGATCGGCATCAGTCACTTGATCGGTGAAATCCACGACATAAGATAAGCCTTGGCAGCCGCTTTCTGTGACGCTTAAACGTAATCCCACGCCTTGCCCGCGTTGCGCAATCGTTTTAATAACGTGTTGGGCGGCAGCAGCCGTTAAAGTAATTGCCATGATGATGCTCCAATGATGTGTTATAAATTGATGTGTTGTTGATAAACAATAGAACTAACGGTGAATGAGGATACGCCATAATGATTCTTAGCGATGCGCTCAGTGGTGAACGTTTTGTTGCGCATTATCAAATTCAATGCCCCGCCGCTGAAATTGCGCAGCGGGCGCGTGACATTGCGATTGAGCAAACGATTGAATTTCCTGCCGCGTTGGTCACTGATCCGGTGATTCGTGACCACATCATCGGACAGGTGGCGGTGCTACACCAGATCGATTCCGCTGCATTTGTGGTCGCCATCAGTTATCCAATTGAGGCTGCCGGACGCGAGTTGACGCAGTTGCTCAACGTGTTGTTTGGCAATGTCAGTATCAAGCCCGGCGTGCGCTTGATCCACTTCGCGCTGCCGGACGCGCTCGCCGCGCAGTATCGCGGGCCGCGTTTTGGCAGCAGCGGGCTGCGTACTTTGCTCAACGTGTACGACCGTCCGTTGTTATGTACAGCCTTGAAACCAATGGGATTATCAGCACTGGCGCTGGCGGAGTTGGCTTATCAATTGGCGCTCGGCGGGATGGATGTGATTAAGGACGATCACGGCTTGAGCGATCAGGCGTTTTGTCCGTTTGAAGCGCGGGTTGCGCAGTGCGCGGCGGCGGTGGCGCGAGCGAACCGCGAGAGCGGACGGCAGTGTCTGTATTTTCCCAACGTCACTGCGCCAGCCGCTGCCATTCAGCGCCGCGCTCACTTCGCTAAACAGGCTGGCGCGGGGGGTTTGCTGTTTTGCCCCGGCTTGGCGGGATTTGACGCGCTGCGCGAGTTGGCAGATGACGACAGTTTGGCGCTGCCAATTCTCAGCCATCCCGCTTTTCAGGGCACGCTGTGCCTGCATTCCGACGCGGGCATCGCGCACCGCGTATTATTTGGACAACTCAACCGTTTGGCGGGCGCAGATGGCACGATTTTTCCAAGTTGGGGCGGGCGTTTTGCGTTTACGCCGGAGGAATGCCGCGAGGTGGTGGCGGGTGCGAGCGCACCGTTGAATCATCTACGCCCCATATTTCCGGTGCCCGGCGGCGGGATGACGCTGGAGCGCGTCAACGAATTGGTCGCATTTTATGGGCGCGACTGCATGTTATTGATCGGCGGCGATCTTCACGCACACGGCAGCGATCTGGTTGAAAACTGCCGCCGTTTCGTGGCGTTGACCGCGCAAGCCGCTACTGACTGCTCGCCGCAGTAACCGCTTTGGTGCTGCCGATGCCGCGCATCCGCGCAAACTCCAGCATCCGCTGAATCGGCACCACCGCCCGCTCTCGAATCGCCGCATCAATCACGATCTCTTGTGTGCCCTCGCGCAACACCTGCGCCAAATTGTGCAATGAATTCATGCCCATCCATGGGCAATGGGCGCAACTTTCGCAGGTCGCGCCTTCGCCTGCGGTGGGCGCTGCCAGCAAGGTTTTATGTGGCGCGAGCTGGCGCATCTTCCAAAAAATGCCCGCATCGGTGGCGACGATAAACGCCGGGTTGGGCAACGTAGTCACGGCTTGAATCAATTGCGTGGTGGAACCCACCACATCTGCTTGCGCCACGATGTCATCTGGCGCTTCAGGGTGTACCAGCACGGCGGCATCTGGATGAAGTTTGCGCACCCGCTCCAGCGCCACCGCTTTGAATTCCTCATGCACCACGCAGGCTCCATTCCACAGCAGCATGTCTGCGCCCGTCACCCGTTGAATGTAGCGGCCGAGATGTTTATCCGGTGCCCACAAAATTTTCTGACCTTGCGCCTTGAGATGCGCAACGATGGGCAGCGCGATGCTGGAAGTCACCACCCAATCCGCTCGCGCCTTCACCTCGGCGCTGGTGTTGGCATACACGACAACGGTGTGCTCAGGATGGGCGTCGCAAAAGGCGCTAAACGTCGCTGCCGGGCAGCCTTCATCCAGCGAACAGGTTGCATCTAAATCTGGCATCACCACCCGCTTTTCGGGATTCAGAATTTTGGCGGTCTCGCCCATAAAGCGCACGCCGCACACCACCACCATCGCAGCGTCAGTGGCAGCACCAAAACGCGCCATTTCCAACGAATCGGCGACACAACCGCCGGTTTCTTCAGCGAGTTCCTGCAAATCGTCAGCGGTGTAGTAATGCGCCACCAACACCGCGTTCTGGGCGCGGAGCAGGGCGCGAATCTCCGCCTTCAGCTCGGCTTTTGCCGCCGCCGTTAATGGCGGCCACTGCGGATGTGGCGGCACGATGAGAGATGGCGGTGGCGGCAGTGGCTGGGACATGATGTGAATTCCTAATGACAGAATAAGGAGCGCGGCAGCATATTCTGGACGCGCACCCACAAGTATTCATTAACTATCAATGCGATAATTCGGCGCTTCTTTAGTGATTTGTACATCGTGAACGTGCGATTCGCGCATTCCGGCGCTGCTCACGCGCACGAATTGCGGTTTAGTGCGCATTTCTTCAATCGTCGCGCAGCCGGTATAACCCATACTGGAACCCAAACCACCAACTAATTGATGAATCACATTCACCAAACTGCCTTTATACGGCACCCGTCCTTCAATCCCTTCGGGAACGAGTTTTTCTTTCGCCGTCCCTTCTTGAAAATAGCGATCACTTGATCCTTCATTCGCACCCATTGCACCGAGCGAACCCATTCCGCGATAGGATTTATATGACCGCCCTTGATAAATCTCGACTTCGCCGGGCGCTTCATCAGTACCCGCAAACATGCCGCCAATCATTACACTATGCGCACCAGCGGCAATGACTTTGGCAATATCGCCCGAATAGCGCAATCCACCATCGGCAATTACCGGAATCCCGCTGCCTTCTAATGCTTCGGTGACATTCGCAACGGCAGTAATTTGTGGAACACCGACGCCAGCAACAATGCGCGTGGTGCAAATTGAATTATGCACAATTGCGTTGTCAGCAATGAAACTGTGGGTCGGACAATCGACTTCGATATCATATACCGGCAGCGCAAGATTGAGCGGTTGGCGATCAAGAATTTTTAAGACCTGATAATGATTGGTCGGTTCTTTTTCCGGTAAAACAGTTAGGTCTGCACAGTAATAATCGCGGCAATCTGTACAATCATTCTCATCGTCAATGATTCCTGTTGAGTCCATATTGCAACTGGGCAGGCTGCCTTTAATAATAAGGCACAGCACATTGAAAAGTTCGACCACACTCTGCGAGGTACTGCTAAAACAAATAAAACTGTTACGAGCTGCGTAGCCGGAGTTTTCGATCAAACTATCTAGTAATCCGCGCAGATATTCTGGATTAGCGCATAATAAGTCAGCGGGTAAATGCCTATCCGTCTGATCGCCAAACTGCGCCAGCAAACGCGCCCATTGCAGCGAACTAAAATCAATGGCGATGCTATTGGCGCACAGCGTTTGCTCAGGTTGAATGCCGCTGACTGTTCCAATGCAAGCATTCAATTTGTCTGCAACAGATGCTTGATCAGTCGCAATTGTCCAATGGATTTGTGCAGATTCAGTGTTACCTCCAACGAGGAAAGCACCGAATAAATAACCGAGCGCATAAGAATCGCAAACGCTATTTGCACCGAGATCAATTTTCAGCGCAGCAGGCAATTCAAATTGCACTTGGCGCGGAAATAAACAGGTGGCGCGTTCGACTTCACCAATCGCTTGCCAGCCGATTTTAGTGGTTCCGCTGCGCGTCGGGCGCTCCAGCACGTTGGCGTAACCCTTTGATGTGACGGTCGCGGCGCTGGCAGTGCTTAAATCGCCAACCAAATAACGATGATCCGGCGTCGCCAACGTGCCCAAAAATGAGGCGCTGTGGCGAATCTGCATCACTTCACGAATGCCGGTACACCACGCTTTGACCACCGTCACTGGCTGCCCGTCGCGGTTAATCACGCGCTCGCCGGCGCGAATGTCCTCGATGTTTTTATAAGTCGCGTTCGCCATCAACACCCGCGTACCCGCCGCAAAACAGCCCGGACCAATCCCCACCTTCACCGCATCTGCGCCCGCATCGCGCAGCGCCAGTGCCGCATCCGCTGTGGCGATATTGCCACCGATGACCTGCAAATCGGGATAATGTGCTTTAACCCATTGAATTCGATCCAATACACCCTGCGAATGCCCGTGTGCGGTATCCACCACAATCACATCCACTCCCGCCGCGACCAGCGCCGCCACCCGCTCTTCAGTGCCGCGCCCGACGCTGACTGCCGCACCGCAGCGCAGCCGCTCCTGCATATCCCGCGACGCTTTGGGAAAATCTTTGGCTTTTTGAATATCTTTGACGGTAATCAGCCCGCGCAGCTCAAATTGATCGTTGACCACCAACACCTTTTCAATCCGATGTTGATGCAGCAGTTTGAGCACATCAGCGCGACTCGCGCCCTCGCGCACCGTCACCAGCCGTTCCTGCGGCGTCATAATCGCCGCCACCGGCGCATCCATCCGCGTTTCAAATCGCAAATCGCGCCCAGTCACGATGCCGACCAATTTGCCGTTTTCCGTCACCGGCACACCCGAAATGTTATGGGCATGAGTGAGTTCCAACACCTCGCCCACGCTGATATTCGGCGCGACCGTGATCGGATTGCGGATGATCCCGCTCTCGTATTTTTTCACCGCCAGCACTTCGCGGGCTTGGCGCTCGATGTTCATGTTTTTATGAATAATTCCGATACCGCCCTCCAGCGCCATCGCAATTGCCAGCCGCGCCTCGGTGACGGTATCCATCGCCGCCGACACCAGCGGAATGCGCAGCTCGATCTGGCGCGTCAAGCGGGTGTGAAAACTCACCTCATTGGGCAACACCTGCGAATGCGCGGGCACGAGAAGAACATCATCAAACGTCAGGGCTTCCTGGATCAGGCGCATGGAATCAAGCTCCGCAAATCGTGTGGTCAATGGATAAAATCGCGTCCGGTGCAGAGCGCCCGCACCACTCGCGCTGGCGCTAAATCATAGCCGTTCTTGCAGCGGTTTTGCCGTCACATCCGCTAGAAGTGCGCCGTGCGTGTTAGCCTATTTGTGTTTTTCATTCACCTTAAAGGTTCAGTCGATGCAACAACTTACTTCCGCCGGGCAAAGTCTCGTTGCCGAACTCGCCGCCCGTCACGGGTTTAGCACCGACGCGGTCACGCACATGCTGCTTGCGGTGCGCAATGGCAATGGCACGATGGCGCAATTTGGACATTTTGAATTTGGCGGCAATGGACAATGGATGAGCGGCGGCATGATTATGCTGGGCGACATGTTCAATCAGCACTTAAAAGGGCGCGTTGATGCGCTGTGTTGTGAGATTGCCAATGTACTCGCTCGCCAACCGGGGTTACTTTCCAGCGGCAGTTTTCAATCACAAACCCAAGGCGGCGTTCATAACCAAACGCAAACTGCGGGTGGCGCATTTGGACAATCCAGCTTATTCGTTCCTGATCCCGCAGTGAATTGGTGGCCGCCAGAATTGGGAATACCGAGCGCAACGGGTTCACAAAACAATCTTAAATATGCCTATTTCGCCAATAGTCGGCGCTTGGCAGTAGATACTGGCGGCAATTGCTGGGTCTATGACACATTAGACCATCAGATTGGCGGTTTTTCTCAACAACAAGGTGGCGGCACTTCAATCACCTTTAGCAGTCAATATGGCACCGTTAATTTAGCGACTCTGCCAGTAGTGATGCGGAGCTAACCGCAAGTTTTAGCGCCATTTGCACAACGGTATGATTGAGCGCCCCACAAATTAATTTGGTATTTACATCCCATGCTCACCAACTTAATCACCATTGCAACACTGAAATCCGCTGCCGGAAAAAAAGTCTTTGGGCGCGGTGAATCTTATTGTACAAATGGCGCAATCAAACAACTACAGGTCAAGGATGACCGCATTACCGCGCAAGTCCAAGGAACCGAGCTGTATAACGTCAAGTTATGGGAAGAACGCGGCGAATTGGCGTATGACTGCAACTGCCCACATGCCAATGATGGCTACTTTTGCAAACACTGCGTCGCTGTGGGTTTAACGTGGCTGGCGGGTATTACCGACTTCAATCACACTGATGAACCATTGCCAACAGATTCTTGGCAGAAAATCCGTGATTATCTCGCAATTCAATCACCAGAAACGCTGATCAAAATTCTATTGGATGTTGCCAAGTATGATGAGCGAATTTACCGCTCACTCCTACTGAAAGCAGAGCCGCCAGAGGTGAACGCCAACACGTTAAAGACGCTGCGGAAAGCCATTGAAAAAGCTACCCACACCAACAGCTTTACGGGTCTCAATGGAATTGAAAATATTATCACTGGTCTCGACGAAACCATTGATTCATTAGAAGAATTGTTGACGCCAAACGGCGCAATGACGCTGCTTGAACTCACTGAATATGCTATGGAACGACTTGAAAAAACCAGAGACGATCTTAGCGATTACGATGAAGAAGGCGACATTTTTAGTATTGATGAGCGTTTAGGAAAGCTGCATTTACAAGCCAGTCTGTTGGCACCAATTGAGCCCGGCGTATTGGCTGATCGCCTCTTTCAATTGGAAATAACGCCATCAGAAACTGCGAACAGCTTCGATCCGATTACTTATAGCGAAGCACTGGGTAAAATTGGATTGCAGCGGTATCGGGAATTAGCAGAAATGGAATGGCGCAAATATGCCCATCTTCCAACACGCACTAATTACGACAGCCAATACTTTAAGATTAAACGCATCATGGAAACATTAGCCGAAGCCTTCGGTGACACTGAGGAATTGGTAGCGATCCATGCCACTGATTTATCATCTGCTTATGCTTATCTGAACATCGCTAAGATTTGGGCTGAAGCGCAACAACCGGAAAAAGCGCTCGATTGGGCAGAGCGTGGTCTGCAAGCATTTCCCGAAAAACCGGATAATCGTTTGCGCAATTTTTTAATTGATGCCTATCTCGAACGCGGGCGCAATGATGAAGCCGCGCAACTCGCGTGGGCGCAATTTTTAGAACAGCCTTCATTAACAGATTATCAACGGTTACATACAGTAACGAGCGCCGTTGGTAATTGGTCTGAATACCGCGAGCGCGCGTTGAATTGCCTGAATGACGACATCATGCAGGCTGCAAGTACTGCCAGAGCATGGAAACCAGGTGGCAAAACACCTAATTATTCACGCCGCATTGAAATTGCGCTGTGGGAAAACGATCTTGATGCCGCACATGCTGCGATACAGCAAGGGTTTTGCGAGCAGAGTTTGCTAATGAAAACTGCTGATGCATTCGCATCAACCCGTCCTCAAGATGCGCTTGTCATTTATCAGCAGATCGTGCCTACCTTCGTTGATAAAACAAAACAATCCGCGTATGAAGAAGCGATGATAGTGATTAAACAAATTGCAACTTTGATGCTCGCGTTGAATCAACAGCAACCATTGCTTGAGTATCTCAATGCGTTGCGGGTGCAGTATAAAGCAAAACGTAATTTCATCGCGTTGTTGGATACACTGATGTCCAAAAAACGCTAATTCACCCTTGCTCTTCATTCGTGCCATTTCGTTATTTGAGAACGCATCGTGTCGATTTTAATCACTTTTGAACATCCGCTGAATGAACGCATCCGCACCTTTTTGCGGATTGAACATCTGGATGAACAACTCCGTCATTTTCGTGCGCAAACCGATGTCGCGGCATTGCGCATTGCGACGACAACTCTGCTTGATTTGGTTATGGTGACGGCGCGTTCTGATTTGAAAAACGAAATTATTAAAGAATTAGAACGCATCTCCACCAGCTTACAGCGCATTAGTAAGCAACCGAATGTCAATGCGCACGCTTTGGAACAGGTGATGCAAAACTTGGAAGCCGCTGGCGAGCGGCTGCGGCGTTTTTATAGCCCAATTGGTTTGAATGCGCGTGAAGATGACTTTTTGAAAGCAATTGGACAACGCAGCAGTTTACCCGGTGGCGCGTGTAGCTTTGATTTGCCGCAATATCATTATTGGTTATTGCAAGCTCCCGACGTGCATCAAGCGCGATTTACACATTGGCTGGATGATTTGGAGCCAGCGATTGAGGCGGTGCAATTGATTTTATCGTTAATTCGCAGCAGTGCGGCGATGCGTTCGGAAATAGCAGAAGGTGGTTTTTTTCAAGAAGCATTGAATCCCGAAGCTCCCGCGCAATTATTGCGGGTGCGCGTGGCGGCGACTAAAGAACGCTATCCTGAAATCAGCGGGCATAAAAATCGCTATAGCGTGCGGTTTATGACTGTGAATGCGGAGGGGCGGGTGAGCCAATGCACCGCCAATGTGCCGTTTAATTTAACCTGCTGCGTCTTTTAATTGGGCGCAGTCGGTTGGGTTGTTGCAATCAACCCAACGCATAACGAGCGCAGCAATTTAGGGTTGACCAATTAAAAGATAGAGCGTGTGCGCTCCGCTTTCTGCAAAACCAATGCCTAGATATGCGGGACCAACCCAAGTATCAGAACCTAAAAAAAGACTGCTCCCCAAGCGCGTTGCTGCCGGTGTGAGTTCGGTATTCATTCCCGATTGTAATGTGATCTGGCTGGCAGATAACCAGCCCATTTCTAATGATGCGCCTGCATATAAACCGCGCCCTAATGGTGGCGGCAATGAGGCAATTTGTCGGTAATAACTCAAGGCTGCAAAAGCGACATCGTTACCGCGAAATTGCTCATTGGCATAGCCAGATAATTGTAAAAAACCACCTAATGCGAATTGCTCGTCATAGGGCAATTCACTCCCAAAACCGCTGCCGAGCGTCATCCGCGCTGCCAGCGTGTGCGCACCAATGCTGTGCGCAGCGGTGGCCGTCAGTTTGGCGCGGCGGTAGTCGCGCGTCGAACCGAGCGCCCGCAGCGGCGCGTGAGTGTCCAACGTCAGCCGCTGCCCGGAGCGCGGCGCACCCGCACTGTCTAAAGTGTCGTACACCAGTCGCCCGTGCAGCCCAATGGCGGTGCGGGATTCTTCCGTCAGCACCGCGCTGCCAGTGTCCAAATCCGTCGTGGTCTGCCGCCCAAACACGCCCGCTCGCCACTCGCCAGCCCCCAGCGTGGTGCCGACATCAAGCCCAAGTTGGTGGCGACTCACGTCGTAACGCGCCAGCCGCTGGTCGTTGACGAAGACGCTGGTGGGTTGCAGCACATAATCCACTTCTGCCACCACAAACATCGGGTGATCCAGCGCCAGCGGCTGATAAAAGCTGCTGCTCACTTGTGGCGCATTGCCCAAAGTCAGCAGGTTGCGCCATTCCGCGCCCCAACTATTGACCCATGTTTGATCGTAGGTGCTGCGCAGTCCTAAACGGCTATCTCCTTGATTGTCGCTCAGTAAATCCAAACCAAAGCTGAGATAACCCGGCCCCCAGCGTTTTTCAAGCGCATCAATCACCAGCGTGGAGCCGCGCTCGTCATCTGGAGTAAAGCGGTAGCTGAGACGCTCAAAATCACCGCGTCCATACAGCGCCTGCAAATCCGCCGCGAGACGCGCCCGATCAAACGGCTGGGTGCTGTGGATGGTTTGCAAATCCGCAAAGATGCCGGCATTCACCTGTTCCAGCCCGACAATGCGCACCTTCGTCACTGGCAGCGGGGACGCGGCGGGACGCGCATGTGCCTGTCGCCATGTCGCATACGCAGCGGCGCTGAGGCGATACCGCGCCAACTGCGGCGCAGCGCGGCGAGCGGCGACAATGCCGGTTTGAATGGCTTCTGCCGCCCGCGCAAAATCACCAGCGCCGATGTCGCCGAGATCGGGTTCAATCAACACGTCGCAGCGCGGATCAAGCTGGCGCAGCGAGGTGTCCACGTTTTGCTCAGTCAAAATGGCGATCATCTGCTCGGTAACGCCGAGAATGTTGTTGAGGCGCTGTCGCGGCAGCAGCCCACTCCCAAGCGTGACGACGATCAGCGCATCCACGCCCATCGCCCGCGCCACGTCTACCGGCACGTTGCGCACCAGCCCGCCGTCCACATACAGATGCTGTTCCCATTCCACCGGCGCAAAGATGCCCGGCACTGCCATGCTGGCGCGCATCGCCATCGGCAAGGAGCCACGCGCAAACACCGCCAGCGTGCCGTGCTCTAAATCAGTGGCGACGGCGCGAAATGGAATTGGCAGCGCGTCAAAATCGTGAATCATCTCCACTTCGCGCACCAAATCGTTGAAAAATAGCTGCACCTGCTGTCCCGCCAGCGCCCCTTTGGGCAATTGCAACTGCCAGTCGCGCACGCCTACCGTAAAATTCCAAGTCGGCGTCAACGAGGCTTCTTTACGGCGCATCGGCCAAACGGGGCGCGGCGGATCGTCATCAAACAACACATCCCAATCCACCTGCGTCACCCGCTGCTCCAATTCCGTCGCCGTCATACCAGCGGCATACGCACCACCAACGAGCGATCCCATACTGGTGCCGGCGATGGCGTGAATCGGGATGTGCAATTCTTCCAACACTTTTAATACGCCGATATGCGCGGCACCCTTGGCACCGCCGCCAGCAAGCACCAAACCGATACGCGGTGCGGGCGCAGCGGCTGGCGCTGCTGGCGCAAGTGGCACTACTACACTCAATACGATGAGCAATAGAAAGCGATGATTCATTCCAAACAATGTCCAAATTGAATTAAAAAATATAGCGCCGTGACTGCGCAATTCATCACAACAACGCTGCGTTGCAAATGCAATTTCAGCACAAAATACTCTGCCGTTTTTATTGCCGGTTAATTGAGGTTGCACCGAATGACTGAACTTGTAGTGCATTGTCCCCACTGTGGCGCTGAGGTGATTTGGAATGAAGCGGCGCGGTGGCGTCCGTTTTGTAGCCACCGCTGCCGCTTGATTGATCTCGGCGCGTGGTTTGATGAATCGCACCGGATTCCAGACCTTGCGCCCGCCCCGCTGCCAGAGCCAGAAGTGCCGCAGTGAGCCTGTTTTGCCACACGGCATGATTTCTGCTTAATTCTGCCGCACTCACGTTAAGGAATTCACCCCAGATGTCGATTTTGGTTGCGCTCAATCATAAAACTGAATACCGCTTTGATCGGGCGGTAACTCTGTCGCCGCATGTTGTGCGCCTGCGTCCCGCGCCGCATTGCCGCACCACCATTCGTTCTTATGCGTTAAACATTGAACCCGCAGAACATTTCATCAATTGGCAGCAAGACGCCTTTGGCAATTATTTAGCGCGGATCGTGTTTCCAGAAAAAACGCGCAAGTTATCCATTGAGGTTGATGTCATCGCTGAGATGATTACGATTAACCCCTTTGATTTCTTTCTCGAAGAATACGCCTTTTATTATCCATTCCAATATGAACCGGAATTGCGCCAAGAACTCGCGCCTTATTTGGAATGCACTGAAAGTGGCCCGTTATTAAAAAAATGGCTGGCCGGAGTGAATCTTACCCGCCGCGAGACGGTGTATTTTCTGGTTGATTTGAATCAGCGGCTGCAAGCTGACATCGGTTATGTGATTCGGCTGGAGCCGGGCGTGCAAACTTGCGAGCAGACGCTCGGCAGCGGTAAAGGCTCGTGCCGCGATACCGGCTGGCTGTTGGTGCAGATTCTGCGCCATCTGGGGCTGGCAGCGCGGTTTGTCTCTGGCTATCTGGTGCAGTTGACCGCTGACGTGAAGGCGCTGGATGGCCCGTCGGGCCCGGAAAAAGATTTCACCGATTTACATGCGTGGGCGGAGGTGTATGTGCCCGGCGCTGGCTGGATTGGGCTTGATCCAACTTCGGGGCTGTTTGCCAGCGAGGGGCATATTCCGCTGGCGTGTTCACCCGCGCCGCGCAGTGCCGCACCGATCAGCGGCGCAACCGATGAGTGCGAGGTGGAGTTTTATTTTCACAATGATATCAGCCGCATCCATGAAGACCCGCGTGTCACCAAGCCGTACACGCCGGAGCAGTGGGCGGCGATTGAGGCGCTGGGGCATCAGGTCGATGCCGAACTGAACGCCAACGATGTGCGCTTGACGATGGGCGGTGAGCCGACGTTTGTGTCGGTTGATGACATGGAAGGCGCGGAATGGAACATCGACGCGCTCGGCCCGACAAAAAAACCGCTGGCGGAGGAGTTGCTGCGGCGCTTGCAACAGCAGTTTGCGCCGGGCGGAGTGCTCCATCTCGGTCAGGGCAAATGGTATCCGGGCGAGCAGTTGCCGCGCTGGGCGCTGTCTTGTTATTGGCGCAAAGATGGTACGCCGGTGTGGCGCGATCCGGCGCTGTTGGGGCAAGAAAATCAAGATTATCAACACACTGCGGCAGACGCCAAGCGGTTTATCCGCACCCTCGCGGCGCATCTCGGCGTTGATCCAGACCACGCTGCGCCCGCGCATGAGGACGTTTGGTATTACCTGTGGCGCGAGGCACGGCTGCCGGTCAACGTCGATCCGCTGGATAACAAACTGAATGATCCCAACGAGCGCCAGCGCATTGCGCGGTTATTTAACAAGGGCTTAAACCAGATTGCGGGTTTTGTGCTGCCGCTGCGGTGGTGGGGCGTGGGCGCTGCCGGCAGTTGGAAAAGTGGACGCTGGGCGCTGCGCGACGGCACGTTATTTCTGATTCCGGGCGATTCACCGCTGGGATTCCGGCTGCCGCTGGATGCGCTGCCGCATGTACCAGAAAGTGAACTAGATCAAGTGCCTGAGCGCAATCCGTTGGAACCGGTCGCGCCGCTGCGCTCGCCGTTTGACGCGCTGGCGCGGCGTTACAGCCAGCATCGCGTGTCCATCCCGCCGCAAACCATGTGCGAGCAAAAGTTACAAGCGGTGCGTCATGCAGCGCGTTCTGGCCCCATCTCGCCTGATCTGCGGGCGCAGCTCGCGTTGCCAGACACGCTGCCGCCGGAGCTGATTCGTACCGCGCTGTGCGTGGAACCGCGAGAGGGGCGGCTGTACTGCTTTTTGCCGCCGCTGACGCATTTGGAGCACTGGCTGGATTTGGTGCTGTGCATCGAAGAGACGGCGGCAACGTTGCAACTGCCGATCATCATTGAAGGCTATGAACCGCCGCGTGATCCGCGTCTGCAAAAATTGGCGGTGACGCCCGATCCCGGCGTGATTGAGGTCAACATTCATCCGGCAGACAGTTGGGATGCGCTGGTGCGCGACACGCGGATTTTGTACGACGAAGCGCGACTGACGCGGCTGGGCACCGAGAAATTCATGCTGGACGGACGCCACACCGGCACGGGCGGTGGCAATCACGTCACGCTCGGCGGCGCGACGCCAGCAGACAGTCCGCTGCTGCGCCGACCTGATTTGGTGCAGAGTTTGATTGCGTATTGGCAACATCATCCGAGTTTATCGTATTTGTTTTCGGGTTTATTTATTGGCCCGACCAGTCAAGCGCCGCGTGTCGATGAAGCCCGCGATGATCGTTTATATGAATTGGACATTGCATTTCAACAGATGCCAACGGGCGCAATTCCGCAACCTTGGTTAGTGGATCGCATTCTGCGCAATCTCTTAACGGATGTCACCGGCAATACCCATCGCACTGAGTTTTGTATTGATAAACTCTATTCACCAGACAGCGCGGCTGGACGCCAAGGTTTGGTCGAATTTCGCGGGTTTGAAATGCCGCCGCATTATCAAATGAGTTTGGCACAAATGCTATTATTGCGCACATTGGTTGCGCGGTTTTGGCAAGAACCCTATACGCGCAAACCGATTCGCTGGGGCACTGAATTACACGACCGTTTTTTATTGCCGCATTTTGCGCGGTTGGATTTTGAAGACGTGATTTGCGATGTGCGTCGCGCTGGTTATCCGCTTGAAACGGCATGGTTTGAACCGTTTTTTGAATTCCGTTTCCCGCACTGCGGCGATCTCGTCACTGCCGAAGGCATTCATTTGGAATTGCGCACTGCAATTGAACCTTGGCACGTTTTGGGCGAAGAAGTCACTGCGCAGGGCACGTCGCGCTTTGTGGACAGTTCGGTCGAACGAATGCAGGTCAAAATCAACGGCTTAGTTGGTGAGCGGCATGTCTTGGTGTGCAACGGACGGCGGGTGCCGCTGCGCCCAACGGGTCGCAAAGCGGAGTTTGTCGCGGGGATTCGGTTTAAAGCGTGGAGTCCGCCATCGGGGTTGCATCCGACGATTCCGGCGCATAACCCGTTGATTTTTGAGATTGTTGATCTGTGGAATCAGCGCAGTCTCGGCGGCTGCACCTATCATGTCGTGCATCCC
This sequence comes from Chromatium okenii, assembly GCF_016583745.1. Classification (GTDB taxonomy): domain Bacteria; phylum Pseudomonadota; class Gammaproteobacteria; order Chromatiales; family Chromatiaceae; genus Chromatium; species Chromatium okenii. The sequence goes on from NZ_NRRQ01000018.1 coordinate 35,595, forward strand.
GGCGGGCGCAGCGAGTCGCGGTTTCCGGTGAATAGTTATGAGGCGGAAAGTCGGCGGATTGCGCGGTTTCGAGTGATGGGACACACGGCAGGAGTGATTGATCCGCCGCCAGAATTGCCAGCGGGTGAGCAGCCGTATACATTGGATTTGCGTTATCAGCCGCGCTGTTGAATTCAAGCAAGCCCCCTTTTTCAAAGGGGGGCTTTGTTAGCGGTTCTTTCATGTCTATTCCACTCAAACAAGCAAAAAAGCCCCCCTTTGAAAAAGGGGGGTTGGGGGGATTTGAGATAAGGCGGTTAATTGTTAAATAACCAACTGCCGATTGACTAATCCCCCCAACCCCCCTTTTTCAAAGGGGGGCTTTTATTCAAATTGCCCTTAAATCAGTGACGCCTTTGGCTTTTACATGCAATGAATACAGCATATCTTCATCCGCGATGTGGTCAATGAGCCAATCTTGCGTAATATCCAAAGCGCGATCTGCTAATGCTTGGCTGGGGCCAAACATCATTAAATCATTTTCTAACTCATCCAGTCGCCGAAAAAATCCAGCATGGAGCATTAAATGCTCTTTCAAACCGGGATATTCATGTTTGCGCATGAACGCTTCCTCAGTCTGGAAATGTTCTTCCGCATAATTGCGCATAAATGCCATTGCGTCTTCTACGGCATTTTTCCCTTCGCGCTCCAAAATATCGTCATATAAACGATGCGCTGCTGCAAAAAAACCTTGATGCTGATGATCAATGTCATCAATACCAACGTTGTATACCGCTGACCAAGTACGTAGCATGATAAAAGACCTATTTTAGGGGGATGGCAGAAATCGCTATCGGGTAGCGCAGTGTAAACTGCAATTGATAGCGGGGCGGACTTTTAAGTGAGTTGTCAGTTGTCGGTAGTTGAATGTCACACTCTCTATTTTTTAATAACGCACTGGCTGGTTATATGAATACTGTTTCTGAACAAGACGCTGAATTGACTGCTATTTGTCGCTTGCGGTGGCAATGTCGGCGCGGCATGTTGGAGCTTGATTATTTATTACGCGGATTTCTCGAACAGGGTTATGCCGAATTGAATCCGACGCAGCGCCAGACGTTTGTGCAGTTGTTGGCTGCGTCCGATGTGCAATTGAGCGATTGGTTGCTGGCGCGAGCCGTGCCACCAGAGCCGCAGGTGCGCGAAGTGGTGGCGCAAATTATCGCCGCAGCGCAGCGCCAATGACTATTTATGCTGTGCCGCCGCTGTTAATTCAACCGCGCCGCTCGTGGCGCTTGGCGGGTTGGATTGCGACGACGCACGCGCTGGCGCTGGGCGTGATCGCCACGTTTCCGCTTGATTTAACAACGATTTTACTCGCAACCGCCGTCGTGATTTGCGCCGTCCACGCACTGCGCCAGCATGTTCTGCGCTGCACGGCGCGTTCCATTCACTCCGCGCTGTGGCGGTCAGATCAGCGGTGGCAACTGACTTGGCAATCTGGCGCGACCAGCGTGGCGCAACTGACGCCAGCGACCTTTATCAGTCAACCGCTGATCGTGCTCAATTTTCAACTCGGCTGGCGGCGCGTCGCGCTGCCGCTCTTCGGCGATGCGCTTGATCCCGACACTCAGCGCCACCTGCGCCAGCGCCTCAGACAAGTGGTTGACAGCACCGCGATTTCCGCTGACAACTGACAACTGACAACTGACAACCGATACCCACTTCGATGCCCCACCACCCCCGCAAGCGTTTTGGTCAAAATTTCCTGCACGATCAAGCCGTTATCGCCAAAATTCATCACGCCATCGCCGCCCAGCCGGGTGAACGCCTGCTCGAAATCGGCCCCGGCACCGGTGCCATCACCGCCGGATTATTAGCGGCAGCGGGGGCGCTGGACGTGGTGGAGCTTGACCGCGATCTGCTGGAACCGCTGCGGCAGCGGTTTCCCGACCCGGCGTTGCGCATTCACAACTGCGATGCGCTCAAATTTGATCTGCACACGTTGGTCAGTGCCGGAGAACGGCTGCGCGTCGTCGGCAATCTGCCTTACAACATTTCTACGCCGCTGCTGTTTCACTTTTTGGACTCCGCCGACTGCATCAGCGATCTGCATTTAATGCTGCAAAAAGAAGTGGTTGATCGGATCGTCGCCGCGCCCGGTGACAAAATTTATGGACGGCTGTCAGTGATGGTGCAAAGCCGCTGTCAGGCGAGCTGTTTATTGCGGATCGGCGCTGGCGCGTTCACCCCCGCCCCCAAAGTCGAATCGGCATTTTTGCGACTGCGCCCGCTCAACCCGCTGCCGTATCCAATTGATGATCCCGCGCTCCACGCTCGCCTCGTCGCCGCCGCCTTTGGGCAACGCCGCAAAACGCTGCGCAACAGCCTGTCCAAAGTCGTCAGCGCCGAATTATTTACCGCCACCGGCATTGATCCCAGTTTACGCGCCGAGAATTTGAGCGTCGCCAACTACGCCCAGCTTGCCAACGCCGTCAGCGCCGCCCGCTAATGTCCACGCTGTCCGCCCTCACCACCCAACTCGCCGCCCTTGAAACGGCGCATCTGTACCGCCGCCGCCGGGTGCAGGACGCGCCAGCACAACCGCACGGCAACAGTGACGGACGCGCCGTGCTCAACTTTTGCAGCAACGACTATCTCGGACTTGCCAATCATCCCGACCTCATCGCCGCATTACAGCTCGGCGCAGCGCGGTGGGGCGTCGGCAGCGGAGCCGCGCATCTGGTCAGCGGTCACACCAGCGCCCATCACGCGCTAGAAACGGAGCTGGCAGCCTTCACCGGCTACGAGCGGGCGCTATTATTTTCAACCGGTTACATGGCCAATCTCGGCATCCTCACTGCGCTGACGCAGCGCGGCGACCGCATCGCTGCCGACCGTCTCAATCACGCCTCCTTGTTGGATGGGGCGCAGCTCGCGCAGGCAACCTTGCGCCGTTATCCCCACGCCGACCTCACCATCCTGCGCCAGCGCCTGCTGACCGAACCGCCGCCGCGCCTGATCGCCACCGATGGCGTATTCAGCATGGACGGCGATCTCGCGCCTCTGCCTGCGCTCATGGAGCTGGCGCAGGACGCGGGCGCGTGGGTGGTGATTGATGATGCGCACGCGCTGGGCGTGGTGGGAACCGGCGGGCGCGGCTCGCTGGCACAGTTTGGAATGCGCCCAGCAGCAACGACGATCTTGATGGGCACCTTGGGCAAGGCGTTTGGCACCTTTGGCGCATTCGTCGCCGGTGCTGATGCAGTGATTGAGACGCTGATTCAACGCGCCCGCAGTTACATTTACACCACCGCCATGCCGCCGGCGCTGGCAGAAGCCACCCGCGTGAGCTTGCGCTTGGCAATGCAAGAAGACTGGCGACGGGAACAGTTACGCGCCCTGATTGCGCAATTTCGACACGGCGCGACGCAGTTGGGATTGCCGCTGGCCGATTCGGTGACGCCGATTCAGCCGTTGCTGGTGGGCAGCAGTGAGCTGGCGCTGGCGTGGAGTCAAGCCCTTGAACAAGCGGGGATTTTTGTCAGCGCCATTCGCCCACCAACGGTGCCGGTCGGCACTGCTCGCCTGCGCATCACGCTGTCGGCGGCGCACAGCCCCGCTGATGTGAATCGCTTGCTGGAGGTGTTGGGCGCACAATTTGCGCAGCGCCACCGTGAGGGTGCTGCGCCTGAGAAGTGAAATAATGCGATTTCAGAGGATGAATGTGCGTTATGAAATACACAATTTTTTAATAAGCAGTTTGAGACGCGCAATAGCGCACTGAATTCCAAAAATGGTGCTGAAACAATCACACGTTGCCAGCGCCACCTTTACTATCAAACGCCAGCGCGGTGATTTGATATCAGCAATGGATAACATCACGATGAAACAAAAAATTGGCGCAATTCAAATGGCAACCGGCCCCAATATCAACGCCAATCTCGGCGAGGCCGAGCGGCTGATTAAAGAGGCGGTTGAGAATGGGGCGAAATTGGTGGTCTTGCCGGAAAATTTCGCCTTTATGGGGCAAAAAGATCAGGATCAACTCGCGCTGCGTGAGAGCGATGGCAACGGCCCGTTGCAGGCATTTTTAGCGCGGGTTGCCAAACAACAGCGCATCTGGCTGGTGGGCGGCACCATTCCGATGGTGGCCAACGATCCGCAAAAAGCCCGCGCTGCGTGTTTGGTTTACAACGATCAGGGCGAGCGCGTCGCCCGTTATGACAAGGTGCATTTGTTTGATGTGACGCTGCCGGGCGCAGACGAGCGGTATCACGAATCGGCAACCATCGAAAATGGCACGCAAACGCTGGTGCTTGATAGCCCGTTTGGGCGGCTGGGCGTCGTCGTTTGTTATGACCTGCGCTTCCCCGAATTATTTCGCACCTTGCTGGATCAGGGCGTCGAAGTGGTGGCGATTCCGGCCGCGTTCACTGCGATCACCGGCAAGGCGCATTGGGAAACCTTGGTGCGGGCGCGAGCGATTGAAAATCTCGCGTATGTGGTCGCGGCCGCGCAGGGCGGATTTCATCTCAACGGGCGCGAAACGCACGGTCACAGCATGATTGTTGATCCGTGGGGCACGGTGCTCGCGCAGGTGCCACGCGGTCGCGGTTTTATTTGCAGCGCCATTGATCGTGAATATCAGGAATCCATTCGCCGCAATTTCCCCACCATTCACCATCGCCGCTTAAATTGTCATTTTTAAGCGCGTGATGTGCGGCGCAAATCTGGCAACCACACGGCAATAATCCCAAGTAAAGGCAGGAATGAACACAGGTGATACACCGTTTCAATACCCCAATGATCGGCGACCTGCCCTAAAATCGCTGCGCCAATTCCCGCCAAGCCGAATGCAAAGCCAAAAAATAGACCTGAGATCATGCCCACACGCCCCGGAATTAACTCTTGGGCATATACGACAATAGCGGGAAATGCAGACGCCAATAGAAAGCCAATGATGATGGTTAAAGCTGCCGACATTTCTAAACTCACATACGGCAATGCTAAAGTGAAAGGCGCAACTCCTAAAATGGACGCCCAAATCACTTGTCGGCGACCAATGCGGTCGCCAATGGGGCCACCTAACAGCGTACCGGCAGCGACTGCAAAGAAGAAATAAAATAGATGATATTGGGCAGTTTGGGTGGTGATGCCGTAATGCGTCATCAAATAAAACAGTAAATAACTGCTGATGCTGGCGAAATAGAAAAACTTGGAAAACATCAGCCCCAATAACACCAAGACCGTTTGCACAATTTGGCGCTGCGGCAGCGGCGCAGCAGCGGTGGCTGCCGCTGGGTGCGGACGTTGCTGCTGCTGGCGATACCAGCGCCCAACGCCAGTTAAAACCACCATCGCCAGTAAAGCGATCAATGAAAACAAGGCGATACTGCGTTGACCGTGCGGCAAAACGATGGCGGCAGCGAGGAGCGGCCCCAGTGCTGCGCCGGTGTTGCCGCCGACTTGAAAGATTGACTGCGCCAGCCCGTGTTGTCCGCCTGATGCCATGCGTGCGACCCGTGAGGCTTCAGGATGAAAGACCGCTGAACCGGTGCCAACCATTGCTGCTGCAACTAATAACATGGGAAAGCTACTGGCAAATGACAGAGTAATTAACCCTAAAAAGGTGCAGCCCATGCCGGCAGCGAGTGAAAACGGTAAAGGATGCCGGTCGGTGTATAAACCCACTAAAGGCTGCAACAGTGAGGCGGTGAATTGAAACGCCAAAGTGATTAAACCGATTTGCGCAAAATTGAGCTGAAATGCGGTTTTGAACAGCGGATAAATTGCAATCATTAACGATTGCATGGTGTCATTTAATAAGTGGGCAAAACTAATGGCACCGAGAATGCCAAAAGCAGTGGTTTTGGTGGTGGTCGCAGAGACGGGCATGTTCAATTCATTCACGGGCAAGTTGTGGAAATGATGGGCGCTTGTCGGCAGATAATAGCGTCAAATTGGTCAATCACGGAGCAAGGGTGCGATGAACAAATTAACCGCTGGTTTCAAACGCTCCGCGTGGCTGAGTCAATTCAGTGGCGGGGTGGTATTTGTCTTGGTCAGTCTGTTGCCTATTCTGTTGGTGCGCTTTTTTAATCCCAGTGATAATCCCAATCCGCAGCCGGTGGCGACAGTGAGTGCGGCGGGAACGTTGCAGGTGATATTAAAACCGAATCAGGTCGATCAATTCGTCACCGGCGGCACCATCAATGGCGAGCCGGTGGAGTTTTTAATTGATACCGGTTCGGTGGATGTGGCGTTATCGCACGCGCTGGCGCAGCGGCTGCGGCTGGTGCTGTTGCCCGGCGGGGTCAGTATGACGGGCAATGGCAACGTGGAACATTGGACGGCGTGGCTGGAGCACGTGAACGTCGGCGGTTTTGTTGCCGCGCAGGTCAAGGCAACGGTGTTGCCCAATTTGCCCGGCGAGCGGGTGTTATTGGGCATGTCGTATCTCAAGCATTTGGAGCTGACGCTGGCCGCTGGCGAGTTGACGCTGCGCCCGGCTAGTCGTCGTTAAGGTCATCATTGAGCAAGCGTTCTTTCATGCGCCGAATGCTAAACCATGCCAAGCCGACGATCACCGGTGCCATTAAGCCGGTGGCGTAGGTGGCATGAATCGGGACGCCGTGCGCTTCTAAACCTTTGAGTAAATAGCCAATTAAGCCGACGCCGTAATAGCCGATGGCGATGACGGATAAGCCTTCCACCGTTTCTTGCAAGCGCAGTTGCAATTGCGCCCGCCGATTCATTGATTCCAATAAGCCGCGATTTTGCTCTTGCAGCCGCACTTCCACCCGCGCTCGCAGCAAGCTGGTGAGTCGCGCTGCGCGTTCGGCGAGACCTTGCTGGCGCTTGGCCGTTGAGCTGCAAGTGGCAATCGCTGGCGCGAGGCGGGCATCAAGAAATTCGCTGAACGTTTGCAGACCTTCGATGCGCTTTTGCCGCAATTGGTCGAGGCGTTGCACGACGACGCTGTAATACGCCCGCGAGCCTTCAAAGCGGGAACTGGTTCGCGCTGCGACCGCTTCGATCTCGGCTGCCAGCGTGGTCAATTCCGCCAACAATTCCGCATCAGGAACGCCGTGCCCCAGCGCCTCGTCAGTCATCCGCGCTGCGACGCCGACCAGTCGCCGATCTGCCTGCGCCAGCGTGAGATTGGCTTCTCGCGCTTCCGGCAAGCCCAGAAGCGCCATCGCACGATAGGCGTTGATTTCCAAAAAGCGTTTCACCAGCCGCCCGGCTTGATTGGGCGACAAGCCTTGATCGCGCAATAACATCCGCGAGACGCCGTCGGGATGAATCCGCAAATCTGACCACGCCCGCGCTGCGCCACCGACGACTTCGGAGCCGATCAGGGTGTTCTCGGCGAATAACGCGCTCAATTCTTCCGCGCTGCGTTCGGGCTGCGTCGCGGCATCCAGCGCCAGCGCCACCACCGTCACCGCTTCGCCCGGCAGCTCGCGCAACCAATCGGGCGGCAGCTCGGCGAGCACGGGCGGATCAAATGGATGGTCATACGCGCCGACTTTGCTGAAGGTGTAGGTCACAAATTCGGTGTGGCGTTCCCAGCGCATTTGAATATCGCCGAGCCGTGCAAAATAATGTTGATCGAGCGTTGCTGGCTGCGGCAAGCCGTAATGCGCCAGCAATTTATTGAGATGGGTTTGATTGCGCCCGCTGCCTTTTTCGCCGCACAGCATCGCCACATGCGACACCCGCGCTGGCGCAGTCAGCGGTTCATAGGTGCGGGCGTGTAATTCGGCCACGCCCTGATGGCGCAAAGGATGTTCTTTGAACGGTAATATCATGGCACACTCGCTTTTTAATAAGTTGTCAGTTGTCGGTTTGCAGTTGTCAGTAAAGCGCATTAAAAATGAGTGGTTATTTTTTAATCTGGTGATTAAAAAAAAGTGACAACAGTTCAGCAATTTTTTTAGGTTTTTAACTGTCAACTCAAGTCGCTCCACCAGCCCCGCGATCCAAACGCCGATAACCAATCGCTTCACTCAAATGCGTCAGCGTGATTGCGGGCGTGGCGTGAAGATCGGCGATGGTGCGGGCAACTTTCAAAATGCGGTGATACGCCCGCGCTGACAGCGCCAGCCGCTGTAACGCCTGCTCCATCAAGCGCCGTCCGGCGTCATCTAACGCACAATCCCGCTCAATCTCCGTTGGGCCGAGCACGTTATTCGGCTTGCCAGCCCGGTGCTGTTGCCGTTCCCGCGCCGCCATCACTCGCGCTCGCACCTGCGCGGTCGTTTCCGTATCCAGCGGACGAGCGCCAGCCAGCCGCGCCACTTCTAAACGCGGCACCTCGATGTGCATGTCAATCCGATCTAACAGCGGGCCGGAAATGCGGGCGCGATACCGCGCAATCTGGTCGGCAGAACAGTGGCAGCGTCCGCTGTGATCGCCCAAATAGCCGCACGGACACGGATTCATCGCCGCAATCAACTGGAATCGCGCTGGAAATCGCGCCTGCCGCGCTGCGCGGGAAATGTCGATATGACCGGATTCCAGCGGCTCACGCAGCACTTCCAGCACTTTGCGGTCGTATTCCGGCAATTCGTCTAAAAACAACACGCCTTGATGCGCCAGCGAGATTTCGCCCGGACGCGGATTGCTGCCGCCACCCACCAGCGCCGCGCCCGACGCAGTGTGATGCGGCGACCGAAACGGACGCTCGCGCCAGCAGCTCGGATCAAACAAATCGCGGTCGCTCACCGAGCGAATTGATGCCGTTTCCAACGCTTCATCTTCCGTCAACGGCGGCAGCAAGCCCGGCAAGCGATTGGCTAACATGGATTTTCCCGTGCCGGGCGGACCAATCAACAGCAGGCTGTGCGCCCCGGCAGCGGCGATTTCCAAAGCGCGTTTGGCGTGTTCTTGCCCGCGCACTTCCGCCAATTCGGGATAACTCGGCTCCACCTGACGCGGCGAGTGCTCCGGCATGAATTCGGGCAGTTGCTGTTGACCGTTGAGATGGGCGCAAACCTCGCTGAGATGTCCGGCAGGACGCAGCACCAAACCGTTGACCAGCGCGGCTTCAGCGGCATTAGCGTGCGGCAAAATTAATTCTCGTCCCGCAGCACGCGCTGCCAGCGCCACCGGCAACACGCCGTTGACCGGACGCAGTGCGCCAGATAACGCTAATTCACCAATGAATTCATACCGCTGCAACGCAGTCGTGACGATTTGATCTGACGCGCCGAGAATGCCGAGCGCAATCGGTAAATCAAACCGTCCGCCTTCTTTCGGCAGATCGGCAGGCGCGAGATTGATGGTGACGCGCCCGTCGGGAAAGCGAAAACGACCGTTGAGCAGCGCCCCGCGCACACGATCTTTGCTTTCTCGCACCGCCATTTCCGGCAGCCCGACCATCGACAGTGACGGCAGTCCGTTGGCGAGATGAACTTCCACCGTGACTGCTGGCGCGTGAATGCCAACGCGAGCGCGGCTGTACAGGGTACACAGTGCCACGAGTGCGCTGCGTTCAGTGGGCGCTGGGTTGTTTGGCAGCCAGCGCCCGTTCGAGCGCGGCGACCTGCGTTTCCAGCGCACTGACTTTGGCGCGAGTGCGGGCGAGAACGGCGGATTGCACCTCGAATTCCTCGCGGGTCACTAAATCCAGCCGCGCCAATCCAGACTCCAGCGAAGCGCGGAGATTGCGCTGCACGTCGTCTTGCAGCACTTGCAATCCTTTGGGCAACGCGGAGGAAAAGCGTTGCAATACATCATCAAACTGTTTGGGATCAAACATGGCAAAAGTCCTGAATAAAAGGATGAAAACGAGGAATGAGGTGGTTAAACGAGTGATCAGTTGGCGGTGATTTTTTACTGACAACCGACAACTGACAACTCATTTAACTGCTGCAAAGTATAAGCCGCCCGCGCCCGCTCGCAGCGCCCTATTGCAGGGCAGCGTCAAATCAGGCGCGTCACCCAGCGAATCAAATTGGTGCGAATGCGACAATCAGGAGCGACACGGCAGGGCACAGTGTTTTGTTTTTGCCGCAGTTCATAAGTGGCATGTAATATGCTGACGACCTCGTGTCAACGCGGCTAACTGTTTTTATCCAAGCAGCGGTTAGTTCTCGTGTTTATTCATTGATTCGCTTGGACCATCTGAGGCTTTTTTACATGAAAGCAACACTCACCCGCGCCGCGTTGACGATGGGCGTATGCGCAACACTCGCCGGTCAATCCGCAGTTGCTGAAGACGGCGGTCCGCATACCGTCACCGCGAATTTTGGCGTGGTCAGCAATTACATCTGGCGCGGTCTCACCCAGACCGACAATCAACCAGCGGTGCAGGGCGGTTTGGATTACAGCCACGCCAGCGGTTTATATGCTGGCGCTTGGGTTTCAAATGTGGATTTCGGCGTTGGCGATGACACCAATTATGAAGTCGATTTGAAAACTGGCTTTGGTGGTGCGGTTAATGATGATTTGCGCTATGACGTGAATCTGCTTTATGTCGGTTATCCCGATATTGATGATGCCGATATGGCGGAATTGGGCGGCAGCGTCACCTACCAATTTTTAACTCTCGGTTTGAGTTATACCATCTATGGACAGGCCGATAACACAGAGCCTTATGACGTTGGCGATTTGTATTACAACGGCGCGTTGAATTTCAATTTGATGTATAACCTCAAGCTGAATGTTCGCGCTGGTTATTACGATTTTGATGCGCCGCAGGTGGTTGATTATACCCATTGGGGACTATCAGTGAGCCGCGATGCGGGCGACTTCGGAACCGTCAGTTTGAATTATGATCAGGTCGATGGTGATGAGCCAGATATGTATGATGAAGACCCCAAAATCTGGATTGGTTGGAATAAAACGTTTTAGGGTTTAATTCTGCCAGTCACGACATCAACCCACTCACCGGGGCGCAATTGCCCCGGTATTGATTCGGAGCACACAGCATTATGAAATTGGTTGCAGCCGTCATTAAACCCTTCAAGCTCGATGATGTGCGCGAAGCACTCAGTGACATCGGCGTGTCGGGCATTACCGTGATTGAGGTGAAAGGCTTTGGACGCCAAAAAGGGCATACCGAGCTGTATCGCGGCGCGGAATATGTTGTGGATTTTTTGCCGAAAATTAAGCTGGAAATCGCGGTGGATGATGAGATGGTTGAGAAGGTGATTGAGGCCATCAGTAATGCGGCGCGTACCGGCAAAATCGGCGATGGCAAAATTTTTGTGTTTGAACTCAATCAAGTGATGCGTATCCGTACCGGCGAAACCGGTTCTGACGCGCTATGACGACATCGCCGGAGGTTGTGATGATGCGAAGAAATCTGAAGGTTGCCGCGCCAGTATTGACGAGCGTGCTGGCGCTGGCTCCGACGCTGGCGTTGGCGCAGGAAGCAGTGCCCACGCTCAACAGCGGCGATACCGCGTGGATGCTGACGGCAACTGCGTTGGTGTTGTTTATGACGATTCCCGGGCTGGCGCTGTTTTATGGCGGCATGGTGCGGGCAAAGAATGTGCTGTCGATTTTGATGCAGTGTTTTGCGATCACGGCGCTGATGACGGTGCTGTGGGTGCTGTATGGCTACAGCCTCGCTTTTTCCACCGTTGGCATGGAACAGGGCGTGGTCAATCTCAATTCGTTTATCGGTGGTTTTGACAAGGTGCTGCTCGGCGGCGTGACCCGTGAGAGTTTGACGCTGGCAATTCCTGAAACGGTGTTTGCGACCTTCCAAATGACGTTTGCCATTATCACGCCGGCGTTGATTGTCGGTGCCTTTGCCGAGCGGATGAAGTTCTCAGCCTTGCTGCTGTTTATGGGGATTTGGTTCACGCTGGTTTATCTGCCGATTGCGCACATGGTTTGGGGCGGCAACGGGGCGCTGATGTGGGATTGGGGCGTGATTGATTTCGCTGGCGGCACCGTCGTTCACATTAACGCGGGCATCGCAGGCTTGGTGGCGGCGCTGGTGCTGGGCAAACGCAAAGGCTATCCGACCACCGCGATGCCGCCGCACAACCTCGGTTACACCGTGATCGGAACGTCGATGCTGTGGGTGGGCTGGTTTGGGTTTAACGCAGGCAGCGCAGTGGCGGCAAATGAGAGCGCAGGTATGGCGATGTTGGTGACGCAGGTCGCAACCGCAACGGCGGCGCTGGCGTGGATGTTTGCAGAATGGATCAGTCACGGTAAAGCCAGCGTATTGGGCATTGCTTCTGGCGCAGTCGCCGGTTTAGTCGCCATCACTCCCGCGTCGGGCACCGCCGGACCGCTGGGTGCATTAGCGATTGGTGCGAGCGCAGGCGTGATCTGTTTTCTCGCCTCCACCAAGTTGAAACGCAAACTCGGTTATGACGACGCGCTGGACGTGTTTGGCGTTCACGCGGTGGGCGGCATCATCGGCGCATTGTTGACGGGCGTATTCGCAGCGGCGAGCTTGGGCGGAGCGGGCTTGGCAGAAGGCGTCACCATCGGCGGTCAATTGTGGACACAAACCAAGGGCGTCTTGGTCACGCTGGTTTATACGGCAGTGGTGAGTTATATCATTCTCAAATTGCTTGATTTAACGATTGGTTTGCGGGTCAACGAAGAGCAAGAAACAATTGGTCTTGATCTCTCGCAACACGACGAACGCGGCTATATTCTTTAAGCGTTCGTTTCAACATAAAAACCCGCCGAGTGGCGGGTTTTTTATTGCCCGCGGCGCGTGTTAATTGCTTTAGTTCAGAGATTAACTGTTTGTTAAAACAACGGTTATGGCATGATTGCGCCAGCAGTTGCTGCACCATTTTCTGGCTGCGTATTGCATTCAGCGGCGTTAGCGATCAATACGCACTGCTGCATTCATCTGGCGCTGCTGGCGCGGCGGTGTCTGCTTCGGCAATGATGATGCCAAACTGCCGCGCCACGCATTGACCACCGCGTCAGCGCAGCACCGCTGATTTCACTATTTTTATCACCACTCTCTCGACCGACGGCTTGCCAACGCCGCCCGTGCTTATGCCGACGGCGCGTTGGCTTGTCGCCTGTTAGAGTAACGCTGTATTCTTATGCACTGACCTCATACAACAAGCGGAATTGCGCGGAGACCGGAAACAATGAACCAGTTTTACTACGACGCCGTCACCAAAATGGAACAACTCGGCGTCGATGATGAATACATTCAAGGTTGGCAGTGCGGCTTCCTTCAAAACCCCAAGCGCGAAGAACAACGTCTGAACGATGCCTATGAAGCGGGCTACGGCGATGGTGAGGAGAAAAATACTGACAATTTCGGCGAGTGGGTAAAAGACTAATCGCGTGGTTGCGGGCTTATAAAAAAAGGCGGTGATTCCGCCTTTTTTTGTGTCTAGCGTTTCGTGTCGCACCAATGCAGATGCCACACTTGCAGCGGCTGGGGACAGGGCGCAGTCGGCGCTGATCCGGGTGGACACGCCGTCACTGCGCGCTTCATCGTGCAATGCAACCCCGGCTGCGGCGGCAACTGCGCAGCGCGGGCAACTATCCACAACGGCGGTTTAATGGTGTCCAGCGCCACTCGCGGCGCAGTTTCACCGCGCAGATATTCCGATGGGCGCGTCAGCCCCGGCCATTGGGTAATCGCTTGATTGTGCGTGTAAAAGCGCAGCATCGCCGTGGTTTGATAGCGATCTGCAAACACCGGCGCATCCAGCATCGTCACGACAGCGGCTAATTCCGCGAAGCCGTGCGTTTCGCGCCCCAACCGCTTGAATCCCTCCGGCAGCGGCATGATGCCAGTCGTCGCCTGCACCGCATAAATGCTCACAATCAACACATTAGCCACTGCTGCGCCCAACACCCAGCGCCAGCAGTCGCCGACCCAACGCACCAGTAACGGTGCTGCCGTCAACAGCGCCATCGCTGGCCAATTCGCCTCCACTGAACTGAAGCTGGCAATCACGCCAAAAAATGCCAATGGAAACAACGTCGCGGCAACTAGCAACGACCGCGCGGGCGGCGTCATCTCACCCAACATGCTCCGCCTTGCCGTCGCATCCACACCACTGACCACTTTGCGCCCGATCACAACGAGCAGCGCCCCCCACAATCCCAACTGCGTCGCCACATATTCCGCCACGCTCGCCACCCGCTCACCGCTGGATAACGGCTCCGGCGGTGGCAACTGCGTCGCCGCCAACGTGCCCATATCCGTCGCCAAACCGTGCCCCAGTTGAAACCGCATCGTCAGCCAGTCGTGTTGCGCGTTCCACAGCAGATGCGGCGCAAACACGATCAGCGCCACCGCTGCGCCGAGATACGGCCAAGGCGTCCGCAGCGCCCGCCAATCGTGGCGGAGCAGCGCCCACAGCACAATCGGGCAGATCAACACCATCGTGTATTTTCCCAGCAGCCCCAGCCCCATCGCCGCACCCGCCGTCAGCCAGCGCCGTCGCGCTCCCGCCAACGCCCGCTCACTTTCGTGCAGCGCCAGCGCCCAGCCCAATGCCAGCGCCGTATCTGGAGTGGTGATAACCCCGCCGATTAACGCCGGCAGCGTCGTGCCCACCACCAGCAGCGCCAGCGCCAATTCGTACCGCGTAAAACCGCAATGACGATAAAAACTGGCGAGCACCAACAGCGTGATCAGTCCAGCGCCGAGACCACCGAGCCGCGCCATCACTGCCGAACCCGGCTCCAGCCACGTCGTCAGTCCGAGCACCGCCACCCCGGGCGGATGATCGAAATAACCCCACGCTAACTGTCGCGCCCAATCAAAGTAATAGGCTTCATCCTGCGTCACCGGCACCAGCGCCGCGATGGCCAACCGCCACAGCACCAGCGCCGCAATCACTGCCAGCGCCAGCGTTTCCGTCCTCAACTGCGCTGGCTGTGTCATTGCCGCCACCACCGCGCCAGCGCCAAACCTACGCTCAACAGCAATGCGCCCGCTGCCGGCCACAGAAATAACGCTCGCTGCGGACGAAACATCCGCTGCTCGCGGTCGGTGGGTTCCAATTCATCGAGCTGGGCATACACCGCCTCCAGCTCCTCGCGGTTGGTCGCAGCGAAAAATTGCCCACCCGTGAGCGAGGCGATTTGCCGCAACGTCGCCGGATCAAAATCATCGCCTTGTCGCCGCAGCCGGATTCCAAACGGCGTACGCACGCCCAACTCACCGCCGCCGATGCCGATGGTATAAACCCGCACTCCCGCTTGTGCCGCTAACTGCGCCGCCGCGATGGGTTCCAAAGTGCCCGCCGTGTTCTGCCCGTCAGTGAGCACAATCAACACCCGCTGACCGGCTGGCTGCTCGCGCAGGCGTTTGATGCCAAGCCCAATCGCATCGCCGAGCGCCGTCTCGCGCCCCGCCAGCCCAATCACCGCCTCATTTAACAACGTCGCCACCGTCGCGCCGTCAAAGGTCAGCGGCGTCTGCAAATAGGCTTGACTGCCAAACAGAATCAGCCCCAGTCGGTCGTGCGCCCGGCGCTGCACAAACCGACTCGCCACCGCCTGCACCACCGCCAAACGTGACACTGCTCGCCCGTTCAGCTCGTAATCGTCCTGTTCCATGCTGCCGGAGATGTCGAGCGCCAACATCAGATCGCGTCCAGCAACCGGCAGTCCGAGCGGTTCGCCCAGCCATTGCGGACGCGCTGCCGCCAGCACCAATAACGTCCACGCCAGCCCCGCAAGCAATAAATGCAGCCAATGCGCACGACCGGCTGGCGCGGTGCTGGCGCTCGGCAATTGCGCAAAAAACGGCAGGCGCAATGCTGCGCCGATGGTTTCTGGCGCTCGCGGCAGCCATCGCGCCAACACTGGCAACGGGAGCGTGAGTAATAGCCACGGCCATTCAAAAGTGAGCATCACATCTTCTCTCTTTGAAAAAGGGCGGTCGGATGCGCTTTGCGAATCCACTCCCGCGCCGCTTGATGCAAGCGTTCAGCATCCGCCGCCGGCACCGCATCCGCCCGATATGCCGCATGACGCAGCACCTGTCCCGCCGTGCTGTCCATAAACTCGCCGCCGCTCGCATCAAGAAATTCTAACCATGCGCGTCCGCTGAGACCGGCGACCTGCGGCGCTGGCCAGCGCGTCAACGCCACCCGCCGCAGCAGTTGTGACACCTCAACCGCAAAGCGGCGTCCGTCGCCATCGACCTGAAATTGCGCGTGCAGCGCCGCCAATTCCCGCAATGCCTGCCGCGTGCTGGCGCGACGTTGGCGCTGCTGCCAGCCGCGCCACAGCAGCCAGATCATCAATAACAATACTCCCGCAACCAGCCACCAGCCCGGCGCGGGCGGCCACCAGCTCATCGGTTCCGGCAGATGCCAAGCGCGTAATTCCAACGCAGTCTCCGGCGTCATCGCGGCGTCCTCAGCCGCGCACCCAGCCCCTGCGCCAGCGTTGCTGCGACCGGTTGATCGGTCGCCACTTGCAGCAAGTGCGCCCGATGACGCTGCGCGAGCTGCTGCAACGTGGTCAGCCGGTGCTGAAAAATCTGTTGATAGGCGCGGCGCTGATCGGCGCGGGTTACATCCAACTCCCGCTGCTGGCGTCCATCGCTGATGAGATAGCGCCCCGGCGGTGGCGCGACCGCTTCCAGCGGGTCGTAAATCAAAATCAGCACCACTTCATGCCCAGCGGTGAGTTGTCCGAGCCAGGCGCTGTGCTCTGCGTGAATGCCCGCAAAATCGCTGATAACGGCCAGCAAACTGCCCGGGCGCAGGTGTCGCGCCAACGCAGTCGCCGCTGCCATCACTGAGGAATAGCCGTTGCTGCTGGCGCGGGGCGCGGCGCAGAGGCGCTCCAATAAAGGCAATAAACCGGCGTTACGCGCCGCAGGTTGGCGATAAAACTGGTGCTGTTCATCAAACACCAAGCCGCCCACGCGGTCGCCGCGCTCCACTGCCGCCCAACCCAGCACGGCGGCGACTTCGGCGGCGATCACGCTTTTGAAAGCGACGCGGCTACCAAACTGCAGCGAGGCGCTTTGATCGACCAGCAGCCACACCGGGCGCTCGCGCTCCTCCCGAAATAACTTGACGTGCGGGATGCCGCTGCGAGCGGTGACGCGCCAATCCATGTGACGCGGATCATCGCCGGGCTGATACACCCGCACTTCGTCAAATTCCATGCCGCGCCCGCGCAGTCGGGACAGATGACCGCCGCTGCGAATCGCCAACACGCGCCCACGCGGAGCGAGATTGAGACGCTGCGCTTGTCCGCGCAACGCAATTAACGTCTTGAGTTCGGGATGAATACCGGGGAATTGAAAGGGAGCAGGTGTGGACATTTAATGATCGAAAGTGCTGGGATAATAATTTTTATCCAATAATTGTGCGATTGAATAAGGACAAACTGGCGGAAAAGTAGCAATTGGCAACTGCGTTTCATCGCTGGCTAATTGCATCGCTTCAGCATAGGCTTCAATAATCGTTACAGCAAGCAGTGAGTTAAGCGCGGGTGATTTTTTTAACCGTGTATTTAAGCGGTTGCGTTGCTCGATAATCGTTGCACGCCAACTGTCACCTTTGTATTCGCGCCAGCGTGCGCTTAAAGTCGTTAATTGATATTCCCACTTTAATAAATGTGCGAGCAAAATCGTCAACCGGTTTTCAAGCTCATGCTGTTCGCTTTTACCCATATCGCTCAATTCTGCCAATAAATGCTCAACATCCAATTCTGCATAACGCCCAGCGCGGAGCAATTCAGCATTGCGTGTTGCCCAAGCGGAATAATCAGTTTGATATAGCGTGCTTAATTCAGTCATGGTCTCAACGCTCGTTTTTTAAGTGGCAATCAATGTTGTTTTTCTCAATGCTGTTGTTATCGCCGGAATCAAAAACCAGTCGCACGAAAGACACGGCTAACGCATGACTATCATAACGGCTACTGTTTCATTTGTCATGTAGCGCCGCTATGCGCATGGCAGTTGCGCAAATTACAGTAAATGCTGCCGTTTAAGTGAAGATACCGCATAAAAAAACCCGCTCACCAAGTGAATTGGGAGCGGGTTTTTTATAGCGCCGATGCGTTATTGCGGGTTGGTACTCAGCAGCGCGTGGTCAGCAATAAATGTCTCCAACCGCTGCAATTAAACTCCAAACTTTTTGTCACTGCATCACTTTCAATGCAGAAGAAGTAAACCATTCCCCACGAATATGATAATCAGCCGCTAACTGGTGAATGTTTTTCTCGTCTTGAAATTTATTAACCGCTTTGCGATAAGCTACCAGTTCAAGTTCACCAGAATTGGCTGTTTGTAGTTGTTGCAGCCTAGATTCAGGGTCTTTACTAATACCTAGCTTAATGTTTCCAGTATTTTTTTCCCGAATGGCGTAAACGTACATATCAGGCAAATTGTTAGGTATTTCAAAGTTATTTAGAGCATAAATTAACTCGGAAGATTTTTTAGCTACTGGTAGCAGTTCAACATGAATAAAACGATTGAGCTTACGTCCGCGTTCAGTATTCGATCTCGCAACTAAATATGTTGCGGCAGGTTCAGCAACAATAATAATTTGCTGTTCACCCCTTGTTGTCTGAATTGGTATAACTTTATTAAAATTTCTTCCAAGACCTCGTTTTATAGACTCAATCGCGTTAGTAGTCGTGGTTGAACTACCCATGCCATCTAGCAAATCACGCAGAACAAACCAAGGATTACCGTTATCATCAGTGATAACACGAATTTGCTGTTGTCCGAATAAAAAGGGGATGATATTACAGTTGTCCATGAAGGACTCCTTAAAATTGATTCTCTTTAAGAAAGCCCCGAAGGGCCGCTGTGGGGCTAAAGACCGCAGTAAGACGGCGGGATTATTCGTGGGATTTCTCCCCTTATTTCTCCGCACCCCCAGCGAAAACTGGAGACATTAAAGCACATAGCTGTCGTGTGTGATAACGCTTACTGAGGTGTTCTTTAGCACCTGAGACATAGAAGACCACAGTCATTAAAAGCTGTCAACTGCAATCAACAAAAAACCGATTAAACACGTTTCCGGCGTTGTGGTTTTTGCGGCGCAAGCGGCGCAGTGAGTTGTTGATACCGCTCGAATAGAAAAGCCACGCGCTCGGCATCGCCACTGAACTTCTGTTTAGAATAGACCGCATCAACGGCTGCATCCACTTGGCGATGTGCTTTGACTAATTCAACCGGCATCGTTAATGGATCATAAAGCGCGGCAAGTGACGCATTCGGCGCTTGCGCACGCGCATCTAATACTGCTTGCGCCGCCTGTCCTATTGTATTGCGCTGTTGACCAGTGATTTTTTCCG
This sequence comes from Chromatium okenii, assembly GCF_016583745.1. Lineage (GTDB taxonomy): Bacteria > Pseudomonadota > Gammaproteobacteria > Chromatiales > Chromatiaceae > Chromatium > Chromatium okenii. Next base: position 54,810 of record NZ_NRRQ01000018.1, read on the forward strand.
GCCACGGGAAATTGTTATAAACGATGCTCGCGGAGTAGCGATAATCACTTTTTAGGCGACCGCATACAGTGCGCATCCACGCCATGTGCATTGCCGAAGTTAAAACGCCAAAATGATAAAGCGTTGCATGAGGAACAATAAGTGCTGCATCGCTAACGACTGTTTGTGAATCAACAAATCCCAAAGGAATATAATGTCTTCGCTCAGATGACACTCTTGGAATAACAAGATAATCAGAATCAGGATGAGAAATAAACGCAAAAAGATTTGGCGTTGCTGCGAGTTGTCGGGTTACGAGCCTTTTACTAGATAAGCGGAATTTTCTGATTAACTCAAGTCTGCGCATTATCGTAGGAAACCGATGCAACTCTTCCGGTTTAGCGTCTTTCAACCACAGACACCATCTTTCGCCACCGTTCAGAAATTCTTCCGCCCCTAAAAATAATCTTAAAAACTGCTCCGCTGTTGGGTTTTCCGTTAAAAACTGTTTTTTCTCAGCGGCAGAAAAAATAAAATTGCCATCGTCAATGGGTTGATTTCCAAAACACATTTCTGGAACGTCGCAAATTGGTTTACTGCGTTTATTAACCACAATATCGGCTGCATTGATAAGATAAGGGTTGATATTGTTTTTTACCTTAGTTTCTGTTGCTTCAGATTGCGCTGTTTCGTAATCAAACAGCGACTTATTCGCCACATCACGCACCGCAAAGCCAATAATCACACAATGCACTGCTGCTTTACCTTTTGCCTCACTTGACCATTGAAACGTGCGATGCGCAAAATGAATTTTAACGCCGCGTTTTAATAAATCTGACCATAACACGCCAACTTGTTCGCCTTGGGTGATTGAATTGGTTGCAACAAACGCGGTTTTAATCTCTGGATTATCTGTCATGTAATCCGTCGCTTGACGATACCAAGCGGAAACAAAATCGAGAATGCCCGCGCCTTTTACCGCGTGAAAAATACTAGCAACCTCTGCACGTTGGGAATCACTCATATATTTTGAGCCAACAAACGGCGGATTCCCTAAAATATAATTTAATCCTGATGGCGGCACCAGCTCGCGCCAATCAATTTGTAGCGCATTGCCATGACGAATTGTTGCGGAATGGGTGAGCGGAATCCGCAAATAGTTTTTGCCGAATTCCTGAGAAGCCACTTGATTCATCTGATGATCGGTGAGCCACAATGCTGTTTGCGCAATCTGTGCCGGAAATTCCTCAATTTCAATCCCATAAAACTGATTCACATTGCACAGAATGTTAAACTCACCCACGCCAATTGATAAATCTTTAGACGCTCCAAACAGTGCCCGCAACACCTCCAATTCAAGCAACCGTAATTCCCGATAGACAATGACCAGAAAATTGCCGCAGCCGCAAGCGGGATCAAGGAATTTTAAGCTGGCGAGCTTTTCCTGAAATGCAAACAAATTGGTTTTGCTCTGCCGTTTCACGCGCTCAAATTCAGCTCGTAGTTCATCTAAAAATAACGGTTTAATCAATTTTAAGATATTGGTTTCCGAGGTGTAATGTGCGCCCAGATGGCGGCGGTTTTTAGTATCCATCACCGCTTGAAATAACGCGCCAAAGATCGCAGGTGAAATCCGCCCCCAATCCAAAGCGCAACCTTCCAATAATAGATTGCGCATTTCCCGATCAAAGGCAGCAGTCGGTAAATGCTCGGCAAACAATTGACCGTTAATATAACGAAACGCAGCAAGCTGCGGATCAAGATGGGTTAAACGGTTTTCGTGCGGTGTATTCAATACTTCAAAACAATTTGCCAGCCATTGCGCCAAATCTTGCCCATCTTCAGCAGTGCGTTGCTCAATTAAATTTTGAAACTGATTCATTTCAAAAATGCCGGTGTGTTCGGCAAATAAACAAAACACCAGCCGCACCAGATACACTTCCAACGCATGACCGACATAACCGCTGCTTTTTAATTTGTCATGCAATAAACCCATGCGCTCGGCAGCTTTTAGATTGATTGAGTCTTGATTTACCCATTCCCGCGAGAAGTGCAGAGCACGATCTTTGATTTTATTCCAAGACAGAGGCATGAGAGACTCTTAAACACAGCAGATACTGGCATCAGTCTGATAATTGTGGCGCAAACGGTGCAACGAAGCAAATAAAAACCCGCTCACCAAGTCAATTGGGAGCGGGTTTTTTATAGCGCCAGCCGTGCGCTTATTTGAGCGCATAGCTTGCGGCAGTATTCTGGGCAAACCAGTCACTATGCCGCACTTTTACCCGTGCTAAAATCTGCGCCAAGGCTTTATCGGCAGTGTAAAGCGTGATGATGCGCTGCGGATGCAATTGCGCCAGCGCATCTAAATAAATCAGAATCGTGGCATCCATGCCATCCAATAATTTAATCTGCCCGGCGTAATGTTCAGATTTATTTTTCAGCCATTGAAACGTTGGCAAATTCACTAGTTGCGCATCATCGCTTAAATTTGCTGCCAATACATGCGGAGATTTCTTTGTATCTGGCCACTGAAAAAACTGATGCTGGCGGATAATAAACCCTTGCATCTGTTTGATATAGGATTGATAACGGAACAACCAAAATTGAAACTGCTCAAAATCGGCGGAAACATCCATATTTTTATGTAGCGTGACACCTAAAAACTCCGCCCACACCACATCAGGTACATAAATGCGATAATCGCCGCCTTCAATCAACTGGCGGATTTTATTGGCGCTGACGAGGCGGAAATGCGGATTATCTTGTTGAAAGCTGGGCATGTACGCCGTCAACCACTGACACAAGATATTCGTATCAATTAAATAAATTGGTTTCATGGCGCATCATTTCCGCGTTCATCCGCAGCATCATCTATCCCGCTTGCACCTTCATCATATTCATCAAACAAATCATCGCCATCTTCTAAACCAAAATCCTCCGGCAAAATAAGGTGCATTCGTTGCAACGCATCCGCATCTGCTAATTGAATTTCTGTTTGTCCATACCACAAACACGCTTCTTGTAAAGCACTTTGTAAATGCAGCGCCCATTGTGGCTGCATTAAATCAAGCAAGCGAAAAGGATGATGATTAGCAAGATATAAAATAGACGGGCGCAATTCGTCGCGCCCATCGCAACACACAATGATTTGCGGGCACGGCGCGGCAGCCAGTACCTGCGCCAGCGCTTCCCGCACGCTGTTACGCGTCGAAAAAGTGTGTTGCAAGATGACGATCACGCCGTAAAGCGCCGGATTAAGCGTTGCCGCCGCGCTCAACGGTTGCGTGTCCAGCGCCCAGTCCGCGCCGAGCGCCGCCGTCATCGCCTGCCGCAGCGTCGCTTCCACGTCCGGCTCGCCGCCAAGCAACAGCAGCGTCGGCGGCGGTGGCGGCGGAATCAGCGGCATCGGCGCGGGCAATTCGCGCACCGCCGTCGTGACCCAGCGCAACAGGTGCGCCACGCTGTCCGCGCCGGTTTCAGGATCAGCATCGAGCTTGTGAACGTAGGCAAAACAGTGGGTGTGGGCGGCGGGGCGAGAAGGAGCGTGGTATGTGGCGGCGAAGAATGTAGAGCATAACGCGTTGATTTTAGAGTAAAATCACGATCATCCGCTTCTGATGGCGGATACGCTCGTGACGGGATCGGTGCATTGGATTGGCGTTGCGCCGGCGCTGCCGTTTTCGTGCGCTGCGCGACTGCGGCACCTGCAGCCGCTTCAGGACTTGCGTAGTCGCGGCAATGGAGGGTGACGACCTTCTGGTGCGATTCGCGCAGCGGCAGCGGGCGGCGACACCCGGACAGTCAGTGGTGTTTTATTTTCGTGACGAATGTTTGGGTGCGTGATTGAAAAAACCGAAAATTTAATCACGAAAAATAAATAAAACAAAGGAAATAATTTTTTAATTTTGGGCTTGACTCCAAATTAATTTTTGATTTATCTTTGTCAACGGTTGCAACGCTAAATCCATTACAACAAGGATTGAAACCCTAATGATACGGCAATAATTCACTCTCAAGTTCAGCAACAAATTGCTGCGCAACGGCAAGCGCCTGAACATAATCCCGTGCTCGAAATGGCGTGAGCACTTCATTCCAGCGCGGCGCAATTTGATGCAGCGGCACTATATTCATGTTTTTTTCACTCGTAAATAATTGGCTAAATTCGTCACCGTTTCCACTCGCGTAGTCGGATTCCAATTACCAGCACCGCGAATCCAATGAATCCGCCAATTACCAGCGTTCGGATGTTGCAATAGCGATTGCACTCCCGCTTCATCCGCGCCGCCGACCACAATCACATTGCGCAGCGTTGCCAAATGCGGATCAAGTGCATGATGCAACACGCCAACTGGATTTTGCTGTAATGGCGTGACTGTGAATTTGAATTGACTTTGCAGCATCACAAAAAACGGATTGTCATTCACCGCTCCCGTGTGTTGCGTTTGGAAAAACAAACGCGGGCGCAGATTATAAACGCTTTTAATCATTGCCGCATCAAGACAAGTGCTTAAAATTGGCACACTTTCATGCAAAAATTCTTACACCATGTGAACTGCTGTTTTTATTGCGGATAAACCTCTTTTTCTAAAATGCTTACGAAATGATCAAGTGCCGCATTGACTGTCTGCACTTGCTGTTCAATGGATTTGAGAAAATTCTCATTCATTTGTAGGAGTTACGCAGTTGACCAAAAATAGCTTTAGAATATAGTCGATCCACCACAAAATGATTGTTAAAATCGGCGCAGCACCTTCAATCCTACTGTTGTGCCGCAATCAATTTATTCTGGCTTGGCTATACAAAGATGAACGCTGCAAAATGTACCGAACAAGATTACATTCAGTTTTTAATCGCTACTCCG
>NZ_NRRQ01000019.1 GCF_016583745.1 Chromatium okenii
GTTCCCAGCGTTGCAGGGTTTTGACGGAAATGCCGAGTAACGCGGCGGCTTTGCCTGTGCTGATTGTGTTTTCCATGTGGCTATAATGCACTAAAATGCACTTTATGCAATACTAGAGTTTAGCTCCAGTGATTGACAATCGAGGGTGGCTTCCGTGCCGCTCATTCCGTGCGCTGCTGGGTGGACGGAAAGTCCTTAGGAGTTACGCAGTTGGATTTCTAAATGTTTGATTTTATTGAAGTAAGTTTGTGCGCTGCACAATAACACTTCCATAAAAATCAACAACTTAACTTTCAACTGCGTAACTCCTAGTCCTGAAAAATTTGATTTAGAACAGTTTTGCGTTGCTTCCACTCACGTCCGCGTCAGAGACGCAAACCATCGTCCGCTTGCCTTCTCGATTTCGACCAGCAGGAAAATTCCCGCACCAAGCCCGACCGGTAGCAGCCACTCGCTGGCGGTCTGGGGCGTGGTGTGGAACCAAGCATTCATAAAGGGCGCATAAACGAATAAGGCTTGCAGCAGGGCGAGCACTCCGACCGCGATCCAAACTGCCGGATTGGTCAGCCACAGACGCGGCGTCAGGCTGGATGCGTGAAGTGAGCGGCAGTTGAAAAGGAAGAAAACCTGTCCGAGCACTAGGGTATTGACCGCCATCGTTTGCGCCGAAGCGATGGTGTTGCCCTGTTGTTGTTGGAAGAGAAAGACGGCGATGGTCGCCGCACCAATCAGTAATGAAACCAAGACCATGCGCCACAGCAGCCAGCCACCGAGAATCGGTGCATCTGGTCGGCGCGGCGGGCGCTGCATCAGCCCCGGCTCGGCAGGCTCAAAAGCGAGCGCCAGCGATAGCGTCACCGCGACGACCAGATTGACCCAGAGAATTTGCACCGGCGAGAGCGGCAGCGCGAAACCAAACAGAACTGCGATCAAGATGACCAGCGCCTGAGCGCCATTGGTCGGCAGCAGGAACAGGATGGACTTGCGCAGGTTGTCGTAAATGGTGCGACCTTGCGCCACCGCCTGTTCGATAGAAGCAAAATTGTCGTCAGCCAGCACGATAGCGGCCGCTTCCTTCGTCGCCTCAGTTCCCCTGATACCCATAGAGATGCCAACGTCGGCGCGTTTGAGCGCCGGGGCATCGTTGACGCCATCGCCGGTCATGGCCACCACCTCGCCATTGGCTTGGAGTGCCTGCACCAGCCGCAGCTTGTGCTCCGGGCTGGTGCGAGCGAAGACATCGTGATCCCGAACGATCCGGCGCAGTGCCGTCGCATCAGCAGTCTCCAGCTCGATTCCGGTGATCGCACGATGCCCATCGCCGATGCCCATCTCCCGCGCAATGGCGAGCGCGGTGCCGGGATGATCGCCAGTAATCATCTTGACCCGGATACCGGCCTGCCGAAAGGCAGCGATGGCGGCGACCGCCTCCGGGCGCGGCGGATCGAGGATGCCGACTAGCCCCAGAAATATCAGCCCTTCCTCAAGATCAGCGGGCGTGAGAGCGTTCTTGTCGTCTGCGGCAGCGCCAGCAGCGGCAGCCAACACGCGCAGCCCCTCGGCGCTGAGTGACGCGATCTGCTCTTCCCAATACGCCAACTCCAGCGGCTCGTGACCACCGTCAGCACTGCGCTGCTCGGTGCAAAGCCGCAGCACCGGACCGGGTGCGCCCTTCACCAGTAGCCGCCGCGCCTGTCCGGGCACGACATCAAGCGTTGCCATGAGTTTGCGGGTCGAATCAAACGGGATAACCGCCAGCCGCCGGGCTGCGCCAGCCGCGAACCCAGCTTTGTGCGCGAGGGTGCGCAGCGCCCCTTCGGTCGGTTCGCCGATCACCTTCCACTGCCCATCCTCGTCCGCAGCGATATTGGCATCATTGCAGCGAGCCATAACCTCAACCAAAGCAAAAAGGTCTGGCGTCTCCGCGAGCGCAACGGCTTGACCGTTCCACTGCACCTGACCGTGCGGGGCATAACCGATTCCCGTCACCTCGTACTGCGCCACGCGAGTGACCAGATGCCGCGCAGTCATCTCGTTGCGAGTGAGGGTGCCGGTCTTGTCGGTGCAGATAACAGTGACCGATCCCAGCGTTTCCACCGCCGGGAGCCGGCGGGTGATGGCATTCCGTCGCGCCATTCGCTGCACGCCGAGCGCCAGCGTAATCGTCAAAACTGCTGGCAACCCTTCCGGGATCGCGGCGACAGCAAAACCGATAGCCGCCATGACCAGCTCGCCCAGCGGGAAATCGTGCAGTTGCCAGCCGATCAGAAACATCACCGCTGCTAGGGCGAGAATCACGAAGGAGAGCAACCGCCCAAAAGCGGCCATCTGCCGAGTCAGCGGAGTTGCCAGCGTCTCCACTTCCGCGATCATGCGACCGATGCGCCCCAGCTCGGTGGTCGAGCCGGTGCCCGTGACGACTCCCAGCCCCGCGCCGCCAGCGACGAGAGTGCCGGAGTAAGCCATCCCCCGCCGGTCGCCGATCCCCGCCGTCTGATGCACCGGGTTAATTCCCTTATCGGCGGGCACCGACTCCCCGGTCAACGCGGATTCGTCAATGCGCAAACTCGCCGCCTCGCACAACCGCAGATCAGCGGGGACGCGGTCGCCGGCGCGTAGCCGCACCAAATCGCCCGGCACCAGCGTGGCCGAGTCGATTTCCGTCCACTGACCATCGCGCCGGCAATGGGCACTTGGCGCAAGCAGCTTGCGGATACCCGCCAGCGCCTGTTCAGCCTTGCCTTCTTGGATGAAGCCGATGATGGCATTGATGACCGTCACCGCCAGAATCACCCCGGTATCAACCCAATGCTCCAGCAGCGCCGTTGCTACCGCGCCAGCGAGCAGGATATAGATCAGGCTATCGTTGAAATGTTTGAGGAAACGTCTGAGCGGGCCGGCTCGCACCGGACTGGGAAGTTGATTGGAACCGACGAGCGCGAGGCGCTGGGCTGCCTCGTCAGTGGAAAGACCGTCGCGTTGGCTGCGCAGCGTTTGCAATACTTCATCGACCGCGAGCGCGTGCGGCATCCTGACGCTGAACCCGCTGGAAACTGCCGGTGCCGCAGGTGCCAGCGCCCGGTCGTCGTGAACATCGAAGCGATGGAGCAAGAGGACGGCGATCAGCACCCCGCCCAAAAACCAATCTGGCCCGATTAACCACAGCACGCCGGGCACCGCCAAGATGAAGACGCGAGTGCCTTGGTTGTAATAACGACCGGCGCGGTCGAGGGTGGCGGCGATGGGATCAAGCGCGGAGCCGTTGAAAAATGCGTCCGGCAGATTGATGACGAAACCGCCTTGGTTGTAATACCGCAGCGATAACAGAAAGGACATGAAGCCACCGAAGAACAGGGCGGCGAGCAGCAGCAGCTTGACGCGCACGACATCTGGATTGCTCGGTGCCGCACTGAGCGCCTGCGACAGATCGGCGAGATCAATCCCGCCGAAGGTCACGCCCATGATGCCCAAGCTAATCAACATGCAGGTTGAGGCAAACATGGTGGCGGACATCACCCAGTTGCGCAGAGTCTGGATCGCCAGATTGTCCTTGTCGCCGCTGCGTACCGTTTCAATCCACGCCCGCCGCAGCCGCTTGGAACGACCTTCGTGGGTGCGCTCAGGATGGCGGCGGGCGAGCCAGCTCATGGTGAGCTGATAGCCGATCAGCAGCGCCAGCCCTAAAGCGTCTGCGCCCCACGTCCATCCGATCAGTTCGGCGAGCAGGACATCGAAAGAATGAGAGATGATCAAGTGCCATCTGCCCTAATGGTGTACATAAGGATTTTCGCTCGCGCTGCCGGAGCAATGAATGCCACCAGGAATGAGCAAATCTATGCTGTCAGGACAACGCGCTTCTGTGCGCAAGCGCACTTAGCGGTTGCGGACGTTGTTTTGATACACTAACGATTGAACATTTAACCATTAAAGGCAGGGTTAAAATCAACAATTGCGTCGGACAATCCGCGATGCCCACTGTAATTATTAACGACACCTACGCGAATAAAGCGCCACACTTAAAACGTGCCTTGATACCACACTTTCAATTCCGCAACGGACAGCGCCAGCCTGAGACCACAACACCATGACTTCATCGTCTGATGCTATTGAACAACGCTTAAATGAATTAAAAATTCATTTGGGACAAGAAAACCCGGTGTTATTAAATACGGTGGACAGTTTTCGCGTCCTCGATCACCTCGCCTATCGCATTGGGCTTTTGGAAACCAATCAATCTTTTGCCACCCAGATTCCGTGGTGGCCATTGATTTCAATTCTGGGCACCTTTTCTGCCGGCAAATCGACCTTTATTAACGATTATTTAGGGCAAAAACTCCAACGCACTGGCAATCAAGCAGTCGATGATCGCTTTACTGTGGTTGTGTACAGCCCCGAACCGATTAGCCATTCCTTGCCCGGCGTGTCGCTCGATTCCGATCCGCGTTTTCCGTTCTATCGCATGTCGCAAGAGATCGACAGCGTTGCCGATGGCGAAGGGGGCCGCATCGACACCTATTTGCAGCTCAAAACCTGTCGCAGCGAGCGGCTGCGCGGCAAAATTCTGATTGACTCGCCCGGCTTTGACGCTGACGCCCAGCGCACGGCGGTGCTGCGCATCAGCAAGCACATGATTGATCTGTCGGATTTGGTGCTGGTGTTGTTTGATGCCCGTCATCCTGAACCCGGCGCGATGCGCGACACGCTCAAGCATCTGGTGCAAAACACCATCAATCGCGCTGATTCTGGCAAATTTTTATACATTCTCAATCAGTTAGATTCCGCTGCCAATGAGGATAATCCCGAAGATGTGGTGGCGGCGTGGTTGCGGGCGATGGGCGAGGCGGGGCTGACGGCGGGGCGCTTTTACACGATTTATAGCCCGGCGGCACCGACGCAAATTCCCGACGACCATCGTCGCGAACGCTTTGAAAAAAAGCGCGATGAAGACCTCGGCGAGATTTATCAGCGCATGGAACACGTTGAAATTGAACGCGCTTATCGCATCATCGCCACCTTGCGCAAAAGCGCCACCGATGTGGAGCAGTTGGCGCTGCCGCTGCTGACCACCGCGCTGCGGCGCTGGCGCACGCGCACGGTGTTGATTGACGCCGTTGCGCTGTTGGGGCTGGGCATCGGCTGGATGAGCTGGAGCATCAGCGCCGGGCATTGGCAAAACGCGACCTATCACGCGCCTTGGTTTGAGTTGCTCAGATCAATCGAGGGCGGAGTGGTGGGATTTGAAATCCTGCTGGCGCTGGCGCTGCTCGGCGGACATTTCGCAGCGCGGCATCTGGCGCTGCTGACGGTGTTGCCGGGTCTGCGCCAGCAGATTGAACAGCGGCAACCGCCGGGCAATGTGCTGGCGGTCTTTCAGCGCAACACGCGGTTTTGGCGCACCATTTGGCTGGGGCGTCCGGTCGGTTGGAATCGCGCCACCCGCGCAGAATTGGATGAAGTGTTGCAGGGCTGCGAGAGCTACATCCAAACGCTCAACGAGCGGCTGACGAATCCGCGTGGCGTCCGCGAATCGCTGACGACGGCAGCGCGGCAGTTTTTCAAATTTGGTTAAGGCAATTCATTCATGCGTACTGCGTCGTTTCTCAGCGTCATCCTCGTGTTGTTCTTTCTCGCTGGCTGCGCGTCCCGCACCGTGCGCGAGGAATCATTGCCTGCTGACGCGACTGTCAGCGGTGATTTCGCCGGCTTTGCTGGAATTGAGCCATTTATCAAACGGATGCGCAGCGAACACGGCTTTGCCCCGGCAGACACCGCCGCGATTTTGTCGACCGCGCAGCGCCAGCAAACGGTCATCAATTTGATGAACCATCAAGCGCCCAAAAAGAGCAGCGGCCCCAATGGCGCGTGGACGCGCTATCGGGCGAAATTCCTCACGGCGGACACGATCAACAAAGGTGCGGCGTTTTGGGAGCAACACGCCGCCGCGCTCGCTCGCGCCAGCAGTCGCTACGGCGTCCCGCCGGAATATGTGATCGCCATCATCGGCGTTGAAACCCACTTCGGCGGCTTTGTCGGCAAAACGCGCATTCTCGACGCGCTCACCACGCTGGCATTTGATTACCCGCGCCGTGCCGCTTATTTCACCGACGAGCTGGCAGCTTTTCTGGTGATGACCCGCGATGAACAGGTCGAACCGACGCGACCGCAAGGCTCGTTTGCGGGCGCGATGGGGCTGGGACAATTCATGCCGTCGAGCTTTCATCGCTACGCAGTTGATCTCAGCGGCGATGGCCACCGCGATCTGTGGCATCCCACTGACGCGATTGGCAGCGTCGCCAACTATTTCAAAGCGCACGGCTGGCGCAGTGGTGAGCTGGTCGCGGTGCGGGCAGATGCGCCGTCTGGCTTCCGCTTGGAAGGGTTGAAGACTGGCTTTGATAGCCGTCACAAGGTGGCGGAACTCGCCAAGCGCGGTCTCACTCCGCGCAGCACGCTCGGCGGCGCTCAACAGGTCAGCTTGCTGCAACTCGATGCTGCTGGTGGTTATGAATACTGGCTGGGCTTGACCAATTTTTACGTCATCACCCGTTATAACCACAACGTCCACTACGCGATGGCGATTCACCAGCTCGCGCAGGCGATTCGGGCGCGGCGCAAGGCGGGAGGTTGACATGACCACGCCCGCAGCGCCGCCGGTCGGCGATTCTCTCGCGCATCTTCCCGTCACGCAGCTCAAACGGGTCGGGCCAACGTTGGCGGCGCGACTGGAACGGCTCGGCATCCGCACGGTGCAGGATTTGCTGTTTCATCTGCCGCTGCGTTATCAGGATCGCACGCGGCTGTTGTGTTTTGCGGAGTTGATCGTGGGCGATGAGGCGTTGACGGTCGGCACGGTGCGGGATACGGCGATCACCGAGGGGCAGCGCCGGTCGTTAAAAGTCTGGTTAGCCGACGGCACTGGGCACGGGTTATTGCTGCGGTTTTTTCATTTTTCGCCGCAGCAAGTCGCCGCCTTCGCCAGCGGGACGCGGGTGCGCTGTTATGGCGAGGTGCGGCAGGGCTATCAGACGTTGGAAATGGTGCATCCAGAAGTGCAATTTGCGGCGGATGCGGCAGCGGATGAGGCGGCAGCAGAAGCGGTGTTGACGCCGATTTATCCGTCCACCGAAGGGCTGCAACAATTGACGTGGCGCAGCCTGATGGAGCAGGCATTGACATGGTTGGTGCGGCTGCCGCTGATCGATTATTTGCCTGCTGAAGTGTTGAGCGGATTGGCGCTGCCGAGTCTGCGCGAGGCGCTGATCACGCTGCATCGTCCACCGGCATCAGTCAGCCTCAGCGCGTTGATGGAGCGGCGGCATCCGGCTTTTGTGCGGTTGGCATTTGAGGAATTGACTGCGCATCAAGTCAGCCTGCGGCGCTTGCGGCTGCTGCAAAAAACCTACACGGCGCCGCAGCTCATCGGCGCAGGTCAGCTTTGTCCGCAGTTGCGGGCGGTGTTGCCGTTCCAATTGACGGCGGCGCAAGAGCGCGTGGTGGCGGAAATCAGCGCCGATTTAGCAGCTCCGCGCCCGATGCGGCGACTGTTGCAGGGCGATGTCGGTTCCGGCAAAACCATCGTCGCAGCATTGGCGGCAGTGCAGGCGATTGAAGCTGGCTATCAGGTGGCGCTGATGGCTCCGACTGAATTGCTCTCAGAACAGCATCATCGCAGCTTGAGTATTTGGCTGGCGCTGTTGGGCATTCAGCCGCTGTGGTTGGCGGGGCGACATAAAGGTAAAGAACGGGCGCTGGCGCTCGCCGCGATTGCGGATGGTTCGGCGCAGCTCGTGATTGGGACGCACGCGCTGTTTCAAGATGAGGTGACGTTTCACAACTTGGGGCTGGTGGTTGTGGACGAGCAGCAGCGGTTTGGCGTGGCGCAGCGGTTGAAATTGCGGGAAAAACGTGCGGCAACCGGCGATGCGGTTCATCAATTATTGATGACCGCGACGCCAATTCCGCGCTCGTTGGCGATGACGCTGTATGCCGATTTGGAGCTGTCGGTGCTCGACGAGTTGCCGCCCGGACGGACGCCGATCACGACGGTGGCGGTGCCAGATACGCGGCGGGCGGAGGTGATTGCGCGGGTGTATCACGCTTGCCAGCAGGGACGCCAAGCCTATTGGGTGTGTACCTTGATTGAGGAGTCCGAGCTGCTCGAAAGCCAAGCGGCGGAGGAGACGGCGCAGCAATTAACCGCGCAATTGGCGGGAGTGACTGTCGGGCTGGTACACGGGCGGATGAAAAGCACGGAGCGCGATGCGGTGATGGCAGGGTTTATCAGCGGCGCGGTGCGGGTGCTGGTGGCGACGACGGTGATTGAAGTCGGCGTGGATGTCGCCAACGCCAGCCTGATGATTATTGAAAATCCCGAACGGCTGGGTTTATCGCAACTGCACCAATTGCGCGGGCGGGTCGGACGCGGCGCGATTCAAAGTCACTGCGTATTGCTCTATCACGCGCCGCTGTCGCAGGTAGCGACGGAGCGTTTGGGCGTGATTCGCGCCACCGCCAGCGGGTTTGAAATCGCCGAGCGCGATCTGGCGCTGCGCGGGGCGGGCGAGGTGTTGGGCACTCGTCAAGCTGGCGCGATGCAGTTCCAATTAGCGGATCCGCTGCGCGATCAGGGGTTGATTGCGGCCGCGCAACGGACGGCTGACCAACTGCTGGCGCAGCATCCTGACGCGGTCGCGCCGTTGATTGCGCGGTGGCTGGGGCGGCGCGAGGCGTATGGGCAGGTCTGAATTGAGTTGTCAGTTGTCAGTTGAATTCAATAGCAATGCCGCGTGATGGTGATGATGATGTCATTGAAATGCGCGTTTTTTATTTTATTAAAAACAGAAATCGAATCGCGCCGAAATGCACAGGACAATGAGGACTAAAAACGCAATTGCTTGAAATCCGCCGCATTTGATTATAGCCACATCGCCACACCTGAAGACCGCAAGGATTGAAACTCACCAGCACCAGCCGCAGTTATCTTTTCGCTCGCCGTTCAGCCCGGCGTTGGTCACAGCAGTCACACGACCAACGGCGATTTTTCAATCAGTGCGGATGTATTGTTATGTTAAAACTCAGCGATATTTTGATTGCCAATCAAGAACTTGAACGCTTTCACGAACTGTTCCCGTTGATCCAAGAAGTCGCCCGCAGCGGCGAGCGATTTTTCCGCATGGATGTCAAACCACCCTACCCCGACACGCCCGACAATTGGGAAGATCAATTGGAGGCCGCATTTAGTGGGCGCATCCGTTAACACCACTGTCGAGCGTGCCACCATGACCCAACTTGACCATTTTGCTGCCCATTTTGTCGATCAAGCCGCTGATTCTGTTGGGAATTCAGTGCTTGCTGCCTCAGCGTTGGAGGCGCATTTACAAGCCCTCAGCGAACACATGGCGCAGCTTGAGTACACGCACGCTGCTCCGTTGCAACATGCTGATTTACAACTACAAATGGCGCGTACCCTCGTGAATTTGGAGCGCGGCGTGGAAGCCTGGCCGCTGGGACGAGCGGCTTTTGATACCTTTATTGCTGGCGATCAATTTGAATTGGCAGCCGATGTGTGTGATGTATTATTTCAAGCCGAGCAGCCAGCTTCATTAGCAGCACTTGGTCAAGGTATTTGGTTGGCAGTAACCTGTCCAATTGATCCAGAATTAACGATTGAATTGCTCAGTCATGTGATTGATGACACGCCAGATAATGCAGACGGCGCGGCGGTCGCGGCGACTACTGCGTTGTTTTTGGCGGATATTCGAGCGCAAGGGCGGCAGCGTGAAGATTTAATGTTTTTTGCAACGCAATTGCTCGGCAGTGTGGCGCGGCGACATAGTGGTATTGATGGACGTGACGCATTGGATGCGTGGATGGAGCGTTTGGAATTAAAAGAACCGGAGAAGTTTCTCATTCGGTTGCGTAATGTGGTCGATGTTTTGGTGCAGGATGAATGGTGGTTTAATCGGGAGGCATTGCAGGAGCGGTTGCCTTTTTAATGAGGTGTCAGTCTTTTTTATGCGCGGCTTTTTATAATCACTGCCGATTCTTAACGCACGTTACTGACTACTTTATTTTTTCACATCAGCGAGATAACTCATGTTTTGGCAGGAAGATAAAAATCCCGACGCGGTGCAGATTCCTGATGACATCGTTGATCTGCTGTTTGCCCTTGATTGCAAAAGTATTCCGGTCGATCACGCTTATTTTTTATCGACGGCATTGCACGCTGCGCTGCCTTGGTTGGGCAGTGAGCCGCAGTTGGCGGTGCATACGATTCACGGTGCCGGTTCGCAAAATGGGTGGCAGCGCCCGGCGCATGGCAGCGACACCGAGTTGCTGTTGTCGCGTCGCACTAAGTTGATGATTCGTACACCAAAAACGCGAGTGGCTGAGTTGTTGCAGCACTTGCCCGGCGTGACGCTTGATCTCGCTGGTCATCCGCTGACCGTCGGTGCGGGTAAAATCAAACTGCTGACCAAAGATGCGACCTTGTTTGCGCGGCAGGTGGTTATCTGCGATGTCACCAGCGATCTCATTGATGAATCAGTCTTTTTGCAAGGCGTGGCCACGCAGCTTGCCGCCCTAGACATCGTGTTGCGCAAGGCGCTGTGCGGAAAAACGATGGCGCTTGCCACGCCGCAGGGTTCAATTCAAACGCGCAGCTTGTTGTTGGCGGCGTTGACGGCGGAGGAATCTATCCGCTTGCAACAATACGGTCTCGGTGCGCACCGTTTGCTTGGCTGCGGTATTTTTATTCCGCATAAAGGGATTGATCCGGTGAATCCCGGTGGATGACGTTTTGCAAGCAGAACTATAGAATTAACGTGCTGTGCTCTTGCCCAATTGCGGGCGCAACTGATAACAACAACGAGGAACGATATGGCTATTGAAGTGAACGGGAAAACCATTGCCACAACGGCGGCTGGATATTTAGAGAATTACGCAGATTGGGATGAAGATGTCGCTCGCGCTTTGGCTGCGATTGAAAACATTGAACTGACCGAGACACATTGGGATGTGATTAAGTATCTGCGCAGTGAATACATTGATAACGGTCAGAATCAGCCAATGGAACGGGCGGTGCTCAAGGATATGGGCAAGCTGTGGGGCACCAAACCAACTAGCAAGGATTTGTATACTTTATTCCCGCTGGCTCCCACCAAACAGGGTACGAAAATTGCCGGTTTGCCGGCGGTGATGCGCAAAGGCGGTTATTAACCGCTGGCATGATGTGAATGAAAAAAGCCAGCGTTATGCTGGCTTTTTTTATTGCCCATTGCGCTGCGGCATTTCACACTGACACAGTGCAATTTATCAAGCACCACCTCACCCCGCCAATCGTTCTAAAATCATCATCACCTGTTGCAACCGCTGCGCCGCTTCCGGCATCTCGCAAAAGAACTTCAGTTTATCAGTGCCATCCAATTTGAATTCCTTGGGTTTAGCTTGCACCAAGCGAATGAGATTCAGCGGATCAAGCGTTGGCTGCTCATTAAAAATAATGCGCCCACTTGCTGCGCCCACTTCAATTTTGCGAATTCCCAGCGGTTGGGCGCGGAGTTTTAATGCTGTGATTTCTAATAAGCGTTTGGTTGGTTCTGGCAATAACCCAAACCGATCAATCATTTCCACGCGCAACTCCCGCAATGCTGCATCATCACTCGCGCTGGCAATGCGTTTGTATAACACCAGCCGCGCTTGTACATCCGGTAAATAATCACTCGGCAATAATGCCGAAACCCCCAAATCAATTTCCGTCCCGTGATCGAGCGGGCGATCTAATTCTGGGGCGCGTCCTGCTTTTAACGCATTCACTGCCCGCTCCAGCATGTCCATATACAACGTGAAACCAATTTCAGTAATTTGCCCAGATTGTTCATCGCCAAGCAATTCACCCGCGCCACGAATTTCTAAATCATGCGTCGCTAAAGTGAACCCTGCGCCCAAATCTTCCATTGCTGCAATCGCATCTAAGCGTTTTTTTGCATCGGCAGTCATTAGCGTGGGCGGTGGCGTGATTAAATACGCATAAGCGCGATGATGCGAGCGACCAACGCGCCCGCGCAATTGGTGCAATTGTGCCAGCCCTAATTTATCGGCGCGATTGATAATAATCGTATTGGCGCTCGGCACGTCAATGCCGCTTTCAATAATGGTGGTGCAGACGAGTAAATTAAAGCGTTGATGATAAAAATCGCGCATTACGCGCTCTAAATCACGCTCGCGCATTTGCCCATGTGCAACCTGTACTCGCGCTTCTGGAATTAAATCTTTTAACCTCTGCGCTTGGTTTTCAATCGTTTGCACTTCATTGTGTAAAAAGTACACCTGCCCACCACGTTTTAATTCACGCAACACCGCTTCTTGTAATAAACCATCGTGCCACGCATTCACAAAGGTTTTAATGGGATGTCGTGCAACCGGCGGCGTGGCAATAATGGATAAATCGCGCAAACCCGCCAGCGACATATTCAACGTGCGCGGAATTGGCGTCGCCGTCAGCGTCAAAATATCCACTTCTGCCCGCAGATTTTTGAGCTGTTCTTTGTGGCGCACGCCGAACCGATGTTCCTCATCAATAATCGCTAACCCTAAGTTTTTGAAGCGCATTCCGGGCTGGAGCAATTTGTGGGTGCCGACGACGATGTCGAGCGTGCCAGCCGCCAGCCCGTCCAAAATCCGCTGCTGTTCTTTGGCGGTGCGAAACCGCGACAGGCTGTCCACCCGCACCGGCCAATCCGCAAAGCGGTCGGAAAAATTCTCAAAATGCTGCTGCGCCAGCAGCGTCGTCGGCACCAACACGACCACTTGGCGACCGCCGTTGACCGCCATAAACGCCGCTCGCATCGCGACCTCAGTTTTGCCAAAACCGACATCGCCACACACCACGCGATCCATCGGTTTTGCGGTCGCCATATCCGCCAGCACGGCATCAATGGCGCGTTGCTGATCGGGCGTTTCTTCAAAAGGAAATGCGGCGGCAAAGGTCGCGTAATCCGCCCCCCCGTCGGGACAAGCAACCCCGCTGCGAATGGCGCGGCGAGCGTGAATATCGAGCAATTCAGCGGCAACATCGTGAATTTTACGCGCAGCTTTGCGTTTAATTTTGTCCCACTGATCGCTGCCGAGCCGATGCAGCGGCGCGTGGTCTGGCGCGGCACCGGTGTAGCGCGAAATCAGATGCAACGCGCTGACCGGCACATAAAGTTTGTCGTGATTGGCGTATTCGAGCGTGAGAAATTCGGTGGTCAGGCCGTCGCCGACGGTCAGCGTTTGCAAACCGAGATAGCGCCCGATGCCGTGCTGTTCATGCACCACCGGCGCTCCCACGCTCAATTCCGTGAGATTGCGGACGATGGCGTCATTATCGCGCTCACGACTGCGCCGCCGTTCCTGCCGCACCCGCTCGCCATACAACTGCGTTTCCGTGATGAGCGCGATGCCAAACATCTCGCTCACTCCGGTTGCAACGGGCGGAGCTTGGAAACTCTCTTCTGCAAACGGCAACGATAAAAGCCGTTCTTCGGCGCGGCAGTGCGGAGTCAACAACAACCCCCGCTCCAACGGCGCAACCGTCAACGCCAGCGCCAGCTCGCCGCTGACAAACGTCTGCCAATCCGCCACCAGCGTCGGGCGAATCCCAAAATGCGCCAACTGCTCGGCGAGCACCTCGCGCCGTCCCGCACTTTCCGCCACAAATAACGTTCGCTGCCCCGCGCCAGCCATAAACGCCAGCAATGCCTGCGCCGGCTGCGCTGTGCGGGCATCAATCGCCAACGGCGGCAGTGCGGCAGTCGCAAAATTGTGAATTGCGGCATAACCCTTGCGCCGTTCCGTCACCGCGTCTGCTTGATATTGCACGCCCGCGCAGCGATTGAGCGCCGCCGCCAATTCGTCTGGCGTGAGATACAACTGCGCGGGCGGCAACAACGGGCGCTCGCGGTCATAACGGCGCTGTTCATAACGCTGCTGCACTCCCGCAAAAAAACCAGCCGCCGTCTCGCGTCCATCCGCCGGTTCCAGCACCACCGTGCCCGCTGGCAAATAATCAAACAGCGTCGCCGTCTGCTCAAAAAACAGCGGCAGGTAATACTCCAAACCGTTCGGCGTATTCCCCGCCGACACCTCGCGGTAGATCAAACTGGTTTGCGGATCGCCCTCAAAGCTGGCGCGGTACCGCTGCCGAAATCCCGCCAGCGCCTCCTCCGTCAGCGGAAACTCCCGCGCTGGCAACAGCCGCACCTGCTCCAATTGCGCTTGTGACCGCTGCGTTTCCGGGTCAAAGGTGCGGATGCTGTCGATTTCACAGTCAAATAAATCAATCCGCAGCGGCGCGTCACTGCCCATCGGAAACACATCTAGCAACGCCCCGCGCACCGCAAATTCTCCGTGCGTGAGCACTTGCGACACGCAGGAATAGCCGCTGCGCTCCAGCCGCTGGCGCGTCGTCTCCAGCGCAAACCGATCACCGACCTTTAACACCAATGCCTGACTCTCGACATAGTCACGCGGCGGCAGCCGTTGCAGCAGCGTCGCCACTGGCACAATCAACACGCCTTGCGTTAATTCTGGCAGCCGATACAACGTCAACAGCCGCTCTGACACCAGCTCCGGCAGGGGTGAAAACACGTCATAAGGCAGCGTTTCCCAATCCGGGAAAGTCAGCAGCGGCACCGGAGTTGCAGCCAGAAAAAAGCGCAGTTCGTGGCGCAACATCGCTGCTGCCTGCGCATCCGCCACCAGCGCCAGCACCAAGCCCGGCTGGAGACGCGCTGCGTTGGCAATGGCGAGCGCGGCGCTGGCAGCGGTGAGTTGTCCCCACAGCAGACGTTCGCCAGCGCGGGTGGGAAGAGGTGGAGTGAGCGGAGAATGCAGAGCCGGTGACGGCATAATCAGATAAACCTCGGAGCAGCACAAAAGACATCAGCACGAGCGGCGCGATTTTCGCACACCACGCCCGCGCCTTTGCGATGAGATGTGCGCCATGTCTGGTTAATAAATAGAAAAGCGCGTTAAAGTGTGCCCGAGCTTGGTGTGGTTATCAATAACTGCTCAATGCACACTCCCGGCACGATTGAATAGCACGTTTTACGCAATTGTGTCATTTCACTTCAATATGATGTTTAAGGAAATTGTAATGGCTAAAACAATTCTGACTGTGGATGATTCCGCCTCCATTCGCCAAATGGTGACCTTTACTTTGAAAGATGCCGGTTATGCGGTGGTTGAGGCGGTCGATGGACAAGATGGTCTTGATAAAGCGAAATCTGGACGCTTTGATTTGATTTTTACGGATCAAAATATGCCGCGCATGGATGGACTGACGTTGATTAAGCAATTACGCAGTTTGCCGCAATACGCTTCGGTGCCCATTTTGATGCTGACGACTGAATCAAGCGATGGCATGAAAAGTCAGGGGCGGGCAGCGGGCGCAACCGGCTGGCTGGTCAAGCCGTTTGATCCACAAAAATTGTTGGAAGTGGTGCGCAAGGTCATCGGTTAATCGCCAGCACGCAACGGAGGCAGGGTTTATGACCATTGATATGACGCGCTTTTATCAGGTCTTTTTTGACGAGGCCGGTGAACACCTCGCGGCGATGGAAGATTTGCTGTTGGAATTGGATGTCAGCGCCCCTGATTTGGAAACGCTGAACGCCATTTTTCGTGCTGCGCATTCAATTAAAGGCGGCGCGGGCACCTTCGGGTTTAATGACATGGCGGAGGTGACGCATGTTTTGGAAACCCTGCTTGATTGTTTGCGCAAACAGGAATTGCAGCCAACGATAGAAATGGTGGACACCTTTCTCCGCGCTGGCGATGTGTTGAAAGCGCAGTTGGCGGCGCACCAAGAAGGGCGCGAATACGCAGATGATCGCATCGCCGAGGTGTGCGCTCATCTTGAGCAACTCTCCACACTGGCTCCCACGCCGCCAGCCAATCATCGTTTTGCGCTCGCGCCACAGGTACACACGCCGCCCCCCTCAGTGCGCTGGCACATCAGCTTTCGCGCCGATGCCATCGACTTTCAACCCGGCGCAGATCTTGCTGCGCTGCGCGACGTGCTGGCGGAATTAGGGCAGGTCGATTGGTTGAGCGCGGATGATGCCGAGCTGTGCGTGTGGCGCTTGACCACCAACGCCGGGCAAGAAGCCATCATCGAAACCTTCGCCTTTGTCTGCGATCCGGCCTGTTTAACGATCAGTTTTGATGATGGTGCGCTGCATCCGTCGGCGCACCAGACGGCGCAAGAAGATCCCGGCTTCGGCTTTTTTACTGACGCGCCGGGCAGCGACCATCTCAAGCAAGTGCTTGAAGATGAAGCGGGATTTGGCTTTTTTGCCGACGCGCCCGGCACTGCGTATTTAGCGCAGCACGCGGCAGATGCGGAAGAAGATGCGGCTGGCTTTGGCTTTTTTGCTGGCGCACCGGGCAGCGAGCAGGTGTCAGACCAAGAGCATCACGGCTACGGCTTATTTGGCGGCAGCCCCGGCATGGCAACGGTCGCAGCCATAGCGCAGCAGGAACGCACAGAAAACGCGCAAGGTTATGGCTTTTTTGAGCGCCGCCAGCCGCTCGTACCAACCGATGCAGTGCCGGCTGCTGCCCCGCCCGTTGCGCCAGCGCCGGTGCGTCCGGCAGCGACCGCAGCGGATGCGAAACGCGCTGCGCCCGCCGACACCTCAATTCGGGTCAGCGTCGAAAAGGTCGATCAACTCATCAATCTGGTCGGCGAGCTGGTGATCACGCACGCGATGCTGGCGGAGTCGGCGTCGGGCTTGGAACCGCTGGCGCATGAGCAGATTTTTGATGGGCTGGCGAATTTAGAGCGCAATTCCCGCGATTTGCAGCAGGCGGTGATGTCGATTCGGATGCTGCCGATCAGTTTTGTGTTTAACCGTTTTCCCCGCGTGGTGCGCGACACTGCCGCCAAGCTGGGCAAGCAGGTGACGTTGAAATTGCTCGGCGAAGATACCGAATTGGATAAAGGCTTGATTGAACGCCTCGCCGATCCGCTCAACCATCTGGTGCGCAACAGCATTGATCACGGAATTGAACAGCCGGAGCAGCGCGTGGCGAGCGGCAAGCCGGAAATGGGCGAAATCACGCTGCGGGCGAGTCATCAGGGCGGCAGCGTGGTGGTCGAAGTGCGCGACGACGGCGCGGGTTTGAATCGGGAGAAATTGCTGGCTAAAGCGGCGCAGCAAGGAATTGCGCTGCCGGACAATCCGGCTGACAAAGACGTTTGGCAATTGATTTTTCATGCTGGATTTTCCACTGCCGACAAGGTCACTGATATTTCTGGGCGCGGCGTCGGCATGGATGTGGTGCGGCGCAATATCGAAGCAATGAATGGGCGCGTCGATATTGATTCTGAACCGGGACACGGCACCCGCATTACAATTCGTTTGCCCTTAACGCTGGCCATTTTGGATGGATTATCGGTGCGAATGGGCAATGAAATGTTTATTTTGCCATTAACTGCGATTCAAGAATCCATTCAACCCACCCGCGATCAATTTATGACGGTTGCCGGTAAAGGACGGCTGGCGCGAGTGAATGGCGATTATTTACCGCTGGTGATTTTGCGCGAAGTGTTTGCGCTAGATGCGCCGCCAGTGCGCGATGAAGATGGCATTTTAGTGGTCGTCGATACCACAGAAGGGCGCATTGCGTTATTGATTGACGAATTAGTCGCCCAACACCAAGTGGTGATTAAAAGTTTAGAAACCAATTATCGCAAAGTGGAAGGCATCTCCGGCGCAACCATTATGGGTGATGGTCGTGTGGCATTGATTTTAGATGTTGATGCGCTGGCGCGTCTCAATCGCCGCGTTGAATAAAACCAACAGCTCTATTATTAACAAGAGGCAATTTTGATGAATTATGATCGCGCCGAGCGCACTGTCACCACTACCGAGGTGACAAAAGAATATCTCACCTTTACTTTAGGTGATGAAGAATATGGAATTGATATTTTGAAGGTGCAGGAAATTCGCGGTTATGATGCCGTGACGCGCATTGCGAACGCGCCCAGCTTTATTAAAGGTGTGATTAACATGCGCGGCATCATCGTGCCGATTCTCGATATGCGCCTAAAATTCAATCTTGGGCAAGTAGAATACAACGAGTTTACGGTGGTGATTATTCTCAACGTCGCCGAACGGGTGGTAGGAATCGTGGTTGATGGAGTATCAGATGTCATTGCCTTAAAACGTTCGCAAATCCGTCCCGCGCCTGAGTTTGGCGCGTTAATGGATACAGCATACATTGATGGTTTAACCACTTTGGAACAGCGCATGGTGATTATGGTGGATATTGAAAAACTCATTACCAGCAGCGAAATGGGTTTGGTTGAGCCGGCACGACTTGAAAACGCATAACTACAAAATAATAACAACATCAGATCACTGCTAACTTTACAGGAGAATGCGTCAAAATGGGTAAATTAACCGTTGGGTTACGATTGAGTATTGGCTTTGGGATGGTATTAACGTTGTTAATTATCATCTCAAGCATTGGTTGGGCAAGTATGCACTCCGTTAATCAAGATTTAGATATGATTGTCAATGATCGGCTGCCTAAGTTGTCGTGGACACACAACATTATTGATCGCGTTAATGAAGTCACGCGCATCATGCGCACCGCATTGTTAGTTGAAGATCAGGCTGAGGCGGTGCGAAAAGTGGATACTATTCCCGTCATCAATGCCGAAATTCTCGACAATGTGGACAAACTCAAACGCGCCATTAGCACTCCAGACGGTATTCAATTGATGACGGCGCTTAAAGCTGCCCGTGATCCCTTTGTAGCTGTGCGTGATCGCTTTATTGAACTGGTCAAAAATGGTCAACGCGCTGAAGCCAAAGTAGTGCTGTTGAATGAGTCAATTGTTTTGCAGAAAGCGTTTTTAGATGCGCTGGATAATTTGGTCAATTATCAGGAAGAGTTGGTCAATACATCTGGTGTTGCGGCGGCAGAAAATACCAATCTTGCGGAACAAATTATTATTTTACTGTCAGTGTTGGCAGTGCTTTTAGGTGCCGCGACCGCCTTTTGGATTATTCGTTCGCTCATGCGTCAACTTGGCGGCGAACCGGATTATACAGCAGCAATGGTGCAGGCAGTGGCAGCGGGTGATTTATCGCATACGCTGGTGGTGAAACCAAACGATACCAGCAGCTTATTGGTATCGTTAAAAACGATGCAAGAAGAATTAAAGCAGTTGGTCAATGAAATCACTCTCATTGTACACGCTGCCAATCAAGGCAATTTCAGTCAACGCTTGAACATCGCGGATAAAAAAGGCTTTGGTAAGGATATTTGCACCAGTTTAAATCAACTGGTTGATACGACTGACATCGGGCTAAAAAATGTCACGCGAGTTGCCAATGCGCTGGCAGTGGGCGATCTCTCACAAACCATCACCAGCGATTGCGCGGGCGTGTTTAATGAGACGAAAGTGGGTGTCAATGGTACGGTCACTGCGTTGACCAAAATTGTGAATGAGATTCGCGGCATCGTTGATGCGGCAAATCGTGGTGATTTCAGTTCTAAATTAGAGCTGAAGGGGAAAAAAGGCTTTGCGCTCGATATTGCGCAACTGCTCAATCAATTGTCTGATACTACCGAGGTAGGATTAAACGATGTGATGCGGGTGGCGAAAGCGTTGGCAAATAGTGATTTGACGCAAACAATTACCAAAGAGTATCCGGGTTTGTTTGGAGAAACAATCACGGCGGTGAATGGAACGGTGATGAATTTGAAAAGTTTAGTGTTTCAAATTCGAGAAGCAGTTGAAACGATTTCTACGGCATCCAGTGAAATTGCAACCGGCAATCAGGATTTAAGTCAGCGCACGGAAGAACAGGCGAGTTCATTAGAAGAAACCGCCAGTTCAATGGAGCAATTAACCAGTACCGTCAAACAAAACGCGGATAATGCGCGGCAGGCGAATCAATTGGCGATTGCGGCGTCGGAAGTGGCGGCGAAGGGCGGCGAGCGGGTCGGGGCGTCGGTGGAAACGATGACGGCGATTGCGGATTCCAGCAAAAAAATCGCAGATATTCTCAGCGTGATCGACGGAATTGCGTTTCAAACCAATATTTTGGCGCTCAATGCGGCGGTGGAAGCTGCCCGCGCTGGTGAGCAGGGACGCGGTTTTGCGGTGGTGGCGGCCGAGGTGCGCAATCTCGCGCAGCGCTCGGCAAATGCGGCCAAGGAAATCAAAACCATGATCGGTGACAGCGTGGCGAAGGTGGACGCCGGCACGATTCAGGTGAATGAAACTGGGCAGCGGATGCAGGATATTGTGCTTTCAATTCAGCGTGTTACTGATTTGGTGGCGGAAATTTCAGCGGCATCGTTGGAGCAATCCACCGGCATTGGGCAGGTCAATCAGGCCATTTTGCAGATGGATGATGTGACGCAACAAAATGCGGCGTTGGTGGAGCAGGCGGCGGCGGCAGCGGAGGCGTTGGCGGATCAAGCCCGCGAGTTGAATCGCATCGTGGCGGTGTTCAAAACGGGTCAGGACGGGCGCGGCGCTCCGGCGCGAGCGGCGGCAGTGCGTCCAAGTAGTGCGCCCAAACGACCGGCGACGAGCTTGGCTCCGGTCAAGGTTGCTAAATCCATTCCGCGCTCTGTGAAACCTGCCGATGATGATGACTGGTCCGAATTTTGAGCGTGAGTTTCAGTTTACGGCGCAAGATTTTGAGCGCATTCGCGGGCTGATTTATGAGCACGCAGGAATTGCGCTCAACGCCAATAAAACTGACATGGTTTACAGCCGGATTGCGCGGCGTTTGCGAGCGACCGGACTGGCGACTTTTGATGAATATCTTGCTTATTTGGCGCACGATTCCGACGAATGGCAGCAATTTACCAATTCGCTGACGACGAATCTCACTGCTTTTTTCCGCGAAGCGCATCATTTTCCCGTGCTGGCTGAACAGGTTCGCAGTGCCCGCCGCGCCGGGCGCAGCCCGCTGCGGCTGTGGTCGGCGGCCTGCTCCACTGGTGAGGAGCCGTATTCGATGGCGATGACGGTGATTGATGCGCTGGATTCGTGGACGCCGCCGGTGCGGATTTTGGCGACTGATTTGGACACCAACGTGCTGCGCCAAGCCGCCGAGGGCGTTTATCCGCTGGAACGGGTCGCTAAATTGTCGCAAATGCAGTTAAAACGCTTTTTTCAACGCGGCACCGGAACGCGAGAGGGCATGGTGCGGGTGCGCCCGGAAGTGCGGGCGTTGGTAACGTTTCGACCGTTGAATTTACTGGCGGAACAATGGCCGTTGCATGCGCAGTTTGAAGCGATTTTTTGTCGCAATGTGTTAATTTATTTCGATAAAAAAACGCAAACCAAATTGGTCGCTCGGTTTCATCCGCTGCTGCATCCTGAAGGGCGTTTATTTATCGGTCATTCTGAAAGTATGACGCATTTAGCAACGCTATTTCGGTTGCAGGAAAAAACCGTGTATGTACCGCAGACGCGCTAATTGTGGATGCCTTTGCGCAATGCGACTAGCAGGTGCTGTTGAATTGTCACGCATAAACATTTAGGACGCTGGGGCGTATGTCACAAATCCAACCGCGCTTTGAAGAAGTATTAGCTCCAACGCTGTATTTTGATCGCCAATTCGATACGGATGCGGTCAAAATTTTACCGGGCGAGTATTACGTTTCCGCCCGTGATTTGTTGATGGTGACAGTATTAGGTTCCTGTGTGGCAGCATGTTTGCGCGATTCCGTCAGCGGGATTGGTGGCATCAATCATTTTATGCTGCCTGATGATCGCCGTGAAGATGACAGTCGCTTGAGCCGTTCCATGCGTTATGGTGATTATGCGATGGAGATTTTAATTAACCAGTTGCTGAAACTGGGGGCGCGGCGGGCAAATTTAGAAGCGAAGGTGTTTGGTGCTGGCAATGTATTGCCGGGTTTCAAAAATCATATCGTGGGTGAACGCAACGCTGCTTTTGTGTTGTCCTACTTAAATACAGAAGGCATTCCGGTGATTGCGAAAGATTTGCTCGGCAATTATCCGCGTAAAGTATATTTTTTTGCTAACAGCGGACGAGTGCTGGTAAAAAAACTACGCGCCTTACATAACGACACCATCATTGAGCGAGAATTGAGTTATAGCGAAACCCTGCGCCAAGCAAAGGTTGAAGGTGACGTTGAATTATTTTCTTAAAAAGTGTCGGATGAGTGCTGTTATATCGAGATGAATAAGAGGCAAAGTGTCAATGATCGAACAATTAAAACCATATTGGCTGCTGTTGTTGATTGGAATGCTGGCAGTATTACAAACACTCTTGCTGCCAACGCTGCTGCCTGCGTGGGTGCTGGTGTTGCTATTGAGCGGGGCGTGGGCGCTCAGTTTGTGGTTACAGCAACCAAATAACGCAGCAGATACAGTTGCACAGCAGCCCTTTATATCCAACAATTCGCCGCGCCTTGCCGAGCGGGAATTGTGGGAATTGGTGGTCGAAACCGATCAATTGATTGGGCCGCAGATGTTGGAATTGCGCGAATTAGTGCAGCAGGCAACTGATTTAATTAAACATGCTGCGAATGATTTACAGCATAGCTTTGCGGGTTTATCGGATGAATCCCAACAGCAACATGCGCTAGTGTTGCGGTTGGTATCGCATGATGATAGCCATGATGGTAAAGATCATACTTTTATTGATGTCAACGCATTTCTTGATTCTAACAGCCAATTGTTATCTGAAAATATCAGTCGTTTGATTGAAATGGGAATGCACAGTGTCCGCGTGGCGCATCAAATTGATGATCTTTCGGCACAGATGAGTGATATTTTTAATCGTTTAGAAAGTGCGAAACGGATTGCGCGGCAAACGAATTTATTAGCCTTAAATGCGGCAATTGAGGCGGCGCGGGCGGGTGAAGCGGGACGGGGTTTTGCGGTGGTGGCGCAGGAGGTGCGTAAGTTATCGCAGGATGCGGCGGAATTTAACGATCAAATTCGCAATCAAATTCAACAAGCGCAAGATGTGTTTGCGGAAACCCGTAATATCGTGGGCAAGATGGCGTCACAAGATATGAATGCGTCCATTACTGCGAAAGGTGCGATGGATGACATGATTTATCGGGTGCAAAGTGTCAATAAAATGGTGGCGGAAGGTTTAGATGAATTAACGGTGGTGGTGGAACGCAATCAAAAAAATGTGGGGGCGGCGATTCGATTATTGCAGTTTGAAGATATTACGCGCCAAGTGTTAGGACAGGCGGAAATGCGGATTGATTTTATGGATCGCTTTGTTGCGGAATTGCGCCAAATTCCGCTCGGACAAGCGCGTACACCTGAAGATATTGCGCAGGCGCGGCAACGGTTATTGCAGTTGCGCGAACAATTAATTGCGGCGGCGCATCGTCCGGTCAGTCAAAAATCAATGCATGAAGGTGAGATTGAACTTTTTTAATCTGCATGTGTGCAGCACACAATGCAATTGAGGTGGGTGTGACGCGACCAATTCGAGTTTTAATCGTCGATGATTCGGCGCTGGTGCGGCAGATGTTGACGGCGATGTTGACGGCGGCACCGGACATTGAGGTGGTTGGGGTTGCTGCCGATCCGTACATTGCCCGCGATCAAATCAAGGCGCTGAATCCTGATGTGGTGACGCTGGATGTGGAGATGCCGCGCATGGATGGGCTGACGTTTTTGCGCAATTTGATGCGTTTGCGTCCGCTGCCGGTGGTGATGGTGTCGTCGCTGACTGCTCGCGGCGCGGAGGTGACGTTGCAGGCGCTGGCGCTCGGGGCGGTGGATTTTGTGTGCAAGCCGGAGTTGGGGGTGGCGACGACGTTGCAAAACTACGCTGGTGAGTTGGCGGAAAAAATCCGCATGGCAGCGCAGGTGCGCGTTGTGCCGTTGGTGGTAACGCCGCAACAGGCGGCGCCGCTGCCGCGTTTGGCGCAGTCCAAGCTGCGCACGACAGATCGGGTGATTGCGTTGGGGGCGTCAACGGGCGGCACGGAGGCGATTAAAGAAGTGTTGCTGCGTTTGCCGCCGGATACGCCGGGCGTGGTGATTGCGCAGCACATTCCGCCGGGGTTTAGTGCCGCTTTTGCGGAGCGCATGAATCGGCAAACGGGTTTGGTAGTGAAAGAAGCGGCGAATGGTGATCGGGTGATGCTGGGTCATGCGTATATCGCGCCGGGGAATCGTCATTTAGTGCTGGCGCGGGATGGCGCACATTATGTGTGCCATCTCAGCGATGCTGATCCGGTCAATCGCCATCGCCCCAGCGTGGATGTGTTATTTCGCTCGGTGGCGCTGGCGGCAGGTATCAATGCCTGCGCGGGTTTGCTGACCGGAATGGGCGCAGATGGTGCCCAAGGTCTGAAGGAACTGTATGATCTTGGGGTACACACGGTTGCCCAAGATGAGATGACGAGCGTGGTGTGGGGGATGCCGGGCGAAGCGGTGAAGCGAGGAGCGGCGACGGTGGTGTTGCCAATTGCGGAAATCGCGGCCGCGCTTTATGCGGCGGCATTGGCACCGCGCCAGCGTCGTCCGGTGACGCCGTTATCGTGAATGCGTTATCAGTTATCAGTTGTCAGCTATTAAAAACCGTATGCGTTTTTATCAACTGTTTTATTGAAAAAAATCACTGTATACTCATTCACTGAAAATCGACAACCGACAACGTTTTAACAAATAATTCAATAAAAAATAGGAACGACTGATGAGTGTGATGCGGCGCGTTGATGAACAAAAATCTCAAGTCACAATTGCCATTGATGGCCGTTTTGATTTTGCCCAACATAAGGCATTTCGTGATGCCTATCGGGAAGTGGACGCGAAACAAATGAAGTTCGTGGTGGATTTATCCGGCGCGTCTTATCTCGACAGCTCCGCGCTGGGAATGTTGCTGCTGCTGCGCGATTACGCCGGCGGCGATGCAACGCGAGTAACCATCACCGGCTGTAGTGAAGATGTGCGGCGCGTGTTGAAAATTGCCAATTTTGAAAAGCTCTTCCAACTCGACTAAACAGCAACGCCATGTCTAATCCCAACAGTTCTGCTAACCCAAACTCAGTACCAGCTACTTCCGCAGCGGCGAGCGGAACACGCGGGTGCGCACTGGTGGTGGATGACGAACCAAGCAATCGCCGTTTTTTATCGCTGATGCTGGGCAACGAGGGATTTCACACCATCGAAGCCGAAGACGGTGAACAGGCGGTGGAACTGTTTGCGCAGCGGCGACCCGATATCGTGTTTATGGACGTGATGATGTCGGGAATTGATGGTTTTGAAGCCACCCGCCAAATCAAAACGCTGGCGGGTTTAACCTTCGTGCCGGTCATTTTTTTAACGGCGCTGACCGAAGAACAATCGCTGATGCGCTGCATTCAAGCTGGCGGCGATGATTTTCTCTCTAAACCGTTCAGTTTTATGGTATTGAAAGCGCGGATTTTAGCGATGGAACGGGTGCGCGATTTACAACGCACGGTCGCCGCTAAACAACAGGCGCTCTCTCTGTTATTGGAACAGGAACATGAGGAGCAGGAACTCGCCGAACGGTTATTGAGCCGAGCGGTAATGAATCGCAATGTGGCGATGGAGCGGTTGTGCCGAATGCAGCGTCCCGCTTCGGTATTTAATGGCGATTTAGTATTGACGCAGCATTTGCCGGATGGCGGGCTGCGGCTGTTGGTGGGTGATTTCACCGGACACGGTTTAGCGGCAGCAATTGGTGCTTTGCCGGTCGCCGATGCGTTTCATGCCATGACGCGCAAAGGCGTCAATGATGCGCGAGTGCTCGCCGAAATTAATCACAAGCTCTATCAAATTTTACCGGCAGATCGGTTTTTGGCCGCCTGTTTGGTTTCACTCAGCGGCGATGGCGAAGAATTGCGGTGGTGGAATGGCGGAATGCCAAGTATGTGGATGCGCCGTGCTGATGGATTACATGAAATCTCTGCACACGCGCTGCCGCTGGGGATTTTGCCCGAATTGCCAGCCTGTGAAGCGCCGCGCCGAATTCGTTTACATTCCGGCGACCGTTTGTTGATGATGACTGATGGTTTATTGGAAGCGTCCAACGCGCAGGGTGAAATGTTTGTGAATGCTGGTTTTTATGACGTGTTGCGCCACTGGCAATTTGGCGAAGCGGTATTACCAACATTAGTCGCCGCCCTGAATGCCCACAGCGCCGACACGGAGCAAAATGATGATATTGGCGTGGTAGAAATTCCATTGGATACCACGCTCTGTACAGTGCCGGTATTAGATCAAGAATTTATTCCCCGCGATGGCTGGCATTAAAACGACGTCACCAAGAATGTTGAATGACTGTGACTGAAGTACAACCTCCAAACCATCCGCGCCCGGCGTTATTGGAACAAGAAACGCTGGTTGAAACGATGTTTAGCCAGACCACCGATGCAATTGTGTTAATTGATCCGACGAGCCAACGCTTTGTTCAATTCAATTCCGCAGCGCATCTGGGTTTGGGATATAGCCGCGAGGAATTCGCGCAATTATCAATTGCGGATATTCAGGCCGATCATTCTCGC
The DNA here is from genome assembly GCF_016583745.1 of Chromatium okenii. GTDB lineage: Bacteria > Pseudomonadota > Gammaproteobacteria > Chromatiales > Chromatiaceae > Chromatium > Chromatium okenii. The sequence goes on from NZ_NRRQ01000019.1 coordinate 26,551, forward strand.
GCTGACATCACCGCCAACCTTGCCGCCATTCTCGCCGGCACCCTGACGCAGCTTGATACCCGCCACCGCAATAAAGCTGGCATTGTTTGCGACGTTGCCATCACTTTCCGCCCACTTCAGCATCGTGGCCGCACCCTGATTTCAGTCGTGTGGCGCGATGTCACCGCGCAAAATGCCCGTGATCGTGACCATCTCGTGCGCACCGCTCGCCTGCAATTGCACACGCAATTGATGAGCGAAATCACCACCGCGCCAGCAGGAATCAATGGCGAATTGGAGTGTTTTGCTGCCGATTTAACGGCGCGCTTGGGCACCGCGTTGGCAATTGCTCGCGTCTCGGTGTGGCAAATCAACACCACAACCACCGATCTCGAATGCCTCGATTTATTTGAATGCGCCAGCACGCGCCACACCGCTGGCATGGTGCTGGCAGAAGCGACCTATCGCCGCGAATTCAGCCATCTTTATAGCGCCCGCTATATCAGCGCCGCCGACGCCTTCACCGATGCCCGCACTGCCGCCTATATCGACACCTATCTCAAACCGCTCGGCATCACCGCCCTGCTCATCTGCGGCATCATTTCCGCTGGACAATTGCGCGGCGCACTCTGTTTTGAGCAGGTCAGCGGCATCTATCACTGGCATGAAGATGAAGTGCGCTTTGGCTGTCAGGTCGCAGACCAAATTGGCATGGTGATGCTCACGCAAGAACGGCTGGCGCTGCTCAACGCGCTACGGCGCAGCGAAATTTGCTTGAATCGGGCGCAGGTCGTCTCGCAAACCGGACACTGGCGACTCGACATGACCACCACACAACTCACCTGTTCGGGCGAGCTGTATCGCATTTTTGGATTGCCACCCGCCACGCCGGTCACGCTAGAAACCTTCACATCGCGGTTGCATCCTAGCGATTGCCCGATGGTGATTGATGCGTGGAATCAGGCGCTGGCGGGCAAACCCTGTCAAATCACCCACCGCATCATTGTGAATAACGCCACTCGTTGGGTAGAAGAACGCGCTGAATTTGAATTTACAGATGATGGGCAACCGCTCAGTGGTTTAGGCATCGTTCAAGATATTACTGAGCGCGTGCAAACCACACAAAAACTGGAAGCCTATCGGTTACATTTAGAAGAATTAGTCAATTCCCGCACTGCCGAATTAGAAGCAGCTAAAGAAGCAGCCGACATTGCGAATTATGCAAAATCAGAATTTTTATCGCAGATGAGCCACGAATTGCGCACCCCAATGAATGCCATTCTTGGTTTTGCGCAATTGCTGGAATACGACAATCAGCTCAACGACTTGCAGCGAGAAAGTGTGAATGAAATTTTGCGCGGCGGCAAAAAGTTATTAAAACTGATTAACGAAATTCTTGATTTAGCAAGTTTAGAAGCGGGAAAAATTGAACTTTATTTTGAATCAGTAGCGTTAGATGATTTAATTACAGAATGCTTCGACATCGTGACTCCATTAGCACAAACACGCCAAGTCACACTGTGGCACGACATCACCCCCGAATTAGTATTATGGGCAGATCGGCGGCGCTTAAAACAAGTCATCATCAATCTCATCTCTAATGCCATTTTGTATAATCGTCCAGAAGGACGCGCCGGCTTAAAAGCACAACCCAAAGCAGACGCATCGCCTCGCGTGTGTTTACAGGTGTTAGACACCGGCCAAGGTATTCCGCCCGGACAAATTAGCGAATTATTTATGCCTTTTGTGCGCTTAAAACTAAATGATCCGCGTGTGGAAGGCATTGGAATTGGTTTAGCAGCGTGTCGGCGCTTAGTAGAAGCCATGAATGGTCAAATTGGCGTGACTAGCGTCTTACATGAAGGCAGCAGTTTCTGGCTTGAATTACCCGCTGCGCCACTTGAAGTGTAATGCCAATGCGTTGTGCATTTCACTTTTCCCCACGATGAGGAGCTGTAGTGATTAACAACCAGTATAAAATCCAAGATGCTGCCCGCATTCTGGTCGTGGATGATGAACGCGCTAATCTCATTTTAATGGATCGCTTGCTGCGTGCTGAAGGATATACCAATTTAACGTTAATAGATGATCCGCGCCAAGTAATGGAAGTGTATCTCCAAAATCCTCCAGATTTGATTTTGCTTGATATTCGGATGCCTTATCTCAGCGGCTTTGATTTAATTGAGAAAATCATGGCGCATAACGATCCCTGTACCCCGCCTATTTTAGTATTAACTGCGGAAAGCAGCCGCGATTATATGTTGCGAGCGTTACAAGCTGGTGCCCGCGATTTTATTGGTAAACCATTTGATCGCGCCGAAGTGGTGGCGCGAGTGCGCAATATGTTAGAAGTGCAATTAGCATTACGCATGGCGCACGATCAAAAAGATTTATTAGAACAGGTAGTGCATGAACGCACCCGTGAAATTCGGGAAACGCGCCTGCAAGTCGTGCAGCGTTTAGGACGCGCTGCGGAGTACCGCGATAATGAAACAGGTCGCCATATTTTGCGCATGAGTCACATGTCGGCGTTATTAGCGGCGCAATGTCCGGGTTGGAATGAAGATGATGCTGAAATCATGTTACACGCCAGCCCGATGCACGATATTGGCAAAATTGGTATTCCCGACGCGATTTTATTGAAGCCCGGTAAATTAACGCCGGATGAATGGACGATTATGCAAACGCATACCACCATTGGCGGCGATATTTTAAGTGGCGATACCTCTGATTTATTGCGCATGGCGCGGGAAATCGCTTTGAGTCATCACGAAAAATGGGATGGGAGCGGTTATCCCGCCGGATTAGCCGGGAATGCTATTCCCATTACCGGGCGGATCGTAGCATTGGCTGATGTGTTTGATGCCTTGACTTCTGAACGTCCATATAAAAAAGCCTGGTCAATTGACGATACGTTGCAATTGATTCGTGCGGAAGCGGGACGCCATTTTGATCCGCACTTGGTGGAGCGATTTTTAAGCGTGATTCCGGCGGTGCTTGATATTCGTGCGCGTTATGCAGAAACGGAAGTGGACGCTGAAACTGCATTTTTAGAGCGTTATTAGTATAACCACGCATCTAACGCTGTTTTTAACTCGGTAAATTCAGCCGTTAAGCTGGCGCTTAATGGCAATAACTCGCTGAATTCTTCTGCCATTTCTATTTGTGCGGCTAATGCGCGTAAGCGCGGAGCGGAGATATTAGCAGCCAATCCTTTAATGCTGTGCGCTTTGAATTGCACCTTAGCAAAATCACCCACTATGACCGCCTCTTGCAATTCTTGAATACGCACTGGCATATCTTCTAACGATTGTCGAATCACCGTTTGCACAATGCGCTGCTCGCCAATCCGCGTTAATAAATCAGCCGCATTAAAAACCATCTGCATATCTTCAGCGGGAGGAGTGGGCATTATCACTGCTGCCGGCATTGGGCGATGCAGATGCGCAGCAACCGCTCGCGCTAATTCCAGCGGCTGCACCGGTTTTGATAAATAACTATTCATTCCTGCATCTAAACAGCGTTGGCGGTCGCCTTTCATTGCCAGCGCCGTCATCGCAATAATTGGCACCAATTGATTAGCCGCGCCAACTTCGCCGTGCCGAATCCGCTGCGCCGCTTCAAAGCCATCCATTTCCGGCATTCGTCCGTCCATTAACACTAAATCATAAGAACGCCGCGCCAGCAGCATTAACGCTTCAACGCCATTATTGGCAATTTCAACCATGCCCACATAACCAAGTTTTTCTAACATTTCGCGGGCGACAATTTGATTGGTGCGATTATCTTCCACTAATAAAATATGTACCTGCTGCGCAATAGGATGATGCAGCACCTGACGGGCATCAGCGAGTGTATGGCGCACCACAATTGCGCTCGATAAACTGGCATCGCGCTTCAATACCTGCGCAAGACAATCGTGCAATAAATGTTGGCGCAACGGTTTAGTGAGATAGCCATCAAAACCCGCTTCTTCGGCATGAATTGCCGCGCTGCGCTGCACCAGCGATGCCAATAAAATCAACTTCGGCGCACCCCACGCCGCCGTCTGTTTGATCTGTTGTCCCAACTGTAAAACGTCACCGTCGGGCATTTTGAAGTCCAGCAACGCCACTTGAAACGGCGTTCCGGCTGCTGCTGCCAGCGCCAGCGCCTCCAGCGCGGCAGTCGCCGTCGCCGCCTCAACCACCTCACAACCCCAAGTCGTGAGCAAGGTCGTAATTAAATGACGATTGGTAGCGTGATCATCCATCACCAATGCTTTGACATGACTCAAATCAATAGGATGAAGCGGATGTGCCGGATGCACTTCAGAGGAACGCTCAAATTCAGCCGTAAACCAAAACGTCGAACCTTCCCCCAATTGACTATCTACGCCGATAGTGCCGTGCATCAATTCAACGAGTTGTTTAGACACCATTAACCCTAAACCCGTTCCACCTTGACGGCGCGTTGTCGCATTATCCAATTGTGAAAAAGCGAGAAATAAATTGCCCTGCTGTTCTTGAGGAATGCCAATGCCATTATCATGTACTTCAAAACGGAGCACGGCGTGCGCAGCGGTGAGCGTTGCAACACGCACATGAATTGCCACTTCACCTTGATCGGTAAATTTAATCGCATTGCCAGCAAGATTGATTAAAATTTGCCGCAAATAACGGGGATCGCCATAGACCGCCGCCGGAACTTCAGCATCAATTTGATAGGTTAATTCCAGCCCTTTTTCGAGCGCATGAAACGCCAGCATTTCGACCACATCTTCTAAAGCACTGCGCAAATCAAAATGCAGCGCATCCAATTCTAATTTGCCGGCCTCAATTTTAGAAAAATCGAGAATATCGTTAATTAACGACAAAAGACTTTCACCGCTGCTGCGCACGATTTCTGCAAAGCGATATTGCTCTTCAGTGAGACCCGTTTCTAATAACAACCGCGTCATGCCAATAATACCGTTGAGCGGCGTGCGAATTTCGTGGCTCATATTGGCGAGAAAGCGACTTTTCGCTTGCGTAGAGGCTTCGGCGCGGGCAAGCGCCTGATCTAACTCATAATTTTTGCGCTCCATCAGCTCCGCGTATTGCGTCGGTGAAATGGTTTTAGATGCTTCTACGTCCTGCGCTGCTGCCGCCGCCGCTCGCAGGTGCGCACAATGCGCGGATTGCAGATGCACGCAAATCTGCTCGGAATGACCGCTGATTTGGCGCAAAGATTCTGGTGACAATGACTCATCCATCACAACATCCTGAAATAAAAAACCCGCAATCTGTGGTTTTGATAGAAGATCATGCTGCACAAAACCACTCATTTTTCATGTGATTAAGCTGACCATGAAAAGATGACAACCGTGCGACGAGCGCCCCTGCGCTGCGCTCGCAGTTGAAAAGACGGTGCGGAATCAGGTTACCCGCCCTAAAATGACGACTTTGCAGATTGAGCGGGTGCGGTATGGAAAACTTTCGTGGAACAACCATTTTGTCAGTACGGCGCGGCGGCGTGGTCGTCATCGGCGGCGACGGTCAGGTCACGCTCGGCACGACGGTAATGAAAGGCAACGCTCGCAAAGTGCGACGCTTGTATAAAGGACAGGTATTGGCGGGATTTGCGGGCGCAACTGCGGATGCGTTTACTTTATTTGAACGCTTCGAGAGCAAATTGGAAAAACACCAAGGTCATCTCACGCGCTCGGCAGTGGAATTAGCAAAAGATTGGCGCACAGATCGAATGCTGCGCCGTTTAGAAGCGTTATTATGTATTGCGGATGCCAGCACTTCGTTAATGATTTCCGGCACTGGTGATGTGATTGAACCCGAACAGGATTTGATGGCAATTGGATCGGGTGGTTCCTTTGCACAAGCAGCAGCACTTGCATTATTGGAAAATACCGAATTGAGTGCGCGGGAGATTGTTGAAAAAGGATTGCATATTGCGGCTAACATTTGCATTTACACCAATCACAATTTAGTCATTGAAGAACTCGCTACTGCGTCCACCGCATTGTAATATGCTCGCGTCACTATACAATGCAAGATCACATCACAACGGATGTATTCATGTCAGAAATTACGCCACAACAGATCGTCGCCGAATTAAATAAACACATCGTCGGTCAGGATGATGCCAAGCGAGCGGTCGCCATCGCGTTGCGCAATCGCTGGCGTCGCGCCCAAATCGCCGAGCCGTTGCGTTCGGAAATCACGCCGAAGAACATCTTGATGATCGGTCCGACCGGCGTTGGCAAAACCGAGATTGCGCGGCGGCTGGCGCGGCTGGCAAATGCGCCATTCATCAAAGTTGAGGCGACGAAATTCACCGAAGTGGGTTATGTTGGGCGCGATGTGGAGTCGATCATCCGCGATCTTGCTGACATCGGCGTCAAGATGGCGCGAGAACAGGAAATGGCCAAGCTCGCCGATCAAGCCGAAGCTGCCGCCGAGGAACGCATTCTCGACGCGCTGCTGCCGCCAGCAGCGTCCGGTTTTGAGGAAGACAGTCGCGCCACCGTCAGCTCCGCCACCCGCGAAAAATTCCGCGACAAATTGCGCTCCGGTCTCTTGGATGAACGCGAAATTGAATTGCAAGTCGCGGTCGCGCCGGTTGGTGTTGAAATCATGGCACCGCCCGGCATGGAGGAAATGTCCAATCAACTCCAAGGCTTATTTCAAAATTTAGGGCAAGGACGCACAAAACGGCGCAAGTTGCGCATCAGCGATGCGCGGCAAGTGCTGAAAGATGAAGAGGCCGCCAAGCGCGTCAATGATGAGGAACTCAAGCTGCGGGCGCTGGAGAATGTTGAACAAAACGGCATTGTTTTCATTGATGAATTGGACAAAGTGACCAGACGCGGCGAGGGCATGGCGGGTGCAGATGTGTCACGCGAAGGCGTGCAGCGCGATTTATTGCCGATTGTTGAAGGCAGCACCGTTTCCACCAAACACGGCGCAGTGCGCACCGATCACATTTTATTTATTGCATCGGGCGCATTTCATTTATCAAAACCTTCAGATTTAATTCCAGAATTGCAGGGGCGGTTGCCAATTCGCGTAGAATTGAAAGCCTTAACAACTGAAGATTTTGTGCGCATTTTGACCGAGCCAGATGCGTCTTTAACCGATCAATATCAGGCATTGCTGGCTACCGAAGGCGTGCAATTAGAATTTACTGCGGATGGTATTCAACGGCTGGCAGAAATTGCGTGGCAAGTGAATGAACGCACTGAAAATATCGGCGCACGGCGCTTGCATACAGTGCTAGAGCGGTTATTAGAAGATGTGTCTTATAATGCTTCCGAATTAGATCGCGTCACCATCACCATAAATGCTGCGTATGTCGAGCACAATTTAGCAGGTTTGGCGGCAAATGAAGATTTATCGCGTTATATTTTGTGAGCGTACTCACTACTAACACCTTGCCTGTTCAAGCCCCAGTTTTATTGAATAGTGGAGTGATCAGCCATGCCGTTTTTACGCTTATATTCTGGTAATCATTTACAGAAGCAATGGACGCTCACCAATGAGCGTTTTACCATTGGTCGCGCTGAAGACAACGATATTGTGTTGCAAAATCCGCGAGTGTCAAAATATCATGCTGCGATTGAAAAAGATGGTGAAGGCTACATTTTAAGCGATCAAAATAGTGCGAATGGTGTTTTTGTCAACAGCGTACAAATTAAACAGCATTCGTTAGTGTTTTGGGATGAAATTCAAATACATCCCTATCGGTTAGTGTATATGGCACTATCAAAGCTGCCCGGTGAAGAAGAAGGTTTAGAAACCCAGATTGCGCCGCCATTACAAAAAGAAGCCACAATGGTTGTTGCTGCTGAAGATATCGCCCGTTCGTTGCGGCAGATGCAAGAGCAAAAAAAGAACATTGTCTATTTAATTTGTAAGCGCACCAATGTGCGTCACATTTTAGAGAATGCAATTGTTACCTTAGGGCGATCACGCAGTTGCGATATTCGTTGCGGCGGTTTATTTGCGCCGGGTCTTGCTGCCACAATTGAATTACGCACCGATGGTCACTATTTGCTGCCTAGCGTCAAAGGACGGGTGTTAATCAATGGTTTGCAAATTCAAGAACCGGTGCGTTTGGCTGAAAATGATCGACTTGAAATTCAGGGCATCACCTTTACCTATTACATGCGTCCGTTGCGTTGATGGTGGTGACACACTGGAATTAACGACTGCTTTTCTGTTAGAATTTTCTGCGAATTAACTTCCTATTAGAGGATTGCCTGATGTCTGCACTGTTAAATGAAATGACGCTGACGTTGACTTCGCCAGCCCAAGCCAAGATGAGTGAATTGTTTCAAGATATTGATGATAACGTGCAGGGCGTGCGTGTTTACGCAACTGCTGGCGGTTGTAGCGGGGTCAGCTTTGGCATGACCTTTACTGATGCCATTAACGATGATGATGGCGTGTTGGAATTCGATGGCTTTAAAGTCGTTGTCGATGAAGGTACCTTAGAATATCTGCGCGGCGTTGAAATTGATTTCGTTGATCGTGATGACGGCAATGCCACTTTCGTATTCAATAACCTGCCACAAGCTGGTGGTGGTTGCAGCAGTTGCGGTTCTTCTTCCGGTGGCGGCTGTTCTTAATTCGCAGCGCATGTGAACTTGGCATAAAGCGGCGTTTGCCGCTTTCATGTTTTTTAAGTCTTAAAAACGCAAATTCATTCTTTTCAGTTGGATTCATCGTGACCACGCAGTCTATTGATATGAACGCGCCTCCTATTCGAGTTGGCATTGTCGGCGGCACTGGCTATACCGGCGCGGAATTGTTGCGCATTTTGGCACGTCACCCCCGCGCCACACTCAGCGTGATTACTTCGCGGACAGAAGCGGGATTGCCAGTCGCCAAGCTGTTTCCGCACCTGCGCGGGCAGGTCGATTTGGCGTTCACCGCCCCGGATGAGGACGCGCTGGCGGCGTGTGATGTGGTGTTTTTTGCCACACCCAACGGCACCGCGATGCGGGCTGCGCCACAATTGTTGGCGGCTGGGGTGCGGGTGATTGATTTAGCAGCAGATTTTCGCCTAAAAGATGCGGCGATTTGGGAGCAATGGTATGGAATGCCGCACCAGTGCCCAGAATTGCTGGCTGAAGCGGTATATGGCTTGCCCGAAATCAATCGCGCCGCAATTCAACAGGCGCGGTTAATTGCAAATCCTGGCTGTTATCCCACTGCGGTGACGCTGGGTTTTTTACCGCTGCTGGATGCGCAAGTGATTGATCCGACGTGGTTAATTGCAGATGCGAAATCGGGTGCGAGTGGTGCGGGGCGTAAAGCGGAAACCGGTTTGTTATTAGCAGAAATTGGAGAAAGTTTTAAGGCTTACGCAGTGACGGGACATCGTCATGCCCCAGAAATTGCGCAAACGTTAAGTCAGCGGGCGAGTGGTGCGGTGCATTTAACTTTTGTGCCGCATTTATTGCCGATGATTCGCGGTATTGAAGCCACGTTATATGCGCGTTTAACGCAAGTGGATTGCGATGTGAATCGCCTGTTTACTGAGTATTATGCGAATGAATATTTTGTTGACGTGCTGACCGACGACAATCCAGATACGCGCTCGGTGCGCGGTTCAAATTGGTGTCGTTTGGCGGCAGTGCGACAGGGAAATGATCACATCGTGATTGTGCAAGCAGTCATTGATAATTTAGTGAAAGGTGCGGCCGGTCAAGCAATTCAAAATATGAATTTAATGTTTGGATTTAATGAAGCACTCGGATTGGATACTTTGGCGTTATTGCCATAACCGCTGCGCAATTGGCAGCGGCAGTGCTGAATTAACGCTCGCCGGGAACTAAATTCACCGGCGGCGCTATTGGTGGCGGTGGGGCAGTGGGTTTTAATGGCGGTAATTGCAGAGGAATAATCCGCGCTGCATTCACATCCACCTGCGGTGGCGTATTCTCAGTTGGCGTTGCAATCAACCATTGATAACCGAGATAACCAATTGCGCCAATGAGTACGACCGTTAATACGTTCGCAATGGTTCTTCTCATATCTTTACGCAGTGGTGGGTTTAGCCGTTCTTTGACGGTCGGTTGTTTATAGTCGCGCATAATGCTCTCTGCACAAGGAATAAAAAAGAAAAGACACCTGCTCTTTTTAGATGTAATCACAACATTCGTCAAGCGACAAGTGAATTGCGCTGGTTGACGCGATGCTTAGAACTTTCATTTTAGAGTGAACTCAGTTTGTTATGGACGCATTTGCACCTCTGTTAGCGCGGATTCAACGCGGCACTGATGAAATTCTATTAGTTGACGGGCTGCGCCAAAAGTTGGCGCTGGGGCGACCGTTGCGGATTAAAGCGGGCTTTGATCCTACTGCGCCAGATTTGCATCTTGGGCACACGGTGTTAATTGAAAAGCTGCGCCAATTGCAAGAACTCGGGCATGAGATTTTATTTTTAATTGGCGATTTTACTGCCATGATCGGTGATCCCACCGGCAAAAGTGCCACGCGCAAGCCATTGAGTCGTGAACAAATTCAAGATAATGCGGCGACATATCAGGCGCAGGTCTTTCGTATTCTTGATCCAGAAAAAACCCAAGTGGTATTTAATTCCACTTGGTTAGAACCGCTCGGCGCGGCGGGCATTATTCAATTAGCGGCGCAGCATACGGTAGCGCGGATGTTGGAACGCGATGATTTTTCTAAGCGGTATAAAGCAGGTCAACCGATTGCGCTGCATGAGTTTTTATATCCGTTAATTCAGGGCTATGATTCAGTCGCATTAAAAGCGGATATTGAACTCGGCGGCACCGATCAAAAGTTTAATTTGTTAGTGGGACGGCAATTGCAAGAAGTTTATGGACAACAGCCGCAGGTGGTCATCACGCTGCCCATTTTAGAAGGTTTGGATGGGGTGCAAAAGATGTCGAAATCGCTCGGCAATTATATTGCGATCACCGATTCACCCACGGAAATGTTTGGCAAAGTGATGTCAATTTCTGATGAATTGATGTGGCGCTATTTTGAATTGCTGAGTCACCGCGACTTGACGGAAATTCACACTTGGCAAGCGGAGGTGCGCGATGGTGCGAATCCGCGTGATATGAAATTTGAATTGGGTTTGGAATTGGTGACGCGCTTTCACAGTGCGACGTTGGCGCAGCAGGCGTTGCGCGATTTTATTGAGCGTTTTCAACGCGGTGCCGTGCCGGAAGAGATGGCGGAAATCCAATTGGCGAGCAGCAGCGATGGGCTGGCAATTGCGAATCTATTGAAGGAAGCGGGGCTGGTGAAAAGCACTTCGGAGGCGCTGCGGATGATCGCTCAGGGCGCGGTGCGCATCGACGGCGAGCGGGTGGAAGACCCGCAGTTGCGTTGTGCGAGCGGCAGCGTTCATGTGTATCAGGTGGGCAAGCGCAAATTTGCGCGGGTGCAGCTTGACTGCGGCGCGGAGTGAGCGGGTAGAGATGCGGCTGCGTCCGCTGCAAGCGGCTGATTTATCGGCAGTTCATGCGGTGGAAATGGCGGCCTACGCGCATCCTTGGTCGCTGGACATGTTGGCCGATTGTCTGCGCGTGAACTATTGCTGTTGGGTGGGCGAAATCGCGCCGGCGGTAATGGCACACGGCATCATGTCGGTGGCGGTCGGCGAATGTCACATTTTCAATCTCTGCATTCATCCGCACTGGCAGCGGCGCGGTCTGGGGCGCGTGCTGCTGCGTCACCTGTTGGCGCTGGCGCGAAAACGCCACGCGGAAACTGCATTTTTAGAAGTGCGAGCGTCCAATCAGGGCGCACGGGCGCTGTATGCGGCCGAAGGATTTTGTGAAATCGGGTTGCGTCGCGGCTATTACCCGGCTGCAAAAGGACGCGAAGATGCGGTGGTGCTGGCGCGGGAATTGGTGGCGCTGGCAGATGGATCGTTTGACAACGCAGCGCGATAACCCAGCGTCACCCGTTCCAATCCCGCTAAATCCCGTCGCGTTTCAATCACTTGCAGCCCCTGCGCTGCCAATAATTGCCGCACCGCCGCCCCTTGCTCGTAGCCATGTTCCAGCGCCAGCAGCCCGCCGGGGCGCAAACAGCGGCAGGCATCCGGCAGCAAAGCGCGGATCGCGCTCAATCCATCAGCGCCCGCCGCCAGCGCCGTCAGCGGTTCAAAACGCAAATCGCCGCGCTGCAAATGCGGATCGGCAGCGGCGAGGTACGGCGGATTGCTGACAATCGCGTCAAAACTCGCAGTCGCGCCCGCCGTCAGCCAATCACCGCGCAGCGTCGCCACGTTGTGCAGCGCATACGTCCGAAAATTGGCACGCGCCAACTGCAACGCTGCGGCTGAACGCTCCATCGCCAACAGCCACCACTGCGGGCGTTCCCTCGCCAACGCTGCCGCAATCGCGCCACTGCCGGTGCCGAGATCAGCGACTCGCAACGCCGTCGCTGGCAACTGCGCCAACGCCGTCTCCACCAGCAACTCCGTATCCGCACGCGGAATCAACGTCGCCGGCGACACCGCCAAATCCAACGTCCAAAATGCCTGCCGCCCGCGCAGATACGCCATCGGCGCACCGTTGACGCGCTGTTGCAGCAGCGCGGTGAACGCCGCCGCCACGCTCGCCGCCACTTCCCGCTCCGGCCACGCGAGAAAAGTGGTGCGCGACCAGCCGCTGACGTGCGCCAACAACAGCTCTGCCTCTAAACGCGGATTGACATCAGGAAGGACGGCGAGCGCAGCGGTGGCAGCGCGGAGCGTAGCGGCAATTGACAGCGATGACATTGAATTGCACTTTTAGAATGATGAAAAAGTCCAAAACCGCGCCAGCACACGCGGTTTTTTCTAGCAATGAGAACTCTATTCTGGGCGCATGTGCGGGAATAACAACACATCTCGAATTGATGGCGCATCCGTGAATAACATCACCAGCCGATCAATCCCAATTCCTTCTCCCGCAGTGGGCGGCAAACCGTGTTCCAAAGCGCGAATATAATCGGCATCAAAATACATTGCCTCTAAATCACCGGCATCTTTTTCTGCGACTTGTTGGCGAAACCGTTCCGCTTGATCTTCCGCATCATTCAATTCTGAAAAGCCATTGGCAATTTCCCGTCCGCCCACAAAAAACTCAAAGCGATCCGTTACCAGCGGATTGTCATCATTGCGCCGTGCTAATGGTGAGACTTCAGTGGGATATTCAGTGATAAACGTCGGATTCATTAAGCGACTTTCCACCGTGTGCTCGAATAATTCAATCTGCACCTTGCCTAAACCCCAATTCGGTTTGACGGCAATTTTTAAGCGCGTGGCGACCGCAGTGGCTCGCGCTAAATCATCAACATCCGCCGCGTTTAATTCGGGATTGAATTGCAAAATCGCTTCGCGCACCGTTAAACGCGCAAATGGTTGACCAAAATCGTAGCATTCACCTTGATAATCAATTGTCGTGCGTCCGAGCACTGCAATTGCCATCTTGCGCAATAAATCTTCCGTCAAATCCATTAAATCGCGGTAATCGGCATACGCCTCATAAAATTCAACCATCGTGAATTCAGGATTGTGGCGCGTGGATAACCCTTCATTGCGGAAATTGCGGTTAATTTCATAGACTTTTTCTAGCCCACCAACTACCAGCCGTTTCAAAAACAATTCTGGCGCAATGCGCAAAAACAACTGCATATCCAGCGCGTTGTGATGCGTCACAAATGGACGCGCTACTGCCCCGCCGGGAATGGTTTGCATCATCGGCGTTTCCACTTCGAGATAGCCGCGTTGATTCAAATAATCGCGCACGAATTGCACCACGGCGCTGCGAATCCGAAACGTCTCCCGCGTCGCGCTATTCATAATTAAATCGAGATAACGCTGGCGATAACAGCTCTCTAAATCGGTCAAACCGTGAAACTTTTCTGGCAGCGGACGCAGTGCTTTCGTTAATAAGCGCAGACTGTCGCAGCGAATGGATAACTCGCCGGTTTTGGTTTTGAATAACACGCCCGTTGCGCCCACGATGTCGCCCAAATCCAACTCATGTTTGAATTGTTCGTAATGCGCCTCACCAATCCCATCGCGTTGCAGAAAAATCTGCATTTTTCCCGACATATCCTGCACATGCGCAAAGCTGGCTTTACCCATCACGCGCCGCGTCATTAAGCGCCCGGCAATACTGACCTGATGCGCAGCGGTCGCCAATGTTTCCGCATCTAATTCAGCGTATTCATTCAGCAGATTGGCAGCTAAACTATCGCGGCGGAAATCATTCGGAAAGGCATTGCCGCGCTCGCGCAAATGCGCCAATTTATCACGCCGCTGCGCGATTAACTTATTCTCATCCTGCACCGATGCAGCGCCAGCCGTTAAATCTTGTTCATTCATTAGTTCACTCACTCCGGTCATCACAGACCACTCTTCAAACTCGCTTCAATAAAGGGATCAAGATTCCCATCTAATACTGCCTGCGTATTCGCAGTTTCTACGCCGGTGCGCAGGTCTTTAATCCGCGATTGATCGAGCACATAAGAACGAATCTGGCTGCCCCAACCAATATCTGATTTGGTCTCTTCCAGCGCCTGTTGCGTAGCTTGGCGCTTCTGCATTTCCAATTCATACAGCTTGGCTTTGAGCTGCTTCATTGCCTGATCTTTATTCTTGTGTTGTGAGCGATCATTCTGGCATTGCGTCACGGTATTGGTCGGTAAATGGGTGATCCGCACCGCCGATTCTGTACGATTGACGTGCTGCCCACCCGCGCCGCTGGCACGATACACATCAATCCGCAAATCTGCTGGATTGATGTCAATTTCAATGCTGTCGTCAATTTCCGGTGACACGAATACGGAAGCAAAAGACGTGTGGCGACGATTGCCAGAATCAAATGGCGATTTGCGCACTAAACGATGCACGCCAATTTCCGTGCGCAGCCAGCCAAAAGCGTAATCACCATCAAATTTAATGGTTGCCGATTTAATTCCCGCCACTTCGCCCGGTGACACTTCCATCAATTCGGTTTTGAAGCCGCGCCGCTCGCCCCAGCGTAAATACATCCGCAAGAGCATTTCTGCCCAATCTTGCGCTTCGGTGCCGCCAGAACCGGATTGAATATCAACAAACGCATTATTCGGGTCCATTTCACCCGCAAACATGCGCCGGAATTCTAAATCTGCCACTCGTGCTTCATGAATTTGTAAATCGGCAACTAATGAAACAACGGTGGTTTCATCATCTTCAGCCACTGCCAGCGCCAGCAATTCATCCGCATCCGTTAATGCCGCAGTTAATTCGTCAACGGTGAGGACAATCGCTTCTAATTGCGCCCGTTCTTTACCCAGCGCCTGCGCTCGCGGCGGATCATTCCAAATGCTGGGGTCTTCGAGTTCGCGCAGGACTTCGACGAGACGTTCTTGGCGGTTGACGTAGTCAAAGATACCCCCTGAGGGCAGTCACGCGACCCTGCAAATCATTGATTTGAGAAGTAATTGGATTGAGATCAAGCATGTTGCGGCTCCAGTGCGGAAAAGTTGCGCATTATAGACGCTGCGCTCCAGCGGCGAGCGCGGCACTGCACAGAGCGCAATCTGGTTTTGCGTTATTCTTACGCATCAATTTTGGCTGCCGGTCACGCCATCACCCGTTTGTGGATTGCAGATTCCATGCACGATTTTCTCGTCGCTTTTGCGCTGCTGTTAATTTTTGAAGGCATCTGGCCATTTCTCAATCCTGCGAGTTTTCAACGGGCGCTGGCTGCCATTGCAACCGAACCCGCAGCGGCGTTGCGCCTCGGCGGACTGCTGACGATGGCGTCCGGTCTCGTCCTTCTTTATCTGGTGAATTGAATGACTGCACGCAACGAAGAACGCTGGCTGCTGCCGGCTGGCATTGAGGAAGTGCTGCCCGCTGAGGCGCACATCGTCGAGGCGCTGCGGCGCGAATTACTCGATCTGTACGCCAGTTGGGGCTATGAGCTGGTGTTTCCGCCGTTTATTGATTATTTGGAATCGCTGCTGACCGGCACCGGGCAAGACCTTGATTTACAAACGTTTAAACTCACCGATCACCTCACCGGACGCTTGCTCGGCATTCGCGCCGACATGACGCCGCAAGTAGCGCGGATTGATGCCCATCATCTGCGCCGCGACACGCCGACCCGCCTTTGTTATCTCGGCACCGTGCTCCACACCCAAGCCGATGGTTTCGCCAGCACCCGCAGTCCGCTACAAATTGGTGCAGAGATTTATGGTCACGGCGGCATCGCCAGCGAGCTGGAGATTTTGCGGCTGATCGTGTTGACGCTGCGCACCGCCGGCATCGCCGACAGCTATCTTGATCTTGGGCATGTCGGCATTTATCGCGGGCTGGCGCGGCAGGCAGAATTGGACGCAGTGCAGGAACACGCGCTCTTTGACGCGCTGCAACGCAAAGCGATTCCAGAAATTACCCAGTTAATCAACACGTTTGGCGTGACCGGCGCAGTGGCGGATATGCTGCTGGCGCTGGCGGAATTGAACGGCGCTGCCGCGTTGACCGAAGCTGCAACGGTGCTACGCGCAGCAGCCGCGCCGGTTCGCGCTGCCGTCGATGAACTGCGCCAGCTCGCCGCTGAACTCAACCGCTGGCATCCTGAAATCTCAGTTCACTACGATCTCGCCGAGCTGCGCGGCTACCATTACAAAACCGGCGCAGTGTTTGCGGCCTTCGTGCCCGGCTGGGGCTTGGAAGTGGTGCGCGGCGGGCGCTATGACGACATCGGGCAAGTCTTCGGACGCGCACGGCCGGCAGTCGGCTTTAGCACTGATTTGAAAAGTTTGCTGCAACACGGGCACGGACTCGCCGCCCGTTATCAACTGCTGCCGCCAATCACCGCGCCTTGGTCACACGATCCGGCGCTCCACGCAGCGATTGACCAGTTACGCGCCAGCGGACGGCGCGTCATTCAGGCGCTGCCGGGCGCAGTGCCCGAGACGGCGCAGCACGAGATGCAGCAGTTGGTGCTGCGCGATGGGCGCTGGGAAATACAAGCAGTTTCAACGCTTTAATCATTCAACCGACATTTTAGGAAGGCGCAAGCGATGGGCAATAACGTGGTAGTCATTGGTGCTCAGTGGGGCGACGAGGGCAAGGGCAAGGTCGTTGACTTGCTCACAGATCGGGCAGCGGCGGTGGTGCGCTTTCAAGGCGGCCACAACGCCGGGCACACGCTGGTCATCAACGGCGTTAAAACTGTGCTGCATCTGGTGCCTTCCGGCGTGCTGCGCGAGAACGTGCGCTGCTTGATCGGCAACGGCGTGGTGCTCTCACCGGCGGCGCTGTTTGAAGAATTGGCGATGTTGGAAAAAGCCGGAGTGCCAGCGCGGGAGCGGCTCGGCATCAGCGCCGCCTGCGCCTTGATTTTGCCGTATCACATCGCGCTGGATCAGGCTCGCGAGCTGGCGCGGGGAGCTAAAGCGATTGGCACGACCGGACGCGGCATTGGGCCGGCGTATGAAGACAAAATCTCGCGGCGCGGCATTCGGCTGGGTGAATTGCTCAACGCCGCACATTTTGCCGAGCGGCTGCGCGAAGTGCTTGATTATCATAACTTTGCGCTGGAGCATTATTTCAAAGTCGCGCCAGTCGATTATCAAGCCGTGCTGGATGAAGCACTCGGTCACGCCGAGGCGCTGCGCCCGCTGGTGGTTGATGTGCCCGGCTTGCTGCACGAGCTGCGCCAGCACGGTCACGACATCTTGTTTGAAGGCGCACAGGGCGCACTGCTCGACATTGATCACGGCACTTATCCGTATGTCACCTCGTCCACCACCACCGCTGGCGGCGCGGCGAGCGGCAGCGGCGTCGGGCCGCGTGATTTGGATTACGTCCTCGGCATCGTCAAGGCCTACACCACTCGCGTCGGCGCGGGGCCATTTCCGACCGAATTATTCGACGCAGTTGGCGACCGGCTCGGCGAGCGCGGCAACGAGTTTGGCGCGACCACCGGACGCAAACGGCGCTGCGGCTGGCTGGACATGGTGGCGCTGCGCCGCTCGTTTGTGCTCAACAGCGTGACCGGAATTTGCATCACCAAATTGGACGTATTGGACGGTTTAGACACGGTGAAAATCTGCACCAGCTACGTCATGGACGACGGCACTGAATTGGCTGCACCGCCGGTCGGTGCCGATGATTTCGCCCGTTGCCAGCCGCGTTATTTGGAATGCCCGGGCTGGTCAGAATCGACCTTTGGCGTGACGACCTGGGCAGAGTTGCCAGCAAATGCGCGGGCATATTTAGACAAGATTGAAGAATTAAGCGGCGTCCCAATTGATATTATTTCAACCGGGCCTGATCGTAATGAGACGCTCATTCGGCGGCATCCATTTGATGTGTAACTGATGAATCGCATCAGCATCAGCTTTTAATTCAAGCGGCGGGGTTTCAAATGAAATGGTTTCATAATCTTGCTTTCCGTTATCAATTGATCCTGCCGCTGGCATTATTGGCGGTGCTATTTGCGCTGTTTGCGTGGAGCACTTGGCGGCAAGTGAATACGCTCGGCGCAGAGATTGCCGATTTAACAAAAACTGATATGCCGGTGATTGTCGATTTATTAGAAGCGGATCGGGATTTATATCAGGCGCTGGTGGCAGAACGGACGTTGCTATTTGCCGAGGCGAATTCGCCGCTGGCGAGCAAATTGGTCGCGCAAAATGATGAAAACATCGGGCAAGCGCGAGAACGCACCGGACGCGCTGCGGCAAAAATTGCTGCTAGTCATCTCGCCCAAGTGGAAGGAATTAGCAGCAAAATCAGCGTCTTTAATGACAATTTCCGGCGCTGGGAAACGTTGAGCCGTCAGGCGGTGGCGGCGCGAAATACGGGCAATCAGGCTGCGATCACGCTCACTTTGGGGCAGGCGCGAGAGGCGTTTGACCAAACGCGAGACGTGTTGGATCAGCTTGAAGGCATCGTGATTGAGATCGCGCAGACCGCTGCCGAGCGCACCGAGGCGGCGGTGAGCGCCAGCCGGATGCAAACCCTGACGTTGTTGGGCGTGGGCTTGGCGGTGCTGGTGTTGATGATGTTGGTTGTGCCGCCGTTGATTGTGCAGCCGCTGCGCCAGATTGTGTTGCGGATTCAAGATATTACTGAGGGTGAGGGTGATTTGACGGCGCGGTTGCCAGAAGAGCGCACCAACGAAATCGGACAATTGGCGCGAGTGTTTAATCGGTTTCTGGCGCATTTGCAGGAATCGGTCGTGCAAACGGTGCAGGCCGCCGAACAGGTCGATGCCGCTGCCGAACATCTGGCGCACATTGCGACCGATAGCGATCAGGCGGTCATGCAGCAAGTCGATCAAATTCAGTTGGTTGCAACGGCGATGCACGAAATGACGGCGACTGCCAACGAGGTCGCCAATAACACTGCGCAAGCGGCTGACAGTGCGCAGGCGGCGGATGAGGGTGTGCGCAGCGGGGCGCGAGTGGTGAGCGAAGCTGCGGCTGCAATTCAACAACTGGCTGAAATTGTTGAAAAAGCAGTGACGGCAATTGCGGCGCTGGAATCCGACACGACGCGCATCGGTGCAGTGTTGGAGGTGATTAAAAGCATCGCCGAGCAAACCAGTTTGCTGGCGCTCAATGCGGCGATTGAGGCGGCGCGAGCGGGTGAAAGTGGACGCGGTTTTGCGGTGGTGGCGGCGGAAGTGCGCAATCTGGCGTCGCGGACGCAGCAATCGACCGGCGAAATTGAGGCGATGATCGCGGCGTTGCAGACCAGCACGCGCACGGTGGTTGGCGTGATGCAGCATGGGCGCGGGATGGTGGAGACGACGTTGCAAAAATCGGCGCAAGCCAGCCAGTCGTTGACGGAGATCACGCAGGCAGTGGGACGGATTAACGCGATGACGACGCAAATTGCCACCGCGACCGATGAACAAATTGCGGTCACTGAGGAAATCAGCCGCAATACCACGCGCATTCAAACGCTTGCCGATCATGCGTCCGTCGCCAATCATAAAACTGCGCACGCACGGGCGGATTTGGTGTCGTATGCACAGGCGCTGCGTCATGGTTTGGCACATTTCAAGGTGTAAGCGTCGATGAAATTCCCCCGTTTTTCCGCGCTGCTACAGCGTTCCGAAGTGCGACGCGCTGACTGGACAAGCAGCGATCTCATTGATTTTGAAAACTATCTTGCTGAGGATGACGCGCAGTTGCGTGAGCAACCTGCCGCTCGTAAAACCTTGGCGCAACGTGATCGGGTGCTCTACATCGAGCACATCGCGCCGGAGTTGGCACCCGTCAAAGCGCAACCGCACACCACCGCCCATCGCCGCTTGAGTTTGCGACGCTGGCTGACGGCGCGGCGCAATGCGGAAGACCCGCAGTTGACGCCGCTGTTGCCGGGCGCTGCGTTTGACAGTGCGCAACGCTTGGGCACGGTGGCATTGGCGGGAGGTGGCTTGTTATTGGGCGTGGGGTTGGCGTCAGCACTGCTGAGTTATGACGGTCGGCTGCCGATTAGCGTGTCAAATTATGTGCTGGTGCTGGTGCTGGTGCAGTTGTTGTTCGTGGTGACGGCGATCTGGGCATGGCTGCGACAGTCACTGCGGCGGGATGCGGCGACAGCGCCCAGCAGTGGTTTATTGGCGCTGGTGTTGCAACCGCTGTTGACGCGAGCGGCGCAGTGGTTACAGCGCCAGCGTCTGACTGCGACAACGGCGGATGTGCGCGAGCGGGTGCTGGCGCGACACGGGCTGCTGCAAGCGCAGTTCACGATTTACGGCTCGGTGGCGTATTTCCCGCTGTTGATTCCGGCGCAGGTGTTTGGCGTGGCGTTCAATGTAGGCGTGATTGGGACGACCATTCTGTTGGAATGGTTCACTGATTTGGCGTTTGGTTGGAGCACGTCGCTGATCGCGCATCCGCAGACGATTCACGATCTGGCTCACGCGATTGCTTTACCTTGGAGCGGGATTTTTGGCGAGGGCGTGGGCTATCCGACGCTGGCGCAGATTGAAGGCTCGCGGATTTATTTGGAGCAGTGGGCGAACGCGACGCCGGCATTTCATCCGAATCCTGAGCATTTGCGCTCGTGGCGGTGGTTTTTGGTGCTGGCGGTATTCACTTACGGGCTGCTGCCGCGCTTGATTTTATTGGGTTTATCGGTGCTGATGCAGCGGCTGGCGCTGGCGCGGCTGACCTTCACGCACGGGCGCAGTCAGGCGTTATATGCGCGGATGCTGACGCCGTTGGTGGAGACGACGGCGGCGGTGATGGTGCCGGGCGTGGAGATGCCGATTCCGGCACCGCTGACGCCGCACAGTCGCCGCGCTGGTTTGATTGGGCCGCTGACTGGTGAGAAGCCGCCGCCGAGCGTGCGACCTTGGCGGGAAAAGGTGCCCGTAATTGTGCCGCAGCCGCCGATTGATCAATCGTCGCAACCTCTGCTTGCGCCCCCCTTGGAAAAAGGGGGGTTGGGGGGGATTGAGGCGGTACCTGCAATTGCACCGGAGCCAATTGTTGAATTAAAAGATGCGCCGCAACTGCCGATTGATAAATCCCCCCAACCCCCCTTTTCCAAAGGGGGGCTTTTAATTGCGCCAGAGCCAATTGTTGAATTGCCGACTGCGCCGGAGCCGGTCATTGAAATTGCACCGGAGCCAATTGTTGAATTGCCAACTGCGCCGGAACCGGTCATTGAAATTGCACCGGAGCCAATTGTTGAATTACCAACTGCGCCAGAACCGATAATTGAAATTGCGCCAGAGCCAGTTGTTGAATTGCCGACTGCGCCGGAACCGGTGATTGAAATTGCACCGGAACCAATTGTTGAATTACCAACTGCGCCGGAGCCGGTAATTGAAATTGCACCGCAGCCAATTGTTGAATTGCCGGCTGCGCCAGAACCGATAATTGAAATTGCGCCGGAGCCAATTGTTGAATTGCCCGCTGCGCCGGAGCCGGTGATTGAAATTGAACTTCCGCTTGCTCCTCCATTAGAAAAAGAGGAGCTGAGAGGGAGTGATGAAGCAACGCATTTTTCACCTGATGCTTGTTTGCTATTGGTACATGTTGACGTTGACGACGTATTGGAGCCGGAAGATCGCCCGCGTTTGGAACAACTGTTATTGCAATTGACTGGCTGGCGTATTGGCGCGTATGCGACCGTTGGCGCTGGCAGCGCGATGACGATGAAGGCGCTTGAATTATTAGATGGTGGCATTTGGGATGCGCCGCCGCCGCGTATCGCCTTAATTCAGGACGGTTCGCAGCCGCCAATCACGGAAAATCTGTTGCTGTTGCGCGATCTCCGCGCCGCCGCCGGGACGCAAGCGCAAATGCTGCTGGCGCTGGTCGGCGATCCGCAAGATGACGACCGTTTGCCGCCATTACGCGCTTTTGATTACACCGATTGGCAGCGCAAAGTCGATCAAATGGCTGACCCTTATTTGCGTTTGGAAATGCTGGCTCCGCCCAGCGATGGAGAAGATTGATGGCGGCGAAGATTCCACGTTTGGCAATCATGGGGCACCCGAACGCGGGTAAATCCTCGGTGGTGGCGACGTTGACGGAAAACGATCAAGTCAGCATTGATAAACGGGCGGGCACGACCACCGAGTCGGATGTGTATCCGGTCGTGATTGATGGTGAAACGGTGATTGAATTCATTGATACGCCGGGCTTTCAAAATCCCAACGCAATTCTGGAATGGTTCCAAGCGAATGATGGACAACGCGATCTGGCGCGGGCATTTGTTGCTGCACATCGCGCGAATCCGTTATTTGCGCACGATTGCGCGTTATTAGAACCGGTCGCCGAAGGTGCTGGCATTATTTTAGTAGTTGATGGCTCGAAACGGATTAAAGAAAAAGATCGGGTGGAAATTGAATTGCTGCGGCTGACCGGGCGTCCACGCATGGCAATTTTGAATAATTTAACCAATCAACATCGCTATATGATCGACTGGCAGAAGGCTTTGAACTTGGCGTTTAATTCGGTGCGCGAATTCAATGCACATCGGGCGACGTATTCGGAACGCATTAAATTACTGAATGCGTTGAAAAGTATTGATCAGCGTTGGGAGCTATTGGTGGAAGGTGCGGTGGATGCTTTTGTGCGCGATTGGGAGCGCCGCACTGAATTGGCAGCGGGGACGATTTTGGAATTATTGCGAATTGCGCTGTCGTATCGCGTGTCAAAGGCGGTAAGCGATCACAAACTCGTATTTCAAAGCGACCGCAATCGCGTTAAAGCAGAACTCACGGCGGAATTTGAAGAAGGATTGCGCCAGCTTGAAATCGCAGCGCAGGCGCAATTGCGGGTTCATTTTCGCCATAACGTTAAAACCTTCGCTTCGGATTCCATTCTTAATCAAGATTTGCTGTCGGAAGAAGTGGAGCAAACTTTGGGTTTGTCACGGCGGCAGTTGGCGTTGGTGGGCATGGCGGCGGGGGCGGCGTCGGGCGTGACCTTGGATTTAGCGACTGCCGGACATTCACTCGGCGCTGGTGCCTTTTTTGGCGCGGCAGCGGGCGGCGTGTTGGGCATGGTCGGCGGCAAGGCGTTGGCGAAGTTTGATATTGAACGTGCGCCGGGCACGCATCGCTTCACCATCGGCCCGGTGTCCAATCCGCGTTTTCCGTTTGTGTTGTTGGATCGCAGCATTTTGTACAGCGCCCGCGCCATGAATTGGGCGCACGGTCGTCAAGCGGCTGATGAAGATGCGGCAGATCGGGTGCCGGAGAAAGTCATCACGAAACAAGGTTTTACGGAAGAATTGACGAGTGCTCAACAGCGCGAGCTGGGACGGTTTTTTGCAGCAGCGCGGCGCGGACGCGAGGTGGAGAGTGCCGAGCTGTGTCGCAAGATCATCAAAGAGGTGTTGCGCGGCGTGGCGTTAAGTGAAATTGATAGCCGCAATGCGCTGTAGCACCGCCGATGACTGAACACAAAACCCACGATCCCGACGCGCTGCACCGCCATCTGCACGACATCCAAGAGCTGTTGTCGCGCCAGCAGGTGGTGGAAACGCTGGTGCATCGGCAGCAGATGCCGCAGCAGGCGCTGGTTGAGTCGATCACGCATAAACAAAACCTCGCCCGTCTGCGCCGTAAACTTGATCGGCTGCATCCTGCTGATATTGCGTGCATTTTAGAGGCGCTGCCGCTGCAAGAACGGCGCTTTGTGTGGGATTTGGTTCGCGCTGATAAAGACGGCGAGATTTTGCTGGAAGTGTCAGATGCGGTGCGGATGACGCTGCTGGAAAGCATGGATTCGGACGAAATCAAGGCGGCGATGGAGTCGCTTGACATCGACGAATTGGCGGATTTGGCAGCGGATGTGCCGCCGGAGGTGATGCGCGATGTGTTGGCGGCGCTTGATCAGGAGGAGCGCGAGCAGGTTCACGCGGCGATGTCGTATCCCGAAGACAGCGTGGGGGCGCTGATGGATTTCGACATGGTGACGGTGCGCGAGGATGTGACGCTAGAAGTGGTGCTCCGGTATCTGCGGCGTTTTGAGGCGCTGCCGGATCACACGGATAAATTGTTTGTGGTGGATCGGGAAGAGCGGCTGCGCGGCGTGTTGACGCTGGAAGCGTTGTTAATCAACGATTTAGAGCGGCTGGTGTCGGAAGTGATGAAGGTGAAATCGCTCGTGACCTTTGCGCCCGAAGATGACGCGGGCGGGGCGGCGAAAGTGTTTGAACGCTACGATCTGGTGTCGGTGCCGGTGTTGGATGCGGAGCGGCGGGTGGTGGGACGGGTGACGGTGGCGGATATGGTGGATCAGATTCGGGAGGAATCTGACGCGGAGATTTTGAGTCAGGCGGGGCTGCGCGAGGAGGAGGATATTTTTGCTTCGGTGGTGCAATCGCTCAAAAACCGCTGGGCGTGGCTGGCGCTCAATTTGGTGACGGCATTTGTGGCGTCGCGGGTGATTGATGTGTTTGAGGGGTCGATTGAAAAATTGGTGGCACTGGCGGCGTTGATGCCGATTGTGGCGGGAATCGGCGGCAATGCGGGTAATCAGACGTTGACGATGATTGTGCGGGCGATTGCGATGGGACAGGTGGAGCCGACGGCGCTGTGGCGGCTGCTGCGCAAAGAGTTGAGCGTAGCGTTGATTAACGGCGTGGTGTGGGGCGGCGTGGTGGGCGTGATTGCGTGGTGGCTATATCGCAATCCGGAGCTGGGAATGGTGATGACGGCGGCGATGACGCTCAATTTGCTGTTGGCGGCGAGCGCCGGGGTGTTGATTCCGTTATTGCGGCAACAGTTTGGGCGCGATCCGGCATTGGGTGGTTCGGTGTTAATGACGGCGCTCACTGATGCGGGTGGATTTTTCATTTTTCTAGGTTTGGCGACGCTGTTTTTATTGTGAGAGTTTTTTAGCAGTTGGCAGGATTTGTGTGGTGGTATCTATCATTGATCATCATCTACGTTGGAGTTTCGTATGGATACCGCACGTCTTTTTCAATCAGGTCGCAGTCAAGCTGTTCGACTCCCTAAAGCGTATCGTTTTGCCGGTACCGAGGTAGCGGTGCAGCGTTTTGGTAATGGTGTGCTCTTGCTACCGATAGATAATCCTTGGCAAACACTTGAAGCTGGTCTAGCGATCTTTGAACCCGGCTTTGTCTTGACGCGGGAACAACCCGATGCGCAGTGTCGCGCCGACATCGTTCCATGATCCTGCTTGATACCAACATCTGCATTTACATCATCAACGCCAAGCCACCAGCGGTACTGGCGCGTTTTCAGCAGTATCGGCTGGGCGACATTGGGCTGTGCAGCGTGGTGGCGGCGGAACTGGCGTTTGGGGTAGCTAAAAGCGGTTCGGTACGCAATCGACAAGCACTGGAGCTGTTTCTCGCGCCATTGACGATTTTGCCGTTCGATACGGCGGCGGTTTGGGTTTACGGTGATTTGCGCGCTGAACTGGAACGTTGTGGCACGCCCATTGGCGCACTGGACACCATGATTGCTGCGCACGCACTGAGTCAAAACTCCGTGCTGGTGACGAACAACACCCGCGAGTTTGCCAAGGTGCCGGGTTTGCAGCTCGATAACTGGGTCGCTGTCGGATAGTGCCATGCTCATCAAAACTAGTTTTCCATTGCCCGCTTATTGGCGAAATCTTATAGTTGATTCAGCATAAAACGATTACAAATGACAGGCAAACAAAGTATTCACTGAGCATAATTTCAAAAAACACCCAATCATTAAAAAATCAATTACGCATTTCTATAATTAACGCCAATAAAAAGCCGCCAATTCTGGCGGCTTTTTTTAATGTGCGGCACTCGCAATTATGTCGTTGAGAACAAGCCCGTTGATAAATAACGATCACCGCGATCACAAATAATCACCACAATCACCGCATGTTGCACTTCTGCTGACAAGCGCAGCGCCGCCGCCAGCGCTCCGCCCGACGACACTCCCGCAAAAATCCCTTCTTGCGCCGCCAATGCTCGCGTCATCTGCTCCGCCTCCGTTTGGCTAACGTCGAGAATGCGATTGACAACCGTCGGATCGTAAATGCGCGGCACATACGCCGCCGGCCAGCGCCGAATACCCGCAATTTGTGCGCCATCCTCTGGCTGCACCCCGATAATTTGCACACTCGGATTGTGCTCACGCAAATAACGACCAGTGCCCACGATGGTGCCAGTCGTGCCCATCGCGCTCACAAAATGCGTCACCCGCCCGCTGGTTGCCTGCCAAATCTCCGGTCCCGTCGTGGCGTAATGCGCCGCTGGATTATCGGGATTGGAAAATTGATCCAGCCGCACCCCCTCGCCCGCCGCTTCCATCTCCAGCGCCAGATCAATCGCCGCTTCCATGCCACCAGCTTTGGGCGTCAACACCAGCTCCGCCCCAAAACTCGCCATCACCCCGCGCCGTTCCGCGCTCATGTGCTCCGGCATAATCAGCCGCATCCGATACCCTTTGAGCGCCGCCGCCATCGCCAACGCAATGCCGGTATTGCCGCTGGTGGCTTCAATCAACAGCGCCCCGGGTTGAATCGTGCCGCGAGCCTCCGCGCCGCAAATCATGTTGAGCGCCGGGCGATCCTTCACCGACCCGGCCGGATTATTGCCTTCCAACTTGGCAAGCAGCAGGTTATCGGTGACGCCGGGCAAATGGCGCAATTGCACCAACGGCGTATTGCCAACGCATTGTTCAAGCGTAAGAAATGACATGGACGGCTGTTCCTAAAATGACATTGCCCAATAGTGTAACGCTCACTGACAACTGCCACCTGTCACCTGACAACTCACCACTCCATACGCCCCCGCCGGAAGATAAATCGACTCCGTCGTTAGCGCCGTCGGTGCGAGTTGGAACCAGACATTGGTCGGCGTGGTGTAGGTCGCAGTCGCCGTGAATTGACCCGTCGCCGTGACCGTCGCCTGCGCCAGCCAGCCCGAGCCACTCGCCAACAGCCGCGCATTCACCCACGCCAAACTGTACGGCGTCTCCGTCAACTTCCAACTGTCCGTCTTCACCAGCCGCCCAGTCAGCGCGTCATAACGCAGCGCCTGCGCACCCGTGTCAGTCGTCACCACCACCAGCGCCCCGTTGCTCGCCGTCAGCGCCCCCGTCACCGCCACTTGATCCAGCAAATACGCGCTGCTGCCGTCATACGCCACCGCCTGCACACTGCGCTTGCTTTGCCCGCTGGTTTCCACCCATTGCTCACTGTTGGTGATGAGAATTGCGCCCTGCGCGTCCACCTGATCGACGCCCACCAACGTGCCCGGAATCGACACTGGCGTCCGCACCACCGGGATCGAACCATTAAAATCAACTACTTGCAGCCACGAGTGCAGCGTTTCCGTCGGCTGCCAAATCGCATCCGCCACCAGCGGACGCGCCGGCATCGGCACCGGCACATCGCTCACCTCGGCGGTGTCAACGCTAAACAACAGCAGCCCGTTTTGTGCCACTGCTGGCGCCGCACTGCGGAAACTCTCGCTCGTCGTGAGCCGCAGCACCGCACCGGCCACCGGCGTGGTGGTGAGATTGCGCAGCGGGCACACCAGCGCCGCCAACGTCGCGCTCGTCGTCTCATCTGCCACATCGCGCTGCGCAGTTTTTGCGCCGTAAGCGATGCCCCAATCCCACCAGCCCCAGCGTTGCTGTGTCGGCACCTGCCAAGCCAGCGTCGCATCGTTAATCCACAGCAACTGCGCCGCCGCCAAGTTCAAATCCCATTCCGACACGTCCGCGAGCGCGTGTTCCACCGTCGTCAGCAGCGGCAGCTTTGGCAACGCCGTTAGATCAAAAATCGACGTGCGTAATCGCGCCGGCTGCGTGTCATCTGCGCTCACCAACTGCGCTAAATACAGGCGTTGATTGCGGCTGGCGCTGCCCACGATGCGACCTGCGCCCAGCTCAATCGTCGCCACCAAATCATCCAGATCGCTGGTGGGCGTGATCCGCGCCGTCGCCGCCGTGCTGCCGCAGCTCCAGCCGCGCCAATACAACCCGCCCGAATTGCAGCCGCCGTCCTCCAATTGCAGTAAATAATTGCCGACCGCCAGCACCCGATCCGTCGTCCACGCCAGCACCACTTCTGCCGCCATTGCGCCCGTCGTCCGATTCAAAATCTGCAATTCCTGCCCCGAAATCGACACGAAATACTCACCCACCACCGCGCCGCGCCGAGGTTCAAAATCGTGGACGAGCAGCGCCTCGGTCGTCAGCGCATCGCGCCCCACCGCAATTGCTTGAATAGCTTTGATTTCTGCGCCAGCAGCCGTGTAATTTTGAAACGGCACCAACACGATGCCAGCGTCGGGGAAATAGCCCACCGCCTTCTCGTCATAATTCGCCTCGCTCCAGCTCCAACTGCCTTCCTCGCCCAGCGCCAGCCGCGATAACAGCGTCGGCGCGGTCGCATCCGCCACATTGAACAGCGACACCGCTACGCGCCCATCCTCAACGCCGACCGTCAGCAAGCGGTCGCCGAGCGGCTCGATGTACGTTGACCAGCCGGGAATCTCCAACGCGCCCGATAACTGCGGTGCTGCTGGATCAGTCAAATCAACCACAAACAGCGGATCAGTATTAAAAAAAGTGACGACATACAAGCGGTTGCCATCATAGCGCGTGGCGTGTAATTGCTCACCGCGTGCTGCCACCAATTCCAACTGCGCCAGCGCAGCGGTCGTCGTCCCCGCCAACGGGAAGGTCTCAATCCACGTCTCCAGCCGCTCGTTTTGCCACACCAAACTGGTCGCCACCGCCGCGCTGCCGACCACGCTCAATTTGAATTTGTCCGTGACCTGCCCTTTCAGCGCCAAGGTTTTGCGCTCCAGCGGCGTCCCGTCAGCAGCGAGATCAAACAGATGCAACTGCGAGGTCGCCCGCCAACTGCTGTCGTCGTAGTGATCGGTCGTCAGCAGCAACTGACCGCCGGCCGCCTGCAACGCCATACCGGTGCCGTTCAAAGTCACGCTGGCGCGAGTCACTGGCGCAGTCGGGACGCTGAGATCAAGGGCATATAAACGGGTGACGGGCTGCCAATTGTCAGCAGTTTCAACGTATTCCGTCGCCATGACATACAGCATGGTGCCGATCAAACGGCTGTCGCTGACCGTGCCCGCCAACGGCACTTCCGTGACCACGCTCGGCACTCCGGCGGTGACTTTCAGCACAAAAATAGTAGCGGCACCGGCGCGATCAGCCGCGTTGGAACGTCCCAACAATGCCAACTGCGTGCCGGCAGCATCCAGCACATAAAACTGCTCGCCGCTGGCTGCCAGCCGCACGGTGCCGGTGCGACGTGGTGCGGCAGGATTGGTGAGATCAAACACCTGTAAGCCGCGATATTGATTGAAGAAAAAGAGTTGAGAGCCGACGATTTTCCAGATGTCGGATTCGACGACGGTGGTTTTATCGCCATCGCCCACCGGAGCCGGTTCTGGTGCTGCGCCATCTGCCACGGGAGCGAGCGTGTCCAGCGTGCTGACATCTTGACCCAAGCCGGGGCGCGAAAAATCACGGCTGGCGCTGGTAATGCGGCTGGGAAATTTAGCGGTGCGATAGCCGGTGCCGCGCAGTTGCGAGACTTTGGTGTCGGCGGGCACGACGAACTGCACGCTGCGCGTCACGCTGCTGGTGGTGAGATGGCGCACGGCGAGCGGCTGCCAAGTGCCGGTTTGGATGCGTTCGAGCGTGACTTGGCGAATGCCAGCGGGCACCTTGACGATGGCGATGGTGCCGCGCACGTCAACAGTTAAGCGTTGTGAATTGACATTCAAAACGGGCGCAGTCATCGCGATTTGGGGCGCAATGATTAAAAAGAATAAGAGAAAAAACCAGCGTAACAACGCGATCATCACAACCTCCGCTATAGAAAAAATGCTGAATAGCTCAATTAAACTGTGCGCCATATGCTGGCGGCGCATTTCACTGATAACTGACAACTGACAATTAAAAATTCAATTCACCCGCTCCGCAATTATAATCGCCCGCAGCGGCGCGGGTAATCCTTCACAAGTACGGCGTCCATCTGTCGGATCAAGCTGATCGGCGAGCGATTGAAAGCGCATCCACGCCGTCGTCCGTTGCTCATCAACAGTGGTGCGACTGACATCCACCACCTGCACCCGCTGAAAACCGCAGCGCGTCAACCATAAAATCAGGGCGGCCACGCTCGGAATAAACCAGACGTTGCGCATTCCAGCATAGCGCCCCGGCGGCACCAGCGCCTGTTGCGCATCGCCGTCAATCACCAACGTTTCCAGCACCAGCTCGCCGCCCGGACGCAACAGTCGGCGCAGCGCGTCGAGATGATCGAGTGGCGAACGGCGGTGATACAGCACGCCCATTGAAAAGACGGTATCAAAGCCAGTCAGCAGTGGCGGTAAATCCTCCAGCGCCAACGGCAACACCGCCAATTCATCGCGCTGAAGATAACGGTTAATCGCCAAAAATTGCATCACAAACAACAGCGTCGGATCAATTCCCAGCACCAGCGCCGCGTCTGCGCCGAGCATCCGCCAACCGTGATAACCATTGCCGCAGCCGACATCCAGCACCAGCCGCCCTGATAACGGCGCAATCGCGTTGGCGAGCCGCTCCCATTTCCAATCCGAGCGCCATTCGGTGTCGATGTCCACGCCGTGAATGGAAAACGGCCCTTTGCGCCAAGGATGCAGCCGCTGCAAGGTGTCGTGCAGGCGCTGCGCGAGGTCGGGCGCGAGGGGCTGCGCGGGCTGGCAACCGACGCTGGCGCAGTTCAATGCAATCGTGTCTGGCGCGATCATCGGCAAGGCAGCGAGCGCCAGCTCCCAACGTGCTAAATCGCCGTGCGCTCCAGTGTTGACGCGGGCAGCGGTTGCGGCTGCCAACGCTGCGCCCCATTCCGCCAACGCTGTACTGCGCAGTCGCGCAAAAAACGTTTGAAATTCAGTTATTTCCATGCGAGCCACGCGACAAAATTCAGGCTTTGATACCAGCGCGTGATGCCCGTAAAACCGGCTGCGGTCAGGCGCTGCGCGTGGATTTCAATCTGATCGGGAATGAGCACCTGTTCCAGCGCGGCGCGTTTGCCGCTGATGGCCAGCTCGCTGTAACCGTGCGCCCGTTTGAAATCGGCGTGAAGCTCGGTCAATAACGCGCCGCCGCGATCATTCGGCAGCGCGATTTTCTCCACTAAAATCAACGCGCCGCTCGGAATCAAGCCGGCGTGAATCCGCTCCAGCAGCGCCAGCCGCCGTTCTGGGGCGATGAATTGCAGGGTGAGATTGAGCACCACCAGCGCGGCATCGTGAATCGGGACGGTTTCTGCGTCGGCGCAGATGGGCGTGATGCGGGTTTCAAATCCCCCCAGCCCCCCTTTTTCTAAGGGGGGCTCTTCATCTTCCTCCCCCCTTTGAAAAAGGGGGGCTGGGGGGGATTTAATCTGCGCAGTGAGTTTGGCGATCATCGCTGGCGCGTTGTCCACCGCGATCACCCGCACCGAAGCGGGCGTTTGCCGCACGATGGCTTCCGTGACTGCGCCGAGCGAGCAACCGAGGTCGTAACACACGCCATCTGCTGGCACCAAGCGCCGCGCCAGCAAGCCAGTGAATTCGACCATTTCGGCGTAGCCCGGCACTGAGCGGCGCACCATGTCGGGAAAAACTCGCGCCACTTCCGCATCAAAACGAAAGGGGCGCACCGGCGCTGCGGCGCTATCAAATAAGTTGTCTGGTTCAGTATTCATGGCGCTAATTATGGGTTGATGCGGCGCTGCCGTCATCAGATTGCCGCCAGCGCAGCGTGCTCAATGAATGCCTTGCAATCGGAATGAATGCCGGAAAATCAATTCAGCACTCAATGAGGATATTAACGGGCTGGGGTTTGAATGGACGATTGCTATAACAATTGCGGTGGTTTTATAGTTATCCGCAAAACATACTATACTATAAGAGAAAATGTAGGAGCTTACGACAGTGAAACTGTGCAACGAAGACCAACTTTTGAATTTCTTAAGACGTGAAGAAGACAGTTCAGTTAAGTATAGACTTGCTTTTCTGAATAACTTAAAAAATTTGTCTTATGATTTAGATAAAGCGTGCGTTCTTTTTGCAGTTGCAAAATCGACCGCTTACGTCTGGATTCGGATGTGGAACGAACATGGTTATGAAGGAATTGTATCTCCCTTCCACAAATCTGATAAACCTTCTGGACGTCCTCCTAAACTAAGTGATGATGACTTAGAAAAACTAAAAACCATGCTTTCAAAAAAGCCTAACTGGTTAACAGAAGAAGTCTCTAATCTAATTGAACAAGTGTGGCATGTTAAACTCTCTCTGTCACAGGTGGCAAGGATTCTA
>NZ_NRRQ01000020.1 GCF_016583745.1 Chromatium okenii
TGCCTAAGCGTTCAGTGAGTCGGGGAAACGCATTGCGGAAAAACTTATCATATAATTCAACGATGATTTTTTGTTTACCGGCAGCGTTATCAATGCCACTGGCTCGCAATTTCACACTGTCATAAAAGCCTTGCAACGTATCGGCTTCTTTTTCTAAATGATGCTCATGCAATACATCCAAAACCGCCTGCATTGCTTTTGACATCGGATTGTGTTGTGTAAACTGATAACCCTCAAATAACGCCGCAAATACCGGTTCAGTGACCAAATGCTGCGCCAACATTTCAATAATATCGCCATCGCTCAAACTATCATTCACATTTGCCCGCAATTCCCGCGTAAATGCTGCAAACGCCGTTTGCTCCACCGTATTTGCAGGATTGGCTAAAATGCTGGTGATGCGCTCAATATGCGTATTGGCAATTTTCGCAATATCATTGGCCCAATCTTCCCAATGATGGCGATTGCCGCATTTTTCTACCAACTTGGCATAAATCGCCCGCTCAATTTCGCCAATTTCAAATTGCAATTCACTTTGATCAGCCGCCGCTGATGATGGCGGTGCCGGGGTGCCAATCGTAAAATCATTGCGTCCGCTCTTCGTTTTTTTACCTTTTCCAGCGGCGCTTTTTTTACCAATTTTATCGGTGATCGCAATCACTTCCATTTTTTGCGGATCGTGCCCAATTAATTCCAATTTATTCACCAACGCATCAAAATGATCGTCATGCGAGCGCAGCGCCTGTAAAACCTGCCACACCACCGCAAAAGTTTTATTATCATTTAACGCTTCGTGCGGTTCCATTCCTGCCGGAATCACCACCGGCAAAATCACATAACCGCGTTGTTTACCGGGCGCAGTCCGCATTACTCGCCCAACGGATTGCACCACATCGACTTGCGATTGACGCGGCGTTAAAAACAACACTGCATCCAACGCCGGCACATCCACGCCTTCCGATAAACAACGGACATTACTTAAAATGCGGCAGGAATTCGCGGGTAAATCCGCTTTTAACCATTGCAATTTATCTTCTTTTTGCGCCGCGCCCATTGTGCCATCGACATGTTCCACTTCGCAGCACAAATTCACCGCGGCCGCAGTAGGTTCATGCGCCTGATATGCCGCCACCACTTGCTGAAACATTGCTTTAATTTGTTTCGAGCTGACTTTGTGGGTTTTAGCGGCTGTGGATTTTTCAATCACCTGACAAAATGCTACCGCTCGCTGCATCGCCGCGCCACCCGTGACTTCACGCCAATCTTGTTTTGACAATGCTTTCCAACAACCGATAATTTTCGCTGCATCATCGACTTTCAAATCGTTATCAGGACTTTTTAACAATTCCTGAATGCGCCGACTCACATAAACCTCATCAATTGAGAGCACAATCACTTTATAATCGACTAACAAACTGCGGCGCACAGCATCAGAAAATGTTAAAACAAAGAATTCTTTCCCATATAACGCTTCATCATCCATTGAACAGAGCGTGATCTTATCTTGTTCTGCTTTCGCTTTTGCCACATCCGCATAAATACGCGGCGTTGCCGTCATATACAACCGTTTCGCAGCGCGTAAATAATTGGCATCATGCACCCGCACAAAAGTACTTTCAGCGGCATCTTCAAAGATCGCGCCAGTGGTGCGATGCGCTTCATCACAAATCACTACATCAAACGCCGGCAATTGATACTGGTGTTGCGCCTGATGCACAACTTCCAGCGAGTGATAAGTGCTAAAAACGACGCTTAAATGCTGCGCATCGTGGCGTTTTATCATTTCCGCCGCCAAACGTTGCGCATTGGTGGTCGCCGGATACCGCAATTCATGCACCAACGTTTGCACTTGATCGGCATTTTTATCCCGTTTTTTGCCGATTTCACTATCCGAACAGACGGCAAAACTATGTAATGGCACCGCGCTTTCTTGTGTCCATTCCGTCAACGTTTGCGCCAATAAATTCAAACTCGGCACTAAAAACAATACACGCCCACCGGCACCAGCAATGGCTTCGGCAATTTTTAAGGAGGCAAACGTTTTGCCCGTGCCGCACGCCATAATTAACTTGCCGCGCTCGGCATGATGAAACCCATGCGTGACTGCTTTTAGTGCCGAGCTTTGATGATCTTTAATCGTTTTTTTGGGTTTTAATACCGGCGCGATGTCAGGATGATAACGGCTCCAATCAAGCTGACTGTTTTCTAGGTCATGTAAATCAATGGTGCTAACTGGTGGCTGCTGATTTTGAAATGCCGCAAATACATGATCGTTCCACTGCGCGGTCGTGGTCACAATCACACGATGCGTAAACGGTTTTTTCCCTGATGCAGTGAAAAAACTATCAATATCATGTTTGCAAATTGTATGATCTGCTGCATAAAATTTGCATTGGATTGCGTGATATTCATTGGTACCGCGAGTTTGCGCGACTAAATCAATGCCGGTATCACGGGCATCAAAATCTGGTCGCAGTTGCGCCCAATCTTTATAACGCCACACTTGGCAATATAAATCGTGATAGGTCGCTTCATGGCGCAAATAGCAAACCATCAATTCCTCAAAATAGGTGCCCTTTTCGCTTTCAGTGTGGGCAATGCTGCGATAATGTGCGAGTAAATTGGTGAGGGCGGACATCATGCAATTCCTGTAAAGTTGTCAATCAGCGCGGCATTAACTTATTTTGCAAAGTATGGTTGAAAAATATGATGCGTTTATGCTTAAATGATTCACCGCGTTGCCTATATCACTCAAATCAAAATTGTTTCACTGTTTATAAAATAACATGTCCACAAATCATCCCCGCTCCATTCTTATCACCGGCTGTTCCAGCGGCATCGGTTTACATTGCGCCCGCCGGTTGGCGACTCGCGGCTGGCAAGTAATCGCTTCCGCACGTCGCGCCGAGTCGGTGGCGCAATTACAACAGGAAGGTCTCACCGCCGTGCAACTGGATTTAGATGATTCGGCCAGCATTCGGGAGGCAGTGGCAGCAACGTTGGCGCTGACTGGTGGCCGCCTCGATGCGCTGTTTAACAACGGCGCGTATGGGCAGCCCGGCGCGGTGGAAGACCTGAGCCGGGCGGTGTTGCGGGCGCAGTTGGAAACCAATCTGCTCGGCACGCACGAGTTGACCTGTCTGGTATTGCCAATCATGCGCCAGCAGGGACACGGGCGCATCGTTCATAACAGTTCCGTGTTGGGATTTGTGCCGCTCGCTTATCGCGGGGCTTATGTTGCGAGTAAATATGCGCTGGAGGGATTGACCGATACGCTGCGTTTGGAACTGCGCGGCACGGGCATTGCGGTGGCGTTGATTGAACCCGGCCCGATTTTGAGCCAGTTTCGCGCCAATGCCCATCAGGCGCTGGTGGCCAACATTGATCGGCAGCACAGCCCACATTGCGCGGCGTATCTCCGCGCTGAGGCGCGATTGACCAAAGCAGGCGCGGCGCAGCCGTTTACGTTGTCGCCGGAGGCGGTGCTGCTCAAATTGATCCATGCGCTGGACAGTCCCCGCCCCCGCGCTCGTTATTATGTCACTGTTCCCACACATCTTTTTGGAGCACTCAAACGGATTTTATCGACGCGGGCGTTGGATTGGGTGCTCACGCAAATCTCAGGCGGCGGGGAGCGGTGATTACCGTTGAATAATTGTTCATCGTTTTTCAGTCATTACCACGACGGGATTTTGAGTGATGTTTCCTGATACTGAAACCACCGATGCGACACAGGCATTTATTAACAGAATTGCTGATCGCTATCCGATTAGCCACGTTATTTTGTTTGGAAGTCGCGCCCGTTTACAGCATCAACCAGAAAGTGATGTTGATCTTGCTATCGTGATGCGCGGCACACCGGAACCACGCACTGCAATTGCATTAGAAATGGCAGACGTAGCCTTTGCGGTTTTGTTAGAAACTGGGATATTGATTGAAGCATTACCGTTATGGGAAAACGAATTGCAATATCCCGATCAATTTAGCAATCCCGCGTTGATTCGGCGGATTTGTGAAGATGGTATTTGGTTATAAAGTTAGGAGTTACGCAGTTGGATGCTAAGTGCCTGATTTTATTGAAACTTGGTTTGTGCAGTGTATGATCGCGTTTTCATAAAAATCAATGACTTAACTTTCAACTGCGTAACTCCTAAAAGTTTATCTTTGTGTTCTAAAACTCTTTTTGCGCGTCACCAGCGCCGAGCAACTCACGCACCCGGTCGGGATGCTCTAACAGCAAATTGTGACCACCGCCTGCGATCACCGTCACTTCTGTTGCTGGGCGCAGCGTTTTCACCTGTTGTGCCAGCGCCACAAACTTCTGATCTGCGCCGCCCACGATCCAGCGCACCCGCCCCGGAAATCGCGCCAGCGCCTCCCAAGTACTCGGCATTGCCGCCAAACCAAACTGCTCCAAACAACGCGCCAATCCTTCCGCCCGCTGGCGCAACCGCCGCGCCCGTTGCTGCGCCACCACTGCTGGCGCGAGCTGGCGCTGCGTTGCAAACAAAGGTTGCTGTTCCCACGCCGTCACAAACGCCTCAATCCCCTGCTCGCGTAACAGCGTGATCCAGGCGCGATCTGCAACGCGGCGTTGATCGCGCTGTGCGGCAGTCGTTAAACCGGGATGGGCAGCAATGATGGTAATTGAACGGAATTGCGTTGGTGCTGCCATTAACAACACCAACGCCATACGCCCGCCGAATGAATAACCAATGAGATGTTCAATTCCGGCGAATTGCGCATTAAGAATTGCAGACTCAGCACTTTTTTTTGACGCCTTCTGCGCCGCAATCCATGCTGAGTAAAAAACAGCGTCTGGCAGTTGCCAGCGAGGAGAGGAACTAGATATTGATAATCCATGCCCCGGCAAATCAATTGCGCAATACGCCGGGTGATTACCAACAATTGGCTGCCAATCGGTATGATCGCCAGTAAAGCCGTGCAGCAACAAACAACGCGGCGCTGAATTCAGAACGCAGCCTCGGTCAATTTGTCGCGGGAAATCAGCGCATACGCAGAATGGTTGTGGATGGATTCAAAATTTTCTGCCTCAACGATATAGGCAGTAATCCGCTCATCTGCATTCAACCGCTTTGCCACATCGCGCACCATATCCTCAACAAACTTGGGATTTTCATACGCCCGTTCTGTCACAAACTTTTCATCAGGACGCTTCAGCAAGCCAAACAATTCTGAAGAGGCTTCTTTTTCCACCAATTCAATCAGTTCTTCCAACCACAGAAATGCTTGTGTCCGCACCTGCACCGTGACATGTGACCGCTGATTGTGAGCGCCATAACGCGAAATCTCTTTAGAACAGGGGCACAAACTG
Organism: Chromatium okenii; assembly: GCF_016583745.1. Taxonomy (GTDB): domain Bacteria; phylum Pseudomonadota; class Gammaproteobacteria; order Chromatiales; family Chromatiaceae; genus Chromatium; species Chromatium okenii. Next base: position 5,336 of record NZ_NRRQ01000020.1, read on the forward strand.
GTGACTGGAATCTGTACCTTCATTTCTAAAGTGGGCTGACCGTGACGAATTTCACCAATAAAGGTGACATCATAATCCAGCAGACTTTCAACCCCCGACACGGGCGCTTTTTTGGTGATGAAAAACGGAAACCGCATTTCAATATGTCCCGCTTCTGATTCCAAGCGTTCTGACATTTCCAGCAGCATTCCTTTGAAAGAATCAACGCTAATTTCGCGCTCGTGATTATTCAAAATCTGCACAAAACGCGACATGTGCGTGCCTTTGAAATCATGCGGCAAATACACATACATATTAAAGGTGGCGACGGTGTGCTGTTCATTGCCGGTGCGTTCGCGGACGCGCACCGGATGCCGAATATCTTTAATGCCAACCTTATCAATCGCAATATGACGGGTGTCGGCACTACCTTGCACATCTGCCATTTCTGGCGTTAAGGCAGGGCAACAAGGTGACGTTTCGAGCGCGTGCTCCATGACTATTTTATCCTGAAAAAAATCGATAGCATTCAGTTGGGGTTGATCGCTTCGCAATGCAAATCACACCTGCCGTTTGCTAATTTTTACGCCCATTTAATGCGCCCGCAATCCAACGTAATGGCTCGGCACTTGCTCCAAAAATCGTCACTGCTTCCAATGCTTGCGCGGTCAATTCCGTTACCATCGTTTTAGCAGTCGCCAGCCCCACTAAAGAGGGATAGGTTGCTTTATCCAACACCTGATCGCGCCCCGCCGTTTTGCCAATCGCTGCCGTTTCGCCTTCCACATCCAACACATCGTCCTGAATTTGGAACGCCAACCCCAAGCATTTGGCGTAGCGATCCAGCCGTTCCGTGCGGTCAGCATCAAGCGCCCCGTGCGCCAAAATGCCCATCTGCACCGCCGCCCGAATCAAGGCTCCGGTTTTGTGAATGTGAATATGCTCCAGCATCGTCACATCCAAAGTTTTCCCTTCTGCCTCTAAATCAAGGGCTTGCCCGCCCACCATGCCGCGAGAGCCGCTGGCACGAGCGAGATGTTCAATCATTGCCACTTGGCTGCGCGTGTCTAAATTCTCTGCCGCTGCCAGCGCCTGAAACGCCAACGTTTGCAGCGCATCGCCCGCCAAAATCGCCGTCGCCTCATCAAAAGCGCGATGACACGTCGGACGCCCGCGCCGCAGATCGTCATCATCCATCGCGGGCAAATCGTCGTGAATCAATGAATACGCGTGAATCAATTCCACCGCACTGGCGGGGCGATCCAGCGTGGCAGCTTCCAAACCGAGCGCCTCGCCGGTCGCATACGTCAACAGCGGGCGAATCCGTTTGCCGCCGCCGAGCACTGCATAGCGCATGGCCTCATGCAGGCGCATCGGCTGCACCGTCACGCGGGGCAACAGCTCATCAAGGCAAGATTCAAGACGCGCTTGGCAGTGCGTCCGATAAGCGTCTAAATTCGTAGCGATCATGGGAATCATCGGAGTGAGCAAAAAATAATGACAAGACAACGCGATATTGCAGATCATCCATTGTCTTGAATCTTGAAATCAACACGGTACCGTAGCCAGATTAGCCGGTCAAACCACCACCCGCCGTGTTGAAATCATGCGCTTGCCAACACACGACCGCAAACACTCAAACTGATTTCACTGATATGAAAGACTTACCGCTACCTGCCGCTTGTTCAAACACCACCACCGCCCTTGATGTCAGCATATTGGCGGCATTGATTGGAGAAAATGACCCGGCGCTGCTGCGCGAGTTGTTAGGCGTATTCCAACGCAGCGCAAGTGCCATTAGCTGTGAGCTGCTGGCAGCGGGAGCGGCTGGCGATATGGCGCAAGTGCATCATTTGGCACACAAATTGAAGTCTCCAGCACGTTCATCTGGAGCGCTGGCGCTGGGCGAATGCTGCGCCGCCTTAGAATTAGCCAGCAAACTGGGCGATGCCGCCGCGCTGACAACGTTATTGGCAGAATTCACGACCGAAATGACCGCAGTGGAGCAGGCATTAGCGCAATTCATTAGCGCCGCGCCTTAAAACAAAAAATTGCACTAATTCAATTTTTTCAATAGACAACTCTAAATAACGGCTTCTGTTTTTAACCGCATCACCTTGACACAGCAACGGACAGATCGTGCTAAACAAAAACTATACTCACTCTTCGATTTTAATAGCTACCGACGAACTTGCCCGTGCTAATTTAGTGAGAAATATCCTGCTGGATGAATTCAAAACAGTTGCCATATCACTTGATCCCAAAACGATTGTGCAAGATTTCAAACAAGCTCAACCGTCAATCCTGATATTAGCTTTTGGAACTTTAGAACAATGCGATCAGTATTATCAAAACTTACAGCAACAATCGAAATCCGTTGCGCGTCACCCGTATCGCACATTAGTATTATGTAATAATGCCGAATTAAAAGCAGTTTATGAATTATGTAAGCGCGACTATTTCAACGATTATGCGCTATTTTGGCCACGCCCAGAAGACCCTTGGCGCTTGTGTATGGCTATTCATCATTTATTGCGGGAATTAGACGCAATGAGTAGCACCGCACCAACTGCCGCACAATTAGCCTTTCCCACCCGGGCGCTGGCAGAGATGGAAAGTGTGGTGGAAAATTGGTTAGAAATGAATCAAACACCACAGATTAACGACACCATAACGCGCTGGCGCACCGAATTAAAAAACACCTTGCGACCATTTATGCTGCTACTGCGCACGCTCACTTCATTAGCGCAGCGCGTCCAAGCCACGATATTGGTTGTTGATGATGACGTGCTGCAATGCAAAATGATTGAAACGATGCTAAAAAATGAACCTTATCGGGTGGTGTTTGCCACCACAGGTTTAGAAGCCTTATCGGTATTGCGCTTGGTGCGTCCAGATGTCGTGTTAATGGACGTGATGATGCCAGAAATGGACGGCATTACCGCCACCCAACGGCTCAAATCCTTGCCACAATTTGCACAATTGCCCGTAATTATGGTGACAGGACGCAATGAAAAAACAGTGGTGTTTGATAGTGTAAAAGCGGGCGCAACTGGCTTTTTAGTCAAACCGTTTGGACGCGAAGCACTCATTACCAAACTGCACGATGCCTTATTAACACCCATCACGCGTCCGCCAAACCTTGATACAGATGAAGAGTGATTGATTGGCAAAAATCACAGCGCGACGCTGTACCGCCACCCGCGCTGCGCACCCGCCGCGCTTTTTTTATGCCCTGCAAACAGTGACTTAACCGCTGGGAAAGTGCGATACAACGCCCAGTCGCCGATTTCATGGTGAGCAACTGCGTCTGAGGTGACAAAATGACGCGCTCGCCTCCATCCGCCGGGTGCGGCGGCGAGCTTTCAGCAACTCCGACGAGAGAGGATCAATTCAACCAATGGCTAATACAAAACACGTTTTTGCATTTGAAGATGGCGATGGAAAAAACAAACATCTGCTCGGCGGCAAGGGCGCGAATCTGTGCGAAATGACGCAGATCGGCTTGAGTGTGCCGCCCGGTTTTGTGATTTCGACGGCAGCCTGTTTGGACTATCTCGCCGCGTCCACGCTGCCAACTGGCTTGATGGACGACGTGCAGGCGCAGATGCGGGCGCTGGAGCAGAAAACCGGCAAAGGTTTTGGCGATTCCGACAATCCGCTGCTGGTGTCGGTGCGCTCCGGCTCGGCGATGTCGATGCCGGGCATGATGGACACGATTTTGAATCTCGGCCTCAACGCCGAGACGTTGCAAGGCGTGATCTGCGCGACTGGCGACGCTCGGTTTGGTTACGACGCATATCGGCGTTTCATCCAACTGTTTGGCAAGGTCGCGCTCGGTGTGCCGGATGCCGCGTTTGATAAGGAATTCGACGCGATTAAGGAAGCCGCTCATGCCAAGCAAGACGTTGATTTATCAGCCAATGATCTGAAAGAAGTCAGCGAGCGCTTCCTCGCCGTCGTGCAAAACGTGACCGGGCATCCGTTCCCGTCCGATCCGTATCAACAGTTGGAAATTGCGATCAAAGCGGTATTCAACAGTTGGGGCGGCAAACGCGCCGTCGATTATCGCCGCCAGTTCCACATCACCCCGGACATGGCCAACGGCACTGCGGTCAATGTGGTGACGATGGTGTTCGGCAATCGCGGCGACGATTCCGCGACTGGCGTTGCCTTCACGCGCAATCCGGCGACCGGAGAAAACAAGCTCTACGGCGAATATCTGGTCAACGCGCAGGGCGAAGATGTCGTTGCTGGCATTCGCACGCCGAAGCCGCTGGATCGCCTGAAAGTGGAAATGCCAGAAATGGCGGATCAGCTTGATGCGCTGCGCGACAAGCTCGAAAGCCATTATCACGAAGTGCAGGATTTCGAGTTCACCATCGAACGCGGCCAGCTCTATTGCCTGCAAACCCGCAACGGCAAGATGAACACGGTGGCGATGGTGCGCACGTCGGTCGAAATGGAGCGCGAGGGCTTGATCACCAAAGAACAGGCGCTGCTGCGTATCGCGCCCGATTCGCTGGAGCAGATGCTGTTTCCGCGCCTTGATCCGACGATCAAAGCAGAAGCCGTCGCGCAGGGTTTGCCGGCATCGCCCGGCGCTGCATCTGGCATCGCGGTGTTTGATGCGGATCGCGCCGAGCAATACGGGCGCGAGCAGGGGCGCAAAGTCATTTTGGTGCGCGAGGAAACCAAGCCCGAAGATATTCACGGCTTTTTTGCTTCTGAAGGCATCTTGACTTCACGCGGCGGCAAAACCTCTCACGCCGCAGTCGTCGCTCGTGGCATGGGCAAGCCGTGCGTGGCTGGCGCAGAAGGCATCAGCGTTGATGTCAATCGGCGCGAGGCGCGAGTGGGGCTGACCAGTTTCAAAGAAGGTGACGTGATTACGCTCGACGGCACTTCCGGCAAGGTCTATCTCGGCGCAATTCCGACCGTTGAGCCAGATTTCACGCCAGAACTCAACGTGTTGCTGGGCTGGGCGGATGAACGGGCGCGGCTGAAAGTGATGGCAAATGCCGACACGCCAGATGATGCGCGTCGCGCTCGCAGCTACGGCGCAGTTGGAATCGGGCTGGCGCGGACGGAGCGGATGTTTAACGACGTGGAGCGGCTGCCGATTGTGATTGAGATGATCGTGGCCGATACGCCGGAGCAGCGCCAAGCTGCGCTGGATAAATTGCTGCCGCTGCAACGGCGCGATTTCCGCGAGCTGTTTGAAGTGATGTCGCCCAATCCGGTGACGATTCGCCTGCTTGATCCGCCGATTCACGAGTTCCTGCCGGATGAGCATGTGTTGGAGCGCGAGTTGTCCGAGCTGCGGGCGCTGGCGCAGAACGCTCGCGGCGTGACCGTGCTGGCTGGCGCGATGGGGCTGCTTCATGCGTCCGAAAGTGTGCGTCACGACATCGACATAGCGCGGCGGATGATTGATCCGGCGGTCGTTGAGGACGCGATTGGCAAGAAAGAGGCGATGCTCAAAAAGGTGCGGGCGCTGTACGAAACTAATCCGATGCTCGGTCATCGCGGAGTGCGGCTCGGCATCACCTTCCCTGAGATTTACCAGATGCAGGTGCGGGCGATTCTCGAAGCGGCGGCGGAATGCGCCAAGGCGGGGATTCAGGTCAAGCCGCAAATCAAGGTGCCGCAGGTGTGTACCGCTGAGGAACTGCGCAAGGTCAAGACCTTTGTCGATGATATTCACGCCGAAGTTGCTGAACGTTATGGCAAGCCGGTGAGCTTCAAATTCGGCACGATGATTGAGGTGGTGCGGGCGTGTATGCGGGCGGAATCGCTGGCGGAAGAAGCGGAGTTTTTCTCCTTCGGCACCAACGATTTAACGCAGGCGACGTTTTCATTCTCGCGGGAAGATGCGGAGAACAAATTCCTGCCGCTGTATAACCAATCGGGGATTTTGCAAGACAACCCGTTTGATGTCTTGGATGTGAAAGGCGTTGGTAAATTGATGCAATTGGCGGTTGAATGGGGTCGTTCAGTGAAACCGGATTTGCACGTCGGCATTTGCGGCGAGCACGGCGGACATCCAGCATCAATTGAATTCTGTCATAAAGCCAACTTGGATTATGTCAGTTGCTCCGGGCCGCGTGTGCCGGTGGCGCGATTGGCTGCGGCTCATGCAGCATTGAAGGCGGGCAATAAATAAGTTATTGCGGAATTGAAACTGCGGGTTGATGCTTTCAATCAACCCGCAGCGCGTTATTCAATTAAAAGGATCGCACACGATGAAATTAAAAGTGATTATTCATCCGGCAGAAGAAGGCGGGTTTTGGGCAGAAGTTCCAGCGATTCAAGGTTGCGCAACGCAAGGCGATAGCATTGAAGAACTGTTAAAAAATGTGCAGGAAGCGATAGAAGGCTGTTTGAAAGCTGGATTGGGTTGTTGCGTTACGAATCACAAAAACATCAATTAAGATTGCCGCAATCACAACCCAAATTGATGTTTCTATCTATTAGCTGGCGCTAATTAAGCTGCGCGGCGACGTGCAAAACCGAATAAACCGATTGCTAATAAACTGAGCAGGGCTGGTTCTGATACATTGACAGCAGTCATTTGAATGTTGTCAAGAAAAGAAGACGCATCTGCAGCAGTATAGATACCGCGAAATTCAAGCGTGTGACTACCCGCACCAACGATTAAATTATCTACGGTGTAGGTTGCCCAAAATGCAGTAGGGTCAATCGTTGTTTGTAATATACTGTCAACCCAAATTTGAACATTTTGATCTGCAGGGTAAAAAGGGCGATCTACCAAATCAAACGAAATGCTCAGGTTATAATTACCATTGCTAAAGAAGGTTTGACTCACCGAAGAATCTTGTTGCAAAAAGGCAAAATAACCGCCGCTGCTAGCAACGCCAAACCAAGCAGTATCGTTTTCTGAAATACCAGAAAGACCAGTAAATGACCAAGGTGCTGCATTCACGACACCTGCGTATTGGAACGCATTCATTCCCGAAAAACTTGTCACACTACTGACTTCAAAACTGGTGTTTTCTAAAATGGGGGCGGCATACGCCTGAGTGGTCGTCAAGCCAAACAATCCCAGTGACAGTGCGAGTATTTTCTTGTTCATCATTTATATTCCGCTTTGAATAGTTTGAGGATCAATACGATAGTTATCGACAATTGTAAATCAGGCTTAATTGTGTAACAACATCTGGTTCACATCGCTAATTCAAGCCGCCACCTCAATATCACATTCATCATCATGCAAGCGTCCGCGCAGTTCTGGAAAATCTAACCACCGCAGCAAACCGCCAATAAATTCTCGCGCCGCCGGACACACCGTCCCGCGTGGTGATTGCGGATCGGCAGCCATCGCCACCGCCCCCTGCAAAAACTCCAGCGTTCCCACCGGACGATCTGGCCCTTCTGGCGACCACGTCACCGACGGATCCCGAAAGCGCACCGCGCTGCCGCGTTCGGGCACAACCGGACTCGCCACCCACACCTGCCGCACAATCTGCGCCCCCGATTCAGTATCCCGAATCATCTGGTATTTACTCGTGCCTTCCCAATGATGGGTTTCGATCCGCGAGGTGTATTTCGCGTCAATCACAATCGCCAACGCCAGCCGCCCCACCCCACCGGGCGCTGGAGCATCAAAAAATTCCATGATCACGTCCGGCGACCACGGCGCTTCACCCTCGCGTCCTTGAAACAAACTGTCACCGCTGCGCTGCGCCAGCTCCCGCGACACAATCCAAGGTTCATACCGCAGCAACACCCGCCGACCATCCGCAGCCGTAAATCCCAAGCGCGTATCGCGGCGCAAATCCACCGTAAATAATTGCGAACCGAGGCGGCGAAACAAGCTGTCGTGACTGCTCGGACGCAGCCCGGCGTCTTCACACGCCGCCGCCACCTGCAAAAACACCCATTGCTCGTACATCCGCCACGTCGGTTTACTGCGCTCGTCCAAACTGTGCTCCAGCAGCAGCGTGGAGCGTTGCAAATAATCGCGCATCGACTCCCAAAAGCGGTGGTAATTCAACACATAACGAAAAATTGGCGTCGGTTCTCGCGGCGACACCGCCCGCTGCTGGCGCAGAAATGGCAGCTCCAACATCCCCCGCAGCGCCCGATCAATCCGCTGGGCACGCGCAATCGCATCGTTGAGCTTGTCCAATTTCGGCTGATCAAACGCCTCATACAGCGACGGATCCGTCCCAAAGCGCCGATTCCGATACGGTTTATCCGCCATGATGCTGGCGCGTTCGGCGCTGGCATGACGCGCACAATCTTTGGTGCGCTCGCGGATTAAATCGAGAAACCAACGAATCACGCCATGCTCAACGCATTGCGTGTGGGCGATGATCCGCAAACGCGGCCCGACCATCCCGCCCTCGGTGGACGGACGTCGCGGATCAATGCCCCGCGCCGCAAACCACGCCAGCCCATCGTTGGTCAGGCGCTCCGATCCCGTCCACGTCGTCACCCGCCGTTCCGAGCGCAGCGACACCTCCGGCTGCTGCGAAATTTGCAGCAGGCAAATTCCCAATTCCTGCACCAGCGCCTCAATCACGCCCAATTCCAACTGCGCCGAGCGCGGCGGCAAACGATTGGCAGCGCGACCCTTCGCCTTGGCGATGCCCGCGAACGATTTTGATGCTAAATCAAAGAGTAACCCGCTCGACAACGTCGCCAGATCGCCCACCATCGCATCAAACACCGCCTCGGTGATTTTCGACGCCACCACCGCAATCAGCAGCGTTCCGCGCAGATGCCACGCCGCCTCCGGCGCATGTTCAGGGCGCGTGAATACTTTGATGTCCACCAGCCCGCGAGCACTTTCAAAATACAGCGCCGCTGGCCACTCCACATGTCGCCGATACGCGCTGCCGATGGCGGTCGGCGGCGTCACATCGCCAATCTGCACCCGATATTCCAACCCCGCCTCACGCGGACTGACCTCGAACGTCAAGCGATCCGTTTCCTGACAGGTCGGCGGCACCGCGCCCGCGTTGGCACCATCCAGCGTCAATTCCGCCACGCAGTGATCGTGGTGATACACCGCAAAAGTTGGCAAATCATCAGTCGCTTTCATGCCCGCACTCCCGCCACTCAGTTTTCGACTTCAAAGGCATCGAAATCAATCGCTTGCGAACTTTCTACCGCAATGCGATCCAACATCTGCAACGCGCCGGTAAACGCCGTGCCATGACTGTCGAGAATCGTGCGCAGCTCATCGAGCGCCCGCCGCGCCTCCGCCCGGAAAATCCCCCGCACCTGACTGAGCACCCGCTGCCGCAACTGCATATCGAACGCCTCCTCTGCCGAACACAAGGTCCCGGCGCTGGCGACAAACCGCGCAATCGCCTGATAACGGCGCGGCGTCAACGGACTGCCGAGCACCGCCAGCGGCTGCAACATCGCATCAATCACCGACGCCGCCTGCCCGGTCAGCGTCATATCCCGCGTCCACGAATCAAAACTGGCGACCGTCACCGGCGCACCAGTTGGCGGCGCGACCGAGGTTGACGCCGTGCGCTGCAAACTGCCAAACGGCACCGCCTCTAATCGCAATTCATTAGCGCGATCCCGCAACCGTTGACTTAATGGCTTCGTGGTTTCGTCATAATTCACCGTGCCAATAAAACGCAAATTGCTATTCAATGGCACTCGCGCCCAATCGCGCCAAGGATCAGCGCGATCCACTGCCGAAGGTGAAAACACACCAATTGAACGCTGCTGTCCCGCACGCGGCAATGCCTGTAAAAAGCCACTGAAATAATGCTCTGGCTGCGCCAAATTCATTTCATCTAAACAGACAATCCACAAGCCACTATCGCGCCCATTTTTTTCAGTTTCCATTGCCGCCCAAACTAAATGCTCAAATAAGCCAGTTGCTGCCGGTTGGAATTTTTCCTCTAATAAATTGGCGCGACCTAATAAATCACCCGGTTCTAACCACGACGGACTAACATCGACTGCTAAATAACGCGCCTCATCGCCCGCCAATGCCTGCGCATATAACACCGGCAAGGAAGATTTACCGGTGCCAGAATAACCACCGAGAATGGTTAAATCGCCGCATTTCACACTGAGATGAAATGCCACCAAATCGAGCGGACGGAAACGAAACCCCGCATTAGCGACATGTTCCTTAAAGCGATTAAAAAAGGCTTCTTCATCATCCATGCCGCGTCCATTGCTAATCGCTTGTAAAAAAGCGGGCGGCTCTAAAATCATTGGCGTCGTTGTTGCAACCGCTGCCGTAAACAGCGGCTTTTCTGAGGTCGTGCTGGGACGTTCGACTGGAGTTGCCAAGACACCGATTTGCGTTAAAAACGGACTCATCGACAAGAAATTCTGTAATAACTCTTGGCGATTCTCAACAAAGCGCGTCGCAACTTCTTTTAATCCTTCTTCTAATACTTGGCGCTGCTGATCAATATCAGCGCGAGCCTGCTCAATTGACGCGCTTTCAGTTGCTTGCCACTGTTCAAAGACTTGGCGTTGTTGCTTCAAATCCGCCTCAAGCTGCGCTTCTTCCTGCCGACGCTGGCGCTCTAAATCATTCGCCAAACGCCCAATTTGATGAATAAAATTCTGCTCTTGCTGGCGCAAATCATTGATCTTGCCCTCAACTTCAGCGGTCAACTTGGCGGTATGCGTTTCAATATGTGCTTGCGCCCGCGCTGCAATCGCGGTTTCAAGACGTTGTTCTAAAACCCCAGATTCCAAAATGCTCTGCAATAATTCTTCAATGGCTTCATTTTGTCCCGATAAATGAGAACTCAATACTTTGAAAACATCGACGATTTCATCCGCATTTAACGCATCTTGTGCCGTTAAATAAATTTGGCTGAGGTCTTTCCATTCCTGCATGAAATCGCGTAAGCGTTTACGCGGTAAAACCTGTTTGGCGACTTGCCGCACCACTTCTTCATCGCTATACAAGCGCACATGTTCCAGCGCATCTTCTTGCTGCAAGACTTCAAAGCGTTCCCAAGTTAATAATTGATAACTGGGAGAAAAGGTATCAGATGATTTATTTAAGGGTTGATCGCAAGCTGATAATAAAATGCGATGGCGGATAATAAAACCGGGGTCTTTTTGCACCCGCGCCGCACTAAAAACGACGGTATCAACGCTAGAAATCGGTTTCGAGAGCGTCACAAAATAACGATTGCGATATTCCCATTCCGCTTTGAATGGTCCATAAATCCGATCACCGAGGCGCACTAATACGAGTGAGGTGGGCGGATGATCCATTTCAATCGCATGGGGGCGATTGATGAGATCACGGCGTTCTAAATTTTTAGTGCCGTCGAGAATTTCAATCACGTTGCGCACGCCGCCGAGCCGCACCGAATCCCATTCAAATTGGTATTTATCTTTATCGCCATCTTTGGGATCAAATTGGGCGGCTTCTTCCACGCGCCCCACAATTAAACGTCCCGGCGTTAATTCCTGCTGCGGTGAAATCCCACGAATGAGCCACCAACATAATTCACGATTGGGATAATCACCTTCTCTGACGGGGCCTAAGCGATCATTTTCAATCACTGCAATTGGTCTGACGGTCACAAATTGATTGTCATTTAACCAAAACGGCTGTTGGGCAATTGCCGCAACAATTTCTGTACCACGCGCCATGTTATACGCTCCTTATTTTGAGGTTTGGTCGGGCATTAAGCTATCGTGAGATGCAGCAGGATAATACTCTTCATCTAACAATTGCGTTGGTGAATAGGGACAAGTTGAGGGAAATGTGGTGAGTGCTAAATGCGTTTCTTTACTGGCAAGCTGGGTTGCATCAGCATACGCTTCGGTAAGAATTGCGGCGAATTGCGATTTTAAGCCCGGAGATTTTTTTAGTCGCTTCTGAATGCGCTCACGTTGCGCAATGATGGTGGCACGCCAACTGTCTCCTTTGCATTCGCGCCAGCGTTCTGACAGCGTTTGATATTGATATTGCCATTTGAGTAAATGCGCGAGCAAAATAACGAGGCGGTTTTCAAGTTCATCTCGTTCACTTTTACCCATATCAGTGAGTTCTGCAATCAAGTGTTCAATATCTAGTTCTGCATAACAACCGCTGCGTAATAGTTCTGCGGTGCGTTGCGCCCAAGCAGGGTAATCGGCGTGATACAGCGTGTTTAATTCAATCATGGCAATGCTCACTGCGGTGCAGAACGCATTGGCAGTTAATGCGTTAATTACAATTAACTGCCAATGGTGATTTAACTGCGTTTTTTCGGCGGCAATAGATCAGTGATGGAACCATGCGCCATTTCTGCTGCTAAACCAATGGTTTCGCACAGCGTCGGATGCGGATGAATGGTCAAGCCGAGGTCTTCCATATCCGCGCCCATTTCCAGCGCCAGCACCGCCTCGCCAATCAATTCGCCGGCATTCGGGCCGGCAATGCCTGCGCCTAAAATGCGTTTGGTTTCAGGATCAAACAACAATTTCGTCATGCCCTCCTCGCGGTGAATGCCGAGCGCCCGCCCGCTGGCTGCCCACGGAAACACGCCTTTTTCATACGCAATGCCATCCGCCTTCGCCTTGGTTTCGGTCAAACCCATCCACGCCACTTCGGGATCGGTATAGGCGACCGACGGAATCGTCAGCGGATCAAATCGCGCTGGCAGCCCGGCGATCACCTCGGCAGCAACCTTCGCTTCGTGCGTCGCTTTATGCGCCAGCATCGGTCCGCCCACCACGTCGCCAATGGCAAAAATGTTGGGGATATTGGTGCGCTGGTGCGCGTCAACCTTGATAAAACCATGCTGATCGACGGCGACGCCAGCGGCTTCAGCGTTAATCAGCTTGCCATTCGGCAGCCGTCCCACCGCCACCAGCACCTTGTCGTACACCTCCTCGCCGGGCTGTTTGCCTTCAAATACCGCTTTAATACCCGCCGCAGTCGCAGTCAGGCTGGCAACCTTGGTTTCCAAGCGGATCGTTTCGTAGCGTTTCTTGATGATCTTTTCGACGCAGCGCACCAGATCGGGATCGCAGCCGGGCATCAATTGATCTTTGAATTCCACCACGTCGATGCGCGTGCCTAACGCACTGTAAACGCTCGCCATTTCCAGTCCGATGATGCCGCCGCCCACAATCAACATCCGCCCCGGCACGTCAGCAAGCGCCAGCGCGTCGGTGGAATCCATCACTCGCGGGTCATCGTGCGGAAAGCCGGGGATTTTGATCGAAGACGAGCCGCAGGCGATGATTGCCTGATCAAACTGCACCCGCACCCGCCCTTCTTTGGTGTCAATGCCGAGCCGATTCCGCGCTTCAAATTGCCCAACACCTTGAATCACCTTGACTTTACGCTGCTTCGCCATCGCCGCCAGCCCGCCGGTCAACTTGGCGACGACCTGCTCCTTGCCGCTGCGCATCTGGTCAAGATCAACCTCTGGTGCTGCGTAGGTCACGCCCATCACGCCGAGCGTTTTCACCTCTTCCATAATCAACGCCGTGTGCAGCAGCGCCTTCGACGGAATGCAGCCGACATTGAGACACACGCCGCCGAGCGTCTCGTACCGCTCAACCAGCGTCACCTGTTTGCCGAGATCGGCAGCGCGAAACGCAGCGGTATAACCACCGGGACCGCCGCCGAGCACCAGCACTTCTGTCATCACATCAATCGCTTGCGCGGGAGCGCCGATTTTTTCCAGATTCGCCTCCAGCGCCCGCATTCGCGCTGCCGAGGCGCTGTCCACTTCCAGCGTCAGAATCACGTCACCCTGCGCCACCTTGTCACCCACGTTCACGCTCACCGCGTTGACCACGCCCAAACTTGGCGCGGGAATATCGAGCGTGGTTTTATCGCTCTCCACCGTGATCAGCGATTGTTCTTCAATCACCGCCATGCCGGGCGTCACCAGCACTGCGATGACATCTAAGTCTTTGAATTCGCCAACATTAGGCACTCGAATCTCAATAATTTCGTTCATAACGTCACGGTCTCGAAGCGCCCAGCCGGGCGCAGTGAAAGAGAAGAAAGCATCTGCTTAGATGCTAAACGATCCGGGGAAGCGAGGCGATGTTGGCTGGGGATTCGCGCCGCTGGCAGCCAGTCGGCGCGTGGTCAACAGAAATGACCGCCGGGCGGCGGTCAACAGGCTTACACGCGAAAATGTCCAACTAATTCTTGCAGTTCGGCAGCGAGGCGAGCGAGTTGTTCGGAAGCGTCAGTGGTTTGACGCGCCCCCTGCGCGTTGCCTTCGGCAGCATCGGAAATGCTGGTCACATTGCGATTCATCTCTTCAGCGACTGCGCTTTGTTCCTCAGCGGCACTGGCGACCTGCGCATTCACATCATTGATTGTGATGACCGCTGCCGTGATCGCATCCAACGACTGCGCAGCTTCAGTGGCGCTGGCGCGACTGGATTGGGCGTAATTCTGGCTCTCTTCCATCACCCCGACGGCGCGACGGCTGGCGCTTTGCAACCGCTCAATCATCGCCTGAATCTCTTGGGTAGAACTTTGGGTGCGGGTGGCCAGCGAGCGCACCTCATCCGCCACCACCGCAAAACCGCGTCCCGCCTCACCAGCACGAGCAGCCTCAATCGCCGCGTTGAGCGCGAGCAAATTGGTTTGCTCGGCGATGCTGCGGATCACATCCAACACCTTGCCGATTTCCTGACTATCGCGCCCCAATTCCCGAATCACATTCGCAGCTTTTTGTACTTCCTGCGCCAACTGTTCGATGCGATTCAAGGTGCCAGCGACGACCTGTTTGCCCGCCAGCGCGGCAGTGTGAGCACCTGAAGTAGCCACCGCACCGTTCTGGGCGTTATGCGCCACTTCCTGCGCGGTGGCGCTCATCTCGTGCATGGCGGAGGCGAGTTGATCGACCTCATTGCGCTGGCGACTGACGCCAGCATTGGTGCGTTCCGTCACAGCAGCCAAATCACCCGCAGCGCGTGCCAATTGCGTGGTTGATTCCAAAACGCGCCGAATTAACTCACGGAAATTATCCATCATGGAATTAAACGCGGTAGAAGCGCGGCCAATTTCATCATTACCATTGATTGGCAAACGATGGGTTAAATCGCCATCACCGTGCGCAATGCCTTCTAAACCAAACGTCATTTGTTGCAAAGGGCGTGTCACAAAACGTCCGGTAAAGAAATACAAAAAGACCAATACGGGAATGCTCAACACAGTGGCAAACACAAAAATTTTAATCCCAAATAACCGCACATCCGCATTCACTTGATCGAGATTAATTTCCATGCTCACTGCACCCAAGACGCCATCAACTGGTGCGAGAGCATGACAAGAAGTGCAATCTTTGCCGAGGTAATTTTTACGCGCAAAAGCGGGAGCAACAGCGCGTAACACATTGCCATCTTCACTCAAGGAGAGATACGGCTGACCGGTTTCTAATACGGCGCGTTCAACGTCATCATGGGGTTTTTCTGCGTCTTTGCCGGGACCAAATTGTTTACTGACGTTTTCTCCGCGCAAGACGCGCAAATCTTTGACGTTTTGTAATTCAATAATTTGATCTAAAAACGCAGCACGCTGGGAAATAGTGCCGGTAATCATCATGGTGGTTAAACCAGCCAGCGTCATTTCGTGCAAAGTGCTGGTGAAGGCTTCGGCTTGATCAATTGCCGTTTGGCGTTGTTCATGCGCCGCCCACAGAATTAAACCCGTCCACGCGGGCATTAAAATCAGCCACATTGCGCCGATCAAGCGCACCCAGATCGGCAGGTCATTGATACGTCGCATCGCGGTTCTCGATAATTCAAATAAACAACATTGGCAGGAGTGACGCAGTTGCGATACAAGCGATTGATTGAGTTATCAGTTGTCGGTAGCAACCGTGCTTTTTACTGACAACCGCCAACTGACAACTGACAACTTTTTTTAACTGCGCCACTTCTAATTAGATTAAATCAACTATACCGTCATCAAGATCGTCTCGCAAAGCAGGCGATATTGGCATTGACAGTGCTTAAATTTGCACTGATAAGTGTGGCACACGCGGGGCACGAGCGCCGCTAAAACGGTTTGCTTGATCCCAGTCGGCACGGCATTTGCGCAACGTGCCAAGCTGTCGTTGCTGGGTTGTCGTGCAGCGACTAATAGCGCAGAACCATTTGATTCTAAAAGTGAAATCATGTCTTTGACTCCCGATTGCCTCGCCCAGCTCAAGCTGCGCCAAGCCCCTTTTGAGGCGCTACCCAACCAAGATTTTTTATACACCGATCCGCTGCTCGACAGCTTGGTGGAAACGGCGGTGCGGGCGCTCACCACGCCGGGTGCAATCGTCATCGTCGCCGGAGTCAGCGGCGCGGGACGCAGCATTCATTTGATGCGGCTACTCGGCGGGCTGGGTGAACAGTTTGAAATCATCGCGTTTCGTGGACGCGCCAACATTCCTTTTGCTGCGGTGGAAGCCACCATCCGCAGTCATTTAGCCGCGCACGGTGCCGATGATCCCAATCAGTCGCTGCGGGAGCTGTTTGCCATGCGCGGGCGCAGCGGCATGACGGCCGTGTTGGCGATTGATGATGCACATTTGCTCGGCATGGAACTGATCGACCACTTGCTGGAATTGCGGGCGGAGATGTTGGAAATTGACGGCGCGAGCCTGCAACTGGTTTTAGTCGGCGCTCCCGAATTGAATCGCAACCGTCTGCGGCTGCCTGATCCCGAAGATGAACATCAAGTGGTGCGGCTGAATTTGCGCCCCTTCAATTTGGAACAAGCAGGCGCGTATTTGCGGCATCGGCTGCGGGTAGCGGGGATTGACAATCCCGACGCTTTTTTGTCATCCGGTGACATCGCCGTGCTGCAATCCAGCGCCAAAGGCATCCCCGCGGCGTTGAATGCTCAAGCGAATGCGTGGCTGGTGCGGCGTTGTCTCAGCGCCAACGGCGTGCGCCAGTCCATCGTTGGTAAAATCAGCAGTTTGATTGCGCCAGCCGCCCCGGCAGCCGCAGCGAGCGTGGAAGAAGTGCCATTCACGCCGAGCCGGTTGGCGGCAGTGGACAACGCGCCCGCGCCAGAATTAGACCTCAGCCCGCCATCTGCGCCAGCAGATTGGGCATCTCCCGCGCCACCGCTGAATCCTGAGTTATCGCAGTTTTTGGTGCGCGAGGAAAAACGCACGGAAACCACTGATTTTGATCGCGTACTCAATCAAATTCGCAAAACGCAGTTGCCACCGTTGACGCCACCTCCGCCGGCGAGCGCCGCCGCCGCCACACCCAAACCGCCCGTCGCTGCGCTGCTGGAGATGATGAATCGACCTTGGTTTATTCCGGCGATTGTCGGAGTGGTGGTGCTGGCCATCGTGGTGCCGGTGGTGCTGCAACTACAGGAACCCGCGCCACCGACTGCACCGTCTTTGCTGGTCGCAGCGCCGCGTCCAGAGCCAATTCCACCCGCGCTTCCGGTCGAACCAGTGCCGGTCGTCGCGCCAACGGTGGCGGCACCTGCGCCGCAAAATGCACCGCCGCCGTCAACGCTCGCCGCGCTGACACCGGAGCCAGAACCGCCGCCGGAGGTCATCGCCACGCCGGAACCGACACCGCCCGCATCTCCACCCGCGCTTGATTTTGCTGCTGATCGCGCTTGGCTGGAACGCCAAGAAAACAATCGCTTCACCGTGCAATTATTGGCGGCGCGTAATATGTCAAAAGTTAATGAATTCATGGAAAGCAATACGGTGGAAGGCATTCACACCATTAAAACCCGTTCTTTTTATGTGATTTTAGTTGGCAGTTATCCCAATCGCCGCGCCGCAGAAGCAGCGATTGACGCACTGCCAAACGCGGTGCGAGTGAATGGCCCTTGGATTCGCACCATTGGCTCAGTGGTGGATTCAATCCGCTAAAGTTTTGTGCGCATCAATTCGCCCGGCGGCAATTCATCACTGGGTTCGCAATACGCCACATTTAACAAATACACCCGCCGACTATCCGCCCGCATTACCGTAAAGCGAAACTGTCCCAATTCAACAACTTCACCGCGTTTGGGTAAATGACCAAGCGCGTTGACCACCAAACCACCAATCGTATCGAATTCATCACTGGCGAAATCACTACCGAAGTATTCATTAAAATCTTCAATAGTGGTACGCGCTTTGGCGCTGAATTCGTTTTTATCACGGCGAAAAACACCAGAGCCTTCATCATAATCATGCTCGTCGTCGATTTCTCCCACGATCTGCTCTAACACATCTTCAATCGTGACTAACCCCGCCGCACTGCCGTATTCATCAACCACAATTGCCATGTGATTCCGGCTGGCGCGAAATTCTTTTAAGAGCACATTGAGCCGTTTACTATCAGGAACGAATACTGCCGAGCGCAGCAAATCGCGGATATTAAATGCCCGCCGACCATTTTCAACACAGAATGTTAATAAGTCTTTGGCTAATAAAATTCCCACCACTTCGCCTTTATCATCGCCACTCACGGGAAACCGAGAATGCGCTGATTTCACCGCAATTTGGAGAATTTTTTCCAACGGATCATCACGGCGCAATACGACCATTTCAGCGCGTGGAATCATAATATCGCGCACCCGCAAATCAGCGACTTGCAATACGCCTTCCATCATACTCAACGCATCGGCATCTAAAATTTCCCGCTGCCGCGCATCCTTTAATTGTTCAATCAACTGCTCTCGATTTTGTGGTTCGCATTTCCACCGCTGCGCCATACGCTTCAACCAACGATGAGGGTGCGAACCTCGACTAGATCGCTCAGTGGTCATAATAAACTTCAAAGCTCCGCATCATAAGGAGGTGGAAATCCCAAGGCGCAAATCAGGCGCGTTTCCAATGCTTCCATTGCCTCAGCGTCACTATCATCGAGATGATCGTAGCCGCGCAAATGTAATACCCCATGCACGATTAAATGCGCCCAATGCGCCGCAAGGGTTTTATTCTGTTCTTGCGCTTCCCGGGCGACGACTTCAGCACAAATCACCAAATCACCGAGTAAATTTTGAATTGGATCATCGGCATCAATACCGGGCGGCACTTCAAATGGGAATGACAAGATATTGGTGGGACGATCAATGCCACGATACTGTTGATTTAATGCCGCACTTTCTGCTTCGCTCACAACGCGAATGGTTAATTCAGCGCAAGCACGGCTGTCAGCAAGTGCCGCAGTCACCCATTGCTCTAATTGCGATAACGGCGGTAAATGTGTGCATTCAGTCGCTAATTGCACATCAAGGTCTATTTGTGTCATTGCAGAATTCAACTATTTGCACTGGCGGTGAGGCGAGCTTTTTTCGCCTGTTCAAAGGTTTCATACGCATTCACAATCTGCTGCACCAGCGCATGTCGCACCACGTCACGCGAATGAAACAAGGTAAAACTAATTCCTTTTACCGTGCGCAAAATATCCACCGCTTGCTGTAAACCCGACGGCTGTCCACGCGGTAAATCAACTTGGGTTAAATCGCCAGTAATTACAGCAGTTGCACCAAAACCTAAACGGGTTAAAAACATCTTCATTTGTTCCGGCGTGGTGTTTTGCGCTTCATCTAAAATCACAAACGCATTATTCAAAGTGCGTCCGCGCATAAAAGCCAATGGCGCAACTTCAATCACGTTGCGTTCTAATAACTTGGTGACTTTTTCAAAGCCCATCATTTCAAACAGTGCGTCATATAACGGGCGCAAATAAGGATCAATTTTTTGCGCTAAATCACCGGGTAAAAAGCCCAAACGTTCGCCCGCTTCTACTGCCGGTCGCACCAATAACAAACGCCGCACCCGTTCCGTTTCTAAGGCTTCAATCGCGCTGGCAACCGCCAAATAGGTTTTACCCGTTCCCGCTGGACCAATACCAAAGTTAATGTCGTGGTGTTGAATGGCGTGTAAATACGCTTGTTGATTCGCACCGCGAGCGCGAATTAAACCGCGTTTGGTTTTAATCACGATTTCAGGTAAATGATCTACCGTTGCCTCGCGGACAGCATCCGCCCCAGCGACTTGCAACGCTAAATGAATGATGTCAGCAGTGATGCCACTATCAACAGTTTCTGTATACAGTTGGCGCAAAATGTCAGCACCTAATCGCACCGCTTCTGCGTTACCAATTAAGCGAAAACAACTCCCGCGTGAATTGATTTCAATCCCCAAGCCACGCTCTAATTGGCGCAGATGTTGATCAAATTGACCGCAGAGATTCGCAATCCGCAGGTTATCTTCTGGTTGGAGTTCCAGATCAAGATGTTGGTCGAGCAGTTGGAATGAGTTTGGCACGCTAATTGATAATGCTCCGATTTGTGGGATAGTATTCTCGTAGTTTATTGAGTAAAAATTGAAGAATTCACTTCAATCCTGTTGATTCGGATGATTACCAATGTATCAAGAATCATGCAAAACTTCTCAATTTTGCGCATAGATATTGCCAATCACACGATAAAAACCGCCTGTTGATGCTTCTTCAATTCTATCCACGAGATAGAATTGTCCTTCCTGTCGTAAATTGCGCGGGAATTGCACATACCACATTTGGTAGCCGGGCGAAACCACTTTAATTCGTAACTTTGAACCTTCTTTAATACACTGCAAAACGACTCCTGACGCATTCACTGGAGCAGCTTCGAGAATATCACTTGCGACTAATGTGGCTTGCTTGACTGGCGCTTTCATCTCACGAGAGGTCATTACTTGACCGTTCATTGCAGCTTGAATAGCGGCTTCGCTTGCATCAATACACGCTAAAAAACCATCAGTTGTAACGATGTAGAGCTTTTCATCAAGATACTGCATCGAATACGCTGAACCACAGCCCGTAGCCAATTTCCACAACCGTTCACCGGTATTTCTAAAGCAATAAAGAGAAGAATAACTATCTCCTGCAAAAATATACTGTTCATCTGGTGACGCGGCACACGAAAAAACCGCGTTATCTGCTCTACAGATTTGCTTTTCTTCTCCCTGCTTAGTCATTATTGTGACGTTATCATTTCCCATTCCAGCATAAACGTATTCTTGACCCAACCAGCCAAATAATACGTTCCCAACAGATTTTTTCCAAACAGCAGTACCGTTGCCCCAACCGTCAAAACAACTCACGCCTTTTGAATCACCATAGAAAATTCGACCATCTTCATCACAGCGCACCATCCACGCGGATACTCCCGCACTCTTTGCTGACCATTGACACTCATTTTCGTAGTTAATTGTGGTTAGCGTTCCACCTGAATCTGAAACGCCCAAAAATCCATTACGAATATCTAACCAAAAAATATCAATATGCTCATTGATTTCGTATGCCAAGCGCGGAATTTTTCCCGATAAATCATACACGTTTCCATCATCGCAACCGACATAAATCCAATGCGTGTCGGCAACAATACATTTAACGCCTTCTCCAAAACGATATTGATTGATGATTTCGCCTTCTGGAGTGAGTTTGTATACCAAACCTGCTTGATTGCCGACCCAACACGTTTGTTGGTCAATAAAAATTCCAAACGCTCCCGAACCAGAGCTAAATTTCCATAATGTTGGAACAGTGGTTTTAATCGTTGATGGTTGGCTCACAATGTTGCGACGGGTGATGGTGCGTTTTTTTCGCACACCTTTAACCGCCTCAGCATAACCTTTGCGTTTTTTCTCATTGACTTTTTTCAAAGCCAATTTCTCTGCTTCCTGCGGAGTAGCACAGAAAGAGATGCTTTTTGAGCCATCGGTTCCAATGCGACCGTATTGAATGGTAACGCTGCAATCTTCTACTGTAATTGCGTAAAATTTATGGGAAATGCCGTTACTTTCTTCTTCGGATAGTTCCAAATAATACTGAGTCATCGCATAGCCCCTGTTGCAGGAAATTTCAAGACCGTGGAATCATTGACAGTGTTAACATTGCGGATAATGCTGACCAAACTATTTTATCCTACGCATCGGATCACTATTCGCTAATTGAAGCAGTTATCACAGGAGAGGTGAGTTGGGCGCGGAGTGAATTCGGCAACGCTTCAGTAATGGTGACTTCAACAAAGTTGCCAATTAAATCAGGAGTTCCGGTGAAATTGACAACGCGATTATTTTCAGTACGCCCGGCAAGTTGATTCATATCTTTTCTGGCGTGTCCTTCCACTAAAATGCGTTGGGTGGTGCCAATCATGTGGCGACTAATCCGTTGTGCGTGATGATTTAAGCGGTGTTGTAATTGTTCTAAACGCGCCTTTTTTTCATTCAAGGTGACATCGTCTGGGTATTCAGCAGCAGGCGTATTCGGACGGCGGCTATAAATGAAACTGTAGCTGTGATCGAATTCAAGCCGTTCTACCAGCGCCAGCGTGGCGGCAAAATCATCTGCCGTTTCGCCCGGAAAACCAACAATAAAATCAGATGACAGCGTTAAATGCGGGCGTACCTGCCGCAGCCGTTCAATTTTGGTGCAATAGTCGGCGACCGTGTGCCCGCGCCGCATCGCCGCTAATATCCGATCCGAGCCGGATTGCACCGGTAAATGCAAAAAATCGACCAATTGCGGCACGTCAGCAAAGGCATCAATTAAACGCTCAGAAAATGCCATTGGATGGCTGGTGGTAAAACGAATTCGTTCAATTCCCGCAATTGCAGCGACGGCGCGAATTAAATCAGCCAAATCAACACGTTCTGCCGCTGCGTCCGCCGTCCGTCCGCGATAGGCGTTGACGTTTTGTCCCAATAAATTGATCTCGCGCACGCCTTGCGCAGCTAAGGCGCTCACTTCGGTTAAAACGTCAGCGACGGGGCGGCTGAGTTCGCGCCCGCGAGTGTAGGGGACGACGCAGTAGGTGCAGAACCGCGAGCAGCCTTCCATGACGGTCACAAAGGCGGTCGCGCTGCTGGCGCGGGGTGTGGGCAAACAGTCGAATTTTTCGATTTTAGGAAAGGAAACATCAACTTGCGGGCGCTTCTCGCTGGCAAGATCGCGCAGCATTTGCGGTAAACGGTGCAGCGTTTGCGGGCCAAACACTATATCAACGAAGGGAGCGCGTTCTCGAATGGCGGCACCATCTTGGCTGGCAACGCAGCCGCCGACGCCAATAATTAAGTCGGGGCGGGCGAGTTTCCACGGACGCCAACGTCCGAGTTGAGAATAGACTTTTTCTTGGGCTTTTTCACGAATGGCGCAGGTATTTAATAACAATACGTCAGCGTCTTCCGCAGTCTCAATTAATTCTAAACCGGCGGTCTCACGCAATAAATCAGCAATACGCGCCGAATCATGTACGTTCATTTGACAGCCATACGTTTGAATATACAGTTTACGCATGAGCAAAGATACTTCGTTTGGCAAATAAAGATGACGTTGAATTGTGAAATAGTCACGCAGTTGTATTCAACTGATAACCGATAACGCAATTCAACGTCACCATAATGAATTAACGCGCTGGCGGCTGGAGCGGCGGTTTTGCGCCCGCCCATAGCAACGTGTGCAATTCCGCCAAGCCGTCGCGGTGCGAAATCAGCGCCCGTTTTTCGCGGGTGCTCAAACCGTTGAGACCGGCATCTTGGAGCTTGAAAATCAGCCCTTCCAGCGCGTGCCGCCGCCGCCGACTCGGGGCTTCATCCGGCAATTGCGCGGCGTGCAGCGCGTAAGTACACGGATTGACTACCGCCCGCAGCCAGAAATCGCCGCTCGCAGCACCGGCTGGCGCTGCCGTTTGTTGGAGCTGCTGTTCCAGCAACGCCAACACTCGCGGCTCGGCAGATTCTTCTGGCGTCAAAAATAAACCCAAGCGCCGCGCCCATTGTCCCAGCGCGATGCGGCTGGTGAGCATCGAGACCGGAATTGACAGCGCCAGCCCCGCGAGCACCGGCGTAAACCACCAAAAGAAATCAGGCACATATAAATAAGTCGCCGTGCCCGTCACCACCGCAACCAAGGTGTGGACGCTGTGCGCTCCCACTGCTTCGGCAAAACCGGTTTGATGATCGCCGCGTTCCTGCGTCGGCCAGCCCACGGTGGTGCGCAGCAGAATTGCCGCTACGAATTTGCTTTGAAACAGCATCAACACTGGCGCAAGCAGCACCGAAAAGAAACTTTCAATCAACACGCTGAGTGCCGCTTTTGGCAGTCCGCCAAAACGTCGCGCCAGCGCCGGATCAAACGCCAATAACACCAGCGATAACACCTTGGGTAAAAACAGCAGCGTCAGCGTCACCCACAGCACGGTCGCCATTTCCACCGCATACGATTGCGGCCACACCGGCAGCACGTTATCGCCAAAGAAATACACCGGCACCGTCAAACTGTGGAAATACGCCTCGATGCCGGTTGCGATCAGAAAGAGCAGCCACAACGGCGAGGCCAGATACGACATCACGCCCATGATGAAATGGATACGGCTCGCGCCCTTGAATCCCCGCGCCAGCACCAGCCGCGAATGCTGCAAATTGCCCTGACACCAGCGCCGATCCCGTTTGGCGTAATCAATCAACGTCGGCGGGATTTCCTCATAACTGCCGCCGAGATCGTCAGCAAGCTGCACCTTCCAACCCGCTCGCGCCAGCAACGCCGCTTCCACAAAATCATGGCTGAGAATCTCGCCGCCAAACGGCTCATTGCCCGGCAACTGCGGCAGCCCGCAGTGCTCAGTGAACGGGCGCACGCGGATGATGGCGTTATGTCCCCAGAAATTGGCGGTATTTTGCTGCCAATACGACAAACCAGCGGCAAACATGCTGCCGTACAAACTGCCAGCAAATTGCAGCATCCGCGCAAATAATGACGAGCGATTGACCGGCACCGGCGGCACCTGCACCAGCGCGAGACGCGGATCCGCTTCCATCCGCCGCACCATCTCCACCAGCGTCTCTCCCGCCATGATGCTATCGGCGTCGAGCACGATCATGTAGCGATAACGCCCGCCCCAATTGCGGCAAAATTCGGCGAGATTGCCGCTTTTACGCGCCGTGTTTTCCACCCGATTGCGATAAAAAATCCGCGCCGGTTCGCCCACTTCTCGCGCCCACCGCCGCCACTGCATTTCTTCCTGCACCCAGACATCGGGATCGCGGGTATCGCTCAGAACAAACACCTCAAAACTGTCCGCCTGCCCCGTTTCCACCAACGATTGATAGGTCGCCCGCAGCCCCGCAAACACGCGCTCAGGGTCTTCGTTGTACACCGGCATCACAATCGCAGTGCGAAATGGTTCATTGAGATCGTTGAGCAACGGCGCGGTTTTGCTCACCGCCGGCTGGCGCTGCCGGCGCAGGATGCGCACAAAACCGAGCGCTGCCGTCCAAAAGGAAGCCGTGATCCACAGCATCAAAATTGCGTACAAAATCAACAGCGCCAGCTCCAACGGCGTGATGCCACCGTCCTGAATTGCCGCCGATAACAGCGACATCGCGCCGAGCGTGGTGAGCATCGTGAGCAGGAAAAAGATCGGGCGATGGAAATAGCGCCCTAAGCCGAAAAAATGGCGACTCATGCAGATTCTCCGGGCGCTGGCACACGCGCATCGGGTTGACAAAACCAGCGGCAGATCGCGCCGGAAAATTGCCGCCGCGCTCGCTGACAACATAAATCAATGGTGCTGGTCGGCATCGGCAGCGGCGCCAATGGTGGCACGGCAGTCAGTTGGAGCGCCCGCAATTGCGGCGCCAGCGTGTCCGATTCCGCTGCCGCGCCGTCAAGCCACCGCTGCGTCCAGCCCGGTACCTCGCCACTGAGCACGGCAGCGCGAGCAGCCGCCAACGCGTTGGGATCCGCCTCGCCCAATTCCGTCAGCAGCCACGCATCCAGCAGCGCCAAAGTCGCCTCAATCGCCGCCTCAATCGTGTCTTCTAACGGCGCAGCGGCGGCGCGACTCGCCACTTGCTGGCGCACCTGTTCCGTTAATTGCGCCACCTCGGCAGCGTCAGTAACGCCGAGCGCGGCAAGATACACGGTCAAACGTGCGGCAGTTGGCGGCCACCAGTCGGCGCTGACCAACGCGAGATCAGAATCAACATGAGAAGTTGGCATAATTGTTATTCCCGCACCCAGCGAAAACTCCAAGTTTCACTCAACACATCATTACCGTTGCGTAAAAATGCGCGTAAATCAGCAGGCTGATTGCCATTCGGCGTTAATTCAAAAAACAGCCGCCAACCATTATTCGCAGGATTGGCTTGCACAATTGGTTTGGAGACCTGCCCAGAAGTGGTAAACACCTGCGCTTCTACTGGCGTATTCGGATCAAGTTTTGCCAAGGTTTCACCAGTGAAATCAACGACAAACTTGCGCACATTCGGATCAAGAATATCGGTGCCACCTGCGCCAATTCGCGTTGCACTCACGCGCCCGCCGAGCATTGCCGCTTCTGGGTCTTTCGTAAAGCGCAGCCGATACGCAAAGTTTAATTCTTGTCCCGCTTCAGTCGGTTGCGCGGGAATCCAATACGCGCCGATATTGTCATAGCGTTCCGCATTGCTGGGAATTTCCACTAATTCAACGACACCCTTGCCCCAATTACCAATGGGTTCTACCACCGCGCTGGGGCGATTGTGATAATGCGCTTCTAAATCTTCATAATTGGTAAAGTTGCGATCACGTTGCAATAACGCGAATGAACGCGGATTTTCAACTTGGAAATTGCTCACCCGCAGCCCAATCGGATTGGCTAATGGACGCCAAATGCGCTCGCCATAATTGGTTTCCACTAACAAACCATCAGAATCATGCACTTCAGGGCGAAAATCATCAATAAAGCGGTCGCTGTTTTCACCGTGAAAAAACATGCTGGTCAAGGGCGCAATACCCAGTTTTTGCACAGATTTACGGAAAAACAATTTCGCTTTGACATCAATGACCGTTTCCACGCCGGGATGAATCACAAACCGATAGGCACCAGCGACGCTATCGCTATCCAGCAAGCCGTACAGTGTGATTTCAGACGCATTCGGCACCGGCTGGCGCAGCCAAAATTCACGGAAAACGGGGAATTCTTCGCGGCTCGGTAAGCCAGTATCAATCGCTAATCCTCGCGCTGATAATCCATAATTCAAATCTTTGCCCAAAGCGCGGAAATAGCTGGCACCTTGAAAGACGGCAAGATCATCAAACACGTCGGCGCGATTCAACGGGTGCATGATGCGCAAACCGGCATAACCCAGATTGGTGGGCATGTCATCAGGAACTAAGTTTTTTCCATAATTAAATAAATCATGGTGAAACGTCACCGGAGCGGCTTGACCAGCGGCATCAACTAAATTGATGGTGACGCGATCTTGCGATAAAAACCCGCGATGAAAAAAGTTGACTTGAAACGGCAACGTTTCATTGCGCCATAAATTATGCGCGGGATCAAAACGAATATCCCGATAATGATCGTAATCCAAATTGGCTAAATAATGCGGCAACGCGGGACGATCCGGTTGATATGGATTAGCCGCTAATTCAGCAGCGCGGCGAGTGACCGTTGCAAATGTGAATTTATCGGAATTAACGTCATTCGCATCGGGATCAACCGTATTGGTTTCCGCAGCGGCAATGCTGCTCGTTAATACCACAGCGAGGGTAAAAGGAAGTACGCGCATCATTCGGGGACTCATTGATGAACTCTCGATAAAGAACTGAATGCGAAAAGGTGAAGGAGAGATGCGGATTTTAAGAAGACGACCGTCAATCCGCCGCAATCATAGTCAGGTTTAAGTCATAACGCACCATTGCCGCGCCGTTGCATTGCCAAAGAATACCGCATCTTGCTGATGCCGTTGTCGCAAAACCCGCAGCCTGCGGGCGCTCTGTGCGGGCGTAACGTGTTGATTTATTTGCTAACTCTTTGCTGGCATTAAATTTGCTTTTTTCTCCACAAAATGCACTTTATCGCCATTGAGAGCCGCTATGACCACTCCCATTTCCCATCACGTCATTATTAACGACACCACGTTACGCGATGGCGAACAATCCGCTGGCGTTGCCTTTTCGCTGGAGGAAAAACTGGCGATTGCACAAGGACTTGCTGCGATTGGGGTGCCGGAGTTGGAGATCGGCATTCCGGCGATGGGTGAGGAAGAGCGCGAGTCCATTCGCGCTGTGGCGGCGCTCAAATTGCCAGCGCGGTTGATGGTGTGGACGCGGATGTTGCCGGCAGACATCGCGCAATGTCGCGGCTTAGGCGTTGATTATGTTGATTTATCTATGCCGGTCTCCGATCAGCAAATTGCCCGCAAGTTGGGACGTGATCGCGCTTGGGCGCTGGCGCAGATTCGCTACCAAGTCCGCGCCGCACAGGATTTGGGGCTGGAGGTGTGCGTCGGCGCGGAAGACGCGTCGCGGGCCGATCCCGAATTTTTATGGCTGGCAGCGGAAGCGGCGCAGGAAGCCGGAGCGCGGCGCTTTCGTTTCGCCGACACGGTGGGCATTCTCGATCCGTTTGCGGTATTTGAACGCCTCCGCGATCTGCGCTCCATCGTTGATTTAGAACTCGAAATGCACGCTCACGATGATCTGGGATTGGCGACCGCCAACACGCTGGCGGCAGTGCGCGGCGGTGCGACTCACGTCAACACGACCGTACACGGTCTCGGCGAACGGGCGGGCAATGCCGCGCTGGAAGAGGTGGTGATGGGGCTGCGCCACCTGCATCAGTGCGACTGCGGCGTTGATTTGAAACGCTTTGACGGCTTATCGCGGCTGGTCGCCCGCGCTTCTGGCAAGCCGGTCGCGTGGCATAAAAGTCTCGTCGGCGCGGGCGCGTTCACCCACGAGGCGGGGATTCATATCGACGGTTTACTGAAAGACCCCCTGAATTATCAAGGAGTTGATCCCGCCGATGTCGGACGGCGGCATCGGATGGTGCTCGGCAAACATTCGGGCACGCACGCGGTGCGGCAGGTGTACGCCGAACAATTGCGCTTTGATCTCAATCAGGCGCAGGCCGAGCGGGTGCTGCCGTTGGTGCGGCGATTTGTTACGACCACCAAACGCTCGCCGGAAGCGGTGGAATTGCAGCAATTTTTAGCTGAGATCAATTCAATGTCGCCTACTGTCTATCAATAACGGAGTGCGCAATGGATGCGTTTGCACACAGCAGCGGTGAATTCTATTTTGATGAAGCAATTACGCCAAGCGTTGCCGAGTTATTAGCCACTGCCGCGCAGCATTATGGCACCGAGATTGCCGAATTAAAGTTATTGCAAGCCTATTTCTATGCGCCAGAACAATTAACGGTGTTGGTGGCATTATATCGCTATTTTTATTATCAACAGCGGTATCAAGATGCCTTAATCATTGCCGAACGCGCAATTGCGCTGGTGCTCGCACGGCTGGACTTGCCAGCGCAGTGGCAGGAATTAACCGAATTAGAATTGAGTCCAGCATTATCACAGTCGATGACCTTGACGCGCTTTTTATTATTAGCCTTCAAAGGCGCAGGTTATCTATTATTGCGTTTAGGTGATTATCCGCAGGCGCTACAGTATTTTGAAAAGATCGCAGAAATTGACACCAGCAACCGTTTGGGAATTACAGAATTGCTGGCAATCGCTCGCGCTGAAGTGGCCAAAATGGCGGTACAACAAGCGGGCGCTAATGTGCGATTCCTGCGTTCATAATGTTGGGAATTAACCATTTTTTGGAGTGAAAGAAGATGACTGCTGCCGACTTTACCGATGATTTAAGTGAACTCAGCACTGCCGAAGATTTTTTAGAATACTTCGGCGTGCCTTTTGATCCCGCAGTGGTGCAAGTCAATCGGCTGCATATTTTGCAACGCTTTCACGACTATTTAGCACAAGCTGCTGAAATGCCAGCAGAAGTGAAGTTTCGCTGGCAATTACACGCCGAGTTATTAACAGCGGCGTATCAAGATTTTGTGACATCCAATGCACAAACTGAAAAGGTGTTTCGCGTGTTTCGTATGAATGAACCGCGCACGGTTACGGTGGCATTAACCGAATTAACGCAGCAGGCAGTGTATGCGCCCGCAATATGAATACGGCGACGCGGTGCGGATAATTCGCAATGTGCGCAATGATGGCACCTATCCGGGTGAAAAAACCGGCACCTTATTAATTCGGCGCGGCAGCGTTGGTTATGTGCGCGATGTCGGCACTTTTTTACAAGATCAACTCATTTATTCGGTGCATTTTCTCGATGCAGATCGCATCGTGGGCTGCCGTGAAGAAGAATTGCAACCGGAGTCGGCGTTGTGGATTCCAAGTCAATTTGAATTCCATGATCGCGTCGCCACCGTATTGCCGTTGGGAATTCAAGGACGGGTATTGGTGCAGGTCGGCGAAATCGGTGAGGTGCTGCGCGTGCTCCGCGATCCAGACACGGGCGTGAGTTATCACGTTCATTTTCCCGACCGTAACACTTTGATTGTGCCGGAAAATGCGCTGACGGCAGCGCCTGCTGCGGCTCCAACTGCGTGAGGGCTAAAATGGACGTGACGGCTGACCGTTATCACTTGCTGCGGGCGGCAACGGAGCGGTTTCACGCCGCGCCAGCCGCGTTGACGGCAGCGCAATTGGCGCAGGCGCAACGGGTGGCGCAACAGACACTGGCTTTGGAACGGCGGGTGTTAGCGAGTCCAGAAGCGAGCGCGGTGGTGATTGCGGAGGCGCATGTGGCGGCGGCGCTGGCGGCGATTGCGCAGCGTTATGCCGATGCTGAGGCGTTGCAAAATGATTTAGAAAACAACGGTTTGACGCATGAGGCGCTGCGGCTGGCGCTGTGGCGGGAGTTGGTGTTTGACGCGGTGATGCAGCGCGTGGGCGCTCAGGCGGCGGCGGTCAGTGCGATTGACGCGCAACTGTTTTATGAGCTGCACCGCGACCGTTTTACCGCTCCAGAACGGCGCACGGCGCGGCATATTTTGCTCACGATTAACGCCGAATTTGTGGAAAATCAACGCGAGCAGGCGCGGGCGCGATTGGAACAGGTGGCGGCGCTGTGGAATGGAGAAATTGCGCATTTTGGGCAATTGGCGGCGCAGCATTCGGAATGTCCAACTGCGTTGGAAGCGGGGCAATTAGGCAGCGTTGTGGCTGGGCAATTATATCCCGCTTTAGATGCCGCGTTATTCACGTTGGCGGCGGGGGCAATGAGTGAGATTTTAGAATCTGAATTGGGTTTTCATCTCGTGTTATGTGAGGCAATTGTTCCAGCAACGGTGCTCGATTTTGCACAAGCGCAGCCGAAAATTGAGGCGTTATTAACAGCGCGGCAACAGCGTGAGATGCAAAAACAATGGCTGGCTACTTTGTCGCCATAATCAATTGCAGCCATTAAAAAAGCCCCGCTGCGTGTATTCACCGCAGCGGGGCTTTTTTTATGCGTAAAACGCTAAAATCAAGCGACCTGTTTTTCCCAACCTTCCAAGCGTCGAATCAACGGATAAAGGTATTCAGTTTCGCGTTGAATGCGATCCATCACTAATGCAAACATCTGTTCTGTATCTTTCACAAATGCGGTGTGATCGTTGATGGTCAAGGAGTGCCGCTTGTGCGAACACCATTGTTTTACATAGGTATTAAAAATGCGTTTGATTTCAGTAGAGCCAGATAAAAAGCGGTTGGCGGTATTCTTGACTGTCTGATCTTGATGCGAAATCAATTGGCTGCACAGTTCCCGATCCACCAATTCCATGTGTTCTTTAATACGATTGGTGAGATCAAAAAACACATCGCAAGCAACATCTGTATCGCACATGGCGCGTTCACGCACCAGATAAAGAAAGACATTCGATAGCTCAGTAATTTTGTGGTTTTGAGCGTGTAATTGTGCAAAAGCGACCATGTGATGAGTCCTCCAAAAACGGGTCGGCAAGTCAGTGTGCTTTGATGGTATTCCGCCAGAACGGGCGAACAGGTGACGTTCACCTTCGGTACAGGCCGTGTTACAACGCACGGCTCAAGTAAAACCCAAGGCGGTGTGGGCAGTTTACGCGAAGTTGGACAGTTATTAAAGATTGCGGATCGTCAATGATTCATATCAACCAAAATTTATTTGATGACATCGAGTATTAGCAAACGGTAAAGAAAGACATCGCCATTGTGATTGCGCAACACGAGGCGTCCTTGATCGAGTGCGAATTCAAAGCTCTGGGTAAAGTTCTCGCGCTGATTGGTCAAGGCGACGCGCCCATTGCCAACCACAATGTCACCATCAATCGCGCCCTGACAGGAGGCATACAGTCGATAACGCTGGCGCTGCACAATCAACAAACCGCCTTGATTATCCTCCCAAATTCCTTCTAACGCGGTGGTCTGCGCCGCCACTCCGCCTGCTGACCACGCTTGATTGAACTGCGCCAACACTTGCTGCAACGGGACGGCGGTGGACATGCTGCCGCTCACCGCTGGCGGCGTCGGCAGTGCGGGTAACGTGCTGAATGCAGAAGGAAAACCCGTGAGCGGCGGCGCACCCATGCCCAACGGTGGCACGCTTGAATTGGCAAATCCCATCATTTCCATCATCCGCGCAATTGCGTTGGCCATCGCCAATGCCATCGTTTCCTGCGCGAGCGCGGGCGGGATCACGCACCAGCTCCAGCCAACAATGAGCAATAGGCGCAGAGTGAACGACATAAAATTGCGCAACGCAGTACATCCATCAATTTAACGAAAGCAGGTGACAGACAGCGCCTTGCCGAGAAAAATGCGCCATGAATGCAAGTTGGCAGTCTAACAGAGGTCGCACGAGTCGCCGTCAATCCCCGGTCAATTGCGCATTTTACCCATGAATTCACACGATAAACTTTTGATTCAATTGCGTTTACAAACGCTGGCGCTGCATCGCGGCGGGCAGGTGCTGGCGCATTTTCCGGTTTCCACCGCTCGCAACGGCGCGGGTGAACAGCGCGGCAGCGGCTGCACCCCACGCGGGCAGCATCGGATTCGGCTGCGGATTGGCGCGGGATGTCCGCTCGGCACCGTGTTTCGCGGGCGGCGTCCGACCGGCGAACGCTATGACGCCGCGCTGGCAGCGGCGCAGCCGGAGCGCGATTGGATTTTGACGCGGATTTTGTGGCTGACGGGGTGCGAAGTGGGCATTAATCGCGGCGGGACGGTCGATACGTTGCGGCGCTACATTTACATTCACGGCTGCCCGGAGAGCGAGCCAATGGGAGAACCGCGCTCACACGGTTGTATTCGGATGCGCAATCACGATCTGATTGCATTATTTGCGCAAACAACAATCGGAATGTGCGTTGAGATTTGTGAATAATGCAAGTGCAAACGCCGCCAACTTTTTATAATGCAGCAAGCGGCGTTTTCATTAACGGTTATTCAGAATAACCACCGCGTCCAGAACCGCGATTATCCCGTGCAAAATAATTCACACGCCCCATTGGGATCACCGTCACGCCGCCTTCACTGACATGAAACCGCTGCCGATCTTGCACCGAATCAAAGCCAATTTGTTCACCAGCAGCAATCACATTGTGACGATCCACAATCACGCGCCGTAACCGCGCTCCGCGACACACCCGCGCATAATCCATAATCACGCAATCTTCCAACACCACATCTTCTTCAATCACGGCCTCGCGGCGAATAATTGAATTACTGATCTTGGCACCCTCGTGAATCATGGTCGCAGCAGCCAATAAACTATTGCGGATTTCACCGCCAAGAATACGCGCTACTGGCCCCTGATAACCGCTGGAAAAAATCGGCCAATCGGGATTAAACATATCAAAAACCGGTTGATGCCCCAGCACATCTTGATGCGCTTCAAAATACGCATCAATCGTCCCCAAATCACGCCAATACATCCGATTTTCATACGGCAAAATGCCCGGCACTTCATTGGTCGCAAAATCGTATGCAAATAAACGATGGGTGCGCAATAAACGCGGCAAAACATGTTGACCGAAATCTGTTTCACCAGCTTCTTGCGCTTCTTTCAATGCCTTCACTAAAACGTCAGCATTAAAAATGTAATTTCCCATTGACGCGAAGGCTTGCGAAGGGTCGGCTGCCATTGGCGTCGGATGTTCAGGTTTTTCTTCAAATGCCTGAATTTGTCCATTGCTATCAGCCGCAATCACGCCAAAACCTTGCGCATCACGCAGCGGCACCGGCAACGCAGCAATGGTGACATCAGCGTTGCGTTCCTGATGAAAATCAACCATCTGGCGGATATCCATCCGATAAATGTGATCGGCACCGAATACCGCCACCAAATTCGGGCGATGCTCTTCAATTAAATTGATATTTTGATTGATCGCATCTGCTGTGCCTTGAAACCAATTCTCGCCCGTCATCATTTGCGGCGGCACCACCGTCACAAATTGGCTTTGTAATAATGGAGAAATTGTCCATGCCTTGCGCACATGTTCAATCAACGCCTGTGATTTGTATTGCACCAGCAAATAAATGGTTGAAATCTGCGAATTGACTAAATTACTTAATACAAAATCGACGATCCGATAGCGGGCACCAAAGGGCACCGACGGCTTGGAACGTCCGGTCGTGAGTGGTTGCAGCCGTGCGCCTTGGCCACCGGCCATAACAAAGGCAATGATCCGTTCGTTGTGGTGCATAAAAAATCTCCGCAAGCCCCTAATTGGGGCGGTTAGTGGAACGTACTGGCTCTTGCGCTGCGCATCATAAACCGCTCGCCTCAGTTTGGGGCGGGAAATCCGCACCTTCGGCGATCTCTCGCAGCGCCCGAAATAATTTGCGCGGCGCGTCCGGTTTGCCGCGTTCCGTATCGCGCTGCGCGGCACGAATTAAGCTGCGCAATGCTTGGCGATCCACGTCGGGATATTGCGCGATGAATTCTGCCAACGCGGCATCGCCTTCAATAATGAAGCGTTCGCGCCAGCGTTCCAGCGCGTGAAAATGCGCAGTCTGGGCGCGTTCACGATCACCATTGTCGGTCATCAATAATTGCACTGCCGCCATATCTTCGCGTTCTAATAAATTTGCAATGCGTTTCCAATGCCGACCGCGAGCACGGGAATCTTTAATACGCGGTGTTTCATCAATCGCAAGCCACGTTGCCGCACTTAAATTCAGTTGTTCCAATTCGCGGCGTGGGAGTGATACCAAGCGTTCTGCTAAAGTTTGCAGCGCCAGCTTGTCGCGTTTGATTTGACTTTTACTCGGTCCAGCAAATGCAACCGGATCATCCAGCATTTCAGTAGCACTATCATATTGAAATATCGTCATCTTCATTCACTCATTTGTATCGCTTTCACTAATAACTGCGGCGAGCGCACCCCGCGATATTCATTCACATCGAATTGATACACCAAACGCACTGCTTGCCCTACGCTCGGCAATGATGCAATGAGATTGAAGCCAATCGCATTCAATTCTTCTCCGCTCGCAGTGCTGACTTGTAATTTCACATGCTGCTCTTTTAATACGCGCACCTGTTGCACCGTAAACACATCATCAAAACACGGTTCCGCAAAACCTTTGCCCCACGGTCCAGCAGTGCGCAGTGCCTCGGCAGTCTCCAGCGTCAATAACTGCGGCGGCAGCGCCCCGTCTGAATTCCATTCCGGCTGCGGTGGCACGTCGCCAATTTGCAGCCGCACCGCGTCAATAAATGCCGCATGAAACCGGTCGTAATCGGCAGCGCGAATCGTCAGTCCCGCCGCTTGCGCGTGTCCGCCAAAATGTTCAATCAGCTCCGGCTGATCACGCTTGACCTGCGCGAGCGCGTCGCGGAGATGCACGCTATCAATTGAACGTCCCGACCCGCGCAGGCGTCCCTCATTCGCAGCGGCAAACGCCAGCACCGGACGGTGATATTGCTCCCGAATCCGCGCCGCCACGATGCCGGTCACGCCTTGATGCCAGTCATCACCGCGCAAACACAGCGCCGCTGGCAACTGCGCTCCGTCCAGCACCAGCGTGTCCAGCAACCACTCCGCGTCTGCCTGCATTTCCGTTTGCAGCTCATGGCGGCTGCGATTCAACGCATCCAACCGCTGCGCCAGCGCCAGCGCCTGCGTGAAATCGTCAGCCAGCAGACACTCCACGCCGAGCGTCATTTCCTCCAATCGCCCAGCGGCATTCAAACGCGGCGCGATGCCAAAGCCAAAATCACTCGCAGCGGCCTGACTGAGAGCACGACCGGCAGTTTGAAACAGCGCCTGAATGCCGGCGCTGGAGTGTCCGGCACGAATTCGCCGCAGCCCTTGATCCACTAAAATCCGGTTATTGCGATCCAGCGGCACCACATCGGCGACCGTGCCGAGTGCCACCAAATCGAGCAATTCATTCACGTTTGGTTCCGGGCGCTGGGCGTCAAACCAGCCGCTGGCGCGGAGTTGCGAGCGCAGCGCAGCGAGGAGATAAAACATCACGCCGACGCCGGCCAGATGTTTGCTGGGAAACGCGCAGCCCGGCTGATTCGGATTCACAATCGCCACCGCCGCTGGCAACTGCTCGCCGGGCAAATGATGGTCAGTAATCAGCACCGCGATGCCCAATTCCTGCGCCCGCGCCACTGCCGCCACGCTGGTGATGCCGTTATCGACGGTGATAATGAGCGACGGCTGCTGCGCGGCTGCCAATTCCACCACTTCGGGACTCAAGCCATAACCAAAGCGAAACCGGCTCGGCAGCAGATATGACACCTGCGCTGCGCCCAGCGCCCGCAGCCCGCGCACCGCCACTGCGCAAGCCGTCGCGCCGTCGGCGTCATAATCACCAATCACCATCAAATGACCGCCGCGGCGCAATTCCAGCTCCAGCCGCTCTAACGCTGCGGGCAGTCCGTGCAGTAATTGTGCGGGAGCCAGCGCCGCCAAGCCGGGCGTCGCCTCGGTGTCCGCAGCGATGCCGCGATTGGCATATAACGCTCGCAGCAGCGCAGTCGGCGTGGTCGCAGCGGCAATGTCGGCGTGATGGGGAAGGCGGCGAATGTGCATGAGTTGTCGCTTGTCGGTTGGCAGTTGTCGGTTAAATTCTGCCACAGCAGATGCCGCATAATTCAATAACTACGTTTTATCAACGCACTGCAACCGATAAACAGACACCATTTCAGCATTGCGCTGATCACTGCCAACTTTTTTCAACCCAACGGAGAACCTCGCCATGTGCGGCATCGTCGGTGCTATCGCTCAACGTCCCGTCGCAGCCATCCTTTTGGAAGGCTTACGGCGGCTGGAATATCGCGGTTATGACTCCGCCGGCATCGCGGTGTTAAATCCCGATGGTCAACTCAACCGCGCTCGCACGCTCGGCAAAGTCGCACGGCTGGCGGAAGCCGTCGCTGCGCAGCCACTGCCCGGCTTGCTCGGCATCGCCCACACGCGCTGGGCAACGCACGGCGAACCCGCCACTCATAACGCGCATCCGCACATTTGCCGCGACCGCTGCGCGGTGGTTCACAACGGCATCATCGAAAATCACGAACTGCTGCGGGCGGAGCAACGCGCCGCTGGACATCGCTTCACTTCCGAGACCGACACCGAAGTCATCGTCCACGCGCTGTATGACGCGCTCGCCGCTGGCTTATCGTTGATTGATGCCGTGCGGCAGACGACCGCGCAGTTGCAAGGCGCGTATGCGCTCGGCGTGCTGGATCGCCACGATCCTGAGCATCTGGTGGCAGCGCGACAAGGCAGTCCGCTGGTGATTGGGATCGGCTTTGGTGAGCACTTCATCGCCTCTGACGTGTTCGCGCTGCTGCCCGTCACCAATCGCTTTATCTTTTTAGAAGAGGGCGATCTCGCCGAATTGACCCGCGAGACGGTGCGGATTTGGAACGCCGCCGGTGAACTGGTGGAGCGCCCGCTGAAAACCTCGCAAGTCACCGCCGAAGCTGCCGAGCGCGGCAGTTATCGCCATTTCATGTTGAAAGAAATTTTTGAGCAGCCGCAGGCGCTGGCAGCCACGCTCGAAGGGCGGCTGTTGGCAGATCGCGTGCTGCCAGAAAGTTTTGGCTCGCAAGCCGCCGCGTTGTTCAGCCAGATTCAAGCCGTGACCATCGTCGCCTGCGGCACCAGTTTTCACGCAGCACTGGTCGCCCGGCACTGGCTGGAGGCAATCGCCGGCTTGCCGTGTCAGGTCGAAGTCGCCAGCGAATATCGCTATCGCGCCCATGTCGTGCCGGCGCAGGCGCTGTTTGTGACCATTTCTCAATCGGGCGAAACCGCCGACACGCTCGCGGCGCTGCGGCTGGCGCAAGCCTCGGGTTACGCCGCCACGCTGGCGATTTGCAACGTGCCGGAAAGCTCGCTGGTGCGCGAGTCGGATTTGGTGCTGCTGACTCGCGCCGGGCCGGAAATTGGCGTCGCCTCCACCAAAGCCTTCACCACGCAATTGACCGCGCTGCTGCTGCTGACCATTGCGTTGGGACGCTTGCACCGCTTGGATGCAACCGAAGAAGCGCGTTTAGTCACGTTGCTGCGCAGCGTGCCGAAACAGTTGGAAGCGGTGCTGGCGTTGGATGCGCAGATCGCCGCGTTAGCAGAACAATTTGTGGATAAACAGCACACCTTATTTCTGGGGCGCGGGACGCAATATCCGATTGCGTTGGAGGGCGCACTGAAACTCAAAGAAATTTCTTATATTCACGCTGAAGCGTATCCCGCCGGTGAATTGAAACACGGGCCGCTGGCGCTGATTGATGAAGAAATGCCGGTGGTGGTGGTGGCACCGAATAACGCGCTATTGGAAAAACTCAAATCGAATTTAGAAGAAGTGCGGGCGCGTGGTGGGCAATTATTCGTCTTTGCGGATTCGCAAGTCGCGCTGACTGCCACTGCGGGAGTGACGGTGATTCGGCTCCCGGAAACGGATGATCTGCTCGCGCCACTGATTTTTACCGTCCCGCTGCAATTATTGGCATATCACGTCGCCGTATTAAAAGGTACCGACGTTGATCAGCCGCGCAATCTTGCCAAATCGGTGACAGTGGAATAAATACTAACCCGCAGTGACCGTTTAATAAAATTCTCCAACTGTTTTATCAAGGGATATGAAATCACTCTGCTGCGGAGCACCAGAAAGTTGGAGGAGAGTTGAAACACCGAGCACTTATTTACAGCCAAAACATCGCGTCGTTGTGCCCATGTTAGAAGCCGCCGTGCTTGCTCTTCTCACTGCCTGCCGTGATCGCCTCGCCCAAGGCGTCATGGCGGCGTTTATGCAACATCTTGATCGCGTTAAGGATGAATTCCTCAGCATGGCGGATCACGCCGCCACGTTAGAACAGCAACAAATTTGTTTCGCCGCCCTCAACCTGCTTGCCAACCGTGCGCCCGCGCTGGTGGAACGTTTCCAGCGGGTGTACGCCGCCCGTTTCGATGCCAGCGTCACCGCCCTTCACACGCCGCCGCCCGCTGCCGCTGAATTCACTTTGCCGGATGAATTGAGTTTGATTGATCCTGATGATTTTGAACGGGATTTAGCGATCAATAAATTATCCAGCCGCGCTGCGTTTCACTGTTCTCAACATCTCGTCGCGCTGGATCGGCGGCTGGCGATCTTGTTGCAAATGCAGCGGCTGAGTCAGGACGATAACCCCTTGTATCCCGCAACGATTTTTAACGCGCTGTTACAAACGCTCATCGAGCTGGATTTGGAGCGAACGCTGGCGCTGCCGGTGCTGCAAGCCTTTGAACGCCACACCGCTGCCGCGTTGCCGGAGCTGTACGCCGCGCTCAATCGTCATCTTGCCGCTGCCGGCGT
This sequence comes from Chromatium okenii, assembly GCF_016583745.1. GTDB lineage: Bacteria > Pseudomonadota > Gammaproteobacteria > Chromatiales > Chromatiaceae > Chromatium > Chromatium okenii. The sequence goes on from NZ_NRRQ01000020.1 coordinate 44,881, forward strand.
GTTGCCGATGATGCCCGAAGCTGCGCCAGCGCCAGCTTCTGCGACAAGTAGCACGACGGCGTTGCCAACCGGATCACGACCCAGCGCCAGCACCGCAAGTGGCGCTGCGCCGCCAGCACGGGTTGGACACGGTGCGAGCAGCGGCAGTTCTGCATTCAGCGGCGCGGGCGAGGTGGCTGAGGCCAGCGAGGATGTGTTTAGCCAATTGTTGCAAGCGATTCAGGTCGCCAATCGCACTGGAGCTGCATTTGCGCCCGCGCCAGCGGTGAATACGCGGATGAATATGACGGCAGCAGCCGCGCCACTTGCGCCGCCGCGTCGCAGTGGCGTGGCAACTACCGTCAGCGTTCATCAACTGCTGGATGCGTTGGGACAGATGCAACACGGGCGGGCGGAAGTGCGCACGGTGCCGAGCGTGGAACCCATCGCGCTGGCGCTGGAACAGGACGATGTGTTGCAACAATTTCGTGCCACGCCGCTGGCGCAGTGGTCGCATCCGCTTGATGCGATGACGATTGACATCGTGTCGATGCTGTTTGAAGCCATTTTTAATGATCCCGAATTACCTGCGCCGCTGCGGGCTGAAATTGCCAAATTGCAGATTCCGGTGCTCAAGGTGGCGCTGTTGGATAAACGCTTTTTTTCGGAGCGCAAACATCCCGCCCGCCGGCTGCTCGACACCATCGCCACCGCCGGGCTGGGGCGCGGTCAAGAAGATGAGGCGCGGTTGACGGCGGAAATTGGCGCGGTGGTGGAAGCGGTAGTGAGTGGATTTGATGTTGATATTCAAGTATTTAGCGAACAGGTGCAGCGCCTAGAAACTTTTTTACACGCGGAGGAACAGCGGGCGCAGGCAAAGGCGCAGCCGGTGGTGGCGCAGTTGGCGACGGCGGAACATCACGAGACGGCACTCCAGCACGCGGTGGCGGTGTTGCAGCCCCGGCGGGCGCAGACGATGCCGCCGTTAATCGCGGATTTTTTGGAGCGGCATTGGCGATTGGTGTTGGCGGCAATTGCGCTGCAACACGGCACCACGAGCGCGGCTTGGCAAGAAGCGGTGACGTTGATGGATGAGTTGATTTGGAGCGTCACGCCGAAAACGACCGCCGTAGACCGGGAACGACTGCTCAAATTGCTGCCCAATTTGCTGAAACGGCTGCGGCAAAATCTTGAGCAACTACAATTAGATGAAGCATGGGAGGCGTTTTTTAGCGAATTGATCCGGCTGCACATGGCCGCGCTGCGACCTGATCCGGTGCCACCACCGCCGGCAACGCGCCCGCCACCGGCGGCGGCGATGAACGGAGCGGCGAGCGTTGCGCCAGCAGTCATCACCTCGCCTGCCGCTGTACCGCCGCCCGCTGCGGAAGAGACGGTACCAGCAGATAGTGATCCACAACTGCAATTGGTGCAGGCATTGGAAGTTGGCGCATGGTTTGAATTTCACAGTGAACGCGGCACCCGTAAAACGTTGCGCTTAAATTGGATTAGCGAATTAAAGCGCGTGTATTTATTCACCAATCGTCAAGGAGAAAATGCGATGACGTTGGCGGTAGAAAGTTTGGCAGAACATTTGCGCAAAGGCACGGCACGTTTATTGAGTCAAAATCCACTAACAGATCGTGCGGTGGCGCAGGTGTTTGAAAAAATCAAACCGCCAGTATAATGCAATCAACATGCTGTCATAGAAAGCAAGAACCTGTGTAAACTGGTTTATAATCACAACATAAAAAATAGATTATCAAGTGAGGATCATTGCTATGCCATCAATTAGTTTAAATACCGCGACCGCAATTACTGGTCTGAGCAAACGCACGTTGTGGCGACATATTCATCGCGGCAGTCTTGCGGTGGTGAGCATCAATGACAGCGGAGAAAAAACGCAAGTGAAGTTAATTGATATATTGCCATTATCCTGTTTGCCGTTGAGTGAGATTGAGCAAAAAGTGGTGATTGATGCTGATGCAGGTGAGGCCGTCGCCCAAACCGATTTGGCGTTATTATTTTTTGCGGCCGCCCGCCCCAACGAAGCGGTCGCGTGGTTAATGCGCGCTGCCGAACAGCATTATCCCGATGCCATGTGTTATCTGGGGCGCTGTTATTTGACCGGCACCGGCGTGACATCTGATGCTGACAGCGGCGCGTTGTGGCTCAGTCATGCCGCCATCAAAGGGCATCCGCTGGCGCAAGCCTTGACGCAATGGCTGCAAAGTGCGGCTGGGCAAGCGGTGCAAGCGGCAGCAGATCAAATCACCTTAGATGCCGCGTTGGATCAGATTGAACGGAACACGCTATTGCGCTGGTTGCAATCGTTATCGGCGCATTGATTTGATAGATTATTTGAATGAGATTATCATCGCTTATAACCTGCCGGTGATTGTACACAATCACCGCTTTTTTTATCTGTGGAGCATAGAATGAGCTTGAATTTAAATTTTCTGGATTTTGAACAACCAATTGCGGAATTGGAAGCAAAAATTGAAGAGTTGCGTTTAGTTGGGTTTGATAACGAAATCAATTTACAGGAAGAAATTGAACGGCTGCATACCAAGTGTGTTGCGATGACGGAATCAATTTTTTCGGCATTAAATCCTTGGCAGATTTCACAATTATCTCGTCATCCGCAGCGCCCGTATTTATTGGATTATACGCGCCGGATTTTTGATGATTTTTACGAATTGCACGGGGATCGCGCTTTTGCAGATGATCGGGCAATTGTGGGTGGATTAGCGCGGATTGATGGACGTCCGGTGATGGTGATTGGTCATCAAAAAGGACGCGATACGAAAGAGAAAATTTTGCGCAATTTTGGAATGCCGCGCCCAGAAGGGTATCGCAAAGCCTTGCGGTTAATGGAAATGGCAGAGCGGTTTGGATTACCGATTTTAACGTTTATTGATACGCCCGGTGCTTATCCCGGTATTGGTGCCGAAGAACGCGGGCAAAGTGAAGCAATTGCGCGTAATTTGCGCGAGATGTCGCGGTTGCGGACGCCAATTCTATGCACTGTCGTTGGTGAAGGTGGATCGGGCGGAGCGCTGGCAATTGGTGTTGGCGATTGGTTGGGAATGCTGCAATTCAGCACCTATTCTGTGATTTCCCCGGAAGGCTGCGCGTCTATTTTATGGAAAAGTGCTGATAAAGCGCAATTGGCTGCAGAAGCAATGGCGATTACATCAGAAAAATTGCTGGATCAAGGTTTAGTCGATCAGGTGATTAAAGAGCCATTGGGTGGCGCTCATCGGGATGTGGATGCCGTCGCAAAATCACTAAAAGCGGTATTGATTGAACGGATTGATGCGTTGAATACAATTCCTGTGGAAACACTCATTGCTACACGTTATAAACGCTTGATGGCATACGGGCGCTTTAAGGAAACATCTTAACTTGAAGAGGTGAATGATGACGGCGACCTATGAAGAATTATTAACGCTATTTCAAGAAGTCGCAGTTGCGCAACGAGAATTAACGACTACACAACGGGAAATGGCGGTTGCTCGCGCACTTGACCGACAGAAATCCGAACAAGAATGGCAGGAATTGCGCCAGATGTTTCGGGAAACTGATTTGAAATTTCAAGCGACTGATTTGAAGTTTCAAGCAACTGATTTGAAGTTTCGGGAAACCGACGAGCGTATTCAAGCAATGGAACGTTCGGTGAAGGAATTGAGTCGCACCTTCGGCAGTTGGCATAATCGCTTGGGCGAATTTGTGGAAGAAATGGTGCGTCCGGCGGTGATTCGTTTATTCCGGCAGCGTGGTTTAGAAGTGCATCAAGTCACCCGCGATTTGTCAGCAATCAATCTCCAAGATAAAGAGGGAATTGAAATTGATTTGTTAGTGACAAATGCAACGATTGCGATTGCAGTAGAATGTAAAAGTCGCTTGACGGTGGAAGATGTCCAAGAGCATTTGTCACGGCTGGATAAATTCAAACGGTTGTTTCCGAAATATGCCAATTATCAGTTATTGGGTGCGGTGGCGGCGATGGTATTACCAGATGAGATTGCGCGTTTTGCTTATCGTCAAAGGTTATTCGTATTGGCGCAAAGTGGCGATGGAGTGTTAATTTGTAATGATGCACGTTTCATTCCTAAACAATGGTAAACACGGAATTAAACCATCATTTCGATCCCACATTACTTGCTACAGTTTTGCGGGCGCTGCGTCCGGCACCGCAGTATTGGATTGCTTATAGTGGCGGGCTTGATTCTACGGCGTTGTTATTTGCCGCTGCTGCAATTCGGCAGCACTTGTCGGGGACATTAAATGCTATTCATCTCAATCACGGTTTACAACCAGATGCGGTCGATTGGGAGGCGCATTGTCAAAAGCATTGCGCGGCGCTCGCTATTCCTTTAACTATTCGACATTTGGAATTACAACCGCGTTCCGGTGAAAGTGTGGAGGCGGTGGCGCGGGCGGCGCGTTATCAGGCATTTTCTGAAGTATTACAAGCAGATGCGGTATTATTGACGGCGCATCATGCTGATGATCAGGCGGAAACGTTATTATTGGCGCTGCTGCGCGGCAGTGGTGTGCAGGGCTTGGCGGCGATGCCGCTGGAGATGGCGCTGGGCGCGGGGCGTTTGGTGCGCCCGCTGTTGGCGGTGACACGAGCGGCATTATTGGCGTATGCTCAGACGCAACAGCTTGATTGGATTGATGATCCAAGTAACGCGCTGCCGCGATTTGATCGTAATTTTTTGCGGCAGAAGGTGGTACCGTTGCTGCGGGAACGGTGGCCGGCGGTGACGGCAACGTTGACGCGCAGCGCCAGCCATTGTGCGACGGCGGCGCGGGTGGTGGAGCAGGTGGCGGCGCAACAGTTGGCGACGCTCGGCGGGACGCGGCTGGGGACGCTCGATATTGGTGGATTGCGCCAGTTGGAGTCGTCATTACAACAGGCTGTGTTGCGTTTGTGGCTGAAAAACAACGGATTTCGAGCGCCGGATACGCGACAGTTGTTGCGGATCAGTACGGAGATGTTGACGGCTCGCGCCGATGCCAGACCGCTGGTGACGTGGACGGGCTGCGAGATTCGCCGTTATCGGCTGGATTTATTTGCGCTGCCGCCGTTGCCACCGCCGCCAACGGCAACGTTGCTGTGGACGGTGGGCGCGACGAATATGCCGCTGGAATTGCCGCTCGAATTGGGGCAATTACACTGGTTGCCAGCGTCTGACGCGGCGAGTCGTGATTGGACGCTGCGGGTACAATTTGGCAAGTCGGGAATACGTTGTGAGCGTGGGGCGGGGCAGAGCGGGGAATTAAAACGCTTATATCAAGCGCATGGAGTGCCAGAATGGTGGCGACCGTATGTGCCATTAGTATTTAATGGCGAGCAATTATTGGCGGTAGCGGGGGTGTGTCATTGTCAAACACTTGCAGCGCCTGCCGGTACCGTGCAATGGATGGCAGGTCAATTGCAGTATCCTACAGCATCAATACAACAAAAGACGACTATTTTTTAATCGTGCGTGATTGCAAAAATGGAGTATTTTATATGAATAACGACACTAAACATCAATCAACGTTACCTGAAGTTCAATCTGCATTGAATGCAGGAACAACCCGGCGGCGTTTGCTCAAAGGTGTGGCGCTGGGTGCGCCCGCTATTTTGACTTTGCGGAGCGGAGCGGTGATGGCAGTTTCTTCATGTAATACCGGAATCAAGGGCTGGGTTTATAATGGCGATAAACCGGAAGCTGGTGATTATTGCGTTCGATCCAGTGTTACCACCTGTGATAGTGAAGGAAAAAAAGTCGATTCCAGCGACATTGGCACCGGCGATCCAGCAATATTCAACGAAGCTGATGGCACATACACCTGCCCAATTCCGAAAGATGATCAAACTTTATACAGTATTATTCTCAGTTCAAATGCGTATACTTCATTAACAACGCCGCAACGGTAGTTGACACTTGCACAGATTGGGGTTGTCTTGATCTCACTATGGACATTTGGCAACTGCATTCACAGGGTGCATTACATTGGGAACAGTGGGAAGACCAATTTGCACTTTATCAAGTGGCTTCTGGCGAAACCCACTTTCTGAATGCTTTTGGGGCTGCAATTTTGCAGCAATTGATTGCAGCACCGCAATCACTTGACGCTATCTGTGCGCACCTCGCTATAGAGTTTGATTGTATGCCGGATGCCGAGCTGTGCGCACAAGTTAGCGCATTATTAACACGCTTCGACGAACTTGGCTTAATTCAACGCCATGATGATTAGTGAATTAACCGCAACTGAATTACAAGCTCGGCTAACTACCGCAGGCTTGTGTTTTGGTTGCGGGCCATTTCGTCTGCGCTTAAACAGTTCGTTGCGATTGCTATTTCCGGTTTTACACAAACTCTATGCGCATTATCCCGTTTATGATCATTCGGGTGTTGATGATTACCGCATGACATTAGATTGGGCATCACCATTACGACGTTGGCTGCGTCCGGTAGTGCGTTTTAGTGCCGATGGTCCGGCACCATTTACTGATGTTTCTATAGAGCAGGCATTTCCAACGTTGGAATGGGGGATGAATTGGTGTATTGCAGTTCGCGCCCATCATGTCTTAATGCTACACGCTGCTGTAGTCGAGCGTCACGGACGGGTATTGGTTTTGCCAGCCGCGCCAGGGAGCGGCAAATCCACGCTGTGCGCTGCATTATCTCATTCTGGTTGGCGACTTTTTTCTGATGAGTTTGGGTTAGTGCAACCAGAAGATGCGACATTCATTCCTATTCCACGTTTAATCTCATTAAAAAATCAATCAATTAACGTTATTCGTCAATTCAGCGCCACTGCCCATATTGGTTCGACTTATCACGGCACACATAAAGGTTCGGTTGCACACATTCGCCCACCATTAGCAAGTATTACCCGCATGAAAGAATCAGCGCCTGCTGGTTGGGTAATTTTTCCACGTTGGCAAGCGGGCGCTGCATTAACGCTTCAACCTATTGCGAAAGATCGTGCGTTTATGATGATTGCAAGCAATGCTTTTAATTATGAAGTGCTGGGTGAACTCGCATTTAAAGCTGTTGCGCACATAGTAAAAAACTGCGAGATTTATTCGCTAGTTTATTCAGATTTAGCGCAAGCAATTCACACACTTGATGACTTAACACAATAAATATATGTTGCAGAATCAATCACCAGCGCAATATGCCAGCGCACTGCTTATCAACGCAGTGTGTGAACCGCAACAATTGTCAAAATTGAGCGATTGTGATTGGGATTTATTGCTGCAAGTCGCACGACAAAAACGCTTGCTTGGTCGTCTTTATATGGAACTCAAACGGCTGTGCTTATTGAGTTCTGTCCCAGAAAATGTAGCGGCACAATTGCGTGCTGCAAATAACTTAGTGACACATCGTCAAACCGTATTAGCTTGGGAACTTAATCGCATTTTATGGGCATTAAAAGGTTTAGATGTCCCTGTGATCGCACTCAAAGGAATTGCGTATGTGATCGCTGATTTACCGCCAGCTTCTGGGCGATTCTTTGCTGATTTAGATATTCTTGTACCGCTAGAACACATTACAGTGGTTGAGCAACGATTGTTAGATCGTGGTTGGTTAAAAACAACTTTAAGTCCTTATGATGAGCGATATTATCGGTTGTGGATGCACGAAATTCCTCCTTTACGTCATCGAGAACGTGAAAGTGAAATTGATATTCACCACACGTTATTACCGCGAACGCACCGGTTTAATTTTCATGCGATTACTGCATCATTGTTTACAGAAGCACACACTGTTCCAAACTCAGAAGCGCAAATACTCGCAGCGCCTGATATGGTGTTACACGTATTAGTACATTTATTATTTGAAGGAAATCCAGAAGAAGGATTGCGCTTACGCGATTTGATAGATATTGCTGATTTATTGCGTTATTTTGGTTCTGAGATGACATTTTGGTCGCAATTGGTACAGCGTGCAGAACAATTGAACCTAGGACGCCCTCTTTATTATGGATTTCGTTATTTGCAGCGGTTGCTAGGCATTAAAGTACCCGCATTTGCTATACAAACCACTGCCAGATTTGCACCAATTGCACCAATACAATGGTTAATGGATTGGTTGGTGCCACTTGCAATTCTTCCAGAGCATCCGGCTTATCCGCGCTATCGTGCCCGCTTGGCGCGGCAATTATTATATTTGCGAGCGCACTGGTTAAGAATGCCACCATTATTACTGATACGACATCTCAGCTATAAAATGTGGTTGCGTTTACGAAAGGTGCCTCGTTATATTGACATTAAACCTCAAGATTTACAGCAGCTTTGAACTTACCCTAAGTATTGAGTAGCTTAGAGATTATAGTTGTCCGCAAAACTAGCTATAGTATAAAAGCAGGCGGATCAGTCACAATCTAGCCATGCGCTGCCGGTAGTTAATACTTGCCACACTCTTTTGTATGGAACTTTTTGCGGACAACTATAAATAACTGGAATCGTTAAATTGTTACAGTAGGTTTTATATGCACTCTATTCGGATATTTCGTCACTACATGCGGGTACCATTTATATTTTTAGCAGGAATAGAAAGTATTATTTTTGCTGTGTCTTTTCATGCAGCGGTTCATATACGGTGGTGGTTTCTTGACGGTGAAGCTACTCTGGAACCAACGATATTATTTACGTTAATTGTGGCATTTGTCTTTGTGCTCACTATGGCAGCAACAGGACTGTATGAAGCAAGTTTGCGTGAAGGATTAACGGGTTCATTGGTCAGGATTGCACTATCTTTTTTTCTGGGCTCTATTCTGTTATCCGCGCTGTCATTTTTGTTTCCACCACTAGGGCTTTGGCGGAGTATTTTATCACTCACAATTCTATTTTCTTTTATTTTAGTTGTACTTTTACGCTTGGCTTTTTTTCGCGCCAATCCCAGTATTTTTAAGCGTAGGGCACTCGTGTTAGGCGATTCTCCGTTAGCCGATCAATTAATGATTGCTAACCAAAAACGTCTCGATATTGTTGGGTTTATTCCTACCGCTTTGGATGATCAAAAGACCCAGCCTAATATGCCAATAATCCCTTACAATAAACCACTGGTGCAGATTGCTGTTGAATATCACGTTGATGAGATTGTTTTAGCACTGAAGGATCGGCGGGGTAAATTGCCAATCACCGAATTGCTGGAATGTCGCATGTGCGGAATTCAAGTTTTAGAACAGCAGGATTTTTTTGAACGCGAGCTTGGGGTACTTAAACTAGATTTACTGACGCCGAGCTGGCTGATTCACTCTGATGGGTTTCAAAACCATTTACTGACAACTTTAATTAAACGGTTTTTTGATATTTTATTTTCGCTGATTTTTATTATTGTATTGTGGCCGGTAATGCTATTGACTGCCGCGCTTATTTTTATTGAAAGTGGATTTCGTCACTCGGTGCTGTATCGTCAAGTGCGCGTAGGTGAGAATGGCGAACCTTTTTCTGTGATCAAGTTTCGGAGTATGCGCGTTAATGCTGAAGCAGATGGCAAAGCGCGTTGGGCAACTACAAACGATCCACGCATTACTTATATCGGGCGGTTTATTCGGAAAACGCGGATTGATGAATTGCCACAAATTTTTAACATTTTGAAAGGAGAAATGAGTTTTGTTGGCCCGCGTCCAGAACGTCCTGAATTCGTTGTTGATCTAACGCGAAAATATGAACATTATGCAACACGTCATCGCTTGAAACCAGGTCTGACAGGATGGGCGCAAATTTCTTATCCTTATGGCAGCACGGAGGAAGATGCGTTGCGCAAATTGGAATACGATTTGTATTACATTAAAAACCATAGCACCTTTCTCGATTTGCTTATTTTGGTTGAAACCGTTGAAGTAGTTTTATTTGGGAAAGGTGCTGTTTAATGATTAACGCCAACATTCAACCCGCGCAACAAACAAACTTGCGTCATCAAGGAGAGAGTGTTGCTCTGCTGTTTTCGGTGCTGGCAGTATAGTAGGCGTAATGGAGTTGCGTTCTAAAAACTTAAAGGTAAGATGATTCGGTATTGCTACGCCAATATCGCGGACAATTCGACCTGTGTGTTTATAAACGGCGGGAGTGTCAACTGCCGCAAAGATAACGCCGATCACTCGCCCCAATTCATCAAGTGCTGGTCCACCGCTGTTGCCCGGTCGGACGTCGGCTTGAATTGAAATCGGACGAGGAATACTTGATGTTGATTCTAACTTTGATGGCAAAATGACACCAGAGGTACGCAAGGGACGAATTGGTGGGAGTCCTTGATTTGGATAACCAACAATCGTTACTGTATTAGGCAGGGGGGTATCTAATGGCGCAAACGCAGCACTTTTTTCTGGGTGAAAATCCGTAGTAATCAATGCCAAATCAATTCCGGGTTCAGTAGCAGTAATATGTGCAGGTATCATTTCACCGCCGGCACGCGAAATGATGAGCGTGTCGCAATTTTTAACAACATGCGCATTCGTTAATACGGCTCCGGTCACATTCACAAAAAAACCTGCACCTACGCTTATTAACCGTTTTCCAATAATCATTGGATTGTCATCGGCTTTTAATGAATTTTGGATGTATGCCCGACGTCGCTCCCTGATTGCATTCGCTTCATCATCACTAATCGCCCGCCCTTGACAGTTATCAGAAGACGTTTGAGTCACCATCTCGCGGGTGTCATCGTAACAATTGATGAGAGTAGCGGCGGTTGCATTCGCTGAAATTGCCATTTCAACCAAAATCAGCAATAAAACCATGTGCTTATAATGTGTAAAAAATTCTGACACGAGAAAATGTCCTGTTGAAATTGAGCTTTAGTACGATATAGTAACGTTGTGAGGATTATAGTTATCCGCAAAACATACTATACTATAAGAGAAAATGTAGGAGCTTACGACAGTGAAACTGTGCAACGAAGACCAACTTTTGAATTTCTTAAGACGTGAAGAAGACAGTTCAGTTAAGTATA
>NZ_NRRQ01000021.1 GCF_016583745.1 Chromatium okenii
TTTAGGATAGGCATATGTGTTTTAACAGCATCGTGAGCGTGCCCCGCACTGAGATCAAAAAGGAATCCAATAACATCAAATGTAGGGTATGTTTTCAAATAAAAAAGAAGAAAAAATAACTGTTTTTTATGGGTATCAAGCGCACCACGAAAACCACCTTTTGGCAAACATTTAATTTCTTTATTTTTCAAGCGTTCTTCTTGTATAGCATGATAAGAAGCAATAAAAACTGGCACAAGCTCGTCGAACTTTTTTCGACTCATTCCAATCATCGCTTTTGTTGTACGATCGATGTTTAGGTTCTTGAATTTTTCAAAAATCATAGCTCACCTCAAAATAGCTTATGTAATTTATCGAGTGTAATACTACCTATAAAGCAAGGCTTTGCAATACTCGTTGGTGATGGCACTGTAAGTAGGAGGCGTTATCGACAATAATGCTTATAAAACAATCTGTTACAACGATGGGTACAAATCTAACGTTGTGCGCAACTCCACTGCAATCAATTCTTCCAATGGTTTCAAAGTGGTATGCAGATGATGTGGACAATGAGACGCATCGTCAGTGGTCTGGCGGTGACGCCATTTGCGCACAGTGGCTCGATTCAGATGATATTCCCGTGCGAGTTCACGCTCAGATTTGGTGGAGTGTTGCAATTCACGCCGGATCGCGGGAGTAGTGCGTGCATTTTTGTGTAAATTCAAGTTCATAGCATCAGTCCTCCTCTGTGTGCCTAGCTATGTGTGGATGTAGAGCGCGTTGGTGAATGTCCGTGATGACGACCTGCAAAGCCTCTCGTGCTAAAAACAGCGGGTAGCTGCGTCGCGGAATATAATCATACGGTTTCTGACATTACAGTAAATCATTGGGTAAACTGATATTGATTTCTTCCTGCTTTTCAAACCGCGAAACATCCACTGTTACTATTGCCCAAATCCATCCTGCAAAATCAGGATTTGCGAGATGTTCGGCAATTGGTTTCGACAATGGAATCTCGCCGCCGTCTTCAATAATACCTTCCAGATGTAAATCTATTGCTTCTAATACAAAATCCAATGCTTCATCAATCGTATCACCTGCCGAAAAGCAACCGGGCAAATCTGGCACAACGACTCCGAAAGCAGTTGTTGTCGTACTCGGTTCAATTGCAATCACGAATCTCATCGCTTTTTCCTCTGACTTATTCGGGCATGTTGTGATGATTGCTTTTTATAGTGTTCGACTATTTATTTCTCGCCTTCAATCAATTGTACCACCGGTAAATTCTGCACTGCAACCAACAGCTTGGCAATGGCACGATCGGCAGCAAAGATGCGTTCTGCATATTTAAGAATAGCGGCATTATCCATTGCCGCAAGTTGCGTGATCTGCGCCTTTTCACAGGCAGCAAAGATATGAATGTTGGCGTTATGCAAATCAGCAGCAAAATAGAGTTCATAAACGAGCGCGTTAATCAGTTGCTCAAAGCGTAACTCACCAGCATTCAAAATTGCAGTGACAAGTATTTCTAAAACTAACTTTTGCTGATCTAGCGCCGCCGGAATAGGAAACTGGCTGATATACATTGGTTTGAATTCAAAAAATCCGTTCGCTTTACTCGCACATCGTCGCTGACTCCACCACCATGACAGCCGAGAATTTAACACCGCCAGTAAATAACGCCAATCGCTTGCAACAATAATGCTGGTTTTATCATTGCTGTAAAAACCATTAAGATCGGCTGCATAATTCACGGTATTTGTAATTGCAGGCACGATGATTTTTGGTTGCGCAAATTCTTCCCAATATGCAGTACTGGTTTGCAGTTCAAACCATTCATAACGACCAGCCGCCCGGCCCGCCCAATCACCTTGCCAATTATCTGGTTTTGGCATTAACTGCGTCTTAAATTGTTCCAGATGTGCGGCAATTGCTGGATAGTGTTCTATTGGAAACGGTCGCCGCGTAAAAATCAGCCATAAATCCTGCGGCATCACTTGCCAGCGTTTTACATCGCGCCCGCGCAAAAACGGTTTAATCACTTCTGCCGAATTGGGATCAGCCGCAATCAAACGCACCCGCGTTGCGCCATCAATCACAAATGCCGCATTCAATCCGGTTTTAATACCATAATAAAAACGCCCGCGCACAGATTGACCGAGCGGCATTCCGGCTTGCTGGATTCGCGCCAATAATTGTCGTTGCAACGGCGGTTCTAATTGCCAGCCTTCCTCTTTCAATTCAGCTTGCGCGACCTCAAAACTCTCAGCCGCAAACACTGCCGGGAATGTTTCAATTGGCGCTTGCTGCGCCCAATTCAACACCCGTATTTGTTCATCGGCAGCGGGTTTTATCACTTCTGCCGGACGGCGCGTTGCAATCACGATGGTTGGATACGCGATGGCGGTAAACACCGCTTCATCACCAAAATCAAGCACTTGTTGCAAGCGCGTGTGTTGATTGAGCCACCGGCGCAATTTTGTTCCATATTTGGCGCGATACCATTTATTGGAAGTGATAAACGACAACACGCCATCTGGTTTTAATAACTTCACTGCGCGTTCAAAGAAATAAACATATAAATCCGCCGTGCCGGTAAAACAATCATAATTTTTCTGAAATGATTCTTTCAGATGTTTAATGGCTTCTTGGCGCACATACGGCGGATTGCCAATCACAATATCAAAGCCGCCGTTCATCTGGCGCAGCCATTGCGTGGCCGTTGCCAGCGGTATTAAACTATCGGCGGCGATCAGTTTCGTTTCTAAATTTGGCAGCGCAGTGATGCCAAAATTATCGGCTGTCAAATCAACCTGCTGGCTCACAAGCAACGCCATAAAAAAGCGCAGTTTGGTGATTTGCACTGCAATTGGTTGTAAATCAATCCCGTGAATGCAATGATTGATAAGATAGAGTTTACGGGTGTAATCCGTCCGCCACTGCGCGTTATTCGGATCAAGTTTGCGCAACACCTGCACCAATTTATTTAAGACACCCATTGGAAATGCGCCCGCACCGCAAGCGGGATCAAGAATCCGCAGCGCCGTAATTGCCGCAATGAGCGCCGCTGTGGTTTCCGCTGTAAAAGGATTGCGATCACTGCTATAAGCCAACAGCTCGCGCAATTGCTGTTTGAATGCAGTTTGATCATCAACTGCGACCGCTTGCGCAAAATAAAGCAGCAACGCTTCATCCACCATATAATCAACCACCTCACGCGGCGTATAAAAAGAACCGGATTGTTTCCGCGCTGTGGTTTGGGTTTCCGCATTATAACTGGCTAATAAGTTTTCAAACACCTTGCCGAGCATTTCTGGATCAAGCGCAACTTCTTCCTCCAGCGGCATATTTTCTTCCACCGTGAAGTGATAACGCGCAAAGATGTCAAATAAACCGTTCACGTTATAGCGTTTATTTTTAGTGCCGAGATCGGCATTCAAATCGACATCTGCCGCGCCGTTAAAAAATACGCGATTCGGAAAAATTGCTTGCAACGCAAAACCATTTTCTAAATCTGGTGTCGTCAATTCTGTATCCAAACACTCAAATAAATCGCCATTCAAATAAGGAATACGCGCAAATAAATCTAACGCCGCTGGTGCGTCGCAAAATAAGTGTTTATAACGATAACCGTTCATGCCGCTGCCGGTTGTCGCCCATTTGCGCAATGCGCCGCGCTCAATAGTTAAAGTCGCAAAAAAGAGATTTTGTAGAATTGCACAATAATAATTGCCAGCATCACCAGCAGCGGCGGGATCAGTTTTTAAGCGCGTTTTTAGCGCCGCCGGATCAAATAACTCCGCTGGAATTAACTTCTTTTCTTTAATAAACCACACAAAAATCAGGCGCGTTAATAACTGAATCACCGCAATTGCGTTGCGTTGCGCAACTTCGGCACCGCCGCCGCGTGGAAATCGCACTTGCTTGATTGTCCAAAAATACCACCACGATAATTCCGTATAAAAGCGTTGATTGAACTTTTGCAGTGATAGTGCGGCAATCCATGCCTCATAAAGAGCGCGGAAATGTGCCGGACGCTGTTTGCGTTCACCAATTAAGGCGCTAAACCTTAATGCTGATAAACTATCCAGATGAGCGCGATGTGGTGTTAGGCAGCAAATATCTTTAATTAAAGTGATGCGGCCATGAATCACATCACGCTTGGAATCGCGCCGATCAATCACCGCCAAAGATAGCAATTGACCATGACGAAAAAGGACAATTGCGGGCATCGGAAAGCGGCGATTGAGTTCCCGCGTGATAAATGCAAATTGCGTCCGCGACCACGTTTCCCCGCTTAAATCAACTGCTAAAAAAACAAAGGATTCACTTTCATTGGGCAAAAGCTGCTGCGCGTTATTAAACACGTTTGCTGATGTAGCCAACAGCGGAATCTCATCATCGGTTAATTGAAATAAAAACGCGCAGGATAACCACTGCGCGGCAGCCAGTTGCGCACGATTCAATGGCGGATACTCTGGACGCTGCCGTTCGATATGATTGAGAAATTCTTCGGCGCTATTGCCAAACTCAGCAGTTTTATTGCTAAAATAACCCAAGGTGTTGAATAATGCAGTTGCTGCGGTTTGCAGCGGTTGTTGCGTAAATGCCAATAGCGCACCATGAAGTGCTTGGCGATATTTAGGATGCGGTGTTGACATAAATACGATTTGATTTGTAGTTGCGTGCGTTTATAGCGAAAGATGTAAAACTCAAGCTGAGTTTAGATAGCGCGGTTTGCTTTTCAGATGATTAAATTCTGTCAGAAGGAATTGATTTGCGGCACAATAACCCAGCTTTCTTTTCACAACAGGTCGCTCCAATGACAAAACCAACTTTCCGCTTGAATGTGCTGTTTGTGTGCATGGGCAACATCTGCCGCTCGCCGACCGCTGAGGGCGTGTTTCGTAAATTGCTGGATGATGCTGATTTGGCGCACGTCGTCGGCGTCGATTCCGCCGGCACCCACGCTTATCATCTGGGCGAATCGCCGGATCATCGCGCTTGTGAAGCGGCAGCGCGGCATGGCGTCAATCTCAAGCCGTTGCGAGCGCGGCGGGTGAGCGCCGACGATTTCGCGCAATTCGACTATATTTTGGCGATGGATGAGGACAACTATCAGGCGCTGCGCGACCTGTGCCCGAGCGGTCACGAGACCAAGCTACAGTTATTCATGGATTTCGCTCCGACCAGCGGGATGCGCGAGGTGCCTGATCCGTATTACGGCGGCCCGCGTGGTTTTGAGCGAGTATTGGAATTGATTGAAACTGCCGCGCAGGGCTTGTTGGTTGAAATAACGCGCCAATTGCACCCACGTTGATTTGTGTTGCGGTTGCCAACCCGCTCGCCGCTATGCCCAACCCGTAAGGAAACCCTGTTATGTCCGCAACGCTGTTAATCGTTGACGATGTCCCTGAAAATCTTGCCATTTTAGGCGAACTACTGCGCGGGGTCGGTTACCGGGTGCGGGCAGCAAATTCTGGCGCAGTGGCGCTCAAATACGCTCTGCTGGAACCGCAGCCTGATTTGATTCTGTTGGATTTGATGATGCCGGAAATGGACGGGCGCGAAGTGCTCACCCGTCTCCGCGCTGATCCGCGCACCGCCGATATTCCCGTCATCTTTGTGACTGCGATGGACAGCGCCGAGGCAGAAACGCTGTGTTTGGAGCAGGGCGCGGCGGATTTCATCGCCAAACCGCTGATCGCTTCCATTGTGCTGGCGCGGGTGCATAACCAATTGGAATTGCAGCGGGTGCGCAATTGGTTGCTTGACCAAAACGCTTTTTTGGAAAGCGAAATCGCGCAGCGCGTCGCCGAGGTGCAGGAAGTGCAGGATGCCAGCGCCCGGGCGCAAGCCCACCTCACGCACCGCATGGAGATGATTTTGAACTCCACCGGCGAGGGCATTCAGGGCTTAGACCTGCATGGTGATATTGATTTTGTGAATCCAGCCGCTGCCGCGATGCTGGGGTATCAGCCCGAAGAGCTGATCGGGCAAAAGTTCCATGAGCGCGTGCATCACCCGCAGGATGTCCAGCAGATGTGCAATGGCGATGAGTGTCATCTCGCCGCTGCCGTGCGCACCGGCACCGTGTTGGAAAATTACGCCGATCATTTTTATCGCCGCGACGGCATCTGCATTCCGGTTGAATATTCCTGTATGCCGTTGTTTGAAAACGGAGTTTTACAGGGCGCAGTGATCGCGTGGCGCGATATTAGCGAGCGCAACAGTTATCTGGAGCAGATTGAGCGCCAATCGAATTTTGACGAGCTGACCGGCTTGCCCAATCGCAATCTGCTGTATGACCGGCTCACGCAGGCTTTGGAACGCAGCCGCGCTGACCACAGCGCCCTGACGGTGTTGACGCTGAGTTTGGATCGTTTCAAAAGCATTAACGCGCATTTGGGACGCGGCGCGGGCGATCAAGCGTTACGCGCCGTTGCCAATCGGTTAATCAGCTTGTTGGCGGTGACGGACACCTTGGCGCGAGTGGAAGGTGACGAGTTCATCTTGGTTGCCAAGAGCGATGAACGCGACGTGGTGGGACGTTATGCCCAGCCGATTCTGGAAACAGTACAGGTGCCGCTGTGGATTGATGCCCATGAAATCGTGCTGTCGGTCAGCATCGGCATCGCCACCTTTCCCCGCGATGGTGACAACCGCGAAACGCTGTTGCGCAACGCCACTGCGGCGATGACCAAAATCAAAGTGAGCGGCGGGCAAGGGTTCCGCTTTTATGCGCCGGAGATGAATGCGCTGGCGCTGGAACGCTTGGATTTAGAAGCTGAATTGCGCGACGCCATTAAACACAACGGCTTGGCGCTGCATTACCAGCCGCAAATTGATTTGCGCAACGGACAAATCATCGGCGCAGAAGCGCTGGCGCGGTGGCCGCATCCGCGTCGGGGCTGGATTTCGCCGGGAGAATTCATCCCGCTGGCGGAAGAATGCGGGCTGATTTGGGCGCTGGGCGAATGGGTGCTGCGTGAGGCGTGTCGGCAAAATCAGGCGTGGCAGGACGCCGGTTTGCCGCCAGTAACGGTCGCGGTGAATTTATCGGCGCTGCAATTTGTCGCCGGCGATGTGGTGGAAATGACCGCCATGATATTGCGCGAGACGCGGCTGGCACCGGAATACCTTGAGTTGGAACTGACTGAAAGCGCGGCGATGACCGATATGCAGACGTTTATTGAGGCGACCAAACGGCTCAAAGGCTTGTCGGTGTCGCTGTCAATTGATGATTTTGGCACTGGCTTTTCTTCGCTGAGTTATCTGCGCCAGTTTCAAATTGATCGTTTGAAAATTGACCAATCGTTCGTCCGCGACATCGTGCAAGACCCCAGCAGCGCCGCGATCATCACCGCGATTATCAATTTGGCGCACGGGCTGAATCTGGCCGCGATTGCGGAAGGCGTGGAAACCGAGGCGCAGTTGCAGTTTTTACGCGCTCACGATTGCGACGAAATGCAGGGCTATTATTTCAGCCGTCCGTTGGCAGCTTCTGATTTTGAAGTGTTATTGCGCAGCGAGCGGCTGCTGGTGTTCCCGAATGAGGCGCTCACGCCGCAGCGCACCTTGTTATTGGTGGACGATGATCCACATATCCGCTTCGTGCTGGAGCGGTTATTCACACACGAAGGTTATCGGGTGCTGCCGGCCACGAGCGGGGTGGGAGCATTGGAACTGCTGGCGCTGCACGAGGTGGATGTGGTGGTTTCAGACGGTGACATGCCGGAGATGGATGGCGCGGAATTGTTGCGCCGCATCAGCGCGATGTATCCGCACACGCTGCGGATTTTGCTATCCGGGGCGCTTGATCCGCAGTTCATCGCCCGTTCTGTTAATCAGGGTGACATTTTCAAATTTCTGCCCAAACCGTGGAAAACCGCTGAACTGCGGGAAGCGGTGCGGGAGGCATTTCGGATCATCGAAGCTCGCGCCGGGCGACCGTTGGCGAGCAGCGGTGGCAAATCAAGTTTCAATCCCGGCTATCAACAAGCGCCATGACCACCACTCCGCCCGCCACCTCTTGCGCCAGCAGCGACTGGCAAACCGCGCAGAAGATGGCGGCGCTGGCGGCAGTCATTCGCCACAGCGATTCAATCATCGTGGTGAAAGACTTAAATCTGCGCGTGATCGCTACCAATCCGGCGTATGCCAAGGCGGCTGGTTATGCCACCGAGATCGAGATGATCGGCAAAACCGACGCCGAGATTTTTGGTGTCGCCGCCGACAGCGAGCCGGTGCGCACCTACATGTTGGATGATTTACGCGCCCAACAATTGCCGCCCGGTGCTGCGATCATCCGCGAAGAACCGGTGCTCGCTGCCGATGGACGGACGCTGTATTACCTCACCAAAAAATATCCCATCTATGACGAAACCGGACACTTGATCGGCTCCGGCAATATCTCGGTAGACATCACCGCCCGCCGTCATGCTGAGGAACAGTTACGTGCCAGCAATCAGGCGTTGGCAACAGCGATGGCGGAGGCGCAGGAATTGGCGGCGCAGGCAGAAGCGGCCAATCGCGCCAAAAGTGCCTTTCTCGCCAATATGAGCCATGAAATTCGCACGCCGATGAACGCGATCATCGGGCTGGCGCAGTTGCTGCGGCGGGAATTGGCGGAGGGTCCACAGGCACGGCGGCTGACCAAAATTGAAACTGCCGCGCATCATCTGCTGGCGCTGATCAATGGCGTGTTGGATTTATCCAAAATTGAAGCGGGGCGAATGCAGTTAGAGGAAACCAACTTCGCGCTGGCAGATGTGCTGGATTCGGTGCGATCGCTGATTGACGTGGGAGCCAGCGCCAAGGGGCTGATTATCGCCATTGAATGCGCCGGGGTGCCAAATTGGCTGCGCGGCGATCCGACGCGCTTGCGGCAAGCGTTGCTCAATTACGCTGGCAATGCGCTGAAATTCGGCGAGCGCGGCACGATTCTGTTGTCGGCGACGTTGCTGGAAGAACGTGATGAACAATTGCTGGTGCGTTTTGCGGTGCGCGATAACGGAATTGGAATTGCGCCGGAGGTGATGCCCAAATTGTTCAATGCGTTTGCGCAGGCCGATGACAGCACCACCCGTCGGTTTGGCGGCACCGGTTTGGGCTTGGCGATCACGCGCCACTTGGCGCAGTTGATGGGCGGTGAGACTGGCGTGGAGAGTGTGCTGGGGCAAGGCAGCACGTTTTGGCTGACGGCGTGGCTCAAGCCCGGCACGGGCGTGATGCCGATGCGGGTGCCGCACGCCGCAACTGAGGTGGAGACGGAATTGCAGCAGCGCCAGCACGGTCGCCGGGTGTTGGTGGCAGAAGATGATCCGATCAACCGTGAGGTGGCAGTGGAGCTGTTGCGGCGGGTGGGGATTACGGTTGAAACGGTCAATGATGGATTGGCAGCGGTGGAGCGGGCGCATGAGACGCGCCCTGATTTATTGCTGATGGATATGCGGATGCCGCGTTTGGACGGTTTGACGGCGACGCGGCGGATTCGCAACTTGGAGGGCTGGCGCGAGCGTCCGATTGTGGCGTTGACGGCGAATGCGTTTGAAGAAGATCGGCTGGCGTGTTTGGCGGCGGGGATGAATGACTTTCTCACCAAACCCATTGATCCGAATCAGTTATATGCGACGCTGCTCAAATGGCTGCCGCTGGAGCCGGCGGTGACTCCGGCAGCGGGTGATGCGCCGCGACCGCCGCCAGCGCCTATTTTCAACACGGTGGCCGCTGCGCGACGGCGGACGGCGGCGGTTGATCCGGTGCGAATGGCGGCAGTGCTGGCGCGACTGCGGATGCTGTTGGAGGAGGGCGACATGGCGGCTAACGAGTTGATTCTTAAAGAATCGGCGCTATTACACGCTGCGCTCGGTGATGCCACTGGAACCTTGTTGCGGTTGATTGAGCGGTTTGATTATGCCGGGGCGCTGACGGTGTTGAGCACGCAGGCTGATAACTGACCACCACCCGCGCCATTGTTACGCTGCCGTGAGTCGCGCCAGCACGTTGTCCCATAACTGCCGCACGGCGACGGTGACGGCACCGCAATCCACCGCAATGATGCTGCGCCGGGCGACCAATGCTCGCGTGACGGCGGGATCAAAGGGAATTTCTCCAACGACTTCAATCTCATGCGCGGCGCACCAAGCGCGTAATTGGGCGCAATTGGCGCGGTTGAGATCGTATTTATTGATGCAGACCATTAACGGAATCCGAAAATGTGCGCACAGTGCGGCCACGCGCTGCATATCGTGAATGCCAGATAACGTCGGTTCCGTCACCACCAACACTTGATCGACGCCCGTGAGTGCCGCTGTGACCGGACAGCCGATGCCGGGCGGACCATCATTGATAAGCAAAGTCGCACCGGTTTGTTCTGCTAACCGCCGCGCTTCCCGCCGCACCAAAGTCACTAATTTGCCGCTGTTGTCTTCGCCAATACCCAGCCGCGCATGGACTAACGGGCCGTGCGGCGTATCAGAAATCAGCCACTCACCGCTGACGGTGTCTTCCATGACGATTGCTGACGTGGGGCACACCAGCGCACAGAGTCCGCAGTGTTCACACGCCAGTCCGTCCACCACAAAGGTGGTGCCGTGCTGACTGATGGCATCAAAGCGGCAATAGCTGGCGCAGTCGCCGCAGCCGGTACAGCGTTCTGGATCAATGCGCGGAGTACGCATGGCGCTGAAATCGTGGCGGGAGCGCAACACTGGCTCCAGCACCAAATGCAGATCGGCGGCATCCACATCGCAATCCGCCAGCACGCGATTGGTGGCGAGGGCAGCAAAGGCGGCGCTGACGGTGGTTTTGCCGGTGCCGCCTTTACCGCTGATGATGGTTAATTCTTTCATGGCCTGTTCTCAGCGGCTGCAATCTGCGCGTGAATGGCGTGAAAAAGCGCCTGAAATTGTGCCCGCGCTGCCGGTTGCGCAACCACCCACGGGATGCCATTGGAATAGGCTTCGGCGAGTTCGCGCTGGAAGGGAATGTCTAACAGGATCGGAATGTCGTGCTCGCGGCAATAATCCGTCACTCCGGCATCGCCCAGATCGCTGCGATTCAACACCACGCCGCAGGGCACTCCCAGCACTCGCGTCACGCCAACTGCCAGCTCTAAATCATTGAGACCAAAGGGCGTCGGCTCAGTGACGAGCAGGCAAAAATCCGCGCCGCGCACCGTTTCCACCATCGGACACGCAGTGCCGGGCGGCGCATCCAACAGCACGGTGAACGGCGGTTGCGCCTGTTGGCGCACCATTTTGATGACGGGCACGGCCGTACTTTCGCCGATATTCAGCAGTCCTTGCGCCACCGGTAGCTGTCCGCCGGTAGTGATAGCGGCAGTGCCGCTGCTGACGGTGCCGATGCTGCGCGTGGTTTCGCTGATAGCACCCGCCACCGGACAGACATAAGTACACACGCCGCAGCTATGACATAAATCTGGAAATACCAAGACACGGCGTGGCGTTACGGCTAACGCATTGAATTCACACGCATCAGCGCACAACCCGCAACGGGTACACACCGCATCATCAAGCTGCGGCAGCGCGACGCGCACATCGTGGTGGGTGTGAATGGCGGGGTGCAAAAAGAGATGCCCGTTGGGCGCTTCCACATCGCAATCCAAATACTGCACGTTGGGCACCGACAGCGCCAAATTGATAGCAACGGTGGTTTTGCCGGTACCACCTTTGCCGCTGGCGATAGCGATGGTGCGCGGTGATAGCGGCGCGGTCATGCGTTTAACCATTGATTTCAGAGATAAATTTTGCCACTGCCTCGCGCACGGTGCCGGTGGTATCGGTGACGATGCACACGTCGGTCTGCTCCAACACGGCGGCTGCTTTCGGACCGCAATGTCCGGTCAATAACGCGGTGGCACCTTGCGTCAAAACCCACTGCGCGGCTTGGGTACCCGCGCCGCCGCTGGCATCCTGAAACGGATTCGGAGTAGCGATCAACGTATTGGCGTCGGTATCGACCAGCGCAAAAAAGGCACAGCGCCCGAATTTAGGATCAACAGCGGCATCAAAATCAGAACCAGTTGAGGTGACAACGATATTCATAAGCAACGTCCGAGGGTGAATGAGTGTGTACGTTAGCAGTTGAAAAAGTGGGCAGTTGGCGCGTGACAATAAGTTGCAATTTGTTTAATCAGTGCGCAGTGAAAGTAATCACAGTATTGAATTGATTGAACTGATTGAACTGATTGAACTGACAACTTTTTTTAACCGCCAACGCGAATAAAACCGCTACTATTTAATGATGATGATCGTGCTCGTGATCATGCTGACATTCCGTGACCCCTGACAGTTGCCCGCCGAGATACGCCGCCAAAGCCGCCGCAACGGTCGGATAAGCGCCGCTGGCGACGGTCACGCCAAGCTGTTCAAACCATTCAATTGCCTTACCACCCATGCCGCCCGCCAACACCACGTCAGCTCCTAACGACTTGATATATTGAGGAATCTGCCCGGGCTGATGGTGTTCCGCATACGGATTAGCCTGCACCCGCGCTGCCGTGATCTGATGCGCGGCATCAACCTCAGCAATCACAAAATACGGGCAATGCCCAAAATGCAGCGCCATCTCACCATCTAAACCAAGGGCATCATTGGCAGTAATTACAATCGTGGTCATCTTGTGAATCCTAAATTAAGTTAAAAGTGGATGTATGACGCTGCGTTCGGCAGATACCAGTATCACACTGAATGCAGGCGATTAGAACGCAAAGATGCGTATCGTTTCATTGTGAAATATCAATGAAAGCTAATTTTTTTATGCCTTGCGGAATCGCATTTACGGTGTTACACAACACTTGCGATCTTTAATTATGGGCGTGCGACGTGTAACCGCACATTTTTTATTATTTAACGCAAGGCAAGAGGCTCGTGATGAACAGAAAACACGAAATGGGCGCAGGTGGTCACTGTATTTGTCCAAAATGCTCAACGCGCATTGAACATAGTAAGGGCGTACCCTGCCAAGAACAACGTTGCCCAAGCTGTGGCGCTAAATTATTACGCGAAGGCTCAGAACATCACGCGCTCTGGCAAGCAAAAAACCAGCATTAACGCTATTTCACACTGCTGACTCATGCGCACAGAGTGATTTGCAGCAACGTGCAACCAGTGTAAATTGCGCACAATAAAAAACGCCCTCTTTGATTTCTCAACGAGGGCGTTTTATGTTTAATCGCAATTACAACAGCGGCACCAATAACAAAGCGACGATGTTGATAATTTTAATTAACGGGTTAATTGCTGGACCAGCAGTGTCTTTATAGGGATCACCAATGGTGTCGCCAGTGACTGCTGCATGATGCGCATCAGAACCTTTGCCACCAAAATTCCCTTCTTCAACATACTTTTTAGCATTATCCCACGCGCCGCCGCCAGTACACATTGAAATTGCAACGAATAAACCGGTGACGATGGTACCAATTAACAAACCACCTAAAGCGCGGATTCCAGCGCCATCACCCATCAGGATATTCATTCCAAACGCAACGACTACCGGCACCAGAATTGGTAGCAATGAAGGCACCACCATTTCTTTAATTGCAGCGCGAGTCAATAAATCAACTGCGCGTGAATAATCCGGTTTCGCTGTGCCTTCCATAATGCCGGGAATTTCTGCGAATTGACGCCGCACTTCAACCACCACCGAGCTGGCAGCGCGTCCGACTGCTTCCATCGCCATTGCGCCGAATAAATACGGAATCATGCCGCCAATAAACAAGCCAATAATCACCGCCGGGTCTGACAGTGAAAACTCAATCATCTCGCGGTTGGTTGCCAGCAAATGCGTCTCTAAATTATGGGTATAATCCGCAAACAAGACTAATGCTGCTAATCCTGCCGAACCAATTGCATAGCCTTTAGTCACTGCTTTTGTCGTATTCCCAACTGCATCCAGTGCATCAGTAATATGACGCACTTCTTTAGGTAATCCCGACATTTCCGCAATACCACCAGCGTTATCAGTAATTGGGCCATACGCATCGAGCGCCACAATCATGCCTGCCATTGATAACATTGCCGTCGCTGCAATCGCAATGCCGTATAAATCAGCCGCGATATAAGACGCCCAAATTGCTATACACACCGCCAATACCGGCAGCGCCGTCGATTTCATTGATACTGCCAATCCTGCAATGACATTGGTAGCATGACCGGTTTGCGAGGCTTCGGCAACATAACGCACCGGCGCGTATTCAGTCGCAGTGTAATACTCGGTAATTAACACCAATGCCGCTGTCAGCGCCAATCCAATTAAGGTACAAAATAACATGGCAAAGAAATCATCCATAAACATGCCAGTGACAATTGCAAATGCAATTAAAGCCAAGCCACCAGCAACTGCCATGCCGCGATACAATGCGCCCATGATTTTGCCGCCTTCCGAGGTCTTTACAAACATGGTGCCTACAATAGAAGCAACAATTGATACCGCGCCGAGCACTAATGGATAGAGGATGTAATTCATCGCCAATCCGCCATCCGCGCCTTTGAACATCAGCCCGCCGAGCACCATCGTTGCCACAATCGTTACCGCGTAAGTTTCAAACAAATCCGCCGCCATACCCGCACAATCGCCGACGTTGTCGCCCACATTGTCCGCAATGACCGCCGGATTGCGCGGATCATCTTCGGGAATTCCGACCTCAACCTTGCCCACCAAATCCGCGCCCACATCCGCGCCTTTAGTGAAAATACCGCCGCCCAACCGCGCGAAAATTGAAATCAACGAGCCGCCAAATGCCAAGCCGACCAGCGCGTGCAGCGCCTCTTTATCTGCTCCCAAAAAGGCGAAATAACCGGCCACGCCGAGCAAACCCAGCCCCACCACTAACATTCCCGTCACCGCGCCGCCGCGAAATGCCACATCCAGCGCCGCTTCAATACTGATCGTTGCCGCCTGCGCCGTGCGCACATTGGAGCGCACCGACACATTCATCCCGATATAACCGGCGAGACCGGACAAAATTGCTCCCACCGCAAAACCGCCAGCCGTCGCCAATCCCAACGTCGGCCACAATACGAGAAATAAAGCTCCACCAACAATTGCAATTGTGGTGTATTGACGATTGAGATACGCCTGTGCGCCAGCTTGAATAGCTGCCGCAATTTCCTGCATTCGTTCCGAACCAGCAGATTGCATCGTGATCCAAACCACGACCGCCAAACCGTATAAAACAGCGAGACCGCCGGCACCGATTGCAAGCCAAAGTGCAACATCTGTTGACATAGAAAATCTCCATAACGAGTGTACGTTGAGATTAAGCGCGTGCGAATGAAATCGCCATCAAACTTTAACACAAAGTCAATCCTGCGCTATCTATTGCGCCCAATAACGTGCAAGAATAAAACACGCGGGCAAAAAAACGATGTTACTGATAAAAAATTGCCGCGCTTCCTTGCGCGTAAGATCAAGCAACTCCTAATGATGATAGTTTTCTGGCGAACCTTCGTGGGCAATCGGCGTTCCAAGTTCATCAAAACGGAACAGATTGAAAGCGCGATGACCGTTGTGATCGAGAATCCGTAATTTGTCAGATTCCGTAAAGCCATTGAGCACCTTTCTAAAATGCCCGCCATAACGTTCCTCAGCCAATGCCATTGGAATCTCGTATGCCGTAAACTTGGGAATTCCTTTATTCGCCAACCGTTCCAGCAAATCAGGATTCTCGAGCGCGTCATACGAAGTTAAAATGACAATTGGCCCACTGCCAGTCATCAACATTGCACATTTCATGCGTCACATCCTCACCAATAAAAAATAATGCTCAGTTCACAACACACCATTTTCCAATAACCAACATGGTATCTGCGGCAACGCGCAGGTTAGAGCACACCGGCGCATTGAATGTTACCACTAATTGCGCACAATTGAACATTCACAACTTCACACACTGACCAAAATTATTTTTATTGCCCATCAGTCTGCTCCGCCGGGTTTAGCAATGGCACAATGTCTTCAAGTCGCTCCAACTCTGCCACCCGCTCTGGCGAATAACCCAGTTGCGCGAAATTCATAATGCCATTCGGAGCATGACACGCAATACAAGCGTGACCTTGCCGCTGAATACCATGATTGACCATTAACGTGCCCATTTGCCGCATCCAATGCGTTTCCACGTTCACTAATTGGTTGTTCACCAGCGGATAAATCGTTTTCCAACCGTCCATAATGCCGAAATACGCCATAAATTCATCCATCATGTAATGCTTAAACGGTTCCTGATACATGCGTTGAATAATCGGATCAGCAATTGCCACCTTCACCGCCGCTGCACTATCGCCCGTTTCATAATACCGCGCATAATCAAAAGGCAAAATCATCGCTCCAAATGCCCCTTGATTTGACATATCTTCATACATCATCGCATTAAATAACTTAAACGGATAAATGCGGCTCTCGCCTTGATTCATCGCCGCACTCAAATTAGTGGCAATCATCACTTCCCGTTGCACCAATAACTCTGGAGTCAATTGTGATAATGGCTCCGTTGCCGCAGTCACATAAGCATCCACATCAATTTCAGGATACTGTTGTTTTAATTCCGTTGCTTTGGTGCGCACTGCGGCAATGATGTCTGGATCAGTAATCCGCGCTACTTGCTGCATCAAAGGATTGTAATTGAGCGTTTTATCGGGATGATTGCCGAGCGCATTGGCTAAAAAAGTGCCATTACCGTTAAACCACAAAAAGGTAAACCCTTTGCCCACTGCGCCAGAACGATAAATATCAGTCGGTTCAAAAATACCTTCTTTAGCATTCCAAGTAGGATGCACCCAATCGCGCAACACTACATTATGATCAGTTAATTCTTTAATATGGCACGTTTCACAAGCTAACCGCGCAATATGTCCATTCAATAAGGCTTTATCATGCGATTGATGATGCGGCGCTGACGTATGACAGCCTTCACAAGTGACTTCTTTATTGGGCAAATCGTTTGCCACTAAATCAACGCCTTTGCGCCCGCGTGGAATACGATGTCCTTCTGGAACATGGCAATCAGTACATTCCATTCCTGCTGCGGCATGAACATCATCTTGTGGACTGAATGGATTGCCACGTTTTGCGCCATGATGCAATAACCGTTGATTGATATAACCGAGTGATTGTGCTGCGACATTATGTTGATAGACATCGCCGCCCATATTGTGTTGATGACAACGTAAACAGGTATCAGCGCGAATCGTTCCAACCGTTAATGCTGCGCGTAAACTGCGATCCTGATTCCAACGCAATCCTTGCTTGTCCTGAATAATATAACGCTGATTCATATCGTATTCAGCGGCATGACAAATTAAACAATCAATCCCGTCTTTAGCTTCATTAGGAACGTCACCAATTGGCATCATTTTTTCTGTAGCGGGTTGATAATTGCCGCCGATATGACATTGACCGCAACCTTCACTGCGTAAAATTGTAGCGCCATGCTGCGCTTCTGGACGACTTGCAATTAATGCCGCCCACCCTGTCCAACTAAAACTGCCCGGAATACCGCAGGCGCGATTGATTTTTCCCACTGGAATTTTACGCGCCCCGCTATTCACTTGCCGCCCGTCATAGCCATAGGTTGAAAAGCCACCAGCTTCGGTTTGAAACTTAAAATGTACTGAATTCACCAGATCATTTAAGGTGTCAAGCGTCGCGTGTGTTCCGTCGCCATGTTGAATCCGTATAGTGGCATGACACTGTAAACAGGTCTTTGGCCCTTCATAGCGGCGAATACCAGCATCACGAAAATAGCGAATATGCGCCGGTTCACTATCTTTAATCACCGATGGCGTATTCATTAACAATTCAAGTTTTATTTGTCGCGCAAACGGGTCTTGAGCGGTTGCTACAATTGCCTCTGCCTGTTGTTGCCGCGCATCGCGGCTGAGTTCTTTTGCTAATAACTCGAAGGCTTCTGGTGTGAATTCTTGGCTGCTGGCATAGGTTAATGGTGCATTCGTTTTGCCTACATAAAACTCAAAAGCCAGCGGATAGAACACTTTATAAATCAAGGTGATCGCCAGCACAATGATCACGCCAATCGTAATTCGGCGCACCCTTGTGAATGCCCACCATTGTTTTATCAGCAGATGATTCATTTTGTTGTCTCCTGCTGATCATCACGGTGCCAACCGGTCAGCATTGCGCGTAAATTCGTGGTCACGGTATCGCCAGTGGTGATGATATACAGATGCACCAATACGAATAACACCAAACTATAGGCAACGGTTAAATGCAGCATTGCTACTACCCAAATACTACCCAAGCCAAATATGGTGTCTGGTAAATAAACTGCTAATAAAAACGCAGCACCGCTTATCACCAACAGTGGCACTAACACATACATCACCCCGAGATAACTGAGTTGTTGTAACGTGTTAAATTTCATCGCTTCGCTTGGATGAAATGGATGTGGCTCATTGCGAAAAATACCGACGGCATAATAACGACCTTGAGTGAATAACCGCCCTAAAAATCCCCGCCACTGTACGCGATAATGGCGATCATTATTGGTCATCACATTGCCAATGATAAATGCAACCCAGCTTATAATTAAAAGCAGCCCGGTGATATTATGCAGTGGACGCGCCGTAGCAAAATCTAATAACCAAGGATGTCCGGTAAAGTGTAAACTGCCGCCAGATACAATTAAGATCGCAAATAACAACGCATTCAACCAATGCCAGATGCGCACCCAACGCGGATAAAGATAACTGGCGCTCATTGTTGTTTCCTCAGCAGCCGTTGTTGTGCGCGATACCGCCCAATGCCATGCGCAAGCAATACGCATAAGGTTAACCCAATGATTACTAATGCTAACCGATCTAATACGGCGCTGCGGCTCATTCCTACCACATACGCTTCATTAAAAATCGCAGTATTCAGCCAGCCGTGACTTGCGACATCATTTGCTGCCCGATACCGATATAGACGATTTAATAACTGAGAGTTTTTTGAGTGACAACTGACGCAATCATGATTGCTGTCAGCGGCACTTAAAATGTGATGCGATACGGGTTGTTTAGAATCGGTAACGGGCGTATGACAATCAAGACAACGCACGGTTTCCCAATGCCGCTCTCGATTGGGTAACCACGCATGTTTTAGTCGCGCTTGTTCATGGCAAGTTAAGCATAACGCATTATCGTTGTGAATGATGGTGGCGAGTGAATCGCCGATTTGAGAAGCGTGAAAACGGTGCGGATCGTGACAAGAATGGCAATTGAAAGCTGCGGCTTCTACTGCATCAGAAGTGGCATGAATGCTTTTTGCATATTCTGCATCAATGGTAGTAAATTGATAATGACGTTTTGTAGCGTCATCTTGTTGTTCATGGCATTTCACACAGGATAACGAACGCTGCTGCGTTTCCGCACGATGGGGATAATGCGCGAAATCACCATCATGGCATTCTGTACACGCTAATTTGCCATGCACCGAATGACTCAGTGCAACTTGCTCAACAAATAAGTCAACGATTTTTCCGGTGCTGGGATGGCGATACGCCAGCGTTTTCATACCATGACAGCGCAAACAGGTCATATTTGTTGTCGCCGCTGCGGGTGGTTCTGCCAATAATGGCGCTGCCATTAACAGTAGAATTAAAAATAACATCCTATTCCAACCACGCTGTAGTCGAATAACCTGTTTGCATGTCATGTTGAGAACAACCATTTAATAAGCCGCCAAAATGATTGGCAAAAGAAAGCGTGTCGCTTTTAATGCCTTATTGCGGTGCCGTAGCGCGTTTAGAACGACCTTTAGGCGTCCAAGGCGCACCTACCCACATAATTTTCCACATATCCAATGCCGTGCTATCCATTGCAAAAAAACGATGTATCACGTCATCAGACACGAGATAAAAACGCTCCATTAACTTAGCGCGTTGCTTATCGTGGAATAAGCCAAACATCATCAAATTAAGAAATGCTAAAAAATGAGATTGAATGCGCATTTTTCTGACTAACTGCCGCCACGCTTTGCCATATACATCTTCAAGCGCAACAGTAGATAGATGCTCGGCCAAGCGCACTGCTGCTGCTAATGAATAACCAGTGCCGGGATTAAACCAACCTCCAGCATAACCGGCATGAAGCACACCTTCATTGCGCGGATGAAAGGTGCTTAATGCTGGCATTGGTAAAACGCCAACTTCACTGCGCAATACGCGCTCAACTGCTAATCCTAAGCGCCCCGCTTCCGCAATAATGTTGACTGAAATTGTGTCAACATCTAAAGTCGGGTTATTAGAAAAATAAGTGTCTTCAATTAGCACCCGATCAGGAGCAAAAGGTAATACATAATGAAAACGAAACCCATCATATTGCGGGCAGCGCGTATCCATTAACAATGGTGCATTCATCGTGATTGGTTGGCGTAATTGACATTCCAAACCCACAAATTTTTGATAGCCGCCACCGCGCCGTGACGCATTTTGATCTGGACCTCGCGCATCAATAATAAGTCGCCCCTGAAAAATGCGCCCGTCAGCTAATGTGACGCGCTGGGGATCGCAGCGCGTCACAGCGGCATGAGTCATAATCTGAATGTTTGTTTTATTTTCAACAGTTTGCGCGACAATTTGCGCCAAATGTTCGGAGCTTAAAGAGCGATACGCGCCCGCCACCCAACGACTGGATGCGGCAAAATTGAGTTGATAACCCGCCCAGCAATACTCGACCAAGGGTTCCATCCACTCCCAAGCCGAATCTGGCACATCGCGTGCTTGAAATGACCACAAATGGTTCCCGCCGAGCGTCGCTTCGCGCTCTAATAAGAGGATGCTGGCTGCGGGTTTACGCGCCGCTAATGCCAATAAAATCAATGCGTTTTGCAAGCCACCACCGACTAAAATATAGTCGGCAACGTCGATTGTTGGTGATGCTGTCGTCATTACGAAACTCCTTAAAATGGCACTAATCAACAAGTGTTGTGAGCACGCGGGTGGCGATTTTTTTGCAGAATAACACGGAGTTTGGCAGCGGTTTGGTGCCGCTCTGCAAATGCGGTTACACTAATCGCTCATTCGCGTCGAGATCGGAATAGAAATACGCAATTTTTTAACACCGCTCCGACATTTTTTCATTATTCAGAGTTGAATTATGCACCGTCGTCACTTTTTAGCTGGGCTGGGACTCGCTGCGGTTGGCAGCGCCCTTGGATTGTATGCGATCCAACCGCGTCGCACGATTTTATCTTTTGCCGCTGCGGATAATGATACGCGTCCATTAACGCCGTCAACACCAAAAAAAGTCGTGGTGATTGGAGGCGGTTTAGCGGGAATGGCGGCAAGCTATGAATTATTAAAACGGGGCTTTGCAGTGACCTTGGTTGAGCGTGCCAGCAATTTAGGTGGACGCCTGACCGGTTGGGATGTGGATGTGAATGGAGAAACAATGGCAACCGAGCATGGTTTTCATGGGTTTTTCAATCAGTATTACAATCTGCACGGTTTATTGGATGAACTTGGGGTGCGCGGCAATTTCAAGCCCGTGAAAGATTATCCCATTCTATTCAAGGATAAACCGACTGAGAGTTTTACGAATACGACGACGATTTTTCCTTTCAATTTGCTGGCAGTCATCAACCAATCAAAATCGGTGTCGATTTTAGATTTTAACGATCCGAGCAGTAAAGTGTACGAGTTGATGCGTTACAATCCCAAGGAGACTTTTGCGCGTTTTGATGATCTCGATTTTAAGAGCTTTTGCCGCACTGTGAATCAACCGATGGTTGATACGATTATTGAACCATTTGCGCATACTTCATTTAATCAGTTTCATCAGTACTCTACTGCGGAAGGGATTAAATTTTTCCATTTCTTTTTTCTCGGCAATCCGAATGGGATGGGATATGACCAGACGATTGATGATGCGATGACTTCATTGGTGACGCCATTGACGCAACGTTTAATTGCGCTCGGTGGCAAGGTAATGACGGGAGTTGAGGTGCAACGCATCATTGAAAATGAGGGCAAAATTATTCAGGTGGTGCTTAAACGTCCCGGTGAAGCGCAGATGCAAGAACATCGCGTTCCAGCGGCTGATGTGGGAATGAATTGGACGCCATTTTGGGGCAGCAGCAAGACCGATTTGTATTATGTGAAGCGTAATGAACAGGGAGAATTTCAAGCGGTATCAGGTCGTTGTACGCACATGGGTTGCCCGGTGGGATTGGATGCGACAACGGGTGGTTTTGCTTGTCCCTGTCATGGAGCCAAATATGATGCGCAAGGAGTGCCGACTACTGGTCCGACTAAAATGCCATTAAATCCTATGACAACAGCAGTACATGGAACGGAATTAACGCTCACTGCGGCAGTGAATACGACCGAATTAGATGCTGATTATGTGGTGATGGCGTGTGATGTGCCGGGAATAAAAGCAATTGTGGCGCAGTCTGCATTATCACAGCCCAATTTTGTTGCCAGTGTTGAGCAATTAGGCGTCGCTGATCCGTATATTGTGTGGCGCATGTGGTTGGATCGCGCTATTCAACCGTTGGACGTGCCGTTTTATACTACTAGCGGGTATCAGTTTACTGATTCCATTGCCATTTATTCGCAACTACAACCGCAATTTGTTGATTGGGCGCAGCGGCATCAGGGCGCGGTAATTGAGCTTCATGCGTATGCGGTGGAACCAGAAAATGTGCTGCCAGAAGCGGAGATTAAACGCATTATGCGCGAGGAGCTTGATCTTTTAATTCCTGAATTAAAAGGTGCGGCGATTGTGTATGATATTTACACCATGCAACAGAATTTCCCGCGCTGGGCACCCGGTGATCATGCGAATCGTCCGGGCGTTAAAACGCCAATTCCTAATCTGTTTTTAGCAGGTGATTTTTTGCGGCTGGATATTCCCGCGAATTTAATGGAAGCGGCAACGATGACCGGACGCATGGCGGCTAATGAAGTATTGGTTGCCGAGCAATTGCAGGAAAATCCTATCCCTGCAGTATCATTGGTGGGGCCGTTAGTGATTGGTTAATGGTGCAGCGCAGCACAATTGCGCACTGCTGAAACAAACGCCATCGCAATACGGTGGCGTTTTTTATTGGGCGGGTGCTATTCAAAACTATGGCGCAGTGCTACACTTTTTTGGCGTCGTGCCGGGTGCGGCAATGACGCGCTGATCTTTGAATAAAATGGGTTATGTAAGAAACAATCGCGCAGGCGATAATCAATCATTTTATGACGGGAAATATGGCAATGAAACGCAGCGTATTTTTTAGTTTATCTGTATTATTGGGAAGCAGTATTGCCACTGCTGGACATGAGGTGCATTGGGGTTATTCCGGTGCGGATGGCCCGGAACACTGGGGGGAATTGAACCCACAATTTACAGAGTGCAAGAACGGAAAATATCAGACGCCGATTGATTTAACGCAGATGGTCGATCAGCAATTACCACCGCTAGATTTTCATTATCGCCCCGGTGGTGATGATGAGATCAATAACGGTCATACGATTCAAATTCATTACGCCGCAGGAAGTTCAATCCGTTTAGATGGACGCGATTATGAACTCAAGCAATATCATTTCCACACGCCGAGTGAGAATCACATTGGCGGTAAAGAATTTCCAATGGAAGCGCATTTAGTTCATGCAGATCAAGATGGACATTTATTAGTGATTGCGGTGATGTTTCAGGAGGGTGAGGAAAACTTGGCATTGAAAGAGCCTTGGGCGGCGATGCCGACGCACGTTGATGAACACACGCCGCTGCCGTTGCAGGTTTCGGCGGAGGCGCTGCTGCCGCAAGACCATGATTATTATCGGTTTACTGGCTCATTGACGACGCCGCCCTGTACGGAAGGAGTGACGTGGATTGTGCTGAAGCAGCCGGTGACGGCGTCGGCGGGGCAAATTCACAAGTTTGCCGAGGTGATGGGGCATCCGAACAATCGCCCGATCCAGCCGCTGAATGCGCGGTTAATTGTTGAATAAGTTGTTAAAACAAGGAGTTATCGCTGCGCCCGCGCTGTCCACCTGCACCGGAGTGGTGCTGGCGGGCGGGCGGGCGCGGCGCATGAACGGACAAGATAAAGGCTTGATTTTATTGGCGGGACGCCCGTTGGCGGCGTGGGCGCTGGCGGCATTAGCGCCGCAGGTGTCGAC
Organism: Chromatium okenii; assembly: GCF_016583745.1. Taxonomy (GTDB): domain Bacteria; phylum Pseudomonadota; class Gammaproteobacteria; order Chromatiales; family Chromatiaceae; genus Chromatium; species Chromatium okenii. Next base: position 24,113 of record NZ_NRRQ01000021.1, read on the forward strand.
GACGCTCATCAGTGCCAATCGCCATTTCGATCAATATGCGGCATTGGGAGCGCCGGTGGTGACGGACGCGGTGCCGGATTTTGCTGGGCCGTTGGCGGGTGTTCACAGTGCGCTGATGGCGGCTAAAACCGCGTGGTTGTTGACGGTGCCGGGCGATGCGCCGCAATCGCCGCCGGATTTGGGGCTGCGCTTGGCGACTGCGGTAGTGGCGGCGCAGGCGGAGGTGGCGGTGGCGACAGTCGGGGCGCAGCGCCAGCCGTTACATGCGTTGGTGCCGGTACATTTAGCGGCGGAACTGCACGCATATTTGGCGAGCGGCGAGCGGCGGGTCGATGCGTGGTATGCGCAGCGGCGGGTGGTGTGGGTGGATTTTAGTGGGCAAGCGGCGGCGTTTTTGAATCTCAACACGCCAGCAGAAGTGCTGGCGCTGGAACGGGATGGTTTTGGAAATCAAACGCGGTTATTTTAGTTGCTAAACAAACAGTTAGGCGCGGCTAAAAAATTTTGCGTGTCCCGCTTGAGTTCAATCAGAAATCACCGCCTCTTGAGGCGGTTTTTTTATAACCCCTTGTCTAACATCAACGTTTTAATCTGACCGATGGCGCGAGTGGGATTGAGCGCCTTCGGGCACACCTCAACGCAATTCATAATGCTGTGGCAGCGAAATACCTTATATGGACCGGCCAAGGCGTCGAGACGCGCTTCGGCAGCTTGATCGCGGCTGTCGGCGAGAAACCGCCACGCTTGCAATAAAGCGGCAGGGCCATGAAATTTCTCAGGATTCCACCAAAACGACGGGCAAGCGGTGGAGCAGCACCCGCACAAAATGCACTCGTATAACCCATCTAATTGATCGCGCTGCGCTGGAGTTTGTAAAATTTCTTGTTCCGGCAAAGGATCATGGCGAATTAAATACGGTTTAATCGCACGATATTGTTCATAAAACTGCGTTAAATCGACAACTAAATCACGAATAATTGGACGCCCCGGCAGCGGTCGCACCGTAATTGGCGTGGTTAATTCTGCAATTGGCGTAATACACGCTAATACGTTGCGCCCATTCACATTCACTGCATCAGAACCACACACGCCTTCGCCGCACGAATGGCGAAAACTAAAGGATTCATCTTGTTGTTTAATTGCTAATAACGCATCGCGCACCATCATACCGGGGTGCGGAGTGATACAATAAGAATGCAAGCGTGGCGTGGCGTCGCAGTCGGGATTATAACGATAGACGTTGATATTCATGTAGCCGCCTAATGTTGGCGCGTATTAAAGTGCGCGGCAGTGTACATTAAAAAACCCGCTCGCATCTTGCAATGCGACAGCGGGTGTTAATCACAAGCCTGCTGAATAGCGCGAGCAGTGGCGCTTAGTCGGCATAATTCGCAGCAACAAACTCCCAATTGATTTTTTCCCAAATCGTTTCCAGATATTTCGGGCGAGCGTTGCGATAGTCAACGTAATAAGCATGTTCCCACACATCGACCGTTAATAGCGCCGTTTTACCGGATGTCATGGGCGTACCGGCGTTGGCAGTATTGAAAATCTCCAGCGTGCCATCGCTATTCTTTACCAACCACGTCCAGCCAGAACCGAAATTCGTGGTTGCAGACTGCGTGAATTGCTTTTTGAAATCAGCGAATGAACCAAAGGTTGCAGTAATGGCATCTGCCAAGGCGCCAGTTGGAGCGCCGCCACCAGTTGGACTCAAGCAATTCCAATAAAACGTGTGATTCCAAACCTGCGCGGCGTTATTAAATAACCCGCCCGCCGCTTTCATAATGATGTCGGTCAAACTCAGGTCAGCGAATTCAGTGCCGGCAATTAAATTGTTCAGGTTGGTGACATAGGTTTGATGATGTTTGCCGTAGTGATAGTCGATGGTTTCAGCGGAAATAACCGGCGCAAGCGCATCTTTAGCGTAGGGTAAAGCAGGTAATTCGTGAGTCATAAATCGCAAGCTCCAAGTGAGGGAATGATGCAACGGTGTTGTAATACTACAGATAGGTGCATTTTTACCAGTTTCAACTGGTAGCAGTGACAGACATTGAGCGCCAATGCACGGTTTTTTCTATTGCCTCGTGCCGGATAGTGTACATTCACTGCGGCTACCCGATGATGGTGCCTAAAATATAGGAAATGGTAGCAATCAGCAATGTGGATGATGAGAAAGAAAACACAATGAATATCACAAGCAGTGCGATGATTCCAACTAAGGTTGCGGTGAGCTTATTCATGCAGCGATTCTCAGGATCGTTTAGAGAGAATAATGAATTGCCCCGGTGTTTTCTTTCACATAGCCACGTTTAATGAGTTCTGCATAAACTTGTTCTATTTTAGTTTGCGGGACGTTTTTTCCGCAAACCGATTGAATCGTGTTGAGTAATGTTGCTGGTTTAGCGGGTTTACCTTGCTTGCGTTTTATTAAATCGTTGCGTGCAATGTTCACTAACGCATCAATAGACGGTTGCGGTGCAGGCTGAGTTTGATTGCTGCCAGTCACTGCCTTAATTACAGTTTTAATTGCTGGCGGTATAGGTTTTTCAAGCGGCAACTGCGGTGCTGGTGGCGCAGCGGGCGGTTGAAAACAAGGCATTGTTTCAAGTGATACAGAACGCACTGCCGTGATCTTCTGTTTTTTTAAGTGATCTAACAGCGGATCAAAGCCAGTATCTTTGGAAATGATATGAAAAAATGCGTCAGGCTCTGCTGCTGCCAATGTGCCGAGAGTATAGGCAATGTGAAAATCAAGCGCATTATTGCCCACTGTTTCCAATACGATATATTCGGCGCGTTGTTTTAATGCCTGCATCGTGAGCACTAATTCAAGCGGCAGCTTGGTATTCTTTGGCCCTAAAAAAACGCGCACCTCAAACTGTTCGCCCGTTAGCAGCGCCACCGTTTTAATCGGCACGTTTTCATAATCAATCAAGACGTAGTTTTTGCGCACCGCTGCACCATCATCAGATTAAATCTCAGCTAAGTCGCCTTTTTCTTGTAGCCATTGGCGGCGATCCGCAGCGCGTTTTTTCGCCAGTAATAAATCCAGCATTTGCTCACTGTCATCGTCATCAGTAATCGTCAATTGCACCAAGCGCCGCGTGTCTGGATGAATAGTTGTTTCGCGCAATTGCGCCGGGTTCATTTCACCTAAACCCTTAAAACGTTGCAAATTGATTTTGCCTTTTATTTGTTCGGCGGCAATACGATCTAATAACCCGCGCTTTTCATCGTCATCAAGCGCATAAAAAACGCGTTGCCCCACGTCAATGCGGTACAGCGGCGGCATTGCGACGTAAACGTGACCTTCTGCCACTAAACGCCGAAAATGCCTTAAAAATAAAGCACATAACAGCGTCGCAATATGTGCGCCGTCAGAATCGGCATCCGCCAAAATGCAGATTTTGCCAAACCGCAGCCGGCTTAAATCGTCGCTGCCGGGGTCAACGCCAATGGCGACGGCGATGTCGTGTACTTCCTGCGACGCCAACACTTCGCTGGCGTCAATTTCCCAAGTATTCAATATCTTACCGCGCAGCGGCAGAATCGCTTGAAACTCCCGATCCCGCGCCTGTTTCGCCGAACCGCCCGCCGAATCGCCCTCCACTAAAAACAACTCGCCGCGTTCTGGATCGGTGGTGGTGCAATCCGCCAGCTTGCCGGGCAGCGCCGGGCCCGCAGTGATTTTTTTGCGGGTGACGATGCGCCCCGCTCGCAGTCGCAGTTGCGCCGCTGCGATGGCCAATTCCGCGATCTGTTCACCTTCGGCGACGTGCTGATTGAGCCATAAACTGAACGCATCTTTGACCACGCCGCTGACAAACGCCGCGCATTCCCGTGAGGACAGCCGTTCTTTGGTTTGACCGGAAAATTGCGGCTCGCGCAGCTTGACCGAAAGGATGTAGCTGACGCGGCTCCAAACATCTTCGGGCGCGAGTTTGACGCCCCGCGGCAGCAAGTTGCGGAATTCGCAAAACTCGCGCACCGCTTCAGTTAAACCGCTGCGCAAACCGTTGACGTGAGTGCCGCCCTGCACGGTCGGAATCAGATTGACGTAACTTTCCGCGACCGGCTCGCCGCCATCGGGCAGCCACACCAGCGCCCACTGCGCCGCTTCATTGCTGGCGCGGAAATCGCCCACGAACATCTCCGCTGGCAGCCGCGCCGCCCCGCCCAATTCTTGCTCGAGATAGTCGATCAAGCCGTCGCGGTAGCACCAATTGAAGGTTTCGCCGCTCGCCTCATCGCGGAATTGCACCTCCAGCCCCGGACAGAGCACGGCTTTGGCGCGGAGCAAATGCAGCAGCGGTTTGATGGCGAATTTCGGGGTATCGAAATAGCTCGGATCAGGCCAAAAGCGCAGACGGGTGCCGGTGTTATTGCGCCCGACGCTGCCGATCTGCGCCAGCGCCGAGGTTTTAGCGCCACCCGCAAAGCGCATCTGGTATTCCAGCCCGCCGCGCTTGACCCACACTTCTAGCCGCTGCGAGAGCGCGTTGACTACGGAAACGCCGACGCCGTGCAAACCGCCGGAGAATTGATAACTGTCGCCGCTGAATTTGCCGCCAGCGTGGAGTTTGGTGAGGATGACCTCGACGCCGGGCATCTGTTCGAGCGGGTGCAGATCGACCGGCATTCCGCGTCCGTCATCGCTGACTTCCAGCGAACCATCGCCGTACAGCGTGACGGCGATGCGGCGAGCGTGACCAGCCAGCGCCTCATCGACGCTGTTATCAATGACTTCTTGGGCGAGGTGATTAGGGCGAGTGGTGTCGGTGTACATGCCCGGGCGCTTGCGCACCGGGTCCAGTCCCATCAAGACCTCAATTGCGGCGGCGTTATAGGAACTGCTCATGCCGCCAACTGCGCGATCACCGGCGCGGTGTTGGGGCGCAGCCCGCGCCACAGCCAGAACGCTTCGGCAGCTTGTTCCACCAACATCCCCAAGCCGTTGAGCGATTGCGCCGCGCCCTGCGTCTGGCTCCAGCGTTGAAACGCGGTGGGGTGCTCGCCGTACAGCAAGTCATACGTCCAGCCGCCGGGCGCGATACAGCCAGCGGGCAACGCCGGCACTTCATCCGTCAAACCGGCAGAAGTCGCGTTAATGATGAGATCAAATTGCTGCCCGCCCAGCGCCGCCAAACCGCAGCCCGTCACCTGACACCTGACGCCTGACAATTGCCAACTATTCACCCGCTCCGCCAGCGCCTCCGCTTTTGTCGCCGTGCGATTCGCCACTGCCAACTGCGCGATCCCCGCCTCCAACAGCGGCATCATCACGCCGCGTGCCGCCCCGCCTGCGCCGAGCAGCAACACCCGCGCTCCGCCGAGCGGAAAAGCGTGATTGATGCTGAGATCGCGCACCAGCCCGATGCCGTCGGTGTTATCACCGTGCAGGCGACCGTCCGCCAAGCGCAGCAGCGTATTGACTGCGCCCGCCACCTCAGCGCGGGCGCTGCGTTCCGTCGCCAGCGCAAACGCCTCTTCTTTGAACGGCACCGTCACATTCAACCCCTTGCCGCCGTCAGCAAAAAACCGCTGCACATCGCCAGCAAAATCATCGAGATGTCCCAATAAACGACTGTATTCCAAAGTCTGGCGCAGTTGCAGCGCAAATTCCGCATGAATTTGCGGGGATTTGCTATGCGCAATCGGGTTGCCAATCACAGCGTAACGATCAAAATCCATTGCAGCTCATCAATTCAAAAGTGGACGTTGAATAACGCCGAATTGCGCAATCGCCTCGGCAGGTGGAATTGGTCGTGACCACAGATAACCCTGTCCCCAATCACAACCCAGTGTTTTTAATAACTCCAATTGGCGCGGCGTTTCAATGCCTTCTGCAATCACTTCTTTACCGATGGAGTGCGCCATCGCAATCATGCCGCCAACTAAATTCCGATCTCGCGGCGTTTCAATTCCGCGCACAAATTCCCGATCAATTTTCAAAATACTAATCGGCAATTCGCGCAAATATGCCATTGAACTAAAGCCAGTGCCAAAATCATCTAACGATAATTGAATACCGCCGTGATCCAACGCATTGAGTGACGCTTTTACGCTGGCGGTCATGCGCAATAACATGGATTCCGTGATTTCAATTTCAATTAAATCTGGTGGCACATCGGCAGCGTGTAAATCTTCAAATAAGCGCCGCACAAATGTCGTTTCTTCTAAATCCGCCGCCGAAATGTTAATGCCGAGCCGGAGGTCGGGTTGACCGCGTTCCAATTGATTGCGCAGCAGTCGCAGCGTGCTGCGCACCACCGCGCCGGTAACGCTGCGAATCAAGCCGTTGCGCTCCACCGCTGGAATAAAATCATTCGGCATCACGATGCTGCCATCTTCAGTGCGCCACCGCGCCAGCACTTCAAACCGACACTGCGGCACGGCAGCGCAGATCGCAATCTGCGGCTGGAGCAGGATTTCAATCGCATCCAACGGCGCACGTCCCAACACCACGCGATCAATTTCCAGCCGTTGATGCGCCTGCGATTCCAAGCTGGCATCAAACGGACGCGCACAATTGCGCCCATTTTCTTTGGCGCGATACAGCGCCAAATCCGCCTGTTTCAACAAATTGCCCGGTTCCGCATCGCCGTCACCCAGCGCCAGCCCCAACGAGCTGGTGATTGAAAACCGCTCTGCGCCCGCGATGATCGGCAACCGCAGTGCCACCACCAAGCGTTCCAATTCTGCCAACGGTTCCAGCGCGGAGGGCGGCAGCAGCAGGGCGAATTCATCGCCACCCAAGCGCGCCGTCAGCACCGGCGCTGGCAACGTCGCCGTAATGCGCTCCGCCACCGCGCACAATAAAACGTCGCCTTTATCGTGGCCGAGCGTGTCATTGATGGTTTTGAAGTGATCAATGTCGAGCAGTGCCACCGCAAATGCTTCACCGCTGCGCTGCGTGATTTGAATCATCTCATTAAGCGCCTCACGAAACTGCGCCCGATTGGGCAAACCAGTCAACGTATCGTGCAGCGCCCGATGCCGCATTTCCTCGCGGGATTGGCGCAATTGATCGCGCTGCCGCTCCAGCGACCGCGCCAGCCGCTCAAAATGGCTGGCGTTGGCGACGATGACGCGCTGAATCAGATTTTTGAGCGCCAGCCCGGTTGCCACCGCCACTGCTGACCACGGACGGGCGTGATGGGTGCGCTCTTCGCGCCAGACTTGAAACACGCGGCGCGGCCAGCCAAACGGTTGTTCTTCATCGGCGGCTGAGAATGGCAGCGATGCCGGGTCTGCGCCCCAGTTGACGGTGTATTTAATGCGCCGCCGCCCGAACATCAAAATGTCATCACGGCGCTCGTCTACAAAGACCGCCATCACACCAGCGAGCAGATGCGGATAATCCGCTGCTGGTTCAAATTCCGCTGACAAGCAATCGGTAGACCACACCGGCCCCGGACAGGTGCGCAGAAATCCGAGCAGCGCGTGTACCTGTTCGGGCGCGAGGTTGCAATCTTGTCCCAAAAATAGCGGCTGCCCGCGATGATAAATCTGCACCAAATCGGCGTTCACCAGCCCGCACAGCAACTGCTCTTTGCCGACGAAACTTTCTGGAAACGGCTGCTCAATGTCGATTTGATTGACGATGCTGTTGACCTCCGCCATGCCCAGCTCGCTGGCGTGGTTGCGGTCGCGTTCCTCAATCAGCGCCAGCCGCCCCGATAAACAGTTGGTGAATTCGATCAAGCGCCGGCGCGTGTAGGACGTGACCGGATGCGGGGCGCGATGATGAAAAATCACCAGCCCCCAGAGCCGATCTTCCGCCATGATCGACAGCGACATTGAGCCGTTCACATCAAAGCGTTTCAGATAGTTGCGGTGAATCGGCGACTGCGCCCGCAGATGCGCGATGCCGATGTCGATGGCGTTCGGTTCCAAGGTGCGACTGAGCAGCGGCACGTCGGAATGATCGCGGCTGGGGGCGTAACGCAGCGGGGTTTCGCAATACAGCGCCCGTGCTTGGCGCGGAATATCGGTGGCGGGATAACGCAGTCCCATGATGGATGGCCAGGTGTCGGTCATCATGCTTTCGGCGATGACGATGCCGTCGTCTTCCGGTTCAAAACGATAGATCACCACCCGTTCAAAGTTGGTGAGATAGCGAAAGGCGGAGACGGCAGCTTGGCTGACGGCGACGGGATCGGTGTGATGACGCAGCCGCTGCTGAAAACCCTCGACATCAAACCCGCGCAGCCGCGCATCCATTGCCATATCGCCCTGCGGTTCGAGTTCCAACAAGAGCCGTCCGCGCCAGCGGTGGAGGCGAATATCCAGCGTGAGGTTGTTGGCGGTGGCGGCAGCGCAGAAAAAGGAGGGACAAAATGCAGCGTCTTCGGCGGTGGCGGTCAAACAGCTTTCCAAATCTTCAGTCAGGCAGGTGATGACCTGACTGATCGGCACATCCAGAACGGCTTCTGGTTCTTGTCCCAAATACATCGCGCTGTTGGCGCTACAGGCAACGATGGTCAGGGTGAGCGGATTGAGCACCAGCAGGCAGCCGAAGGGTTGAATCAAGCCGCAGGTGGCGATAGGTTCTTGATCGCATTGAGAAAAATCAAATGAAGTCGCAGTCAGCTCCGCCACTGACGCGCAGAATTTGTTAGAAATCAGCTCATAAGCAACCGCTTCGTTGCGGGGCGGCAAATGGCGCAGCGGTTCAATCAAAATCCAAAATTCAGCCGAGCGCTGCGCGTTGCGCATCGTGATCCGCACCTGCACCGGGTGCATTTCAAAATCAAAGACGAATTCAAAAGTGGTGCTCAGGCTGCCGGTGAGCACGCCGTGCCGGAAGCGCCCGTAAAACTCTGGCACCACCGTGCAGGGCGCGACTTCAGCAAAGAAGTTGCGTCCAATCACGGCCATCGGTTCGCGGTTGGTGATTTTGGCTTGGGAACGGCTGTAAAACAGGATCACACCTTCGGCATTGACGCGGATGGCTCCGCACGGCAGTTGATCCAGTTGATCTTCAGAAAGCGCATCTAGCTGCTGGGGGTCGTGAATGTCGATGGCGGTGAGTGGATTCATGGGCGATCAAGTTGAGGAAATGTGACGTAATTTTATCGTAAGAAGCGATCTGTTGTTCCAAACAACTTGCAAAATTTAGGAGTGACGCAGTGTTCACCGATAACTGACAACTGACAACTCCATCAATCACTTGTATCCGCAACCGCGTCACTCCTAAAAACTGTCAACCGCGCAGACCGACTAGACTATCGTCACCACCAAACGCTAATAACGCTGGATAAAAAAATGACTAAGGATCGAATCACTGCAATTGTAATGACGCTGTTTGTTTGGGGCTTTGCCGGGGCGCTATTTGGAGCCATTTTTGCCGGGCTGTATCAGGTGTTGCTGGCGCTGGGATTGATGGGTTGGCAAGCGTTGCTGGTGACGACTGCGACGGCAGCGGTGACGACGTCGGCGTTTTATAGCGCGATGCCGGTGGCGCTGGTCGGCTCGATGGCGGGCGTATTGGCGGCAATTGGCTATTTGATCGTCGCCGGGCACGACATCCACTTGGTATTGATGATGACGGTGACGGGCGGCGCGGGCGTTATCGCGGGCGGGTTTTATGCGTGGATGATTGCGCGAGATAGCCAACCGCTGGCGCAGGCGTTGACCGGATTCACCGCCGGGGTGTTAGCGGGCTGCGTGCTGGCGCTCGGATTGGCGATCAGCGGTCAACACGTCAGTCTGTTTGTATTAGCAGCCAGCGTGGTCGCGCTGGTCGGCAGCCTGTTTCAACTGTCAGAACGCTGGCTGGTGACGCACAGCACGGCGTGGCTGCCAGCAGGATTATCCGCGCCCGTCGTCGCCGGACTGATTGCCGCCGTCGTCGGAGCCAGCATCGGCATCATGGACGGCGCGATGGCGCTCACCATCAGCAGCAAAGCGATGATCGGACAGGTCGTGCATGACATTCCGATTGGATTTATGGGCGGATTAAGTGGCGGCGCAATCACGGGATTGATATTGGAATTGCTTGGCTTTCGTTTGGAAGAGCATCGCTGAATTATCCGACATAATCGCTGGCAGGGCGCACTGCCAGCACTGAGCTGTCACTTTTTAAGTGTGATGATATTTAATTTTTATCATTATTTAGGAGTGACGCAGTTGCGATACAACCTATTGGTTGAGTTGTCAGTTATCGGTGACAACCATACTTTTTACTGACAACCGCCAACTGATCAACTCACATCAACCCTTGATTGCACTAAAATCATCCATGAACATTTTCCCCCTGTTATTGGCGCTCGTTGCAGTACTGCTGGCGCTCACTTCCGCTGCCGTATCGCTCTTTGCGAATCACTATCCACGCTTGCTGCGCCAACTTGCCACTCCATTATTAGGCATATCAGGCATTGCCGCTATCGCAGCGGGAGTGCTGACTTTAGTGTCTGGCGACAGCTTCACAATGATATTGCCATTGGGATTACCGTGGCTGCCTTGGCACCTGCGTCTTGATGCACTCGCCGCTTTATTTTTAGTGTTAATTGGATTAGTCACCACCGCCGTTGGGATTTATGCACCAGCGTATGTGCGTGATTTTGAACGCGGGCGCGACTCGCTCACTGCTTTAGGCGGATTTAGCGGTTTATTTTTAACCGGAATGCTGCTGGTTGTGTTAGCAGATGACGCCTTTTTGTTTATGGTGGCATGGGAACTGATGTCACTTGCCTCTTATTTTTTAGTGGCATTTCAACACGAAAATGCTGCAAATCGTCGCGCCGCTTTTTTATATCTCCTGATGGCACATATTGGCGGCTTATCCATTTTGCTGGGATTTGGCGTACTAGCTGCTTTTGGTCACAGCTTTGAATTCAGCGCCCTCCGCGCCGCCACCTTTACTGACGGCTGGGCAAATGTCGCCTTTGGCTTATTTTTTCTGGGTTTTGGCATGAAAGCCGGTTTAATTCCACTTCATGCGTGGCTACCCGAAGCACATCCCGCCGCTCCCTCACACATTTCCGCGTTAATGTCTGGCGTCATGCTCAAAATTGCGGTTTATGGATTTATTCGCGTGATATTTGATTTGATTGGACAACTGCATTGGCAATGGGGCGTCATTTTAATTGCAATCGGCAGTTTATCGGCGCTGCTGGGCGTCTTATTTGCGTTAATGCAAACGGACTTAAAACGCCTGTTAGCCTATTCATCAGTCGAAAATCTGGGCATTATTTTTATTGCGTTAGGGCTGGCATTGATTTTTATCAGCACCGATCACGCCGTCCTCGGTGCGTTAGCATTCATTGCCGCGCTGTATCACAGCCTCAATCACGCACTATTCAAAAGTTTGTTATTTCTCGGTGCGGGAGCAATTTTACACAGCGCCCACGAGCGCGATTTAGAACAAATGGGCGGGTTATTACGCCGAATGCCTTGGACTGGACTCTTCTTTTTAATTGGCGCTTTATCTATTTCGGCACTGCCGCCATTCAACGGTTTCGTATCAGAATGGCTAATTTTTCAAGCCGCATTACAAGCATGGCAACTTGAAAGCGGCGTATTGCGCAGCCTCATTCCCATTGCCTCCGCAGTATTGGCGCTCACCGGCGCATTAGTGGCGGCAACCTTCGTTAAAGTGTATGGCATCGCCTTTTTAGGACAGGCACGTTCGCGGCATGTGCGCCATGCCCGACAAGGGGCGCTGGGAATGCGAATTGGACAAGGAGTATTAGCAGGACTGTGCATTATTTTTGGCGTATTACCGACGCAAATCATTACATTTATTGCGCCAGTTTCTACGCAAATTTTGCACATTGAACTCCCACAAATTGGCGCACAAGGTTGGTTATGGCTCACGCCAATCTCAGCAGAAACTGCCAGTTATAGCGCCCCATTGACGCTCATGTTATTAGGGCTCATTGCGGGAGCGGCATTTTGGTGGTTTTTGCGCGGAGTGCCGCGCCGTATTCGTCGCCGTGATCCATGGGATTGCGGTTTTGCTCCGCCATCGCCGCGAATGCAATACAGCGCCACTGCATTTGCGCAACCAATGCGGCGCGTATTCGGGCTGCTATTTGATATTGATGAAACCCGCCCCACGCATTCCGACCTTGCGCCACGTTATCGCCTCAAATTAACTGATCGGGCGCTCGCATTATTTTATGTGCCCATTACGCACATGGTGGAAGCGGCGTCGCGGCGGGTGGTGCAATTGCAATCCGGCAATGTGCGGATGTATTTAGGCTGGACATTAGCAACGCTATTGGTATTGCTATGGATTATTTCTTAACACAAAACGCGCAATATCGTTGGCGTTATTAGAACAATGTTGGTTGGGTTGATGACCGCAACCCAACCACCACAAATCACGCTTTTAATTATTCACTATCAGCCGTGCCAGTGTGTTTTGGCAATGCTGCTACCGTCGCCTCAATCCAAGTTTCAACTTCCGCGTTAATTTCACCGGCGCTGCGTCCTTTTGTCTCGCGCAACGTTCCAATCACGAGATCAATGGTGCCCGGACGTTTTAATAAACTGCGCCGTCCCCAAAACTCTCCCGCATTATGCGCAATTGGCAATACGGGATACCCGCTGCGCTCTGCCAATACCGCTCCGCCCAACGCATACGGACGGCGCGTGCCGGGCGCAACCCGCGTCCCTTCTGGAAATACAATCACCCAACGTCCAGCCGCTAATCGTTGTTGTCCATCGCGGATAACTTGCGCTCCCGCCCGTCGTCCGGCTTGGCGATCAATCGCAATTGGTTGTAATTGGCGCATTGCCCAGCCAAAAAAAGGCACCCGCATCAATTCCTGTTTTAATACCCAGCTTTGTTGTGATGGCAATAAAGCGCGGATAGATACCGTTTCCCAAGTAGATTGATGTTTGGCTAAGACAATCACATTGGTTTGCGGGATGTTTTCCAGCCCGTGAATCCGATAATCCAAGTGACAAATCGTCCGCAGTGCCCACAAATTAAAGCGCCCCCAAGTATTCGCTAACCGCGAGGCAGCGGCTGATTGTCGATTTCTTCCTGCTGCAATCACAATCGCACAGGAAAACGCAAACGTTGATAGCCAGAATACGAGTTGATAGAAAAACGAACGCAGCCAAATCATAAATTACCTTTTAATGTTTTTGGCGCAGCAAGTGCGTTGCTGCGGCATATAAATCACGACTAATCATCACATCATGCAATGAATCACCAGCCGCTTTCAATTGCGTCACGGTGCGTTCACCTTTTCCCGTCAACACCAACCAAGGCGCAGCACCGACGCGCCGTGCGACCTGAATATCACTCACAGAATCGCCAATCAGCGGCACTCCAGTTAAATTGATTTGCATCTGGTACGCGATGCGTTCCAATAAACCCGGGTTAGGTTTTCGACAGTTGCATTGTTCCGGTGGTGCATGTGGACAAAACGCAATCATTTCAATTGCGCCGCCTTGCGCTGTGACCAATTCATTTAATAGGTGGTGCATCGCGTTTAATTCCGTTAGTGAAAACAATCCGCGCCCAATTCCTGATTGATTCGTAGCAACGGCGATGCGATAACCTGCTTGCGATAAACGCGCAATTGCATCAATACTGCCCGGCAGCGGTTTCCATTCCGCCACTGTTTTGATGTAGTCATCTGAATCTTCATTGATTACGCCATCCCGATCCAAAATCACGACTCGCGCACCGTTCACTGTCATTGCTTCATTCACCTTCAAAAGGCGGTGTTCTATTTGCGTCCGCACAACTTTTGGCTGGCAGCATTAAAAATGCACCCGTTGCGTACGTTATCTAGGTGCAGTGCAGCAAATTACCTGCGCCAAGCAACTGAGGTCGCTAGTCTCGCCGACGGCGAAAAGTGTAGAACTAAAATGACAATATCGCAATCAAAAATCGCAATGATTAACGAATAAAAAACTTGCTTTTTTATGACCTAGTGCACTTGCTTTTTTAGCAGATGCGGTGGATTATTTTATCCTGATTCGTCGTGCTGATGTTGCCAGTTAAAAATTGTCTGGCGCTGTACGTTATCCTCATTAGGCAGCATTCGGTTATCCCAACCGCACCACTACATCACTCTGAAAGGCGCTTTCAATATGACTCACTACGCCTGTTTGTTTGAAGCCAAATCTATTCAAGAATATATCCTGCGGTCTGGTCGCTTGCGCCATATTGTCGGCGCGTCAGAACTCATTGATTCACTCACCGGCGCCATGCTTGATAACGTCTTCCGAGAATTGAAGGTGAAAGAAGCAGTCAATGGTGAGGTGCGCTGTTCGCGCCGCGCCGGTGGCGCAATTTATCTTTTTACGGACGATCAAAACAAGCGCGATGCGTTTCGTGATTTGTGGGCATTGGTCGTGCGTCAATACGCGCCGGGCTTGTCATTTATTATGGCAAATGGTGAAGGTAAGAATGACTTTGAAGCCTATCAAGCTGCCAAGAAGCAATTAGAAACGATGCGTAATCGGCAACCACCTGCATTACCAGCCGGAACGCCCGTCACGCGCTATTCTTCGCGCACCGGTTTACCCGCCAGCTCGCGGCATTCCAAATTGGGTTTGCAAGACGCCGCCTCAGAACAATTCGGGCAAGATGTATTCTGGAAGCGCGGTTCATTAGTACAACGCTTTGCACCTGATTCAAAATCAACGGATTGGCCGCGAGAGCTTGAATACGATCCTGATGGTGAACTAGGTAGCGTTGAGTTTCCATTTCTCCCCGATAACCGCTATTTGGGTTTGCTTCATGCCGATGGCAATGGATTGGGGCAGGTGCTGATAAATCTGACTGCGTATATTAAACAGCATCCAGAAAATTTCATTGCCGTATTCCGTGATTTTTCTAACGCTATTCAAACAGCAACCACCGCTGCTGCCAATGCCGCAACTGTCGCAGTATTAACAAAAGCACGCACACCGCATATCAATAGTAATGATGGCGTTTATCCCGCTCGTCCAATCGTGTTGGGTGGCGATGATTTAACGCTGTTAATTCGTGCCGATCTCGCGCTGAAATTTACAGAAGAATTCTTAACTGCGTTTGAAGTTAAAACTGAAGAACAGTTGAAGGAATTGCGCAAGCGTTATCCACAAATCACAGCTTTGCCAGAAAAACTGACAGCGGGCGCTGGCATCGCATTTGTTAAATCGAGTCATCCTTTTTATATGACGATGGAATTAACCGAGGGGCTGGCAAAATTCGCCAAGAATTGCGCTAAGGATTGCGCTAAACAACACAAAACGAATGAACACCAACCGAATGAACGTATTCCACCAACTGTCGCTTTTTATCGCGTCACCACCGCCAGTCATGGCGATTACCGCGACGTGCGCGAGCAGGAGCTGACGTTTTGCGGCGATCCGCATCCCATCGTCACCAGTCTCGGCGCTTACGGCGTTGATCCGCAGCCATTCGGTTTGCCAGCGTTGGCGGATGTGCAGGCATTGGCTAAGGTTTTTGCAAAAGAAGATGTCGCTCGCGGCCCGGCGCGGCAACTGCTCACGCTCATCGGTCAGGACGTTGACGACGCTCGCCGCCGCTATGCCCGTTGGCGCGACGTGATGAAAAACCGCGCTCCGGCAACGTTAAACGACATTGACGACCTGCTGACCAAGCTGTGCGGCAAGCTGAAAGACGATTTGCCCGTGTCAGACGCCATCAATAAAGACAACGCGCACATCACGCCGCTGGCCGATCTCGCCACTTTGCTCACGCTCGGCAAAACACCCACTCCCCCTGCTGACCAATCTCAGGAGACCCGCAATGCGTGAGGCCACATTAACCGTTGCAATTCAAAGCTATTGGCATCCCGGCACCGGGCGCGGCAGCGGCTTTTATCTGGACGCCATGACTCACACCGGCGCAGACGGTTTGCCGCGTTTGCCGGGGCGCACTTTGAAAGGATTGATCCGCGATGCGCTGTGGCGGGCGGAATCGTGGGGCTGGGAGCAGGTGCCAAAGGATTCAACCAGAACGCTGTTCGGCGCGTTTTCCAAACAAGATCAATTTTCTGATGAAAATCACCGGAGTACGCCCGGTCAATTGCGGTTTAGCGACGCGCTGTTGGATGAAAACGTTGCCGATTATTTAGCCAACAGTGCTGCCGGTCGTGCGTTGGTGCCGGGGCTATTTCGTGAACATTTCAGCACCGCGATTGAGCATCACACCGGCGTTGCCAGCGGACGCAGCCTGCGCGGAATGCAGGTGGTGGTGCCGCTGACGCTGACTGCGACCATCGGCGTCGTGCCGGGGCAAAACCCAGCAGCGGATTGGTACGAGCGCATCGAAGCGGTGCTGCCGTTGGTGACGGCGGTGGGCGCATATCGCAGTCGCGGTTTTGGACGGGCACAACTGACTTTGGCACGGAGCACATCATGCGCGAACTGACTTTCAAACTGACGTTGTTGGAAGACGTCATTGTGAATCAACGACCTACCAATCAAGGCGGTCATAAAAGCCTCGACTATGTGCCCGGCACCTTGCTGCTCGGCGCGGTCGCAGCACGGCTGTATGCCAAGTTATCGCCTGAAGATGCGTGGCAAGTGTTCCATTCCGGGCAAGTGCAATTCGGCGATGCGCTGCCGCTGGTCGATGAACATCCGTGTTGGCCGCTGCCGCTGTGCTGGCATGACAAAAAATTGGAGTCCGCACTTCAAGATGGCTGCATTAACGGGGCGCGGGTGCAGAATTTTCAGCACGGCGCGTTTGCGGATGATGCCCAGCCCAAACAACTGCGCGATGGCTACGTCCGCGCTGATGGCCGCAAAGTCAACATCCAGAAATCGCTGCGCATGAAAACCGCGCTCGATCCCACCACCGGACGCGCTGATGACCGACGTCTGTTTGGTTATGAAAGCATCAACGCCGGGCAATCCTTCGTCGCTCGCATCCGCGCCAGCGATGAGGTAAGCGCGGAGTTGTGGGAGCAAGTGGGCGCAGTGCTGGCCGAGCATGGCGAGTTATTGCTCGGACGTTCGCGCTCGGCGGAATACGGGCGAGCAGACTTCTGGTCAGTGGGGCTGGCGCTGGAACCCGCCACTGCGCCAGCGCAGTCAAAGCAAGTCACGCTGTGGTGTTTATCGGATGTGGCGCTGCTGGATGAAAACGGGCAGCCGAGCTTGGAACCAACGCCCGCTGCGTTGGGTTTGACTCGCGGTGAAATCGACTGGACACGCAGCTTTTTGCGCTTTCGCCGTTACGCGATCTGGAACGCGCACCGCAACGGCTATGACCTAGAACGCCAAGTGATTCAACACGGTAGCGTGATCACGCTGCAATTGGACTCGCCGCTGACGGACGCCGAGCGCCAGCTCCTCGCCGCCGGAATTGGGTTGCATCGGGAAGCTGGTTTGGGCTGGGTCAGCGTTGACCCGAAGCTGTTGGCGACCGCGCAGCCGACTTTTGCGCCAGCTATTCCCGCTGCATCAGCCAGTTTGGAACCGTCAGAACCGCAAGATGCACCGCTGATCGCGTGGTTAAAAGCCGAACGTGGTGAAGACGACGTGCTGCGCGAAGCCGAGAAACGCACCCGCGCTGCTGGCAAGAACCTCAAAAAATGCTACGAACTGGCGCGAGCTTATGCCGGTGTTCCCGCGCATTTGCCGATTGGTCCGTCCAAAGCGCAGTGGGGCAGCGTGTATGAAAAGGCGCGAGCGGAAGACAGCGCGAACTTCGACTGGCTGAAGCGCGACCTGTTTGAAGGTACTAACCCGGTTTGTAAACCGGCGGGTGAAGGTTGGCAGGATGCGTTCCGTGATGATGCGGGAGTGCGCAATTTCTGCGCGTGGTTCAGTGACGCCATTGACACCTTGAAAACGGTGCAAACGGTGCGGCTGTTTGCGCGAGAAGCAATGCGCGTCGCCGACCGCGAGCGTGATCACAAAACGTCTGCGAATTTGGAGAATTGATGATGAATCAACCTGAGCCGAACCGACTTGACCGTTCTGTTTTATATCTCGCCCGCTTCACGCTGGAAACCAAGACTGCGCTGTCCATCGGCAGCGGCGGCGCTGACAACGTGTTTGATCATCCGATTGTGCGCGATGCCAATGGCTTACCACAGATTCCCGGTAGCTCGTTGGCGGGAGTGCTGCGGCATCTGTGGATAACTGATCACCCCGAAGCTGCCAATAAAACCGCTGACGATCAGCAGGAAAAAGCTGCTGATGGACTGTTTGGATTTCATCACCGCGATAAAGGCAGTGCCTCGCGGATCGAAGTCGCCGCGTGTGCGTTGCAAGATCAAGACGGCAAGCCGGTGGAAGGGCTGCTGCTCGGCAAGGAGCGCCAGCGGCTGCACGATCCGCTGTTGGCAGCGGCGCTCATCAGCCGCGCTGATCCCAATTTTCGGGATCGGGTGCGCCTGACGCATCGCGGCGTGGCTGCGCATACCGGCAAATTTGATCGCGGACTGCTGCCGGCTGGTTATCGCTTCAGCGGCGAGCTGCGGCTGTGGTCAACACAAAAAGATGATCCGAATTGGAATGCGCTGCTGGCGCTGCTGGCGGATACGCGGCTGCGGCTGGGTGGCGGCACTCGCGCTGGGTTGGGCGCGATGACGTTGAAAAAGCTGCATCAGGCGACGTTTGCTTTGAAAGATGCCAGCGACATCAAACGGTTTCAGAAGTTATCGCCTTCGCTCGGCGCGGTGAACGGTTTGGAGCAGATGAAAATCTCAACGCCGGCGCTGGCTGCCGGGGTGCAGCAGTTGTGTATCAAATTGAATCCCAAAGATTTTTGGCGAATTGGTCAGGGCGATGCGCCGCTTGGTCAGTATGAAAAAAATGAGCCGACGCTGCTGCCCAAACAGGAGCGGATCGTGACATGGCAGGAACAGGGCGCGGGCGTGCGCGGCAAATTCAGTGAACAACGGGTGCTGGTGCCGGGGTCGTCAATTAAAGGTGCGCTGGCGCATCGCACTGCGTTTCATTGGAACGTGCTCAATAAGCAATTTATTGATGATTTGAATGCAGATGAGATTCAGAAATGGGATAAATCCGAACACTGCGACGGAGTAATGGATTTATTTGGATTTGCCAAGAATTCTGAAACTGCTGAGGGGCGCGAGCGGGAACAAACTGGGCAAGCGGGGCGGATTATTATTGATGATGTTTACGTCAACATCAGTGCTGAGGATATGAATAAATATGTGAAGGAGATGGTACACAACAGCATTGATCGTTTTACCGGCGGCGTGCGCAATCGGATGTTGTTTACTGAAGAATTGATTTTTTACCGCTCGATTTCATTAAAAATAACGCTATTGCCGGGCGTTACAGAAGCAACTGCATATCAGGCTTTTGCACGAGCGTTGAGTGATTTATGCAGCGGCAGTTTAGCGATTGGCGGCGGCGTTACTAAAGGGCACGGTGCTTTTAGTGGCGAACCAGATCAAACGACACGAGATTGGTTAATTGCACAGGGAGCGAGTTAGCGATGAGCATTGAGAACACATTAGCGACTTATAATCGGATTCGCCAGATTTACAAATTGCCAGAAATGGCACTGACCGCAGTAACATTTGAGGTGAAGAATGATTTAACGCCGGAATTAGCATGGCAAGCATTGTGCGAATTTCAACCGTTGGAAGGCTGGTTTCAATTTCAATCTCATGCAGACGCATTTATCAACAACGCAGTGCCGCAACCAAAACAAGATTGGGGTCGTTTACTTGATGCTGAAGTGTTTGATAGTGAGAACAAGCGTTCACTCAGTTTGCGCACCTTATCATTCGGCACCATTCGTTTAACGATTGCTACTGCTGGAACCGGTGAAAAGGAATTTTTGGCGGATGATGTCAAACAACTGGCAACGAGAAGAACTAAACACGAATGGCTGTGTTATCGGCGTTATTGGCGTCACGATGAAGAATTAGGATTTATGCCGTTTTATGCTGCGTTTCAAGGTTTTTCAGTGTTAATCAAAGAAGATGCCGAGCAAGCGTCGCCCGCATCAGAATCAACCACTCAAGGAAATTAAACGCCATGCCTCCTCCAATTTCAATTGATGCTCCATATAATTTTGTGCCGCTGGCGGATTGGGTGCATTGCCCAGATTGGGCAGCGCAGGTGTCACACGATTTGCCATTCCGCGATGGCATTTGCGGTCATCTGGATTTAACCATCACTGCGCAGACGCCATTATTAGTTGGTGGTCGGCAACAGAAAGCATCAGAGACAGCACCAGGTCAGGTGCATCCATTCAAACTCCCCAATGGCAATTATGCCATTCCGGGCACTTCATTAAAGGGAATGATCCGCGCAATTATTGAGATCGCCAGCTTTTCACGCATGAATTTGGTGGATGATATTCGCTATGGTTTGCGCGATATTTCTGGAAAATATGTCAGTGCTGCTTACACAGCTCGTGTGCGTGATAGAGTTAAGACTGGATTTATGCGCATTGGTGAAAATGGATTGCCATTGATTACGCCATGCGACATGGTGCGATTATCGCATCACACATTAGAGGCATGGCTGGGTATTAAATCAGCTGTTTTTGCACCAGATCGTACAGTTTCTAAAAAGTATCAGGCTTGGGAAGATCGCTGCAGAGCTAAAAAAATCGATCCTG
This sequence comes from Chromatium okenii, assembly GCF_016583745.1. Lineage (GTDB taxonomy): Bacteria > Pseudomonadota > Gammaproteobacteria > Chromatiales > Chromatiaceae > Chromatium > Chromatium okenii. Next base: position 44,652 of record NZ_NRRQ01000021.1, read on the forward strand.
ATGTAATTTCTTTTTCACCAAACGGTGTTGAAGCGGAGAATCTTGGTTCAGGAATCCATCAAGGGGTTCCAGTATTCACCGGACAGATCAGCGACAGCAGACAAAAAACTGGTAAAAAACGCGATTTCGTTTTTTACGATGAAGATGCGTCAAGAGTTTTTGTGCTAAAGCAGCAAGATTGGGCTGATTTTCTTTATGTGCATGGTGATGAAGCAACCAAAGATGCCAGTGATATGTCGTGGCCTGGATATTGGAAACAACGCTACTGGCGTGGTGAATCAGTACCTGTTTTTTATGTTCAAGATGCTGGTAAAACACGCATTGGTTTAGCATATATGCCGCGTTTAGCTGGTGATTTCAGTACGCACGAAATGATTGAACACACAGAGCCAGAACATCTCAACGGCAATGGACGTAGCAAGTGGGATTTTGCAGAAACATTGTTTGGAACTACTGCCGCCACTGATGCTGTGGGTGAAAAGTCAGCTGCTTGTTTAAAGGGTCGAATAACGTTTGGACTCGCAACTGCTAAAAACAGTGCTTTAACTGATGTTGTTGGTCCTACCATTTTGAATGGCCCAAAAGCGAGTTATTTTCCGAATTATGTGCGTCAACAGACCGATAAAACCTCGCATTTAACCAGCAATGGTTACGCTACCTGTGTAAAAACAGCTGAACATACTAAACCAGAGATTCGTGGCTGGAAACGTTATCCAGTGCGCGAAAATGAACAGATACAACAATTGACTGAAGAACAGCGCACCAGCAAAAAGAAGAATACGCACGTCATTCTTCACCCCCTTAAAACTAGAGTTCAGTTTACATCACGGGTTAATTTTCACAATCTCAAACCAGCAGAACTGGGTGCATTAGTTTGGGCATTGACTTGGGCTGGTGATAACAATTTGCGCCACAGTTTGGGTATGGGTAAATCATTCGGATTGGGTCAAGTCAGTATTGCGATTGATGGTTTTTCATTACGCTGCAATGATTCACAGCAAGTCGCGCTGACTTTAGAGGAATACCGCGACCAATTCATCTTTCACATGGAAGATGTGGCAGTTCAGAATCAAGCTGGTTATCGTTGGCGTGATTCAAAACAGATTACACAACTATTAGGAATGGCTGATCTTCAGAATGTTGATAAATTCAAGAATAGTTGCAAGTCTGAATTAAAGCACATGCTGCTTGAAACAAGAGGAGCGAACGGATTTCTTACTGCTAAACAAAGTGGTTTAGTGTTGCCTGAATACCCGTTGACACAGCATCCTGCCACTTTTTTAGAGCAACAACAAACGCTTGCTGAAGATTTAGCGCGACAACTAGAAGCGCAGATTGAACGTGATCGTTTAGAACAAGAACGAGCAGCGCAATTACAAGCGCAAGCAGACTTTGAAGCGTTATCAGAAGAGTGCAAGCTCATTCATCTGATTGGTGAACAACTGGTGCGTTATCGTCAATTGACTGAAGTTGCACAGCGGCAAGAACGGGAAACGGTTGTTGGTATGTTGAATAGACTTGCAGACCAACTGCTGCTTTCTGCGGATGGGATTTTGCGCAACGAAGGTGCCGATGCAATCACGGAAGGATTTGAGACGCTTGGTTGGAGTGATCCTGGCAAGAACGCAAAACAACGTGAAAAACAGATGAACAAACGTCGTGAAAAAATTGACAACGTACGACGAGGCAAACCGACAACTGATGATTGAAACATCCCGCGTTGGATTCGCTGACCAGTGAAACCATGCTGCGCGTGTGCAAACGCGCAGCGTTTTATCAGTAAAATCAAGCGTCTTCAATGTTGCGCCCTAATTCCAGAATTTTTTCTGCTGCCGGATTAAAAATTGCCGAACGGCTTGCGTTATACCGATAACAACCATTCAAAAACCACTCAGGAATTGACGCCATGACTCAACAAGCCACCGTATTCGTTGCCCTGTCCACCGGTCAAAACATCGCCAACGTTCTGCCAATTTTGGAACTTGCCCATCCTGAGCATGGCGATCAGGTGCTGTGGATTGAAAGCGCAACGGCAACAAAATCGAATTGGAGCAATGGTGCGCTGGATGTGTTAAAGCGACACGGCATAACGGCAATTACACCGTTAGAAGTGAGTGATGATCCAGCTTCATTACAACAGGAACTTGCTGCGCATGATCTTGTTAAAAATGGAACGCACATCATTAAATTGATTGCGAATGGCGGCACGAAATTACAGATGCTCGCCGCATCCAAGGCTTTGAATGGTCATCTTGATGAGTTGCTTTATAACTCAGATCGTCAATGCGTTATCGAGCATGATCGTTATGGTCAACCCGTGCAATCCGTTCCTTATCAAAATCATCACATCACTTTGGCGGATATGTTGGAATGCAACAACCGTGAAATAGTACCGGGAACAGAACGCTGTATTTGGTCAACAGCGCAAGTGCCAGAATTACCACGTTATGGCACTGATGTTGAATATACCCGTGAGTGTCATCAACGCATTGCAGAATGGATGGAAGCGCATCCACACGAACCTAAAAAAGCCTTTGCCTATGATAAGGCAGCGGAACTGGCACCAGAACAACACGATAAATTGATTGCCCAAGTAAAAAAGGCGTGTGCGCTTGCTTGCGGCTCTAAATTTGAGATTAGAAAAGACGATTTGAAGGACTTGTATAACTGCGTTTATAAATTAGACCGTGAGGCATGGAAGCTCGTTGGTGATGATGAGGCTCCTAACATCGGACGCAAATTGGAGGATGCCGTTGCAGCGCGGGTAGTTCATTGGCTGGAAAAGAATCCCGAACTCGCCAAAATTGTGCAATCGGCGTGGTGCAATGTGAAGGTGCGGCAGCGCGGCAGCAAAGAAGATGCGTTAGAGTTAGATACGGCGTTGTTGTTAAAAAATGGCATCTTGTTACATTTAGAATGTAAATCTTTCGATGCGCATATTAAAGACATGAACTCGCGTCTTGGTGAATTGCAACGCAGCTTTTCACAACTCGCAAGAATTGCGATCTGTGCGCCTTCTTATCCTGCTTTTGACCGTGATAGTTGGTATAAAAAATATGATGGAAATGTGGCACTGATGAAAAAATGGAAGCAGTTTAAGTTTGTTGAATTCACCTTGCCCGATCAACCCGGCGCTGAAGGCGTGACTTTTGAGCAGGCATTGGAAAACTGGCTTAAACCATATTTGCCAACGGTGAGTTAAAACAGTTCACGCTGGTTTAGGCTTATAAGCCAGCGTGAATACTTTTAAAATTACATAATGGATTAACGTTTATTCAACCGGAGCGTTGCTTTGCTATGACCACTTATTTTGTTACTAGTCACTCCGGCGCTCGCGCTTGGGCAACGCAAGAAGGTCTCAACGTTGACGCGGTCGTGATCCATCTTGATCCTGCCAGCATCGCGCCCGGCGACATCGTGATCGGCTCGCTGCCGGTCAATCTTGCCGCCGAGGTCTGCGCTCGCGGTGGGCGCTATCTCCATTTATCCATTGATTTACCAGCCGATTTGCGCGGACAGGAATTGACCGCTGAGGACATGCGCAATTGCGGAGCGCGGTTGGAGGAATTTCGCGTCGCCCGCGTGCCATTCAATAGAGAAGCAGCATCAAAACTCTGTGAATGAATTGCGATTTTGACAAGGTGAATTAAACAACCACTGAACCGTGTTAATTTTTACAGAAAATTGACACCAACAAACAAAAAAGTGATAACGTATTCACTAACAGTTCACAAGTAAACTATAGGAAAAAAGACATGAGTATTTTTGAGCCACACGTTGAGGAAATCTTTGAGAACTTTTTACCGAACACAAGAGATTCCCGCGAAACACTCGCTGCTGCGCTCCAGATGAAGGAACAAGCACTTAAGGTAATTGCTTGCGGGATGCTTAACGCGGGTAAGAGTTCATTACTCAATGCGTTGACCGATCAACTTGAGAACGAGGTTTTTGCAACTGGTCCAGTTCGGACTACCACCAAAAAAGCAGAGCTGTCACATCATCAGTTTATTTTTACTGACACGCCGGGGCTTGATGCAATAGAAGCGGATAATATATAAGCATAGTCGACAGTAAAGACTGCTGATGTATTGCTATTTGCACGGCATCTCCACTGATGAACGGCTAATTTATGAATTCCGTACTGTGCGCGCTTTCGACCGCGACTGGTTCGATGCTGCATACGCGATCGCTTTAAGTCGTGGCTTGGCGCAGCAGCCAATGAGCGTTAATCCATGAATCAAAACCATTTTTACACTCGCGTGATTGAACAACTTAGGCAGGGAGAACGATTGGCACAATTTATTCACCTACTAATTCGTCTCTATTAGGAACATAATAATGGGATTTTGGCATACTGGTTACATCGAATTTCACGAGCCACAAGGTCTGGATGATTTAGTTTTTTTGGAGCCAACTCGCTATCCCTGTAAACATTGCTCTGATAGTTTTTTGTCGCCTGAAGAATTGCGTAATCATTTGTTTGAAAAGCACCCGCAAAAGAGACCTATATTATTGATACGAGGACGTGAAGTTGGTACTAATCGAGAGCGCATCACCTGTAAACTAACACTTGATGAAATTAGTTTTCTTCATTGTGATTCTGCTTGGATCAATACAATGTCTGTAACCCCTAATCAAGTATGTGAACAGCTTTGTAATTTCAAAAACGATACTGTGATTGTAAAATTGGCAAACAAGACTATCGCAGCAGAATTTAACCTACACTTTGAAGTTGCTGATACAAAAGATTTAGATGGAGTTGACGAATGTTTTTTAAATATAGCTCGTCTGAAACAGTTTGATCGGGATGCTTTAGAGGCATTTAATACAGCGGCGCATGACTACCCAACGGCTGTAGGGTATGCAAACGGTATCTACGAATATTTTACTGCTGTTCGCATCAAAGAGCAAAATCCAACAGTATCATTGCCTTATGCTGAATACCGTGCAAAATTTAATTCAGCAATGGATGTTATCCAGCATTTCAACCGTCCATTGGCACGGACGATCTGTGGCTTAATTGCTTTTCATCTGAATAATTTCGATGCTCAAGTAATTCGACAGTTGGATAAAACTCGCATGAGAATTGCTGCCCAACGCTTTTCGCTGTGGATTAAAGGGAATGCAGGCAGTGCCTGTAATTTACTATCTGATCCGTTTGATGATCGCTTTGAAAAGCTATTGACTGATAATCAAACCGAGCATATACTGCGTTGGAGCATCTCTAGCAATGGAATACTCAGTGCAGAAATTTCTGAGATCGAACAGATGATGAAATTTAGCGGGTTGCCTGATTTAGATCGTACCAAACTACACGTCTTACTTGCCGAATATTATGCAAGTATCAATGAAATAAATGATGCTAAACGACATGCACGAGAACTGCGTGGTAATTCACAGTTGGGAAGTTGGGCAGAATGTCTGTTACATCGAGTAAACAGTGAGAAGTAAAAATCATGTCGGGTAATGATAAGGTTACTATCAAGGATAAAAAGACTGGAGTAATTACTGAGGGTAAGCCTGCACGGTCGCAAGGACGGCAATCCTGCAAAGGCAACCATAGTAATAATCTCAGTACGGCGGAAGTGACAATAACTGCTACTTCGGCCTCTCCTCCATCATCTAAAAAAACAACAAGTCAGAAATTGGAAAGCATTGTAGATTTTATTGATTTTGCTTACAAACGGAAAGGACAACGTATTGATTCTTCCAAACTGAAAAAGGATTTTGTAAAACTGGAGCCAAGTGAACCTAAGCGATTGTTAGAATTGGCTAGAGCAGATATTTTGCTGGCTGTACCAGTGCAACTATTATTCGTAGTGCGTGAAATAACCAATCAAACAATGAAGAATACTTTGCAAGATTTTATTCGTGATGTATTGCTGGCACATCCACTATTTAGTCCAATCGAACTGATTGATACAGTAAAGAATTTACCTGACGCTCTAATGCCAGCGGCGGCATTGAAACGAGTAGCCCAACCTGAAGCTGCTATCCTCGATGAAATCGTATTCAACGGTGAGAAGCTATCTAAGAAAGAATCTAGCGAACTATGCGCTAATGCTGTTAGTTGCCTAGCGTTATGGTTTGTAGAAAACCGCGCACTTTCAATACAACAAGTGACACAAGACCTATTCGATTCGTTTTGGGAGCCAAGCTGTAAAGAAGTGATCGATGACACAGAAATTTTACGTTGTTTGACTAGCATTAATTCGATGAATGCGGGGGTGATAGGTAGAATCTTCGCTCAATCTGTCAGCAAAAAAGCGCGTATTGCTGAGAGCGCGCTAAAAGAAAAAGATAGGTTACAACAATGCCACGCACAATTGCAGACTGAAAATGCTAATCTGAAAGCTATTATTTCTGAACGTGATATGCGTATTCAGGCGTTGGGAGATGAACTTGCTACTGAACAGCAACGTCACAGAGAAACTCGAATTCATCTGTACGAGGATATGAATATTTTACGGGGGCGTCTATTAAGACGATTAAAATCTGGAACAGAACTTCTTACTGATGGACTTCAAGCTTTGCGGCGTAACCCTCCAAAAATTGCTGTCATGGAAGATCATGCCGAACGTGCATTAGAAGAATTAAAAATAGAAATAGAACAACTAGGAATGGAGCAATAAAATGGCAGTTGTGGGATTTGATTTCGGAACAACAAACAGTTTGATTGCAGTCATTGTTGCTGATCGCGCCATCAACGCACTGGATGAAGAAGGGCTTCCTATTCCGTCTGTTGTTTGTTATGAAGGTGGTAAAACTATAGTTGGGAAAAAAGCAAAAGAGCGACGTAGTGAAGCTGGTTTAGGAATTAAGGGGAATGTCGTTTCCTCACCAAAGATGTTTCTCGGACAGGAAAGTATTTATGTTGAAGGCTTGCGTCTTAATCCGATAGATGTAGTTTCTGATGTTGTCAAGTATGTTATTAGCCAAGCTACCGCAAATCAATACCGTGAAATCGACACCATTACTCATGCAGTAGTGACTATTCCTGTGGATACTAATGGGCGTTGGCGAGTTGCTTTACGAGATGCTTTTCGTCGTGTAGGTATAGGTATTGTGCAATATATACATGAGCCACTCGCGGCACTGTACGGTTTTCTACGTTCTCAAACAGATGTAACTGCTGCATTACGACACTATAACCGTGAACTTTTATTGGTATTTGATTGGGGTGGAGGAACGCTTGATCTAACATTATGCCAACTCACTAACGGGATGTTAGTGCAAATACGCAATGACGGCACCAGTGAAGTTGGCGGTGATCATTTTGATGATTTGATCCGTAACGAAATTGTTCGACGTGTGCTTCAAGATCGAGGACTAGATGATACGGTAAAAATTCAGCCCGATGCGTGGATACGGCTACTCCATCGCTGTGAACGCGCTAAGATCGATCTTTCCACTCGTAAGAGTGTCGAAATTTACGTTCCCTGCTTTTTTCCCGACATGACGGATGAAGACCTACAGTTTCGCCTTACACAGGAAATACTCGAAGAAATAACTGATCCCTTGTTGACTAAAGGATTAAATCGAATTCGTAAAGTATTGAATGAGACAGACGTGGCACCAGCCCAGATTGCTCTTTGTTTGGCAACTGGTGGTATGGTTAATATGCCAGCAATTAAATCGCGTTTACATGAGTGGTTTGGCCCACAGCGGGTCGAAGTTTCTGAGCACACTAGCACACTAATTGCCGAGGGGGCTGCATGGATTGCACATGATGAGGTAAGGTTACAACTCGCTAAAAATGTAGAGTTACTGCTGGCAAGGAATTCATATTTACCAGTTATTAAGGCTGGCACTGCAATGCCGGGAGAAGGCGATATTCATTCGAGTAATTTTCATCTGTATTGTGTTGATCCGCGTGATGGTAATGCAAAATTCCAGCTTGTGTCGCCAGTGCGACCGGGTATTAACATCCTTAAAAACGATGTGCGTATTCCTCTCGAAAATCTGGTTGTTGAGGTTGACGCAAAGGCAAAGCTATTCCAAGAAAGGCTAGAATTGGATGTTAGTATTAATGATAATTTAATCCTAACTGCTCATGCCCGATCAATTAATAAGTGTGATTATGATAAAAAAGAAGTGCATGATCTGGAGTTCGGATTGACAGTTGCTGATAGTGATGGTGGCAACAAAACTGATGATACCCTCTTAAAAATATCATCACGCCAGCGTGGTGAACTTACTATCCGTTCTAATATTGCTAATAGGAAAGATAGTAAACTGGTGCCGGGAGAATTACTTGACGAATATGCACCTGAGTATTTTGACCGCCGTTTGAATCCTCCTGAATATCAAGATCGAGAACGTTTGTACTACAAACCCTGTTCGATATGTGGACGCGCATCGAATGATCCACTGTGTCAGTGTTCTTCTAAGCTGTAGTTGTTTATTTCAATCTTGGGTAATGGTCATATGATAGAATAAAATTAAAATATCGCTACATACTTAAATCGGCGTTAAAGGAATGGAAAAATTGCTACCACGGCAGGACAAACGACTGGCAAAGCAATTCCTTGGATTGGGCCAGCCATTACCATTATTAGTAGCATTTGAGATTATTATAAAGCACAGGAAGCAGAACAGGCACAAATTCGGCAGATAGAAGCACAGGTCCGCGCAATTCAAGACGCGGTTGAACAACAGGCAACTCGTTTAGAAAGAGAGTTTGAAGATGGTTATTTAGCAGCAATTAAACAAGCATTTGCGCCAATTGAAACGGCGTTTGTTGAACAATCCCGTGCTTTGGGTAAGCAATCACAAGCATTGACTTCGGATCGCGCTGCATTGGAATCAATCAAATATCGGCTGTCTTCTATTTAAGTTGTCATTAGCATTGCACGATGCCAATTCCTCCCGCTCCAATTCGCTATACCTGCCCCAATTGCGGTTGGTCAAAAACCGTAACGCCTAAAAGTGATGTGTTATTTGCGGGTGAGTTTTTTAGAGCTTGCCCGCGTTGTCACCACACGCCATTAGACACTCGTCAATTGTCAACATCATCCATCCAGCATTTAATCCAGCAGATCAAAAGCGTTTTACGCTAACCGATCAGCTTAACACCGCGTTTTATACACAAGAAGGTCACAATGGCTATCAAAAAGAATATAAAGTTTGATTTACCTATCGGTGGCATTCGTGCAAAAAACATGCAGGAAATAAGAGAGCATTTTACGCTTGAGATTTTAGAATATGCGCGTAATGGTACTTTAGTAAAATGGTTGCGATCGCGTAAGTTAGAAGATGAACTGACAGCAGTTCAAGCGTTATCAGAATTAGATGATGATGCGCTGTTTTTAGGGTTATGTACCGTGTTTTCCGTTTCACCACGACAAAACTTACTGACTGCCTTGGCTCAATTGCGTGGCGAGTTTAATGCAGCAAAGGTTGATATAAAACCTCGTGAGAAAACATTAGAGCGTGCGCTTAGTGAATTGGCACGCTCGGTATCAATTGCTTCAAATAATTCGGGATTAAAAGAGGATAACTTCCTCACTCAAGCGGTTATCAACACCAATATAAAAATAGCTGCCAGTTTAGCAAAATGGCGAGAAGATGTGAGTCGCCAGCAACGGAACACTGAATTTCGAGAGCAGTTTGGTGATTCACTACTGGTTTATGTCTATGGCAAGGTCAAGGCCGGAAAGAGTGCGATTGGGAATTATGTTGCCTACGGACATGGCGATCCAAACCGCTCAATTATTGATGCGGCTGAACCGACACCTGAATTTTTTTGTGAAGCAATCGCAGAAGATGCAAAAAAACCAGAAGCGGAATTAACAGCGGCTGAATTAGAAGAAAAACGTAAATTAGACGCACAACGTAATTTAGCCGAACAACGCAAGTTTGCTGTTGGCGCTTGTGAAACAACTTCATTTATTCAAGGGTTTAAACTGTCTGGTCTCACTTGGATTGATTCGCCGGGATTGCATTCCAGAACCGAACCAAAAGGTCAATTGGCACAGGATTATGTTGATGCTGCTGATTTGATTTTATATCCAATAAGTTCGAATCAACCCGGACGCGCTACCGATTTAGAGGAAATTGCTGATTTGCTGCAAAAAGGCAAGCGCGTTGAGGTGGTTATTACTCGCTGCGATGTTACTGAGGTAGATAAAAATGATGCTGGAGAACTTATTTATCAACTCGTAATGAAATCGGATAGCGATCGAGCTATGATGAGCAAATACACTTATGATCAAATTGTTCAGCTTGAAAAAAAACAGTGCAATGATCAATTAGAGGTGCTCACAGTTTCAGTCCGCTATGCTGAAGAACATGACAATAATGCTGATGAACTTGAAAAGAGCGGTATGAATGCGCTGTTTCGCAAGCTCACAGCATTAACGCAATCTGAAAGTGTGCGATTGAAAAAAGAAACGCCGCTCAATAATTTACGAGCGGTTGTCAATCATATTCTCACTGGTGATTTATCAGTTAAAGAACTGCGCGATGATCTTACTCTGCTGGAGACAGCTATTGAAAAGTCTAAACTTTTACGAAAAATCATTGCTTTTGAACAAATTAGGAGTTACGCAGTTGCGAACAAGCCATACAATGGTGCTGATAAATAAAATCGCACGGCACTGCGCACGATCTTATTTTTTGCTTCCATAATGCTTATTCCAGTTCGATAGAAGTAGCGTTCCAAA
>NZ_NRRQ01000022.1 GCF_016583745.1 Chromatium okenii
CATTCAACCAAGTGGGTTTAATTAAACGGCGCACCGCAAAGATGACGGCGGCTTGCCAAAGATTATCAGGATTGACATAAAAACCATGCCCGCCGCTGTACACAGAAGAAAATAAAACCGTTTGCTGGGTAGCATGTTGCAGATCATTAACGCCGCAATACATGTAGGCAATTGCCTTGTCAGACCAAGTTGAAATCCACGCCTTGCCAGTAGTTGGAATCACCGCATTTTTTAACGGTACCACTGCAACCGTATTTGCTGGTGGACGTTTTAACCACACATTCAAATAACTGCTGCTGGGTAAACTATAAAAACGCTTCTCAGCACTTGGTTGTAAATGTTTATCAAACACCGCAACGGAGATGGCAGTGATTGGCGTTTTTTGCCGCGCAGTTTGATCCGTGTTCCAGATTAAAAAACCAATCGGAAAATTGCCTTTCAACCCTGCAAAAACCTTGCTGGGCAGCACAAAACCACCCAGATATTCAGCATTCCAAACCTGTCTAAACTTCTCAAAATTCGGCGCGTTAATATATTTGAGAGTGCTAAATACCGCGACGATTGCCGTTGGGAGTTCCAGCGCAATTCTGGCTAAACACTGCGTAAACAATTCATTGCGGGCTTTGCCGTAATGCGCCATTGCTGTAGCAGCAAATTGAGTTTTTGCCACGCCGGTTTTATTTTTAGCACCAGAACCAGTTGCAGGATTATCGGCGTTTGTCGCCTCCGCATACGGCGGATTGATTAACACCACAATCTTTTTGCCGTGAATTGCATCGCGCAACGCTTGCGGCACTTTATTGGTGAGGCTGTAATCAATTCTGCCATCAGAAGTAATATCATCATTCAAATAATCATATTGAAAGCGCGTGGCGGCAACGCAGGTTTTCGTTGCTCGCATCACCTCAATATCCGCAACATCTAACGTGCTCATAAATACATTGCGGTGATTGGAATGCTTGACTTCTAAATTGCCAACGCCGCAGCACATGTCCCAGACGAGATAATTTTGCTGCCAGTTCTTTCCCAACACCTCGGCGAGTTTGTCATAAGCCCGCTCCACCACAATGAGTGGCGTATAATACGCGCCCTTAAAACTGCGCTCATGCGCTGGAATGAAATTATCGCTGTGTTCTAATAAACACTGCGGCGGCAGTTGTGTCTTGCAAACGGTTTCGGAATCAATGGCTGTGATCATAATGCTCACCGTCTTAAAAAACCCAATTCATACACCAGCGGCTGCAATTTATCGCTCAAGGTTTTATATGCCAATTCAAACGCAGCAAAACTCACCGGCAATTCATCGCCGCTGTCATTGCGCTTTTTCAAAGCGTTGCGGAGTTGATACCAACCGACATCAGGGCGATTGAGTTTTAATGCACTGCGCACAGTGTGATTATCAACCTGAGCGAAATATGCCAGCCACAGTTGTTTGCCTGCTGCGAGCACCGCTTTTGCTTCAGGTGACTGCTTTTTGCCTTTCAAATAGCGCACCATAAAATCAGATTCAAACCGCGCTGGTGCGTTGACCTCGGTTTCCGTAAACGGAACAAAATGATTGACGATTGACCACGTTGTGCCATTCCATTCTAAACCATCGGCACTGGCGGTGAGATTGCTGCCGTTAAGCAGCATCCAGATCAAACAATCGTGTTTAAATTCATCCGTTAATTCACCAGTTGGCTGTAAAAATTGATCGCGGTCATTCAACCAAGTGGGTTTAATTAAACGGCGCACCGCAAAGATGACGGCGGCTTGCCAAAGATTATCGGGATTGACATAAAAACCGCCATCATGCCCAACTCTATACACAGAAGAAAACAATGCGGTTTGGCTGGCGTGTTGCATATCATTGCTATCACACAGCATGTAAGCAATTGCATTATCTGACCAAGTTGTTCTGCTGATTTGTGATGTTGCGCACGAAACCGCATTTTTCAAAGCCACAGCATCCGCTTTATTAGGCTTTGGTCGAATGATCCAACTGTTAAGAAAAGTGATGTTCGGTAAATTGTAAAAGACTTTCTCTCCAATCGGTCGTGTATTTCTATCAAAAACTTCAACGGAAATCGCGTCAAACGACCGTTTCTTTTTGGCGTTTTGATTGGTTTTCCACACCAAAAAGCCAATCGGAAAATCACCTTTCAAGCCATCAAATTCCTTGCTATGCACGACAAAGCCGCCAAGATATTCTGCGTTCCAAACCTGTCTAAACTTCTCAAAATTCGGCGCGTTGATATACTTCAACTTGCTGAATATCGCCACTGTTGCTGTTGGTATTTCTAGCGCAATTCTAGCTAAACACTGCGTAAACAGCTCGTTGCTGGCTTTACCATAACGATTCATTGCTGTTGCGGCAAACTTTGTTTTTGCCACGCCAGCCTTATCTGTACAGCTAACATTTGTTCCCGCTTCCGCATACGGCGGATTGATTAACACCACAATCTTTTTGCCGGCGTGAATTGCATCGCGCAACGCTTGCGGCAGTTTATTGGTGAGGCTGTAATCAATTTTGCCGTCAGCAGTAATATCATCATTCAAATAATCGTATTGAAAGCGCGTGGCGGCGACGCAGGTTTTCGTTGCGCGCATCACATCAATATCCGCAACATCTAACGTGCTCATAAATAAATTGCGGTGATTGGAATGCTTCACTTCTAAATTGCCAACGCCGCAGCACATATCCCAGACGAGATAATTTTTCTGCCAGTTCTTTCCCAGCACCTCGGCGAGTTTGTCATAAGCCCGCTCCACCACAGTGAGCGGCGTATAATACGCGCCCTTAAAACTGCGCTCATGCGCTGGAATGAAATTATCGCTGTGTTCTAATAAACAATGCGGCGGCAGTTGTGTCTTGCAAGCGGCTTCGGAATCAATGGCTGTGATCATAATGCTTACCGTCTCAAAAAACCCAATTCATACACCAGCGGCTGCAATTTATCGGTCAAGGTTTTATATGCCAATTCAAACGCAGCAAAACTCACCGGCAATTCATCGCCGCTGTCATTGCGCTTTTTCAAAGCGTTGCGGAGTTGATACCAACCGACATCAGGGCGATTGAGTTTTAATGCACTGCGCACAGTGTGATTATCAATCTGAGCGAAATATGCCAGCCACAGTTGTTTGCCTGCTGCGAGCACCGCTTTTGCTTCAGGTGACTGCTTTTTGCCTTTCAAATAGCGCACCATAAAATCAGATTCAAACCGCGCTGGTGCGTTGACCTCGGTTTCCGTGAACGGAATAAAATGATTGACGATTGACCACGTTGCGCCATTCCATTCTAAATCGTCGGCGCTGGCGGTGAGATTGCTGCCGTTAAACAGCATCCAGATCAAGCAATCGTGTTTGAATTCATCCGTTAATTCACCTGTCGGCTGTAAAAATTGATCGCGGTCATTCAACCAAGTGGGTTTAATTAAACGGCGCACCGCAAAGATAACAGCGGCTTGCCAAAGATTGTCGGGATTGACAAAAAGACCTCTTCCGCTACCAAATCCAGATGAAAGAAGAAAAACTAAACTAGATTGCTGTAAATCATTTCCAGCTATATTTATCCACGCGATGGCATCATTTGACCATTTAGTGCCCCTTAAATCTTTGGTTGTTGTAGCAGGTGTTACTGCATTTTTTAATGGGATAACTTCAGTTGCATTTTTTTTGGGGCGTTCAATCCAGTTGGTCAACAGCTTCTCATTCGGTAAATTATAAAAGTTTTTTTCACCGATAGCTTGTGTAGTCTTATCAAAAACCTCTACGCAAATATCAGTAATTGGCTGTTTATTTTTAGTCAACTGATCGGTTTTCCACACCAAAAAGCCAATCGGAAAATCACCATTCAAGCCATCAAATGCTTTGCTGTGTACAACAAATCCGCCTAAATATTTTGCATTCCAAACGCTACGGAAAACGTCCATCGTTTGCGAACTGACATATTTTAACGTACTGAACATTGCCAGCGTTGCAGTAGGCATTTCTGTTGCAACTCGCGCCACAAACTGAGTAAAAAGTTCGTTACTGGCTTTGCCATACACTGCCATTGCAGTTGTGGCAAATTTAGTTTTTGCCACGCCTGTTTTACTCGCTTGTGCCTTGCCTCCAGAACTCACATTATCTGAGCTTGTTGCCTCCGCATACGGCGGATTCATCAACACCACAATCTTTTTGCCGGCGTGAATTGCATCGCGTAATTCTTGCGGCAGTTTATTGGTGAGGCTGTAATCAATCTTGCCGTCAGCGGTAATATCATCATTCAAATAATCATATTGAAAGCGCGTGGCGGCAACGCAGGTTTTCGTTGCGCGCATCACATCAATATCCGCAACATCTAACGTGCTCATAAACAGATTGCGGTGATTGGAATGCTTCACTTCTAAATTGCCAACGCCGCAGCACATATCCCAGACGAGATAATTTTTCTGCCAGTTCTTTCCCAGCACCTCGGCGAGTTTGTCATAAGCCCGATCCACCACATTGAGCGGCGTATAATATGCGCCCTTAAAGCTGCGCTCATTCAAAGGAATTAAACTATCGCGCCGTTCCAATAAATAGTTGCGATGTTCTTCTTGCGGCGGACGATGATAAATTGCCCAAAACCGGCGATAACCTTCTTTATTCCCCAATTCGCAAACCTTGCCCTCCAACATAAATGCTGGCTTGCCGTCTACAAAAATTAACTTGGCGGGAATCTCTTGATAAGATGATACGGTGCCATCATTCATAATGTCGGCAAAAAAGAGCAGCGCATAATCATCTGCGCTCACGCCATGAATCTCGCGCCCAATCATCGTGACCCATTTATCAAATACCTGCTTCAAATTATCCGGCGTGATTTGAATCCGAATGATTTCGCCAGTTTGAATGGCAGTTTTGATGGTGGCAATAAATTCGTCTTCGTGCGTTTCTAAACGAAACGAGACAAAATAGGTGCCGATATATGCCGAAACCGCTTCCAAGGCTTCCGGCGTGTATTTGCTGGCGGATTTGCCCCACGGAATCGTTTTCTTGGCTAAAAACGGCAGCACGTCTGCGCTTTTCATTACCGCAGCTTTTTCAGTATCAATCACTGCCAATAACGGTGGAATCGGCTCACCTTTATTCAACGCATCCTGCACATAATGCAGCAATTGCGTGAACATCGCATAACTGGAATGCTTGCTGGTGTCCTTCGCTTCAAACCAGATTTCATTGGTTTGCAAATCAATTAAACCCTTGGTGTAGCTTTTTAAGCCCAAGGCTTTAATATACGCATCTTTCACATCTTCTTCACTGCGCACGTTTTTCAGTTCAGCGTACAGCGTCATTGGTGAATACTCACAAAAAAAGGTGAGATAATAATAGCGTTTTTTGCGAAACTTTGCTCGCTTCAAAACGCTATTGTTCACGACATAAAAGTCCAAACGTTATAACGGCGGCAATTCAGATAATTGCCAACGCGCTCGCGGTGTGAATTGCAATGGTTCGGATTGACCAGCCATTAAACGATGCCAACCTGCGAATGCGATCATCGCGCCGTTATCGGTGCAAAAACTCAAACGCGGATAAAAAGTTGTGGCGCGATCCGCGTGCAGCGCCGCCGTCAAGCGTTCGCGCAGCCGCTGATTGGCGCTGACGCCGCCGGCAACAATCAGCCGCCGCTGTCCGGTTTCGCGCAGCGCCCGCCGACATTTGATGATCAGCGTATCGACCACCGCGTCCTCAAACGCTCGTGCAATATCGGCGCGAGTTTGCGCGGGATCGGCAGCTTGGGGCAGCTCGTGCTGTAACGTATTGAGTGCAAAAGTTTTTAAGCCGCTAAAACTGAAATCTAAGCCGGGGCGGTCGGTCATCGGACGCGGAAAGCGAAACCGCGTCGGGTCGCCCAATTCGGCGAGCTTTGCCAATTCGGGCCCGCCCGGATACGGCAAGCCGAGGATTTTGGCGGTTTTATCGAACGCTTCGCCGGCCGCATCATCGACCGATTCGCCGAGCAGCCGATAGCGCCCAATTGCTTGCACATCAATCAGTTGCGTGTGTCCGCCAGACACGAGCAGGGCGACAAACGGAAATTCTGGCGCGGGTGTTTCGAGCAGCGGCGCGAGCAAATGCCCTTCCATGTGGTGAACGCCGATGGCGGGCACGTTCCAGCCCCACGCGAGACTGCGCCCCAGCGCCGCGCCCACCAATAACGCGCCGATCAAGCCGGGCCCGGCAGTAAATGCCACGCCGTCAATCGCGCTGGCGAGAAGTCCAGCTTCATCAAGCACTTGTCGAATCAGCGGCAGCGTTTTGCGAATGTGATCGCGGGACGCCAGCTCGGGCACGACGCCGCCGTAGGGCGCATGGAGCGCGACTTGGCTGTAGAGTGAATGCGCCAGCAGTCCGCGCTCGCCGTCATAAATGGCAATTCCCGTTTCATCACAGGATGTTTCAATTCCTAATACGCGCATGGTTTTCGTCCAGAATAAATGTGATGTAGTTAAAAGTTATTTAATGAACAACGCCTTATTATTAGGCGTTGTAATGGCGGCTCACTCACGAGAATTGGATGACAACTCACAAAGAAATTGCATTGATACCGAATGAAGCCGCGCCCATTGCGCCAGCAGAAAACGCGCTGCCGCCATTGGACAATTTCCCCATCGTGGGCATTGGCGCTTCCGCTGGTGGATTGGCGGCATTCGAGGCGTTCTTTTCGGGAATGCCGGCCGATACTAATCCCAATATGGCGTTTGTATTGGTGCAGCATTTAGCGCCCGATCACAAAAGTATTCTCACCGATTTGATTCGGCGCTATACGCGGATGCAGGTCTTTGAAGTGAAAGATGGCATGGTGGTGCAGCCCAATTGCGCTTACATCATTCCACCCAACCGCGATATGTTATTCGTCAACGGCGCACTGCAATTAATTGAACCCATCGCTCCGCGTGGGCAGCGGCTGCCGATTGATTACTTTTTCCGCTCGCTGGCGCTTGATCAGCACAGCAAAGCCATCGGCATCGTGCTGTCTGGCACCGGCAGCGATGGCACGTTGGGCGTGCGGGCGATCAAAGGCGAGGGCGGTTTGGTGATGGCGCAAACGCCAGATTCCACCGAATACGACGGAATGCCGCGCAGCGCCATTGCCACTGGCTTGGTGGATTACGAGCTGCCGCCAGCGGAAATGCCCGCCCAACTCATCGCGTATGTGGTTCACGCTTTCAGTCGCCCGCGCAACTCCGGCACGCTTTTGGCTCCGCACACTGACCGCGCTCTGCAAAAGATTTTTGCGCTGCTCCGCGCCCAAA
Source organism: Chromatium okenii (assembly GCF_016583745.1). Lineage (GTDB taxonomy): Bacteria > Pseudomonadota > Gammaproteobacteria > Chromatiales > Chromatiaceae > Chromatium > Chromatium okenii. The sequence continues at coordinate 7,263 of NZ_NRRQ01000022.1, forward strand.
CTGGCCACGACTTTTCGCAGTACAAACCCAGCACCATTCATCGCCGTATTGAGCGACGGATGGCGGTGCATCAGGTCGATAATCTCTACAGCTACGTCACGCAATTGCAGCAGATTCCCGCCGAAGTGGAGGCGCTATTTCGTGACCTGTTAATTGGCGTGACCAACTTTTTCCGCGATCCCGCCGCGTTTAATTACATTCAAGAAACGGTGATTCCGGCGCTCTTTGTCAATCGCTCGCCCGATACGCCGATCCGCATTTGGGTCACGGGTTGCTCCACTGGTGAGGAAGCCTATTCGCTCGCCATGTTGCTGGCCGAACAGCAGGAGACGCAGCGGCAGCGGGTGCGGATACAGATTTTTGCAACCGACATCGACAGCCAAGCCATCGCGTTTGCTCGCGCTGGTGTTTATCCCGCCAGCATCGCCGTTGACTTGTCGCCGGAACGCTTGGAGCGATTTTTCACGCTGGAGCCGGGCGGCGATGCGTATCGGATTCACAAAACCGTCCGCGATCTGCTGATCTTTTCGCCGCACAGCCTGATTAAAGACCCGCCGTTTTCCAAACTTGATCTGATTAGCTGCCGCAACTTGTTGATTTATCTCGGCGCGGAGTTGCAAAAAAAGCTGATTCCGCTGTTTCACTACGCGCTCAAACCCGGCGGAACGCTGGTGCTGGGCACCTCGGAAACGGTGGGCGAATTTCACGATCTGTTTGGTGTACTCAATCGCAAACAGAAAATTTATCGACGCCAAAACGATCATTTCGGGGCACTGCGCCCGTCGCTGGAGCGGTTTTTACCGCCGATGCTGGCAGCCGATGCGGTCGCGCATCAGTCGCCGCCGCCCGCCAAACCCACCGCGTCCGCGCTGCCGTCACTGCGCGATATGACCGAGCAGGCGTTGCTGCAAGCGGTCACGCTGGCTGCCGCGCTCGTCAATGCGCAGGGCGACATTCTCTATTTGCACGGGCGCAGCGGTCAGTATTTGGAGCCGACGCCGGGCGAAATTGGCGTCAACAATCTGCTCAAAATGGCGCGAGAAGGGTTGCGGCACGAGCTGACGCTGGCGCTGCATCAGGCAGTGGAAACGCGGGAGACGGTGCGGCGCAGCGGGCTGCGGGTGAAAACCAATGGCGATTTTATCCGTGTTGATTTAAGCATTCGCCAAGTGATGACCACTGCGACTTTTAGCAATGACGTATTGCTGTATTTAGTGATATTGGAACCAACGCCAACCGTTGCGGCAGCGACATTGGCAATGGCGTCATCTGAAAATGCCGCTGCAAATACTGAATTAAATACGAACGTCGATGCGCGGATTGTGGCGCTAAAACAGGAATTGCACGCTAAAGAGGAATTTCTCCAGACTTCCAATGAAGAATTGGAAACCATCAATGAAGAATTGAAATCCTCTAATGAGGAAATGCAATCGGTTAATGAAGAATTGCAATCCACCAACGAGGAGCTGGAAACGTCCAAAGAGGAATTGCAATCTGTCAATGAAGAATTGGCGACGGTCAATGCCGAATTGCAAAACCGCGTGGCGGATTTATCACGCGCCAATAACGATATGAATAATTTATTGGCGGGTACGGGCATCGGCACAATTTATGTCGATCATCAATTGCGCATCTTGCGTTTTACGCCAGCGGCGACGCAGATCATCAATTTGATTTTGAGCGACATCGGACGCCCGGTTGGGCACATTTTGTCCAATCTGGTCGGCTATGACCGGCTGGTGACGGACACGCAGGCGGTGCTGGACTCGCTGATTCCCCGCGAGCTGGAAGTGCAGACCACGACTGGCGTGTGGTACGCGCTGCGGATTCATCCGTATCGCACGTTGGAAAATGTGATTGAGGGCGCGGTGATTACCTTTGTCGATCTCACTGAAATCGTGCAGGCGCGAGAATCGTTGCGCCAATCCAACGACATGCTGCGGCTGGCGGTGATTGTGCGCGATGCCCACGATGCCATCACGATGCAGGATTTAGAGGGGCAGATTTTGGCGTGGAATCCCGGCGCGGTGCGGCTGTATGGCTGGAGCGAAGCTGAGGCGCTGCGGATGAATGCCCGCGAGCGCATTCCAGTTGCACGGCGAGCGGATGATTTGGCGCGGATGCCGCCGCTGCACCCGATTGGCAAGCTGGAGCCGTTTTGCAGCCAGCGCCTGACCAAAGAAGGGTCTATTTTAGAAGTCTGGATCAGTGCGACTGCGCTGATTAACGAGGCGGGGCTGGTGTACGCACTGGCGACGACGGAATGGGCGCGTTAAGCGCAGTGTATGAAACAGCGGATGTTTAAGATGTTGAAAAACAGCAGTATTGATCAAAACAGTTGCACTGGTCTGGGCGCACCGGCGCAGTGTTAATCCCACCATTCAGCACTGAACAGGTGTTGCGCCAGCAAGCCGAACAGCGCATTCGGGATGGCGCGGAACCTCCGCCGCTGGTGGCAGATTTAGCGACGCTCGCGCCCGCCGACATTCAACACATCATCCATCAACTACGGGTGCATCAGATTGAATTAACGATGCAAAACGAGGAGTTGCGGCACGCACAGGAGGAAAATGAGGCGATTCGGGCGCGTTATTTCGATCTCTACGACCGCGCTCCGGTCGGCTATTGCACGCTGTCTGCAACCGGATTGATTTTAGAAATCAACCTGACGGCGGCGGTGATGCTCGGCGTACCGAAAGGCGCACTGCTCGGACAGTTATTCACGCGCTTTATTCTCAACGACGATCAAGATTGCTTTTATTTGTACCGCAAACAGTTGGCGAAAACTGCCGCCACGCCACGAGCCGATTTATTCAGTCGCGGGTTAGCGGGTGCGCCGCAAAGCTGCGAGCTGCGCATGGTGAAGGTGGACGGCGCGTTGTTTTGGGCGCGGCTGGAGGCGACTACCGATCTGCATCCGTCAATCACTCAGTGGTCGATTCCTGCCGAAGCGCCCGTCAACCGCGTCGTGCTGAGTGACATCACCGCGCTCAAGGAGTATCAAAACCAGCTTGAACACATCGCCTATTACGATCCGCTGACCACCTTGCCAAATCGGGTGCTGCTGGCAGATTGTCTGCGGCGCGATATGGCGCAGACCGCACAGCGCGAGCAGCGGTTGGCGTTGGTCTATCTCGATCTCGATGGATTCAAAGCGATTAACGACACGCACGGACATGACGTTGGCGATCAGTTTTTGATCGTGATCGCAACGCGGATGAAACAAACGCTGCGGCAGGGCGACACGCTGGCGCGGCTGGGTGGCGATGAGTTTGTCGCCGTACTCATTGATTTAACAACCGAAGATGATTGTGTGCCGCTGCTGACGCGCTTGCTGACGGCGGCTTCCCAGCCGGTGCTGATTGGCGAGATGACGCTGCAAGTTTCAGCCAGCATCGGCGTCACGTTTTACCCGCAGGCGGAAATGGTGGACGGCGATCAACTGCTGCGCCAAGCGGATCAAGCCATGTATCGGGTCAAATTGACCGGCAAAAATCATTACCAGTTTTTTTTGACCGACCAGAATGGCGTGTCTTGAGCGCCAAGATTTTGCAATAGCCGTCTGCTTTCCGTTAAACTCATCAATCTTTTTTACTCAAACTCTCTCGATTTGGAGATTTTTAAGGACTATCTATGCCCAGCGTCCGCGTCAAAGAAAACGAACCATTTGAAGTCGCTATGCGGCGTTTTAAGCGTTCCTGCGAGAAAGCAGGCGTGCTGGCCGAAGTGCGCCGCCGTGAGTTTTATGAAAAGCCCACCTCAGAGCGCAAGCGCAAAAAAGCTGCTGCTGTCAAGCGTCACCAGAAGAAATTGCAACGTGAATCCCGGCGCTGGGAACGTCCTTATTGAGACATCAGCGCAGCGCGAGCGCGTATTCATGCGCTCACGTTGCGGGTTTTAAGTCCCGTCTCCCGCCGTCAAAAATCCAATCGCCATTGCCGACGATTGGATTTTTTGTTTCTACTCATCTGTATTTTTAATAGAGAACTGTCCATGCTCAAACAACGTATTCAAGATGACATGAAAACCGCCATGAAAGCGGGTGATAAAGTGCGCTTGGGCGTGATTCGTTTAATTCTTGCCGCCATTAAACAACGTGAAATAGATGAGCGGATTGAATTAGATAACACGCAAATTTGGACGGTGCTGGATAAAATGCTCAAACAGCGCCGCGATTCGATCACGCAATTCGCTGCTGCGAAACGCGAAGACCTCGCCGAGATCGAACGTTTTGAGGCAACCGTGATTCAAAGCTATTTGCCTATGCCGCTGACCGAGGCTGAAATCGCCGAGTTATTGGACATCGCAATCACCGCCACCAGCGCCACTGCCATGAATGACATGGGAAAAGTGATGAACATCGTCCGTCCGCAGGTGCAGGGTCGCGCCGAGATGGGTGCGGTGAGTGCCTTGATTAAACAGCGTTTAAGCAGTTAAGCCGCCGCGCTGCCCGTTGCAATGGCCGGCAGAATCCCCCCCGAATTTATCGACAACCTGCTGGCGCGAACCGATATTGTTGAGCTGATCGGTTCCCGCCTCGCGCTCCGCAAAGCCGGACAGAATTATCAAGCCCTCTGTCCGTTTCACGACGAAAAAACCGCCTCGTTCAGCGTCAACGCCGACAAACAGTTTTATTACTGCTTTGGCTGCAGTGCGACCGGCAGCGCGATTGGTTTTTTAATGCAATACAACCACTTATCGTTTCGAGAAGCGGTTGAAGAACTCGCTGCTCGCCTCGGCGTTGACGTTCCGGTTGAGGGCAGCGCCAGCACTCCCGCGCCCGATTACACCCCGTTATTTCATCTGCTCGAACAGGCGACGGCGCTGTATTGCCACCAGTTGCGCCAGCACCCTGATGCTCCCGCCGCCGTGACCTATCTCAAACAGCGCGGCGTCAGCGGTGCTATCGCCGCTCGCTATCAACTCGGCTTTGCGCCGCTGCGCGGCAATCCAATTCTGACCCAATTGGGCGAGGACGCGCTGCGGCGCGAGCGGCTGCTGACCGTTGGCTTGGTGAGCGAGAAAGAGGGGCAACACTACGACCGCTTCCGCCATCGCATCATCTTTCCGATCCGCGACCGGCGTGGGCGGGTGCTGGGTTTTGGCGGGCGCGTGCTGGATGATACCAAACCAAAATATCTCAACTCGCCAGAAACGCCGCTGTTTCATAAAGGGCGCGAGCTGTACGGGCTGTGGGAAGCGCAGCAGGCGACGCGCCAATTGACGAGTTTGGTGGTGGTGGAGGGTTATTTAGATGTGATTGCGCTGGCGCAGTTTGGGATCACCAACGCCGTCGCCACGCTCGGCACCGCCACCACTGTCGAACAACTGCAACTGCTGCTGCGCACGGTGTCCGATGTGACCTTTTGTTTTGATGGTGATCGCGCTGGACGTGCGGCGGCGTGGAAAGCACTCGACACCGCGTTGCCGCTGCTGACCGGACAACACACGCTGCGCTTTTTAGTGCTGCCAGAAAGCGACGATCCCGACAGCCTGATTCGGCGCGAGGGCGCGGACGGATTCAGCGCCCGGCTGACACAAGCGCCGGTGTTATCTGACTTTTTATTTGCGCATCTCGCCGCGCAAGTCGGGGAATTGCGCAGCACGGAAAGTCGCGCTCGGTTTGCCAATGTCGCAGATCGGTTGCTGCAAAAAATTCCGGCGGGCGTGTACCGCGATTTATTGCAACAACGGCGGGTGGAGCTGACTGGCGCACTCCCGCCAGCGCCACGTCCGGTGGTGAAAGCGGCAGCAAAAAAGGGCAGTTGGGGCGATTTTCAACGCCCGTCGCGGATCGCGCAGCTCGTCGCGCTGTTATTCGATCATCCTGAATTGGCGGCGACGGCGAACACGATTGATCCAGCATGGCGACGTTTAACGGAGCCGGGTGTGGCGGTGTTAAAACAGATGTTAGATGTATTAGCAACGCATCCAGAAATGACTAAAGCGATGCTATTAGAACGCTGGCGCGAGCACCCACATTTTGCGTATTTGCAACAATTGAGTGTCGCGCCTTTTGTGCAGAATTTAGCGGATGGAGATGTGGCTGCTGAATTCCACGACGCGCTCAATCGTATGAGCGCAGAAGTGAAAAAAGCCGAGCATGTGCAAGAGATGAATCCGCGTTAAACGCGGATGTGCTTGCAATGCTAATTCAGTACTCACGTCACGCGGCTGGCGCTCCAGCCGGTGCCGCATCCGCCGGAGGCGACGCGGGAGCCGGAGCTGGCGCACTGATCGGCGGTGCCGGTGCAGGTGCGGGCGGCGGCGCTACCGGAGCTGGTGCTGGAGCGGGCGGCGGAGTCACAACCGGCGCTGGAGCTGGTGCCGCAACTGGCGCTGGCGCAGTGGGTTTTTCTGGCATCGGCAACGGAATCACCGGCGGCGGCGGGGCTGCACTCGCTGGCGCTGCCGGCGTCACGGGCGCAGCGGGTGGCGCAACTGCTTCGGCACGTGCCGCAACGGGTTGTTGACTGGGCACCACTGCGACTGACGGCGCGGCTGCCGCCGTCGTCGCAGCGGCAGCTTTAGCGCGTGCCGCTGCTGCTTTTTTCGCTGCATTCGCGGCGGCAATGCGCCGAGCGCGGGCTTCACGCGCCGCTGCTTCTTTCGCTGCCGCTTTTTTCTCAGCCGCCTGTCGTTGTGCCGTGACCTGCGCGGTTTGCGCCGCTTCAGTGCGCTGTTTTTGCGCATAATTGCCATAACTCGGCCCGTTGCCGTTGATGGCAACTTCGGTGCCAATTGACACATGGTTAAACAATACCGGTGCCAATTTGCTGGGCAGGCGGATACAGCCGTGCGATGCCGGTGAGCCGGGGTTGGGAATGGGGCCGGCGTGTAGCCCGACGCCATCGCCCGTCAGCCGCATGAAAAAGGGCATGTGCGCTCCCTCAAACCGTGAGCCGGCTGGAATGGAATCGCGCCCCATTTTGGCATTGGTGCGAATGACGGAACCGCGTCGGCTCAATACCTTGCCATACAAATTTGAGCGTTTGTTTTCGACTTTCTCAATGACGTTGAATTGACCGGTGGGAGTGGGATAATTCGCTACGCCGGTGGCGACCATACTCCAGCCCAATTCATCATTGCCGGCATAAAAACGCGCTTTTTGTTTATCGGTATCAATTGTGATCCGCGACACGCGCCGCCCGTTGCCATTCCATTCAAACAAGGCGCTGGGCGCGAGTTTCACTTCTTTGATGGGTTCCTCCGGCGCGGCGTCAGCGAGAACGGTGGTCGCAGGCGTGGCTGCTTCTGACGGCTGGGCGGCGACCTCGGACGGGACGGGCGCGGCGTCAGGTTGCAACAGTTTGGGGAGACCGGCGCAGGCGGTGAGGGTGGGCAGGAGTACGAGTGCCAGCGCCAGTGGCGGGATGCGTAAATAGGGGGGAGAAGTCAAATGATTCATAGTGATAACAGTAACCTTGGGAACGTGAACCAGCGGTTCATGATGAATTTTCAATGGGTGCTAGGATAACGCGGCACTGCGTTACTGACATCATCACGTCAACTTCAATCAACGTTTTCAAGCGCCAGCACCCGCATTTCAGGAGGAAAAAGTGAAATTCATCCACGCAGCCGATGTGCATCTTGATAGTCCTTTGCGCGGTTTGGAACGCTACGAAGGCGCACCACTTGCTGCGCTGCGCTGTGCTACGCGGCGGGCATTTGAAAACCTGATTACGCTGGCGCTGACCGAAGCGGTAGATGTCGTGGTGCTGGCGGGCGATCTCTACGATGGCGAGTGGAAGGATTATCGCACCGGCTTATTTTTCGCCCAGCAAATGGCGCGACTGCAAGCTGCCGATATTCCCGTGTGCCTCATCGCGGGCAATCACGACGCCGCCAGCCACATCACTCGCGTACTGCGGCTGCCCAAAAACGTCCACGTTTTCGCCACCACCGCGCCAGAAACCAAGGTATTTGAATCGCTCGGCGTTGCCGTTCACGGGCAAGGATTCGCCACGCGAGCGGTGACTGATGATTTGAGCCGCAATTATCCGCTGGCGCATTCAGACCTCTTCAACATCGGCGTGTTGCACACGGCGCTCGATGGTCGCCCCGGCCATGAACCTTACGCCCCGTGCAGCATCGCTGGGCTGCGCTCGCAGGGTTATCACTACTGGGCGCTGGGGCACGTTCACCAGCACAGCATCATCAGCCAAGCACCTTGGATCGTGTATCCCGGCAACGTGCAGGGGCGACATAGCCGCGAACTCGGTGCCAAGGGCGCAGTGCTGGTTGAAGTCAGCGATGGCGCAGTCAGCAGCGTCACCTTTCACTCGTTGGATGTGGTGCGCTGGGCGCAGTGCGTGATTGATCTGAGCGCGGTCGCCAGTCTTGATGATGGTTATGACGCCATCGAAGCGGCACTCCGCGCTGCGAGTGTGCAAGCGGAGGAGCGGCTGCTGGCAGTGCGGGTGCGTCTGAACGGAAACTGCGCCCTCCACGCCCAGCTTCATGCCCATCACGATCAAATCGTTAACAACGTGCGGGCGCTAACCAACGGTCTGGGTGCGAGCGAGGTGTGGCTGGAGCGCGTGATGATTGAGACCACTTCGGCCGCTGCGCCAGCGGTGGCGGATCGTCACGACGCGCTGGGCGATTTGCTGCGGCTGATCCGCGATCTGGAACTGGATCGCGGGCGTCAAACCGCGCTGGTGCAGGAAGTGGAAGACCTCAACACGCGCTTACCGGCGGAGCTGCGCGGCGGTGATGATGCGTTTGATCTCAGCCAACCTGCGGTGTTGCAAGGCTGTTTAGACGAGGTCAAGGCGCTGTTGATGGAGCGGCTGTTGGGTTGATCGCGGCCGCTTTTCTATTTTTAGGAGTGACGCAGTTGTCAGTTGAAAAACTAAATAAAGTGGCTGGTTATTTGTCAATCTTTTTTTAAGCAACAGCTTAAATAAAGCATCACTCAACTTTAACGCGCATTCACTGACAAATTTCAACTATTTTTTAGTTTCAATCCTGCAATGCTTGTTCTAAATCAGCAATGATGTCGTCGATATGTTCAATGCCAATTGACAGCCGAATTAAATCCTCACTCACGCCAGCTCGCGCTAATTCTGCCGGTGCCAATTGGCGATGCGTCGTAGTTGCCGGATGACAAGCCAAGGTTTTTGCGTCACCAATGTTGACCAACCGCACTGCCAATTTTAGCGCGTCAATGAATCGCGCCCCCGCTGCGCTCCCGCCGTGAATGCCAAACGATAAAATTGAACTGGCTTTACCGCCATCCATATATTTTTGCACCAGCGGATAATCCGCATGATCCGGTAAACCCGCATAACGCACCCAACTCACTTTGGGGTGATCCTGTAAATAGTGCGCAACCGCCAGCGCATTTTCACAATGCCGATCCATCCGCACATGAATACTTTCAATTCCTTGCAAAATTAAAAAGCTATTAAAGGGTGAAATCGCCGCACCCATATTGCGCAGCGGCACCACGCGGGCGCGACCGATAAAGGCTGCGGCACCAAAAGCTTCGGGATAGACCACGCCGTGATAAGAAATATCGGGTTGATTTAACAGCGGAAACCGCTCGGCATGTTCTGCCCAAGGAAAGCGCCCCGAATCAACCAACGCGCCAGCAATGGTGGTGCCATGCCCGCCCATGTATTTGGTCAGCGCGTGGACAACGATGTCTGCGCCGTGCGCAAACGGGCGACACAGATACGGCGTCGGCACCGTGTTATCGACGATCAACGGCACCCCGTGCGCGTGTGCCATGTCCGCAATCGCTTGAATATCCGCCACATTTCCCGCTGGATTGCCGATTGATTCACAAAATACCGCTTTCGTGTGCGCATCAATCTGCGCCGCCATCCCCGCGACATCGTTGGGCGCAGCAAAGCGCACTTGAATCCCCAAACGCGGCAGCGTGTGCGCAAACAGGTTGTAAGTGCCGCCGTACAGCGTGGACACCGCAATGATGTTGTCGCCAGCTTGGGCGAGCGTGAAGATCGCCGCCGTCACTGCCGCCATGCCCGATGCCAGCGCGAGTGCGCCGACGCCGCCTTCCATCGCCGCCACCCGTTGCTCCAATACATCGCTGGTGGGATTCATCATCCGCGTGTAAATGTTGCCCGCGACTTTCAAATCAAATAAATCCGCGCCGTGTTGCGTATCATCAAACGCATAACTGGTGGTTTGATAAATCGGCGTTGCGGTTGCTTTGGTGGTCGGATCAGGAGCAAAACCGGCGTGAATGGCGAGCGTTTCAATTTTCATGGCGCGATTCTCAATAAAATGGGAGCAAGCTAGGAGTGACGCGATTGCGATACAAAATTGATTGAGTTGTCAGTTATCAGTTAAAAACACTAAAAAAGCTGCTGAATTGTTGTCAACTTTTTTTAATCAACATTAAAAAATCACCACTCATTTTTTAATGCGCTTCACTGACAACTGATAACCGCCAACTGACAACTGTTTTCAACCGCTTATTGTGCAGCGGGATTTGACGACGGCGCTGGCGTTTCCGCCACTGCTTCACGATAACCGCATTCTTTTTGTGGACAGACTTTGACTGCGCCGCGCACCTTCGTCACCTTGAGCGTCAACACGCCCCACCCGCACTGCGGGCACGGTTCGGCGATTGGCTCATCCCACAACGCATAATCACAAGTCGGATAAGTCGAGCAGGAATAAAACAATTTGCCGCGCCGTGATTTTTTCTTTTGCAGCGTACCGGTATGACATTGCGGACAGGTGATGCCGGTATCTTCAGGTTTTTCCAACGGTTCAATATGTGTGCAAGTCGGATAAGTGCTACAGCCAATAAATTTGCCATAACGTCCGCGCTTGATTTCCAATTGCGATCCGCATTGCGGACACGCCCGTCCTTCCACGATTTCCGGCGCAGTGGCGGCATTGGTATCGGCATTGAGATCGCGGGTGTAATTGCAATCGGGATAATTGGTGCAGCCAATAAAACGCCCATTGCGTCCCAGTCGAATAGATAACGCGCCGCCACATTTCGGGCACAACTCATCAATTTTTTCTTGCGTCACATCGCTGCGTTTTACATGCGCTTGCGTGTAATCGACCAAACTCTTAAACGGTTTCCAAAAATGATCCAGCAACGGAATCCAATCTTCTTCGCCCCGCGATACCGCATCCAATTCATCTTCTAATCGTGCCGTGAAATCATAATCAACATACGCAGTAAAATACTCAGTTAAAAAACGATTGACCACGCGCCCGACATCAGTCGGCGCAAAACGTTTTTTATCCAGCGTGACGTATTCACGATCTTGCAATGTCGAAATAATCGAAGCGTAAGTAGACGGACGCCCAATGCCGAATTCTTCCAGCGCCTTGACCAGCGATGCTTCGGAATAACGCGGCGGCGGCTCGGTGAAATGCTGCTCGGCGCGCAGCGCCAGCAACGTCACCTGCTCGCCGACCTGCATCTCCGGCAGCATCCGCTCCTCATCATCATCGGCGCTGCTGGCGTCATCGCGCCCTTCCAAATACACGCGCATAAAGCCCGGCGCAGCAATTACCGCACCGGTCGCTCGCAACAGATGATCGGAATCACCGGCGCTGAAATCTACTGCGACTTGGTTAATTAACGCGTGTGCCATTTGACACGCCAGCGTTCGTTTCCAAATCAATTCGTATAACCGCAATTGATCGCTACTGAGCGCCGTTTGGAGTTGCGCCGGCTCGCGCTGAATTGACGTGGGACGAATTGCTTCATGCGCTTCCTGCGCATTTTTGGCTTTCGTTTTGAATAAGCGCGGCTGCTCCGGCACCTCCGCAGCATCGTATCGCTGGGCGATATACGCCCGAATTTCTTCCAGCGCCTCCTGCGCCAAATTCACCGAATCGGTGCGCATGTAGGTAATCAGCCCCACCGCCTCGCCGTCCACATCAACGCCTTCATACAACTGCTGCGCCACGCGCATCGTGCGCTGGGCGGTAAAACCGAGCTTGCGAGCGGCTTCCTGCTGCAAAGTGGAAGTAATAAACGGCGGCGCGGGATGACGTTTGCGCTGTTTGCGTTCGACCTGAATCACCAGCAACGTGCCGCCAGCCGCCTGTTCCAGCTCCTGCCGCACCTCCGCTGCTCGCGTCTCATCACTGATGCTGAACTGCTCCAACTTATTGCCCGCAAAATGCGTCAGCTTGGCGGTAAATGGCTTGGTCTCTTTCGCAGCATCAGCCTCCAGCGTCCAGTATTCCTGTTGGACAAAGGCTTCGATCTCATTTTCACGTTCACAAATCAGCCGCAGCGCCGGGCTTTGCACCCGTCCGGCCGATAGCCCGCGCCGAATTTTGCGCCACAGCAACGGCGATAAATTAAAACCGACCAGATAATCCAACGCTCGCCGCGCCTGCTGTGCATTCACCAAGTCATACGACAGCTCTCGCGGATTGGCGACCGCTTCCTGCACTGCGCGTTTGGTGATTTCGTGAAACACGATGCGATGCACCGGACGTTCACCGATCTGGCGGCGATCTTTTAATAATTCGTAAAGATGCCACGAAATCGCTTCGCCTTCCCGATCCGGGTCAGTCGCTAAATACAGCGCACTGGCTTCTTTCAGTTTTTTAGAAATGGCTTGAACGTGCTTTTCATTCCGTTCGATGAGTTGATATTTCATCGCAAAGCCATTGTCGGGATCGACTGCGCCCTCTTTTGGCACCAGATCGCGCACATGTCCGTAAGAGGCAATCACCTCAAACTCAGCGCCGAGATACTTTTTAATGGTTTTCGCCTTGGCGGGCGATTCGACGATCACGAGATTCATGGCATTTTTCATTCAGAAAAGGGGCGGAAAAGCACAGCAGAACGTTTAATGCAAATAAGCGGCTTCGTCGTTGTAAAGCATTCCCTCCATTTGAGAAAACGCATCTTCTCGACCGGGACGATTCATCAACACCAATAACACCACCCATTTCACTTCGTCCACTGTCACCAAGGGATGATCAATTGCCAGCAAGCGGTCAATCGCTAATTCACGGCTGGCGGGATCGAGAATCGCGTTTTGCTCCAAAAACAGCAAAAAACCCCGTGCATCGACATCGAGCTTGGCGCATTCGTCGCTGGTGTAAATCCGCAGCGAGCCAGCAGCGCGGTCGTGCGATTGCGGCGCCTCCACGCCGAGCGCCAGCTCATCAAGCCAATGCAGCGCCTTGTCGATCTCTCGTTTACCAAATCCCACCTGCGCCAGCTCCGCCTCCAATTCACCCTGATCGACGGGGGGTTGGCTGTCGCCGTCCATGTAATTCTCATACAGGTAGATCAAGACATCGACCATATTCATTTCCAGTTCCATTTCGCCCACCAACCACGCTACAGCGGCATTCTTGCGCCGCGCTTGCAACCAATATCGCGCTTCAATCACCGGAGCTAACGCCCGCGAATGCGACTGTAACGACCGCCTGCTTCAGATGATACATGACCGCTCAATTCTAAAACCAACAAGATCGCCGACACCTGTTGCGCGGAAAAACCGCTGCGTTCAATCACTTCGTCAGGAGCAACGGGATCAAATCCCATCGCTTTTAACACCGCCCGCGACTCCGCATCCATGCCTGCCAAGTTGTCTGCTGCCACCTCAGCCGGCGCGTCAACTGTCGCAGTGGTCGCCAACGCCAGCCGCAGTTGCGGCGCAAGTTCGGCGAGGATGTCAGCGGCGGATTCCACCAATTTTGCCCCGTCGCGCAGCAGCGCGTGGCAGCCTCGCGCCAGCGGATTGCGAATTGAGCCGGGCACAGCGAACACCTCGCGCCCCTGTTCTGACGCAGTGCGGGCGGTAATCAGCGAGCCGCTTTTGAGCGCCGCCTCCGTCACCAACACGCCCAAACTCAAGCCACTGATTAACCGATTGCGGCGCGGAAAGTTCTGCGCCAGCGGCTCTGAGCCGGGCGGAAATTCGCTGACCAGTGCGCCGTTGTCGGCGATGCGCCGGGCTAAGGGGCGATGCGCAGCGGGATACACGCGATCCAAGCCGGTGCCGAACACGGCGATGGTGCGGCCGCTTTCCAATGCGCCGAGATGCGCCGCGCCGTCGATGCCCTGCGCCAGCCCGCTGGTGATGGTCAAGCCGTAGCCGGTGAGATGACGGGCGAATTCTTGGGTGATTTCAATGCCGCTCGGCGTGGGATTGCGGCTGCCGACGATGGCGATTTGTGGCTCGGCTAACAGCCGCACGTCACCGCGCACATACAGCACCGGCGGCGCGTCGTGAATGTCAGCGAGCTGCGGCGGATAACGGGGATCGGTCAGCGTGAGCAGATGGGTGTTGGGCTGGCACAACCACTGCTGCACGCTCGGCAGCAGCGCGGGTTGCGGATTTTTGATGGCGGCGATGCTGGCGGCTTTGAGACCAACGGCGGCGAGTTGCGCGATGGATGCGCCCTGAATCACGGTGGGGCTGCCGAAATGCTCCAGCAATTTGGCGACAGTGCGGGCACCAACGCCGGGCGCTTCCACCAGCGCCAGCCACGCCGCCAGCGTGTCGTCATCACAAAGAAGTGACATGCGCGGCGCTTACTGCGCGGCGGGCGCGATGTGAGCGCCGACTTGGAAAGCGCGTTCGGCATCCAGCACCAGCGCAAAACTCACGCGCTTGAAGGTGCGAAAAACCATCAACGTGGCGGCGTGTTCCAGCGGGCGGGTGAATTCGGTGTGATCGCGTTCAAAGACGGCATGAAGTGGAAATTGGTCATCTTTCCAACCCTGTCGCGTCATGTCGCGCCCGTACCAAAACTCAGTGGTGGCGGGACTTTCGCTGCGCCAATCGGTATCGGTGCTGCCGTCGCGCACCTGATCGTGGGCGCTGTCGCCGCCGATGAACGCCTCAAAAATGTGTCCGGGGATGATGCGCTCGCGGCTGCCGCGATTGATGACCACGACATCAAATTGCCCAATTTGGGTGACGCCGTTGAGCACGGAGAGGATGCGCCCTTTGGTGTGCGCTGGCGCGGGGGTGCGATAAAAATCTACCAGCGGTTTGGCGTCCGGGGCGGGCAACACGCGATCACCAATCGCCACTTCGCGCTCGGCGTGGAGGATGTGCAGCTTGGCGGGATCGCCGTTGCGTTCCAGCACGGCGTTGGCGATCACCTGCGCTTCATAACCGAGAATCTCGCCGCTGTCGGGATCGCGCAGCGCCGCACCGGGGCGGAGGATGTGGAAATTGAGCGCCTTGCCAGCGGTGAGTTGGCGCACATAAACGGCATCGTGAATGCCAACGGCGAGGTGTTCATCGGGAAAACCGACGACGTAAGCGGCGTGTTGCAGCGTGTCGGTGTCAGTGATGAGCGGTTTGGTGAGAAACGGCGCAATGGCGTTGATGCCGACGGTGGAAATGGTTTCAGTCAGCGGGGTGATGCGGACTTGCGGGCTGAGTTTGACGGTGTCGATGGCGGCAGCGGGCGCAGTCACGGTCAGCACGAGCGTGATCACGAGGAAACGACGAAGCATGGCGCGAGACCCTCGGCGCGGGTCGAAACGGGATATTGCCGCCCCGACGGTGGTATTCTGGTGTGGAGAATTGATAGTAACGTCCAAACTTTATCCCTTCCACCTGTCTACTTTTGAACTCCCACCACGATGTCACAGCTCCCGATTTTGACCTTTCCCGATCCGCGATTGCGCCAAAAAGCGCGTCCCGTTCAACGCGTTGATGCTGCGATCATGCGCCTGGTTGACGATATGTTGGAGACGATGTACGCCGCGCCCGGTATTGGGCTGGCGGCCATCCAAGTCAACGTGCCGCTGCAAGTGGTGGTGATGGATGTCTCTGAACAGCACGACAGCCCGTTGTGTTTGATTAACCCGCAGGTGCTGGCGCTGGAAGGCACGGAACAGCGTGAGGAAGGCTGTTTATCGGTGCCGGGGTTTTATGAAAAAGTCACTCGTGCCGAGCGGATCACGGTGCAGGCGCTGGATCGCCTCGGCGCTGCGTTCACGCTGGAGACGGATGGGCTGTTAGCGGTGTGCATTCAGCACGAGCTAGATCATCTCAACGGGAAGCTGTTTGTCGATCACATTTCGATGCTCAAGCGCCAGCGCATCCGCGCCAAGTTGGAGCGCGATCAGCGCAACGGCGCAGCAACGAGCAGCAAACGCGGCGAGGCGCTGTGATGACAGCGGCGCTCGCTGGTCAGCGGATCATTTTTGCGGGGACGCCGGAGTTTGCGGTGCCGAGTCTGACGGCGTTGCTTGACGCTGGTGTGCAGGTGATCGCGGTTTACACGCAGCCAGATCGCCCCGCCGGACGCGGGCAAAAGTTGCAGTTAAGTCCGATCAAACAGTTGGCGCTGGCACACGCGCTGCCGGTATTCCAGCCGGAGAGTTTGAAAAAAGATGCGGCGGCGGTCGCGGCGCTGCGCGAGTTGAACGCGGATGTGATGATCGTGGTGGCGTATGGCTTGCTGCTGCCGCAAACGGTGTTGGATGCGCCGCGAGTGGGCTGCGTCAATGTTCACGCTTCATTGCTCCCCCGCTGGCGCGGCGCAGCGCCGATTCAACGGGCGGTGTTGGCGGGTGATGCGGAGAGCGGCGTGTGCATTATGAAAATGGAGGCGGGTTTGGATACGGGGCCGGTTTATCACCGTGTCACCACGCAGTTGGCAGCCGACGAAACCGGCGGCAGTCTGCATGATCGGCTGGCGGTGCTGGGCGCGGAGGCATTGTTGACGGCGCTGCCGAGCGTGATTGACGGAACGCTGGTGCCGGAGCCGCAGGTGGAGGCGCAAGTGACTTATGCGCACAAGCTGACCAAGGAGGAGGCGCGGATTGATTGGACGCAGGCGACCGCGCACATCGACCGCCAGATTCGGGCGTTTAATCCTTGGCCGGTGGCGCATACCAATTTGGAGGATGCGGTGCTGCGGGTGTGGGGGTCAGAAGTTGGTGGTGATGACAACCGACAACTGACAACTGTTGAACCGCCCGGCACCGTTCTCTCCGCTGATAAAACCGGCATTGCTGTCGTCACCGGCGACGGCGTGTTGCGCATCACTCGTCTGCAACCGCCCGGCAAAAAACCCATGACCGCTGCCGACTATCTCAACGCCCGTCAACTGGACGGAGTTCGGTTTGGTTGAGCCAGCCCACGCCTCGCATCAGCCCTTAGCGGGCGCAGTGGCTCGCCTCGCTGCCGCACAAGCAGTGTTTCGCGTCCGCACGCAAAAGCAATCATTGACGCGCATCCTTGCCCGTCCGCATCCGCAAGTCAGCGCCAGCGAGCAAGCGTTGGTGCAGGAAATGGTTTATGGCACCGTGCGGCTGTTGCCGCGACTGGAGGCGCTGCTCAAGCAACTGGTGCAACGCCCGCTCAAACCGTCCGATCACGATGTGGAGGCGCTGATTTTGGTCGGGCTGTATCAACTGCTCGCCATGAATATCCCGCCTCATGCCGCCGTCTCCGTCACGGTAGAAGCCAGCCGTTTATTGGGCAAACCGGCGCTGTCCGCACTGGTCAACGCGCTGCTGCGGCGCTTTTTGCGCGAACGCGAGGCGCTGTTGGCTGCGATTGCCGATGAGCCAGCGGCGCGATGGTTATTTCCGAGCTGGCTGCTGGCGCGGCTACAAACTGATTGGCCAACGGCTTGGGAACAGATCGTTGATGCCAGCAATGCGCGACCGCCGCTGGCGCTGCGCGTCAATCGCACCCGCATCAGCGCGGCGGCGTATCTCGATCAACTCGCTGCTGCTGAGATTGCCGCCACGCCAATTGTCGGCTGCGAGAGCGGAATCCTGCTGGCGCAGCCGCGCCCAACGCGTGAACTGCCGGGCTTTGCCGCTGGGCTGGTGTCGGTGCAAGACAGCGGGGCGCAGCTCGCGGCACAGTGGCTGGATGCCCAGCCCGGTCAGCGCGTGTTGGATGCCTGCGCTGCACCCGGTGGCAAGACGGCGGCGATTTTGGAACGCGCCAGCACCGCGCTGGAGATGATCGCCATTGACAATGATCCCGCTCGCCTCGCCACCGTCACGACCACGCTGGAGCGGCTCGGCTTGACTGCGCAAGTAATGATTGGCGATGCGGCAGCGCCCAGCGGGGCGTGGAGTCAAGGGCAATTTGCGCGGATTTTGTTGGATGTGCCTTGCTCGGGCACGGGTGTGATTCGCCGTCATCCCGACATCAAATGGCTGCGCCGTGAGCGGGATATTCCGGCGTTGGCGGCGACGCAGGCGCAGATGTTGGATGCGATTTGGCCGCTGCTCGCGCCGGGCGGACGCTTGCTGTATGCGACCTGTTCGCTGCTGGCGGCTGAAAATCATCAGCAAATCGCCGCTTTTCTCGCTCGCCAAACGACGGCGCGAGAGCTGGCGCTGCCCACGACTGCCGGGGTGCCATGCCCACACGGACGGCAATGGTTGCCAAGCAACGGCGGCAGCGATGGCTTTTATTACGCCTTGTTGGAGCGCGTGGTGCCATGACGCGCCAGCACTGGTTGGAACGGCGCGGGGCGCTGGCGCTGAGTGTGATTTTGACGCTGCTGGCGTCGAGTGTGGCGTGGGCACCCGCTCGCGCCAGCGATGATTTCACCATTCACCCGCCGCAGCTTCAGCTCGAAGACGAGGTTTACGTTCTCAATAGCGCGATTGATGTTCATCTCAGCCCGGCGGCGTTGGAGGCACTTGAGCACGGCGTGCCGCTGACGATTGTGGTGCAGATTCAGGTACGGCGGGCGAAGGCGTGGCTGTGGGAAAACGGCTTATTAGATCAGCAGTTACGTTCAGTGATTCGCTACAAACCGCTGTCGGATGGTTATGAGGTCTATCGCTTGCCCGGACATCGTGGGCGCAGTTTCGTCACGCAGGACGCGGCGCTGCGGGCGCTGGGGGAAATCAGCAACTTTCGGCTGCTGCACCGCGAGAAATTAAACCCCGATGACGAGTACGAGGTGCAGCTCAAAGTCTTTTTAGATATTGAAGAATTGCCGCTGCCGCTGCGTCCGCTGGCGTATCTCAAACCGGCATGGCAACTCTCCAGCGGCTGGCAGTCGTGGCCGTTACGCCCTTGAGCCGTTTACGCGAACTGGGAATTGTGCCGGTCGCGGCGCTCAACATCGCTTTATTCATCGTGTTGGTGCTGATGCGCGACGCGGTGGAAAACTCCGAAACCCTCAGCCGTGCCTTTGTTCCCCTGCTTTTTTTAGTGTTAGCCGGACTCGCGGTGCTGGCGCTGCTCGTCGCCATCAATATCGTGCGGCTGGTGCGCCGTCACCGCCAACAAGCTGCCGGTTCGCGCCTCACTGCTCGCATCGTGGTGTTATTTGCGTTGATCTCGCTGCTGCCGGTGGCGGTGGTCTATTACTTTTCGCTGGGATTTTTACTGCGCGGCATTGATAGCTGGTTTGATGTCAAGCTGGGGCGGGCGATGCAGGACGCGCTGTTGCTCAATCAGGCGTCGCTTGATCTCAATCAGCGCGTGCTCGGCAAATATACCGAGCAGCTCCTCGCCGGCATTCAAGATCGCTCGTCAACGGCGATTGCGTTGAGTTTGGATAATTTGCGGCGACAAGCGGGCGCAATTGAGCTGACGGTGTACGGCCCGGGCGGGCAGGTGCTCGGCACGGCGAATGAAGACCCGACGCAATTGGTGCCCAGCCATGCGTCGCACGATTTGCAGCAGACCATTCCGGGCGGCACCAATTATGTCGGTTTGGAAAGTGCGCCTGATGAGGAGTTGGTGGTGCGGGCGCTGGTTGACGATCCGGGCGGGCGCGAGATGCGGATGCAGGCGATTTTCCCGACTTCAGCGCGGATCACGGAGCTGTCAACGCAATTGGAGGAGGCTTACAACCGCTATACCGAGCTGGCGTATTTGCGCCAATCGTTGAAGCTCAGTTTTTCGCTCACGCTGTCGCTGGTGCTGCTGTTTGGATTGATGGCGGCGTTGATTGCGGCATTTCACACTGCCCGCCGCTTGGTTGCGCCGATTGCTGACATTGCGCGGGGCACGCAAGCCATTGCGGCGGGGGATTATGAACAGCAGATTCCGCTGTCGCGTCACGATGATGAATTGACCTTTTTGGTGGCGTCGTTTAACGCGATGTCGCGCCGCATTACCCGCGCTCGTGATGATGCCGCTCGCAGCAAGCAAGCGGTGGAAACGCAGCGCAATTATTTGGAGACGGTGCTGGGACGGCTGTCATCTGGCGTGGTGGCGTTTGATGAGGCGCACTGTTTGCGGACGGCAAATCCGGCGGCGCAGCACATTTTGGATTTGACGCTGGCAGATGAGGCGGGCGTGAGTTTGGCGCAGTTGGAACGCGAGCAGCCGGCGCTGACGCCGTGGACGGAAGCGGTGCGCCATCATCTCACCGCTGGGGTGGCATGGCGGGCGGAGGTGGTGGTGCAGCGCGGTGAGGGCAATCAAACCCTGTTGTGTCGCGGCAGTCCGCTGCTGGTGCCGGATTCGGAGCAGCGCGGGCATGTGGTGGTGTTTGATGATGTGACTTCGCTGATTACGGCGCAGCGGAATGCGGCGTGGGGCGAGGTGGCGCGGCGGCTGGCGCATGAAATCAAAAATCCGTTGACGCCGATCCAACTGTCGGCCGAGCGGCTGCGTCACAAGTTGCTGGCGAAGGCGGATGAGGCGGATGCGCGGATTATCGACCGCGCCACCAGCACGATCATTGCGCAGGTGGAGGCGATGAAGGCGATGGTGAATGATTTTTCGGATTACGCTCGCGCTCCGCGAGTGCAGCCGCAGCCGTTGGTGTTCGATCAGTTGGCGCAGGAAGTGATTGATTTATATCGCAGTGCGGGAACTTCGGCGCTGCGGTTTAGCCTCAATGCGCCAGACCAGCAAGTGCGCGGTGATCCGCTGCGGCTGCGGCAGTTGCTGCACAATTTGATTAAAAATGCGCAGGAGGCGTTATCGGTTGTCGGTTGTCAGTTGGCAGTTGGCAGTGGACAAAAACCGCCAATGCACACGTCGGAACTGACAACTGCTCACCCTCCCCAAATCACCGTCATCACCACCGTGTTGGCAGCGACCGAACCGACCGGCGCATGGCTGCAATTGACGGTTGAGGACAACGGTCCGGGCTTTGAGCCGCAGTTGTTGGAGCGGCTGTTTGAGCCGTATGTGACCACCAAAACCAAAGGTACCGGCTTGGGTTTGGCAATCGTTAAGAAGATTGTCGAGGAACACGGCGGTATCATTACGCTTGAAAATACCGGCGCGGGCGCTTTAGTGCGGGTGCAATTCCCGCTTTGGCACAGCAGCCTGCCAGCAGTCACAGCTTCTTAGAACCAGACAGATCACAATGAGCGCAACGCATATCTTAGTGGTGGATGACGAGCCTGATATTCGCGGCTTGGTGCAGGAAATTTTGGAAGATGAGGGATATGTCGTCGCCATCGCGGAAAATGGCGAAACGGCACGTCATGCGCTGCGCGAGCGGCGACCAGACTTGATTTTGCTCGATATTTGGATGCCCGACATCGACGGCATCACGCTGTTGAAAGAGTGGGCGGAAGAAGACGAGCTGCCGTGTCCGGTGATTATGATGTCCGGTCATGGCACGGTGGAGACGGCGGTGGAGGCGACCCGGCTCGGCGCGTATGACTTTTTAGAAAAGCCGCTGTCGATGGCGAAATTGCTGTTGACGGTGGAGCGGGCGCTGGAAGCCGACAAATTGCAGCAGGAAAACATCGGCTTAAAACGCCGCACGCCGCAGGTGCATGAACCCGTTGGGCGCAGCGCCGCGATGCAGCGGCTGCGCGAACAGGTCAAGCGCATCGCCCAGCACGATACTTGGGTGCTGATCATGGGCGAGGCCGGCAGCGGGCGCGAGACTTTTGCCCGTTATCTGCACTCGCAAAGTGCGCGGCGGGATCGTCCGTTTGTGGATTTGAGCGTGTCGGCGTTGAATGGCGACAACGCGGCGCGAGAATTGTTTGGCACTGAAGACGGCGAGCACACCCATTACGGCAGTTTGGAAAAAGCGGCGGGCGGGACGTTGCTGCTGGATGAAGTTGCGGATATGGAATTGGATGCGCAATTAAAACTGTTGGGCGCATTGGATAGCGGATCATTTTTGCGGGTTGGCGGCAATGAACCGGTGCGGATTGATGTGCGCATTGTGGCGGTGACGCAGCGCAATTTAGAAGATGAAGTCCGCGCCGGGCGTTTTCGTGAAGATTTGTTTTATCATCTCAACGTCGTGCCGTTATCAATTCCGTCATTACAAGAACACGCGGAAGATGTGCCAGATTTATTGAACTTTTATCTCGATTATTTTTCCACCCACGAAAAGCTGGCCTATCGCAAATTTAGCGTGGGCGCACAAAACTTTTTGCGCAATTACGGCTGGCCTGGCAACGTGCGGGAATTAAAAAATCTGGTGCAGCGGGTATTGATTTTGGGTACGGGCGATGAAATCGGTTTGAAGGAAGTGGAAGTGGCGCTCGGAGCGCAGCCGCCATTGCCAACGCAGGTGCTGGAAGGACTGGTGTCTTTTGATCAACCGCTGCGCGATGCGCGGGAGCAATTCGAGAAAGCCTATCTCGATTATCAACTGGAAAAACACGTCGGGAATGTCAGCAAGATGGCGAAAGAGGCGGGCATGGAACGCACGCATCTGTATCGCAAATTGCGCTCACTCGGCATTGAAATCAAAGAACGGCGTTGAAATAAATCAAACCCGGGTTTGAACTAAAAAAGCCAGCGCGATGCTGGCTTTTTTGTTTTATCCGCATAAATTAAACCGCCAGCATTTCCGTTAATTCTGCCGGATCAGTGACCAGTAAATAACGCCAAGTGCCATATTCTTTAAGGCGATTTACGGCCTTCACCCAGCGTTCAGCAGCGTTGCTTTTTCTGACCGCAGCGTCCGTCATTTGACCTTTGATTTCAATAATGAGTTGGAGACCAGTTGCGGTCACGGCAATAAAATCGGGCACATACTGCGCCAAGATGCCGTGTTTGCGATACGGAATAAAAAAACCTAGCCGTTCATTTTTCACCCAGCGCAGTACGTTGGGATGAATATCAAGTTGAAAGGCGGCGCTTTGTTCCCATTTTTGCGTATCCGCAACCAGCGCATTTAAGTGACAGTGATTGACCGGATATAGCGGTTTGGTGCTATAAAAATCGACGTATTCCGTGCTGCCATTCCCCGCAGTTCCTTGTGGAATAACCGCAACTTCGGCGCTGGTTGCCGACGCGCCTTTTTTAATTGCTTCCAATAACGCGCCAATCACCGCCTGCATTGATTCGCCAACTAATAACACGTCACACGCTTTAGTGCCGCTTTTGCATTCCAATTTCTCGGCGAGAAAGCGTTTGGTCGCAAATACCACTTGCGGAAATAACACCTGCATCGGTACGGCGACCGCGCCGTTGTCGTGTTGCCAGCGGCGGCAGATTTCCCGCGCCAGCTTGAAAGCGACTTGTTGCTCGCGGAAGCGGCTGCGCCATGCGTTCAGCGCCAGCACCGGTTTGTCGCCGGGACCGTAAGCCGCCAACGCGCCGTCGGGCGTGGTCAACGGCGTGAGTTCGACGGTGTGCGGGATGTGCATCGGGTCAAGCGTGACCTTGGCGACTTGATCCCAAGCGACGCTGACCGCGAAGTGCCCGCAGTCGTGATAGCCGCTGACGACCGGAAAACGGATGGCAAATACGGCTTTTTCCGGCACGGCGTAGATGCGCTGCGGTTCGGGTGGCGATGATGTGGGATCGGTGGACGCGACTTTGAACGGGATCAGCTCGAACGGCACGCCAAACACTTTGGCGGTTTCTTCGGCGAAAAGCTGGGTATCGGCGTCGATTGCGTAGCTTTTGCGGCGCAGAGCGCGACCAACCACCTGCTCGCACAGCAATTGCGATCCAAACGGGCGCAGCCCAACGATGTGCGTCACGGTGTTGGCGTCCCAGCCTTCAGTCAGCATGGAAACCGAAATAATGCAGCGAATATCGCGCCCCGGCGGAATCTGCGCATCCAGCCACTGCAACGCGCCGTCGTGATCGTCGCTGGCGACCTGTTCATTGTGTTTGCGCACCAATTCCGCCCACTCCGCCGGCACCTTGCCACCCGCCCACGTCGCCTTGCCCACCGTATCCAACAACATGCGCAACCGCTGCGTTTCCTCTTTACTGCCGCCCGCTTCAATATCATCAATCACTTTAGAATCAATGCGCACCGTGACTTCTTGCCCCGGCTGATTTTTAAACCAAGGCGGCGCAACGCCGTAATTATCATTGCCATGCGCCAGCCATTGATACATTTCTTTGGCAATTGCAGTATCGCGGCACACCACAATAAATACCGGTGGCACCGGATGCTGTTGTTTTGCAGTGCGTTCCCAATCTTGAAAGCGTAAATGCCAATCCGCTGCCAATAAATTAATTGGCGCACTGGCGTAATTCAACACCAATTCGGGCGTGAGTTTTTTACTGTGGCCATCGGCTTCCGCTTGGGTTTGAATCCAGCGCCAGATATTAAAATATGCCGCTTCAGTTGCGCCGCTCATATCTCGCGTTGGCAGTTGCGGAATTTTTACCAAACCGGATTCAATGGCATCCAATAATCCAAAATCAGATACGATCCAAGGAAAGGGTTTGCCGACTTCATTGCCCGTGCCTTGAATATAAAACGGCGTCGCTGAAAGATCAATGCACAAATTGATACCGCGTTGCCGACTGCCGCCTGCCAATTGGTTAATCCGATCTAAACCTTCAATCCAAATCGTTGCTTCACGCGCATTTTTCTTAGCTAATTCTTTATCTTCATCCAGCGTTATTTCAGCGTCAGATTCATCGCCGCGCCGATACGCATGATGCGCTTCATCATTAAAAATCAGCCATTGCGCACTGCGACTTTTACCGCTGCCGAGTTCTTTTTGAATCCGTTTGAACCACGCCGCATCAGATTCAAAATGTTTGATTTCAACCGATTCATTGGCTTTGCCAGCATTTTTACTGATGATCAGCGGCTCGCCGGTTGTAACGACTTTCGCAGAATCGCCATTCACGCGATTTGATTCTTTCTTTGCCAGCCGATGCCAATTGGTAATCATTACTTGACCTCGGCGCAATTCACTCATGCGCTGCGGAGGCACCAATTGGCGGGTGCGATATAAACTCAAATCACCGAGCGCGGGATTCAATTCTTGCAATCGTTCCCGAATGGTGACGTTAGGACACACGATTAACACGGTGTCAGAAAACCGCTTATCGCGGGGCGCAGCAACGCGATTTAGAATTGACCACGCCGCCAGCATTCCCATCACGGTCGTTTTACCGGAACCGGTCGCCATTTTGCAGGCATAACGCACAAATGAGCGCAAACCCGCAGCTTGGGCAGTGCTGCTCAATTCATCTTGAGGAATTTTTAATAAGCCAACGCGATACATGGCGCTGGCTTCCACTAAAAATAAAATCGTTTCCACCGCTTCAATTTGCGCAAAAAACAACCGCTGCAAACGCTCTTCACTGCGCCACAGCGTCAGCAATTCTTTTGTGATTAACGTCGCGCCGTCATAAGCAACGCCGCCGCTGTATTCACCTTGCCGCCATTGTTTAATCCGCCCGCGCAAATCATTGACTACAGCTAAATCAACTTGTTTGCCTTTTGCGGCTTCAAACATTTCTTCTTGTTGTTTCTGTTTGCGTCCTTTCCCAGAATGTTCCGGCACCCGATAAAAATAACTGGCGAGACGGCGACCAGCCGCTTTTACTGGCGGTTTGGCTTTTTCAATGTGCCAATAACATTGCGGTTCAATAAATGGCGAGTTGATAATTGGCGATTCGACTTCGTAATTTTGGGTCATAGGCATCCCGTTTTATTCAACTGATCGTTGTTCCAGATCGCTTAATTCTATATGCACTAAATTGCGCGGATGCGATATGGCTTCTAGTGCTTTTAATAGCCGCGCTTTATTGGCTGGGTTTCCGAGTAAGTGATCGGTTTCGTCCAGCCCGTTGGTTTCTGCTTCAGTCACCGCAAGTTCAATTGCGTCTTCAGCCGCAGCCATAACGCGCTCGGTCGTCTCTTCTAAAAGATAATACTCGCCGCAATTGTCGCAAATATCCGCAGAAACATTTTTGATAATAACTGTGCTTTCATTCCGTTGGAGCGTGATTGTAGTATGTCCTGCATGAATAACACCAGTTTTGCAAATAACGCATTTCATACATTCCAATCCTCCAGCGCAATAGCGGGCTGTATATCGTCACCTTGCAATCTGGCACCTTGATTTGCTAATCGTGGCGACGGTTGCCGACGCTTTACAGGTAACGGTTCTGAACAATCAGCAATCAATAAAATCACTTCCACTTCTTGGTGCGGCGCAACCACCGGCAGCCCTTGCAGAACGCCGTGCTGATTTGCTTTTAGCACTAATTTTTCAGCGTACATTTTCAAACCCCGTTGCTAAATGTTTCACTCAACAGTGATGCGCATGGTTCACCTCTAAAAGCCCCTTTGGAAAAGGAGCTTTTGTCTCTAATAACAACTATGTGCTGGTCATGCTTTGTGCAAATATCTGAATGACTTGTTCATCACTGATATAAGATGCCACTTTACTTTTCAGGTGATTGTATGCTTCTAAAGATATTTTTACAGGTATTGCGAGATCGGTTGCTTTAGCATAATAGCTTGATGTTTCTTTATTCTGGACAGGATTGTATTGCAAAATTCTTTGAGAAAGAATTTCAAAATCAAGACTTCCAACATGAGATTCAAGAAACTTTGCAGTGCTGCGTGTAATCCAGACTTCAACAACATTAATATCAATCACGTTACCCTGAACTCGAAAATAATAAAGGTTAGGATCACGCGGAGAAGGTACATCAAAATAGGGTTGAATCTTTGCGCCTGCCGTAGTCGTCACTGAATATCGTTTGATACCTGTATCTTTTTCATAAATCCACAGTGATCGCGTTGCCTTACGAGCGCCTCGTTCTGGTGTAACATTCCAATTTGCATAAAAATGCGATGGTTTTGGTGGCGTCATTGGTTCCTCGAAATATAAAAATTCATCAAGTAGTTCTTTCCAAAGAAGCCAACCTATTCGCATATCAGTATGACCGCTTGAGTGACCTTCAGAAACTTTTTTGGTTCTTGCAGCAATTAATTCTGCGTACTGAGTTAGAATGTGTTCAGACACTTTGTTTGGGTTAGGTTCACCCTCTGGAATGCGAATGGAACGTGTGGCGGCCGGGTGCATCAATGTTGTCCCGCAAACGTCCTGAATTGCCGAATTTTTTCTAATACAGCGCATTTTGTGCTCAACACCTAAACCGTTATAAGATATGTCAATACTCAGGTTGCTCCAACCAATTTCCGGTATCCGCTTTGCATTACAGTAAACGAAACTCCAATCACCTTCTTCCATTTTTCTACCTAGCATGGTAGCGACCTTTGCAGAAAGCAGCATTTTTGCATCTTGCAATTCTGCTGAATTAAAGACAGGTAATGTTGGCATTATTGATTTTCCTCTGCTTTTAGAATAGCTTCACCAATATGTTGTGCAAGCAATGGTGGAACTGCGTTACCAATTTGAAACGCTCTTTGCATTCGGGTACCATGCAAATACCACCATCTTGGAAATGTTTGTAATTGCAAAAGCTCCTCGTCTGATAAATACACATGCTCTACCTTAACAGGCAACGTATCTCCTTGACGTTTACCAAGGGTATGCCATTGCTGGCGTATAAGTTGTTCTTTTGGTACACCTTGTGGGGCAAAAGCAAGTTTAGCGCCTTGATGTGCGCCAATCGTTGGGGCGGGGCGATCTAAAGACCATGTGACTGGTTCATCATGTGGTCGCACGATATTTTTTACCCAAAGAACCGCTTTCTCTGTATCAAATTTCCCATAATACCAATGACCAGAATTCCATAACGTTTCTTTCATTGTTTTCCAGGGCTTAAAATTTGTTTCTTCAAACAAACTACACTGAATATTTACATATTCATTGAAATTAAAATGCGTAGGCGTCGGCCACTCAAAATTGATACCTGCTTTATTCCCAATAATAAAAAATCGCTCCCTAATTTGAGGCGCTCCAAAATCAGCAGCATTGAGTAGTTTAGAAAAACAGAGATAGCCTATTTTTTCAAACTCGTTTTTAATAATAGTCAACGAGCCACTTGGTTCATTTGTAATCATCCACGTTGTCTTTTTTGAATGACAACGGGGACAAATTGGGCTTGGGAAAGAATTCTCTCCCCACAACTGTCGAACTCTAAAATCTGCCAAGTTTTTTGATCCACATGTGCGACAAACCGAATATAAAACATCTGTTTTAGTAAAGGCTAAACCTTTTACGTTTTCAAAAATAAACCATTTTGGCTTTAACTCTTTAACAAGCCTTACAAATTCAAAAAATAAATCTCCATTTTTGCTGCAATCAAACGTCTTTCTTTTTCCAGCTTTACTGAATGGTTGACAAGGCGGTCCACCCGCAATTGCAAATAAATCAATCCCTTTTGGAATCATATTCTTAAACAACGAACTTGGGATTCTTCTTATGTCTCCTTCGATTATTTCTGCATGTTGTAAGCATGGAAATCTATCTAATTCTAAACGATTAAAAAAAGTATCAACTTGCCTTTTTTCCAAACCATTCAAGCATCTTTGTTGACAAGCGTTAGCGATAAAAATTTTTAATTCATCTCCACAAAGTCGACTGAGAATCTGATTTTGACGCAGCGTTTCACAGGCTTGTGGCTCTAATTCATTTGCTACAATGGTTTTAAATCCTGCAAACTCTAGTCCAAGATCAAGCCCACCAGCACCTGTAAACAGAGATATTAAAGGGTAACGCATTTTTTTCACTCGATTTTTTACTAAAAATAGATTTGCAGCGTTTTCAAAACGCTGTCAAATTTAGGATTTGTTGTGAAATTCCCCTTTGAAAAAGGGGAATTTCAATTCACTTTTTCGCTTTCGCAAACGCCGCCGCCATGCTGCCACCAGCCGGAGCGGGCGCAGTCACCACCGGCTTGCTCGGTCGCGCCGTCTGCCGCCCAGATTCAACGCCCGCCTGCGTCGCCGCCGTATCGCCCAGCCGCATACTCAGCGCCACCCGTTTGCGCACCAGATCAATCTCCATCACCTTGACCTTCACCAGATCGCCAGATTTGACCACCTCGTGCGGGTCTTTCACGAAGCGATCCGCCAACAGCGAAATATGCACCAAACCGTCCTGATGGACGCCGATGTCCACAAATGCGCCGAAATTGGTGACGTTGGTCACGGTGCCTTCCAAAATCATGTCCGGCTTGAGATCGGCCAGCGTTTCCACACCGTCCTGAAAGTGCGCGGTTTTGAATTCGGGGCGCGGATCGCGCCCGGGCTTTTCGAGTTCCGCCACGATGTCCTGCACCGTCGGCAGCCCAAAACGTTCATCGGTGAATTGGCGCGGATCAAGCTGGCGCAGCGTGGCGCGGTCGCCAATCAGCGCCTGAATCGGTTTGCCGCAGTGCGCGACGATCCGCCGCACCAGCGGATACGCCTCTGGATGCACCGCCGAAGCATCCAGCGGCTCGTCGCTGTCGGGCACCCGCAAAAAACCGGCGCTCAATTGAAAGGCTTTGTCGCCAAAACGCGGAACTGCTAACAATTTCTTACGGTTACGAAATGCGCCGTTCGCCTCGCGGAATTGCACGATATTTTCCGCCAGCCCGCGACTGAGACCAGACACCTGCGCCAGCAGCGGCACGGATGCCGTGTTGAGATCGACGCCGACTGCGTTCACGCAATCCTCCACCACCGCCTCCAGCGTCCGCGCCAGCCGACTTTGATTGACATCATGTTGATATTGACCGACGCCAATTGCCTTCGGATCAATCTTGACCAATTCCGCCAACGGGTCTTGCAAGCGCCGCGCAATCGACACTGCGCCGCGCAGCGATACGTCCAATTCCGGCAATTCTTTCGACGCAAATTCGGACGCGGAATAGACCGACGCGCCGGCTTCGCTGACCACCAGCGAGCGCAATTCCAATTCTGGATGACGGGCGATCAATTCACGGGCGAGGCGGTCGGTTTCCCGCGAGGCGGTGCCATTGCCGATGCTGATGAGTTTGACGGCGTGGGTTTGCGCCAACTGCGCCAGCCGCGCTAATGAGGCATCCCATTGATTTTTCGGCACATGCGGGTAAATCGTATCGGTCGCCGCGACGCGTCCAGTCGCGTCCACCACCGCGACCTTGACGCCGGTGCGCAGTCCCGGATCAAGCCCCAGCGTGGGCAGGCGACCGGCTGGCGCGGCGAGCAGTAACGCTTTGAGATTCAAACCAAAAACGCGGATCGCCTCAGCTTCAGCGGCTTCGAGCAGCCGGTTTTTCAATTCCAAATCCAGCCGCGCCAGCAACTTCACGCGCCACGTTTTGCGCACCGTTTCCAATAACCACGCATCGGCAGCCCGCTGCTGCGCCCGAA
This sequence comes from Chromatium okenii, assembly GCF_016583745.1. GTDB lineage: Bacteria > Pseudomonadota > Gammaproteobacteria > Chromatiales > Chromatiaceae > Chromatium > Chromatium okenii. The sequence goes on from NZ_NRRQ01000022.1 coordinate 37,635, forward strand.
TCCCAAACTGCGCGGCGATTAAACCGAGACTGGCGGCATCGGGATCGGCGCTGGCATCCGCCAACAATTCGAGGTTGAGAATGCCGAGATTCCGTCCGCGCAGCAGCGCCAGCGCCCGATGTGAGGGAATGGTGGCGATGGTTTCACGATAATCGAAATAATCGGAAAACTTGTTGCCTTCCAATTCCTTACCGTCAACCACTCGCGCCACCAACACTCCATTTGCCCACAACGCAGCGCGAAGTTGTCCGGTCAATTCGGGGTCTTCCGCGAAACGCTCCATCAAAATCTGCCGCGCTCCTTCCAACGCCGCCGCCGCGTCGGCAACGCCTTTGGTCGGATCAATAAACGCGGCGGCGCAGTGCTCCGGCGACTGCGTCGGATCGGCGAGCAGCGCATCCGCCAGCGGCTCTAAACCGGCTTCACGCGCAATCAACGCCTTGGTGCGCCGCTTTTGTTTATAAGGCAAATAGAGGTCTTCAAGCCGTTGTTTGGTATCGGCAGCGCCAATCGCAGCTTCCAATTCGGCAGTCAATTTGCCCTGCTCGGCGATGCTTTTGAGCACGGCAGCGCGGCGGTCGCCCAGCTCGCGCAGATAACCGAGCCGCTCTTCCAACAGGCGCAACTGGTTGTCATCAAGTCCGCCGGTGACTTCTTTGCGATAACGGGCGATAAACGGGACGGTCGCGCCTTCGTCCAACAGGCGGATGGCGGCTTCAACTTGCTCAGGGCGAGCGGCGATGTCGTGACTGATGATGGTGATGATTTGAGACATGGGTGGTTTTAGTGGTCAGTTTGCAGTTGGCATTCAGTTTACTGACAACTGCGAACCGACAACTGACAACTCAGAGGTGGCTAAATAACTGCATTGGTTTTATTCAAATTTGATTCCAATCGCTCTCGTTTGCTCAGGTATATGAATAGCCATCAGCACGTTGGACGCGCTGGAGTCGGTGACGCGGACGGCTGAATGGCTTTTGACCTTGAGCAGATAACGCGAAACTACCGTTTTGGCGCGGCGTGACGCGGTAGATATGACCATCAAACCGCGCCAAGTCGCCAGTTTTCCAGCCGTGAACCGGTTTCAATGGGCGAATCTGCGCTGCGCCTTGTTGATTGCGTTTGGGCTGACCGTAGCGATCAAAAATGCTTTTTTGTCTCCCGCCTTGTCCCGTGCAGGTCACGGACAACGGTTTCTCGGTCGCTAACCATAACGCCCCGACTGCCCCAACAGCCGCTGCATCCAGCCAGTGCGCTTTGTCCCAACCGAGTTGTTTGCGATTGAACTTGGTGCGCCCGCCCGAAGCGACTTCGACTGGCAGACCGGTTGCCTCTAAAACGTGATAAAGCGCCCAGCGCGTCGCGTTGACAGCTGCCGCATCTTTCAGCGGAGTTTTAGCTTTCGCCAGAATCGTTTTGAGCAAATCTGGCTTTTTGGCGAGAAACTCCATAACCGGGCGGTTGCTCTTCTTTTGATTACATTTTGTGCAAGCCAGCGTCAGGTTCGAGACGCGATCCGAGCCGCCTTTGCTCTTTGGCTGGATATGCTCGATTTGGAGCGGGACGTTTTCAGCTCCGCAGTAGGCACATTTCCGCCCCCATTTTTCGAGGAGGTACTCTCTAACCTCAAAACCGCGCAACTCGCCGTGCTGATATTCCACACCAGAAATCTCAGGGTTTTGCATAACTTGCGTGTCAAAACGCACCAATTCTTGACTGATAGCACCGACCGGAGCGCAACGCAGCAGGCGCTGCACCCATGTCAGCGTGGTTTCGACGCGATGTTGGAAACTCGGTGGGAGCCAGCCCTTTTCCCGTTTCCGTGCATAAGTGCGCTTGGCGTTATTGATCTGCGCCCGGGTGCGATAACTGGGTTGGCGATAACGCAGACGATTGCGGCGATTGCGCCGCCGTGCTGCGCGATCAGCCAGTTTTTTCCGAATCGCCGCGCCGCGATGCGCGATCTCTGCGCCCCAGATGACTTTTGTGCCCTGAACCAACGCGATTCCAGTGGTTTTGCTACCGGGATCGAGCTTGAGTTGGCACGGTTCCGGGTTCGCGTCCGGGATCACCCGTTTCAAAATGATGGTGAAGGGATAGTGGCGCAAAACCGCAGCTTTGCCGTTTTTCAAAAGTTCCCGCGCCCGCGCTGGATGGCATGGCGACAAAGATTGCCGTTCTGTATCCAGCACCAAAACAAAATTAGAGTTCATTTCTGAACAATCTCCCATTTCTGGAGTGATGTTTGCCTCGGCAAAGTTGAAAAGGCTTGTCCTGTCAAGAGCACGCGAAGCACATAACCCCATTACTTCGTTCCTTAAATCCTGACGAAAGTGGCAACCGCTGGCGTTCACAGCTGCATTTCATGACCTTTCCAACGGAGTCCGCGAAGGACTGAGCCTGCACCTTTCGTTAACCATCGTTAGTGATGGTTCGGGTTTGCGAAAGGGATTGATTCCAAACGAGATTCGAGACGTAGATGATCGAGCGTGGACATCGTTTTTTCTCTCCAATGGCGCTGAATTGGCAACCGGCAGCCGCGTTGCCAAACCTGCCGCCACTTGCGCCGAACGATCTGCATCTGTGGCGGCTGTACACCGCAGCGCCGGGCATGAATCTGCGCGAGTGTTGGGCGCTGCTGGGTGACGCGCAACGCCAACGCGCTGCCGGAATGCGCTTGACCGAGCGCCGAGCGCAATATCTTCGCGCTCACGCCGGGCTGCGGTTGATTCTGGCGCGTTATCTGGCAGTCGCGCCAGCCGCGCTCAATTTTATCTATGGAATCAACGGTAAACCGGCACTGGCGGACGCGGCGCTGGAGTTCAATCTCACGACGAGCGGCGAGCTGGCGCTGGTGGCGATTAGCACGACGGCGGTTGGCGTCGATTGTGAAATGCTGCGACCGCAACGGCGCTGGCTGGCAATTGCGCAGCGGATGTTTGCGCCCACAACCATCGCGGCACTGGAAATGGCTGCGGAAACCGAGCGGCTGGCACTGTTTTATCAGGCGTGGACGGCGCTGGAGGCGGAGGTGAAATGCGATGGACGCGGGTTATTTCGCACTCGTGCTGCGGATGAAAACCCGCCGCAGATTGCGCATTGCATTCCACAAACTGGTTTTATCGCTGCGGTTGCTCGTGACGCGCTGCCGCCAGTGCAGGCGTGGTTGACGGTTGATTTATAACGGATTTTGATTCATTCGTGCGTCATTCCTCGCCACACCAGCACCCAGCCCAGTGCGGCTGCGGCTGCGCCCACGCCGAAGGTCAGCGCCGCGCCCGCGTCCGTCCACAATAACCCGCCGATCAAACTGCCGGCGGCACCGCCTGCGCCAAAACTGAGGCTGTTATACAGCGCCTGTCCGCGCCCTTGCGTGCGCCCAGAAAAGACATGATGAACATGATGAATAGCGGCAGCGTGAAAAGTGCCAAAGCTCAATGCGTGGAGTAATTGCGCAACAATTTGAATGGGCAACCATTCCACGAATGCGCCAATCAATAGCCACCGTCCGCTGGCGAATAGCAAACTCCATAATAAAACATGCCGCGCTCCGAAATGATCGAGTAAGCGCGGCACCATTAAAAATATCACCACTTCCGCAATCACGCCGAGCGCCCATAATGCGCCAATCGCTACACTAGAATATCCGGCTTCTTGCAAATGAATTGAATAAAAAGCGTAATAAATGCCGTGACTGAGCTGCATTAAAAAACAAGCCGCAAAAAATGCAATAACTGCCGGATGGGTTAATAAGCTGCGCAATGATACGGGGGCTTGATGATTCTCTACTGGGGCGCTGTCGGGAATGAATAACGCACTCAGCCACACGCCAATAAATAATCCAAAAATCCACAGCGGGATAATTGTCACGTCATCTTGGCGCAGTCGCCAACCGAGCAGCGCCACAATCACAATAAAACCAATTGATCCCCACAGCCGAATGAGTGCATACCGCGACGGTTGTAAATGCAGATGATTAAAGGTGACGGCTTCCACTTGCGGCAATGACGCATTCCAAAAAAAGCTGAATAGCAGCATCGCTGCCGTCATTTGCCAAAAGCCGTGCGCAATCAATACGGTGCCAAAGGTGAATGCCGCACCAAACGCGGCATAACGCACCAGCGGCATTCGTTGTCCGCTGTGATCGACGAGTGCGCCGCCGACCATGGGGGCGATGATTTTGGTGGCAGAAAGCAGGGCTAATAATTGCCCAATTGCCAGCGCATCAAATCCTTGCGCTTGGAGATACAACCCCCAATACGGAACAAGTGCGCCGAGGGAGGCGAAATAGAAAAGGTAATACGCGGATAAGCGCCAATAGGGAATTGCGTTCAAGGAGTTTTTTTAATTGACCGTTGGGGGGAAAAGTTGTCAGCAATCGTAGGTTGGGTTGACGCAGTCAACCCAACTGCAAAGTATGAAAAAACCACCTCGCTTGTGCGCGGACGGTGCAATTCAAACGCGGTGATGTTGGCGTGTTGGGTTGCCAACAGCGGCAACCCAACCTACGACTCAAATCGCCGCCGTCGGCGGAATCACATCCGCATTCTGAGCGCGTTGGCGTAAAAAGTGATCCATCACGACCAGCGCCAGCATTGCTTCCGCTATCGGCGTCGCCCGAATCCCCACGCATGGATCATGGCGGCCGGTGGTGATGACTTCGGTCGCTTGCCCCTGCGTGTCGATGGTGCGCCCCGGCAGGCGAATGCTGGAGGTGGGTTTGAGCGCGATGCGGGCGATGAGGTCTTGACCGGAGGAAATCCCGCCCAAGATGCCGCCAGCGTGATTGGATAAAAACCCGTCTGGCGTCAGCGCGTCCCGATGCTCGGTGCCGCGCTGGGTGATGCAGCCAAATCCAGCGCCGATCTCCACGCCTTTGACCGCGTTAATGCTCATCAGCGCGTGGGCAATGTCGGCATCCAGCCGGTCAAAAATCGGCTCACCCAAGCCAGTCGGCATTCCCGTCGCCGTCACCGTCACCGCCGCGCCAATCGAATTGCCTTCTTTACGCAGCGCGTCCATGAAGGTCTCCAAATCAGCAACCGTCGCTGCGCACGGCCAAAAAAACGGATTGCGATCCACTTCTTCCCAAGCAAACTGCTGGGGGCGCAGCTCGCCGAGTTGCGACAAATAACCGCGAATCTGCACCCCGCAGCGTTCTGCCAGATATTTCTTGGCAATCGCGCCAGCCGCCACGCGAATCGCTGTCTCCCGCGCCGATGCCCGCCCGCCGCCGCGATAATCGCGCATCCCATATTTTTGATCGTAGGTGTAATCCGCATGACCGGGGCGATAGCGGGTGGCGATCTCGGCATAATCTTTTGAGCGTTGATCTTCGTTGCGAATCAACAGCCCAATCGGAGTGCCGGTCGTGCGCCCGTCAAACACGCCCGACAAAATCTCCACCGTATCCGACTCGCGGCGCTGCGTGGTGTGGCGCGATTGCCCGGGTTTGCGGCGATCCAAATCGCGCTGTAAATCGGCAGCGGTCAATGCCAATCCGGGCGGACACCCGTCAACGATGCCGCCGAGCGCCGCGCCGTGACTCTCACCAAAGCCGGTGACGACAAACAGTTTTCCAAAACTATTACCAGACATGAATTAGCTCGCCGGTGGGGGGACAACGTCAGCAGGATTGAGCCACGCATTGCCTTTTTCTAACACGTCGCGGGTGAGCGTACTGGTCGCTTGATGCAGCTTGACGCCGTTGATGATGTAGTTGTAACGCGCATCCATGTAATCAAATTCGGCTTGAAACAGATTGCGCTGCGCATTGAGCACATCGACCTGCGTCCGCGTGCCCACTTCCAAACCGGCCTGCGTGGATTCCAGCGCCGACCGCGCCGACACCACCGCTGCTTGGCGAGCGCGGATGTCTTCAATGCTGGTCAGAATGCCGCGAAACGCATCTTTCACCTGCTGATCCACCAGCCGCCGTACTTGATCCAAACGATCCTGCGCCGCCCGATATTGAAATCCCGCCTGCCGCGTGCGCGAGGTGACGCTACCGCCTTGAAAAATCGGCACATTCACCGATAACCCCACAAAACCCGTATCCGCATCCGTGTTGTATTCCGCCCCCGAGCGCGACAAGTCATAGCCCGCCTGCATACTGACGGTCGGATAATGCCCGGAGCGTTCGATGTCGATTTTGCCCTTCGCCGCATTCGCCGCTTCACTCGCTGCGATAATGCCAAAGTTGCCGCGCAGCGCCGTTTCCGCCCAAGTCGTGATGTCATTCGGTTCGGGCGGCGACAACGGCAACTGCTCGCCCAGTCGCGCCAGCGGCAGCTTGATCGGGCCAACGATGGCGCGTAACGCCTCCCACACCCGATTCAACACATTTTTACTGGTAATAACATCAGCGCGGGAACGATCAAATGCCGCCTGACTTTCATTCACATCCGTAATTGCCACCAAACCGACTTCAAAGCGTTGTTTGGATTGTTCCAATTGCCGCTCATTTGCCCGCAATAACGCTTCCTGTACCGTCACTGCATCGGCAGCGCGTAACACATTAAAATAGGCTTCAGTGGTTTTCACCATCAATTCAATTTGCGTATTGCGATATTCGGCTTCTGCCTGCGCAATAATATGATCGGATTGCTGTAAAGTCATCCAATTGGCGCGATTGAATACCGATTGTTTGAATACCGCTTGTGCATTTTGGGTGCTATAGCGATCAGTGCGATCAAAGCGTCCATAAGTGCCATTACCCGTACTTTCAACGTTTTGCTGCTGCACCTCGCCGCTCACCGCCACGCTCGGCAACAACAGCGCCTGCGCTTGTGGCTTGAGTTCGCGGGTCGCAAACAGCGTTTGTTCCGCCTCGCGCAGCGCCGGATCATTTTCAACGGCGATGTCATAAATTTGAATTAAATCCTCAGCTTGGCTAGTCGTGATGCCATTGCAGAGGAGCAATACGCTCAGAGTAAAACAACGTGTCCACATGGAGATGAGATTCCTTGCCAGACCGCACCACGACAGCGCGTGGTGCATAAAAAAATGTGCGTGATGGCGCACATCGCATCCGCTCAAGTATAGGTGACATCGCCGTTGATCCTCAACGCCGTGCGCCAAAATAGCGATAGATGAGTCAATTCGACGCAGCGGTTAAACTCCATCCAATTAAAAACAGCGATTGCTTAAAGTGAGAAGCCATGCGCAATGCCAACCCGATTGACAAATTAAACAGTTGCGCAATTTCCTGCTTAAAACAGGGCGCGATTCCCATCATCATGCCCATCGGCGTCGTCTTGATCGCGTGGTGGATACCTCACGGCTGGTTTTGGCACAGCCTCACCACTCACGCAGTTTTAGAATCGGCGGGCGCAACCATCATGCTGACGGTCGCCACACTGATCGTCTTTTTTGCAAAACAAAACGACATGGCGCAATTGCCAGTCGCCATTCCGATGGGGTTGTTTAGCAGCGGCTTGTTTAACGCCGGACACGCGATGTTAGAACCGGGGCAAGCGTTGGTGTGGACGAGCAGTTTGGCAACGGTCGGCGGCGGAATCTTATTCGCCACCATTTATCTTCCGTTTGGTCAAGCCACCGTCGGACAACGGCGCTGGCGCATTTTGTGGACGGTATTAGTTGTCATGGTCAGCGGGAGCGCGATTGGATTCTGGTTAGAACAACAACAGCTCCTGTTATTAGCGCCAGATGGCAATTTCACGCCATTAGCAACGTGGTTACATTTCGCTGGCGGAGTTTTGTTATTACTGGCGTCCATCCGTTTTTGCAGTTTGTATCGCCGCGTTGAAGACAGCTATTACCGCCAATTCGCTGCGCTCTGCGCCTTACTCGGCGCTTCTGGCATTTTATTCATCAACTCCAGCATGTGGGATGCGCATTGGTGGTGGTGGCATCTGCTCCGCTGGTTCGCCTATCTCGGTTCGAGTTATTACCTGTTGGCCAAGCTGGCGCAATCGGTGCGCGAACATCATCGCGCTGAAGAACATTTTCGCCAGATTTTCGAGCGCATGAGCAGCGGCGTGGTGGTGTACGAAGCGGTTGATCATGGCGCAGATTTCATCTTTCACGATGTCAATCCCGCCGTCGAACGTATGGAAAAGATGCCGCGCTCGGCACTGATTGGGCAACGAGTCACCGAGCTGTTTCCCGCCGTGCGCAACTTTGGTTTGCTTGACGTGTTCCAGCGCGTGTGGAAAACCGGCGCTCCCGAAGAATTACCGCTGCGGCTGTATCAAGATCATCGCATCGCCGGCTGGCGCGAAAATTACGTTTATCGCCTCTCCTCCGGCAAGGTCGTTGCCGTTTATGACGATGTGACCGAACAAAAACGGATTGAAGATGATATTTGCCAAGCGCGGGATCGGTTGCTGTTGGCGACCCGCGCTTCTGCGATTGGCATCTGGATTTGGGAGCTGGCAGCGGATCGGCTCACTTGGGATCAGCGCATGTGCGAGATTCACGGCCTGTTAAATACCAACGAGCACCACGAATTGGATTATCAATTTTGGCGCTCGTGCTGCCATCCCGATGATTTACCCGCAGTGGAAATCGCATTAGCAACCGCGTTAAAACAAGAAGAAACCTTTGATTACTCGTTTCGGATTATTCGCCTTGACGGCGATCTTCGCTACATTCACGCAGTCGCACTGTATGAACGCGATCACACCGGGCAACCGTTGCGCCTCGTTGGGATTAACCGCGACATCACCGCGCAACAGGAAACCGAAACCGTGCTGCGGCAGGCGCGAGATGCAGCGGATCACGCCAATCGCGCTAAAAGTGAATTTCTCGCCAATATGAGCCATGAAATTCGCACGCCGATGAATGCGGTGATTGGGTTATCACAATTGCTGCTCGATACTGAATTAAATCCGCGCCAGCGCGATTATCTCAATAAAATCGACACCTCTTCGCGGGCATTGTTGGGCGTGCTCAACGATATTCTTGATTATTCAAAAATTGATGCCGGCCGCTTAAATCTGGATGAGATTGAATTTGCAGTTGATGAATTATTCAATAATTTAGATGGCTTGTTTGGATTGGCAACAGAAAAAAAGGGCATCGCGCTATATTTTCAAGTCATGCCAGCGGTGCCACCATTATTGCGCGGCGATCCGCTGCGGCTGGGGCAGGTCATCAACAATCTGGTCGGCAACGCGGTGAAATTTACCGCTCGCGGCGAGGTGCAGGTGACGATTGATTGCGTGACCACTGCCGCGCCCTTGCAATTACAGGTCAGCGTGCGCGATACCGGCATCGGCTTGACGCCCGAACAGTGCGAGCGGTTGTTTCAACCGTTTCAACAAGCGGATGCGTCCACCACGCGCCGTTACGGTGGCACCGGCTTGGGGCTGACGATCAGCAAACGCTTGGTGGAATTGATGGGCGGCACGATCAGCGTCAGCAGCCAGTTTGGGCATGGCAGCACTTTCAGCTTCACCGCGCAGGTCGGACGCGCTACGGAAGCAACGCCGATGCGCCGTGATCCGCAACAATTGCGCCCCCTCAAAACGTTAGTGGTAGACGCGCAGGACACCTCCCGCCAACTGTTGCGCGGAATGCTGCACGGCTGGCGCTTTCCGGTCACGCTGGCAGATTCAGCCGAGGCTGGATTGGCGGCGCTGCTGACGGCGCAGCAGGCGGGAGAACCGTTTGAATGTGCGGTGATTGACCGGAAAATAGCCACCAGCGACGGGACGGAATTGGCGGCGCATATCACGCAGTTAGTGACTGAACGCGGGTTGACTTGCCCGACGCTGATGCTGATGACCACCGCGCTGGAGCGCGAACACAACGGGCGGATGGCGGTGCTGGCGCATGGCGACGTCTTGCTGGAGAAACCAATCCGCGCTGCGGCGCTGTTTGACAGCCTGTTAAAAGTGCAAGGACAGGACAGCGTCGCCCCGCCACCGCGCCACTTGAGCACGACGATTGCCACCTTGATGCAGCCGATTCGCGGAGCGCGGGTGTTGCTGGTAGAAGACAACGCCACCAATTTACTGGTTGCCCAAGAACTGCTGCTCAAAATGGGTTTGGTGGTCGACACTGCCCGCGATGGTCAGGAAGCCCTCACCAAAATCACGCAGCACACGTTTGACGCAGTGTTGATGGATTTACAGATGCCAACGCTCGACGGGCTTGCCGCCACCCGCGCAATTCGCGCCACCGGGCAACAGTTGCCGATCATCGCCCTGACCGCCAACGTCTTGGCGACCGACCGGCAAGCGGCTGAATTGGTCGGCATGAGCGATCATCTTGCCAAACCGGTCATTCCTTTGACCCTCGCTAAAACCTTGCTGCGCTGGATTCCCGCCCGCCCGCTGGAAACAGCCGCCAGCGTGGAATCGCCGCCACCATCAGCTCCGGCATCTTGGGCACAATTTGCGCCACAATTGGAGGCGTTAGCGATCATGTTGAATAAAAAACAAGGACAAGCTCGGCGGGTTGCGCAAGAATTAAATCGTGAATTAGAAACGACGGCGCTGGCACAACCATTCGCCGTCATCAATACGCAAGTTCAACAATTGCGCTTTGGTGAAGCAATCACTGGTTTAGACCAGTTGCGGCAGAAAATTGATGTAGAGCAGTGAATACACGCACTATGAACGAATCCTTTTTACAACGCCCCACCGTACTCGTTGTTGACGATGTTCCCAATAACATTGAAGTGTTACTGGGAGCATTAGAGCGCGATTATGACACTCAATTTGCAACTTCCGGCGCGGAAGCATTGGCATTAGTTCAAAATGAAAAACCGGATTTAATTTTATTAGATGTGATGATGCCGGGCATGGATGGTTATGAGGTCTGTCGGCGCTTATAGTTATCCGCAAAACATACTATACTATAAGAGAAAATGTAGGAGCTTACGACAGTGAAACTGTGCAACGAAGACCAACTTTTGAATTTCTTAAGACGTGAAGAAGACAGTTCAGTTAAGTATA
>NZ_NRRQ01000023.1 GCF_016583745.1 Chromatium okenii
CGGCTTCACTATAAGTAAGATTAAGCTTTTCTTTTAGTTCTAATGCTCGACGACGAAAATCAATAGAATAAGTCATGTGTTTTTACCACCTTAGTTTATAACTCATTTTATGTTGGATCGACTATATAAAGGCAAACGCAAAAATTTGAATGAAGCATTTGTCCAACTTCATCGCTACGCTCCGGCGTTAGAAAATCCGCCGCTGTTGATTGTTTCTGATATGGAGCGCATTATTATTCACACCGCATTTAATGGCACGGTGCCTAAAGTGCATTCGCTGACGTTGGAAGATTTGCGCAATCCCGATAAATTGCAATTATTAAAATGGACATTTTCTAAACCGGAGCGGTTGCGCCCAACGCTCACCACTGCAACATTAACAGAAAACGCGGCGCGACAATTCGGTGAATTGGCGCAAACCTTGCGCGAACGTGGTCACAATACTCAACAAATTGCGCATTTTTGCCAGCAAATTCTATTTTGTTTTTTCGCTGAAGATATTGGTTTGTTACCTAATCACTCGTTTAGTCAGCTATTGGAAATTGGGCAGAAGCGTTTGGAGAATTTGCTGCCAATGCTCACCAATTTATTTAATACGATGGCAATTGGCGGGTTCTTTGGTACTGAAGAAATTGATTGGTTTAATGGCGGATTGTTTGATGCAGTAACACCACTGCCATTAACCCGCGATGATGTGCGGATGTTGCGAGAATTGGCGCGGTTGAATTGGTCAGCCATTGAGCCGAGTATTTTCGGCACCTTATTCGAGCGCGGACTTGATCCCAATCAACGTGAACAACTCGGTGCGCATTACACCGACCCAGAATCCATTATGCGGTTGGTCAATCCGGTGGTGCTTGATCCATTACGAGAATATTGGCATCTTCAAAAGATTGAAATCACAGCGTTAATGAAAAAAGCAGATACAGCAAAATCAGCAAGCGCCCGCACCAAGGCAATGAAACCTGCACAAGCATTGCTATCAACGGTATTTGAACGGTTGCAAAATTTTCGCGTCCTTGATCCGGCTTGCGGTTCGGGAAACTTTTTATTATTGGCATTGCGCGGATTGAAAGATTTGGAACACGAGGTGATTTTAGACTCTGAGCGTTTGGGATTGCCGCGCAGCTTTATATCGGTCGGGCCGGAAAACGTGCTGGGCATTGAATTGAATCCCTATGCTGCTGAATTAGCACGGGTGACGGTGTGGATTGGCGAAATTCAATGGATGCTGAATCACGGTTTTTCATTGGCAAAAAATCCAATTCTGAAAACCATCAATATCATTGACCAACGTGATGCAGTGGTGAATGCAGATGGCTCGGAACCGAATTGGCCAGACGCTGATGTCATTGTCGGCAATCCGCCATTTTTAGGTGGTAGTAAAAAGCGCGGCGTATTGGGTGATGATTATTTTTCAACATTGGGAACTATTTATGCTGGGCGCATTCCCGCAGGTGCAGATTTGGTGACATATTGGTTTGAAAAGGCGCGAACACAGATTGAAACGGGAAAAGCCAACGCTGCCGGTTTAGTGTCAACGAATTCAATTCGCGGTGGTGCAAATCGTCAAGTATTGGAACGCATTTGTAAAACGACGACCATTTTTAATGCGTGGTCAGATGAGCCTTGGATTAACAGCGGCGCTGCGGTGCGCGTCAGTTTGATTTGTTTTGGGAATACAGAAGTAATGCCAGTATTGAATGGTGAAAAAGTTGCAGCAATTTATGCGGATTTGACGGCTGGCACAATTGAAGCCACTTCGGATTTAACAGACGCCAACACGTTAACTGAAAATGCTGGCGTTGCTTTTCAAGGATCGCAAAAAATTGGCGCTTTTGATATTGCAGGTGAATTAGCACGGGACTGGTTACTATTGCCAAATCCGCACAATAAACCTAATAGCGACGTATTAAAACCAAGCTGGAATGGATTAGATGTAACGCGCCGCCAGCGTGATGGTTGGATTATTGATTTTAATGTGAAAATGCCAGAAATAGATGCGGCTTTTTATGAAGCGCCATTTGATTATGTCGTAACAAATGTTAAAGCAGAACGTATTAAAAACCCGCGATTAGTGAGAGCAAAATACTGGTGGCGTCACGGTGATCCGCAACCCGCAATGCGCACTGCATTGAAAGAGTTACCGCGCTACATTGCGACGCCGCATGTTTCTAAACATCGCATTTTTGTTTGGATGCACCAATCTATTTTGCCGGATAAAATGCTGATTGTCATTACCCGCGCTGATGACACCACTTTTGGTGTTTTGCATTCACGTTTCCATGAAATATGGGCGTTACGAATGGGCACCAGTTTAGGCGCTACGCCGCGCTATACGCCGACCACAACATTTGAAACCTTTCCATTTCCAACTGGATTAACGCCAGCGGATACTGGCAGTGGAATTGAAACATTAGACAGCGGTGCAGTTATTCCAACGGTTGCAACTGCATACCGAAATCATGCAGTCGCTATTGCTGAAGCAGCATTGCAACTCAATCAATTGCGTGAGAATTGGTTAAATCCGCCAGAATGGATTGAGCGAGTGCCGGAAGTGGTGGCGGGTTATCCTGATCGGATCATTGCCAAACCAACTTACGCGGTGCTATTAAAACAGCGCACCCTGACCAATTTGTATAACAAAAATCCGGCGTGGCTGGTGAATGCGCATGTCAAATTAGATCAAGCAGTTGCCGCAGCTTATGGCTGGTCAAACGAGTTGAGCGAAACCGAAGTTTTACAGCAGTTATTGGCATGCAATAAAGCGCGGAGCAGTTAAACAATTTTGGGGCGTGTGCGTAAAATCATTTAACTGCTGGGTGCGTGGTTTATTTCGTCAACGCCATAAATAAACGCGGCAATTTTTCTGGCAACCGCTCCACGCGATCAATCACCGTAAAGCGATTACCAAAGCAATCGCGCACATATTCATCCGCATGAGCATCAAGGTTAATGCAATAGGTATAAATGCCCTGTTGATCCAATTCCTGCACCGCTTGATGGGTGTCTTCAATCAACAAGCGTTCATCGGTGACATCAATATCATGCGGCTGTCCATCGGTGAGAATTAACAGCAATTTCTTTTCCGCTTTACGCGCACTTAAATAATGCGCTGCATGACGCAATGCCGCACCCATGCGCGTTGAATAACCCGCTTCTAATGCCGCCAATCGCCCTTTGACTTGATCGTCCCATCGTTCACTATAGCCTTTAATGTGTTGATAACGCACTTCGTGGCGCGTATTGGATGAAAAACCGGCAATGGCGAATTCATCGCCCAGATGGTCAATTGCCCAACCCAGCAACGCCACTGCTTCCTGACTCAATTCCAAAATGCTCTGCGTACAACCGTCGGGAATCTGGTTAATGGATTGCGACAAATCCAATAATAGCATCACCGCAATATCGCGCCCATCGTGACGATGACTCATATTAATACGCGGATCGGGCGTTGCGCCGCCGCGATAATCAATTAACGAACGAATTGCGACATCTAAATCTAATTCGCTACCTTCTTCTTGATAACGCAGCCGAACGTATTGCTGCGGTTTCAGCAAATCGAGAATTTGTTTTAAGCGTTTGGCTAATTGCCGATGTTTATCAAGCAGCGCATCAATCAATGCCGGATCGCCGCTAGGATGCAACCCTTCATACAAACTGACCCAATCGGGGCGATAAGTCTTTGATTGATAATCCCATTCTGGATAATGACGCGGCGGCAAAGTCTCAATGTCATCTGCCCGCTGCGGCTGGCGTTCGGCGAACGTTTCCTCTTCATCACCCTCTTCGATGTAGCGCCACAGATGCCGATTGTCGTCGCGGTAATCGACGTGGGTGTCAGTGAAATAGACGTTAGAAGACAAATCCTGCTGGCGACGGGTGCGGGCGATGTAAGAAATGGCGAGATTGGCGATTTCGGCGGTGCTGGAGGTTGTGCCGTCGGTCAACGCCGCGTTAAATCGTGCAACAAAATCAAGCAGTTCCGTCTGTTCGTAACCGTGATTGGGATCAAGCGCAGCGCGAGAAAACATCGCCAGCCGATGCCGAATACACGACTCCTGCGCCGAGTCGCAATCGTCGGCGGCGGGATGCGGATGCAGCGCCAACAGGATGCGGCGCAAGCCAGGATATTCGCGCAGCGCCAGCGTATCGACGCGGCAATCCTCGAAGGTTTCAACCGCAACCCGTTGAAAAGGGCTTAAATTATCCGCGACCTGCGGCGTGCTCCAGCGCCAATGCGCAGCGATATGCGCGAGCACGGCGCGATACCGATCAATGCCGCTGACGCCAGCGCGGTCGTCATAACAATCGGGAACGCGCACGCCAAGCGCATCGAAATACGGAAGCGGTTTGCGCAATTCGTCAAATGCCTCGGAATAGGGCACAAGCATTTGATGTTCTTGCCATAAAGCGCGGAGATATAAATCAAGCTGGCGCTCGTGATCGACAAATAAAGTGCCATGCCGTTCGCGTTGTAATACGGCGCGACTATCAGCGGCTTGCAAACTAAAATACTCGCGCTGGCGTTCGGGATGATCGCCGTAATGACGCAGCCCGTAATCAATCCAATTGCGCAAGCCGTGACAGGTTAATTGGCGCAATAAATATGGAATTTGTTCCAATAAATTCGGCAAGCTGGGGCTGGGAATAGTGGTATGAAAACCATGAATAGAGCCGGTCGTGCGCTCCATAAAATCTAAAATAATGTCGATATAACGCCCGAATAAATCGGTACACGGCAAGCGCCGCGACACTTCGGCAATGCTTTGTAAAAATGGCAGAATTGCTTTGCCATTTGGACTGCGCGACATTTTCCACACTGCATCTGAAACTAATGCCAGCGTTTCCTCGCCCAATTCGGCGGCGACTTGCGGCATCTTTTCTAAATACACCAGCACTGGCTCAAAGCCGCGTCCAATGCCGCAAATGATTGAAGCACCGTGTAAATAATCGTGAATTCCCGTGGCACTTAACAGCAATTGCGCTGCTGCCATGCAATCGGGAAATACTTGATCGAGTTGTGGAAAATTGCAGCGCAATTGCTGGCGATACGGTTGGAGTTCGGCAGCAGCGAGCGGGAGGAGTGCGGACATTAGAAACTCCTAAAAAGTGGTTAGATGGATGCAGTATTAGCTGGCGTTTTGGTTAAATCATTATGTATTGAGCTGATATTCGTTGTAGCGGGTTTTGTTGCAAAAAACCAAACGCTATCTACTGGTTAGACGTGTTGAGTTTTCGGCTATTTCCAGTAAATAACGAAGAGCCTTATTGACTGCTTCATCGTTTGGAAATGCTCGTGCAATATCCGGTTCAAGAAGAACGACATTAGATTCTTCTGTAATTCGATCCGCATATTTACCGCGCACAAGTTCACCAAAATCAGACCTTTTATATTCAGACCGCAACTCATCTGTCGTTTCTACTTTAACTTTCTTCATAGATTTGCCTCTCAATGTTGGTGGCTATTCGTGCAGATATAATGCGAATTATATTTCCTCGATCTGTATGTGACACTGTAAGCAAGCGACCTCTGGAAGAAAATCCAAAGGTTATAAAACGATCCTCGTCTTCCGAATGGTCAGGATCATGGCCGGTCATTGAAAGTCGATCACGCAATGCACTAGATGCTTCCTCAAAGCTAACACCATGTTTGCGCTGATTTGCTCTCGCTTTTTTTGGATCCCACTCGAAGCTCATAACTTAACCAAATTTTATTTTTATATGACTAACCGTAACGACCAAAACGACTAAACTCAACGTTTGCATCAGACGTTCCACATAAAATTAAAGCGAGAACTTTATTCACTTTCCCCATACTTTTTTATCTCAAATTGTTTTGCTGGAATGCAGTGGCAGTTGTCAATACAACATTTTCTGACAACTGCCCACTATTTTCCGCCGCCTTATCCAAACACAGCATCAATTGCATGATGCAGCGTCGCACGAATATCATCATCATCAGTAATTGGATCAACCAACGCCATGCGGCAGGCTTCAGTTGGTGCAATTCCAGCCTCTATTAAATTCGCCGCATACACCAGCAGCCGCGTCGAAATTCCTTCATCTAATCCATGCCCTTTCAAATTGCGCGCAGCAAGCGCAATCTTCACTAAACCCGTCGCCAATTCCGTACCAATTCCGGTTTCAGTGGCGACAATCTGCGCTTCCAATTCGGCTGGTGGATAATCAAATACCAAGGCGGAAAAGCGTTGTTTTGTCGATTGCTTCAAATCTTTCATCAGCGATTGATAGCCCGGGTTATACGAAATCACGAGCTGAAAATCAGAATGCGCAGTCACCACTTCGCCTTTTTTATCCAAGGGTAAATTGCGGCGATGATCGGTCAACGGATGAATCACGACGGTTGTATCTTGTCGCGCCTCAACTATTTCATCCAGATAACAAATTGCGCCAATCCGCGCCGCAATCGTTAATGGTCCATCCAGCCAGCGCGTTCCCGTCGCATCCAATAGATAACGCCCGACTAAATCAGAAGCGGTCATATCTTCATTACACGCGACCGTGACCAGCGGTTTGCCCAACCGCCACGCCATGTATTCAATAAAGCGCGATTTGCCGCAGCCAGTTGGCCCTTTCACCATGACAGGTAAACGGCGTTGATACGCAGCTTCATAGAGCGCGATTTCATTGCCTTGCGGTTGATAAAACGGTTCCTGTTTGACTTGGTATTGCGCGATGTCAGTATTCATCATGGCAGCTCAGAATTAAAAAATGAGGAGTGAAGAGAGAGTTGGGTGAATGTTGCCCAATAAAAAGCCCCCGTAAAACGGAGGCTTTTTGAATCAATTAACGCACAGGCTTATTTGTGTTCAGCCGCTGCGCCGAGCTTGTCGCGCCAGCCCGGGAACAGCTTGTCGGCATCGTGCGGGAACGAGGTGAAGGCGCGAGCGAATTCTTTATGTTCCTTCGCAAATTCAATCGGATCCGCGCCAGCTTTCCAGCATTCATACGACTGCCGCAGCGAAATTGCGCCCGCTGCCGGGGAGTCGATGTGACCGTAAGCGCCGCCGCCAGCGGTGTTGATGACGTTGCCGTGACCCAGATTCTCGAAGAAACCGGGCAACCGCAGCGCATTCATGCCGCCAGAAATAATCGGCGTGGTGGGCTTCATGCCGTGCCATTTTTGGAAATAAACCGGCCCTTGGCATTCATCGCGCTCAATCATATACGCGATGATTTTGTCATCCGCGCCGCCTTCCATTTTGCCGTAGCCCATCGTGCCAACGTGAATACCGGACGCGCCTTGCAGACGGGAAATCTTCGCCAATACAAATGCGGTATAGCCGCGCTTGGAAGATGGCGAAGTAATCATGCCGTGACCAGCGCGGTGATAATGCAGGTATTGACCCGGATATTGACGGCGAGCGGTGGTAATCATGCCGGGGCCGCCGACAAAGCCATCGACTAAAAACGCGACCTTGTCTGCATCGGGACCAAAGGTTTCCAGAATGAAATCGGCGCGAGCGCACATTTCATAATGGTCATCGGCGGTGATATTGGCGGAGAACAGCTTGGCTTCACCAGTTTCGTCTTGCGCACGCTTGAGCGCGTCATACACCAACGGAATGACTTTTTTGGACGGGCAGAAGGTTTGATTGCCCTGCGGTTCGTCATTCTTGATGAAATCGCCGCCGAGCCAGAATTGATATGCCGCTGCCGCAAATGGCTCAGGACGCAGACCAAGTTTTGGCTTGATGATGGTGCCGGCGATGTAGCCGCCATTGACCACCGGACGACCAAGAATGCGCCACAGATCGGAGATGTCTTTTGCGGGGCCGTCGAATAATTGAATGGCGCGATCAGGGACATAAAAGTCAATCATCTGCCCGTGTTCGATGTCGCCCATGCCCTGATTGTTGCCGATGCACAGGGTCAGGAAGGACACGATCATCATGCGCCCGTCGGTTATATTGCGGTCGAAGAGATCGAGCGGATAAGCGATGCGCATATCCTCGGTCGCTTCGTCGATGTAATAAACCAGAGCATCGACGCCCTTGGTGAAATCGTCAGTGGTGCAAACTTCGACGTTGGTACCGGTCGAGGATTCGGCTGCAAAATGGGTGGCAGCCTCCAAGTAGCCATAGCCCGACTTCGGCTTCATTTTATATGCGACGAGGATATGGTTGCCGCCCGCAATCAGATCGGCTTCTTTCAGGCTCAAGTCGGAGTAACGTGCTGACTGGTCAAGTGCCATATTAAAGTCTCTGTTATCTGTAGTGATGGGCGTCAACGCCCTAAAAAGAAGCGACTACCGGGACTCGGCAAGCGCAGATTGGTGGTTCCGCGTCCAATCTGGAGGTGATTATAGAGAAATTTTGGCGGGTATATGATGATTTTCTTAAACGCTGCGATGGCTGCGCACCATAAAAAAGCAGCCCCATTGATGGGATGACATGAAGCGATTACAACCACACCGTCAGCGGTTTTTGCTCCTCGTGTTGCGCCTGTACCAGATCGTACACACGGAAGGCGTTTGGCATCTGCTGCGCAAACTCCGCCGCGCCAGCAGTGCGCAGTGGTCAATGACGCGCCAGCCGCGCCCCCAATCGGTTCCCGCCGTTGACCGCCCACTGACCACGCAACCCCAAGTGTTGCTCGTCGATCAGCACCTCCCCACGCCCGACCGCGATTCCGGCTCCCTGCGCCAGCTCAATGTCATGCTGACTTTACAAACGCTTGGGCTGCAAGTGACCTGCGCAGCCGCCAATGTCGCTGCGCCGAGTGCCAGCCATCACTTGCTCGCTGCGCACGGCATCCGCTGCCTGTCACGTCCGGCGGTACGGTCGCTGGCGCAGCATCTCGCTACCGACGGCGACCGTTATCAACTGGTGATTTTGAGTCGGGCGGATGTCGCCAGCGCCCTGCTGCCCAGCGTGCGCCAGCACTGCCCACAAGCAAAAATTGTGTTTGATACCGTTGACTTACATTTCCTGCGCGAAGGGCGACTGGCGGAACTCCATCCCCACTGGAGCAATCGCTGGCTGGCGACGCTGCGCCAACGTCAAGAGCTGGCGCTGGTCGCGGCTGCCGATGCCACGCTGGTCGTTAGCCCGTTAGAACAGGAGCTGGTGCAGGCACACTGCCCACACGCGCAGGTGCATCGCGTCTCCAACATTCACCAGATTGAAGGCAGCGCCACGCCGTGTGCCGAGCGTCACGATCTCCTGTTTATCGGTGGCTTTGCGCACGCGCCCAACGCGGATGCTGTCCGCTGGTTGCTGCGCGACATCATGCCGCTGGTGTGGGCGACGCTGCCGACGCTGCATTGCCATATTATTGGTGCCGACCCACCTGCCGACCTGCGGGCGCTGGCGTCAGAACGCGTCAGCATTCATGGGCATGTGCCTGAAGTACAAGCATTTTTTGCGCACTGTCGGCTGTCCGTTGCACCGCTGCGTTACGGCGCGGGAGTGAAAGGCAAGATCAATCAAAGTCTTGCGCACGGGCTGCCGGTGGTGGCAACGCCGATGGCGGCGGAAGGGATGTTTTTAATTGATGAAGAATCGGTATTCATTGCAGACACTGCACCCGCTTTTGCTGCCGCAATTGTGCGCTTATACACCGATATGAATAGCTGGGAACGATTATCGCGCAATGGCATTCGCATTATGGAGCAGCATTTTAGCGTTGCTGCCGCACAGATGGCATTGGGTCAACTGATTAACGAATTGAGAGTGCCAAATGCTAAAAACGGCAATTTAATCGCTCAACCCAGTTTTTTATCACCACGTCACGGCGAGAGTGAATAATGATTGAGATTGCACCCACTGCGCAGGTTTCACCGCTTGCTGATCTTGAAGATTCAGTGAGAGGCAGCGCAATTGTTATTGGCGCACACAGCAGTATTGACAGCTTTGTTAAAATTAAACCAGCGGGCGGCAGCGGTGATCTGATTATAGGTGAATACGTTAATATCAACTCAGGATGCGTGTTGTATACAGGCAATGGAATTCAGATTGGTAATCACGTTGCAATTGCTGCAAATTGCACTTTTGCACCAGTCAATCACGCTTATTCTGATCGAAATCAATTGATTCGTCAGCAAGGATTTTTGCCCAGTAAAGGCGGAGTTCTCATTGAAGATGATGTTTGGATTGGCGCAAATTGCGTATTACTTGATGGCGCAATTTTGAGACGCGGCTGCGTGTTGGGTGCTGGTTCTATCGTGCGCGGAGAATTAAATGCTTACACGGTTTATGCTGGCGCACCGTTGCGCCCAATTGGCAAGCGCACCTAACGCACAATTGTATTGAATTAGAAACTAAAAATGTTCCCTCATTCCAAGCCACACCAACTCAGCATTTTAATTGTCAATTACAACGGCGGTGAATTACTAACTGCGTGCGTTGCCTCGGCGTTAAATACTGAGTTACCGCTAGAAATTTTGCTTGGTGATAACGGCTCCACTGATGACAGTCTGCATTTTTTGCGCCGTAGTTATGGCGATAACCCGCACTTAACTATTATTGAAAATGGCAGCAATTTAGGTTTTGCAGCAGCGCATAATCGCTTAATTCAACACGCCACTGCGCCCTTGCTATTATTATTAAATCCTGATTGTTTGATTGCGCCCGGCACGTTGGAACAATTACTCAGTTTTGCAAATGCTACTCCCGATGCGGGCATGATCGGCGGCATCGTCCGCGATCCTGACGGGCGCGAACAAGTCGCCAGTCGGCGCGTGATTCCTGATCCTTGGATTGGTTTGGTGCAGGTGTTGCGGCTTGAACGCTGGCTGCCGGAGACGACGCGCCCGTTTCGTTTGAATCTGACCGCGCAACCACTGCCGACGCAACCGCAGCGGGTGGCGGCAATTTCGGGAGCGGCGATGTTGGTGCGGCGGACGGCGCTGGACACCATTGGACTGCTTGATGAGGGTTACTTTTTGCACTGCGAGGATTTGGATTGGTTTGTCCGTTGCAGTCGCGCCAACTGGGGAATTTATCTCGTGCCGACCGCGACTTTCATTCACCACAAAGGGCATTGCAGCAAGGCGCGTCCGCTGCGGGTGGAATGGCACAAGCATCGTGGCATGGCGCGATTTTTCCGCAAATTCCAACAAGATGAACATTCGCTGCCGTTTAATCTGTTGGTTTTATTCGGGATTTGGAGTCACTTTATTCTAAGCGTCAGCCGCAGCAGCCTGCACCAACTTTGGCAGCGCATCCGCCAGCGTTGAGTCGTGAACAGGCGCGACGCAATTTATTTTTTACCTTCAAAATCAACTTCATCCCAAAAATCATCCTTGCCTTCCACTGCCGGCGGATTGCCGTCGTGAACCAGACTCAGGCGGCGCTGGAGATAGGTGTCGCGCCAAAAGCTATAGGTGTCGATGGCGGCATCATCCATAATCTCGCCCGCAGCGAGATAATCCGCCCGCCGATCAATGATTTGTGTGCCGAGCAGCCCGGCGTGGAGCGGCTCATTTTTAATCTGCGTCAGCGGATCGGTCATAATGTCGCCCGCCCAGCCGACGGTGTCGCGGACGCTGCTGGGGCCAAGAATCGGCAGCACGACGTAAGCGCCTGATCCTAAACCCCAATATCCGAGCGTTTGCCCGAAATCTTCTTTATAACTGGGCAAGCCGAGGTTGGTGGCGACATCAAACAAGCCGAGTGCGCCGACGGTGGAATTGATGACCACCCGTCCGACATCGCTGCCAGCGCGGGACATTTTGAATTGCAACAAGTTATTCACCGCCGAGGTCACATCCGCGAGGTTGTAAAAGAAGTTGCTGATGCTGCGATCAAGCGGTTCTGGCGTCACGGCGCGATAGCCTTTCGCCAGCGGTTTCAAAAAGGCGTTATCAAAGTCGGTATTGAACCGGAACAAGGCGCGATTGAATGGTTCCAACGGGTCGCGGGGGTCAGGTGGGCGCTTGGAAACGGTCGCGCAGCCGCTGATGATCAGCACTGCACTGAGTGCTCCTAACCAGTGCCAACGGAATGCGTCCATTATCTTTATCACTTTTTAGTCATTGATTGCGGCGTTGTGTGGAATCCTATCACAGCGTAAATCTTGATCGCAGTTGCGCCCCCCAAAGATGCCACAATGTTTGGCATTCATCGCTGTCGCCCGTATCCTGTCCAAATGAACGCAAAAGAATCAAATTTAAGTGGTATCGCGCAGCGCTTTCGTGGCTTTCTGCCGGTAGTGGTGGATGTCGAAACCGCTGGTTTTGACGCCCAACGTCATGCGCTGTTAGAAATTGCAGCGATCATCATCCGCATGACACCAGACGGTCATTTAGAACCATCAGCGCCGCTGGCATGTCATGTGTTGCCGTTTGTTGGCGCAGAAATTGACCCCCGCGCCTTGGCATTTAATCGTATTGATCCCGATCATCCGTTTCGGGATGCGATCTCCGAACAGGATGCGCTCCAGCGGGTGCTGCTGCCCATTCGTAAAGCAGTCAAAGCAACCGGTTGTAATCGCGCCATTCTGGTTGGTCACAACGCGCATTTTGATTTGGGTTTTGTCAAAGCGGCAGTCGAACGCACCGGATTTAAAGAAAATCCATTTCATGCGTTTAGCGTTTTCGATACGGTGACACTCGGCGGCTTGGTGTTTGGACAAACGGTGCTGGCGCGGACGGCAATGGCGGCGGGATTGTATTGGCAACACAGCGCCGCGCATTCCGCAGTGTATGACGCCGAACAAACTGCGCGGTTGTTTTGCACCATTGTGAATCGCTGGCATGATCTTGATCCAGTGCATTTTTGGAATGCAAATGCCGATGAATCTCGCTTTACGGAGAATGCAGAGTGACACTGCTGCATTAACGTTTTGCCCGCAATTCTGTAAATTATCTGGCTGAATGCAATCACAACTTTAACTGCTCTTTGAAGGTGAGCAATGGGCTTATTTATTTCTCGTATCGTTCCGTTTTTATTATTGGCAATCATGCCGCTGTGGGCGCAATCCTCAACCTTATTCAATAACACCTTGGAAGCATTGCGCGATACCAAAACGGTCGCATTGGACGGCGTGCCATTGTTGTCCGGGCGGTTATTGGCGGAGTTTTATGCGCAGCGCGGCAATGCGTTGGTGTGGACACAACCGGCGCAGATCGCACGGTTACAGCAAGTGGTGCGCGACAGTCGCGCCGAAGGCTTTGATCCGCAAGATTTTCATGCCGCCACGCTGCGAACGTTGAGCGCACCTGAGGCGTTGACCACGTTGACGCCAGCGGCGCGGATCGCTGCTGACCTCAAGCTGAGTGATGCGCTGCTGCGCTATGTTCACCACACCCGCTTTGGCAAGCTCGAGCCGACCGAGGTTGATCCCAAATTCAATGACCGCGATCCGGTACCCGCCAGCCAATTGCTGGACGACATGCGCGGCGCGGTGGATGCGCCTGATTTACAGCACTTTTTGGCGACGCGGTTTCAACATCCGTTTTGGTACACGGCGTTAAAAAACGCGCTGGCGCAGTTCATTTCCCCGGCGGAATTAGCCGACCTGCCGCCGTTGCCGACTGGCGGCAAATTGGTCAAAGGCAACCGTGACCCGCGCATTCCGCTGCTGCGGGAGCGGCTGCGGGTGCTCAACGGTCAGTTCATCACGCCGACGGCGCTGCCCCTGCCGGATGCCGATTTATATGACGCGGCGCTCCACGCCGAGGTGGTTGCGTTTCAGGAGCGGCTGGGATTGTTTCCAGACGGCATCATCGGCCCGTCCACGCTGGCGGCGCTAAATCAAGCTGGCGATCCGGTGAAAGCGGAGAAAGTGCGGCTCAATTTGGAACGGATGCGCTGGTTATTCAATGATTTAGCGGCGGATTATGTGTTTGTCGATGTCGCCAATTATCAGGCGCACGTTGTCCGCGCTGGCGCGATTGCGTGGAGCACGCGGGTGATCGTGGGGGCGCAGGATTCGCCGACGCCGATGTTCCGCGATTTGATGAATCACGTCGTGCTCAATCCGACGTGGACGGTGCCGATCTCGATTCAAAAAACGATGGGGCGGGTGTCGGGGCATTACACGGTGGTGGATCGCCAAACGGGGCGCAAATTCAGCGGCGGTAATGTCAGCAATTACAAACGCTATCGCGTGGTGCAGCAGCCGGGCCCGAAGAATGCGTTGGGGCGCGTCAAGTTTATGTTTCCCAATCGTCACTCCGTCTATCTGCATGATACGCCAAATAAAAATCTGTTTGGACGCGGCAGTCGGGCGCTGAGTCATGGCTGTGTGCGGGTGCAAAATCCGCTCAAGTTGGCGGAGATTTTATTGGCGGAATCTGGCTGGGATCGTGGGCGCATCGATCAGGTGCTCAGTGGCAACAAAACGCGCTATGTCAATCTGCAAACGGGTTTGCCGGTGCTGCTGTATTACCTGACCGCGTTTGCCAACGATGAAGGCAAGGTGACATTTCGCCCCGATATTTATGGGCGCGATCAGCGGGTGACGGAGCTGCTGGCGCAGCCAGTGCTGAGTGCGCGGATTGCGTTTCCAGAAGCGACGCCGCTGTTGCCGGCGGCGGTGCCAGCGCCAGTTGATGAGGAGTTGGATGAAGAACCGATGCCTGATGAAGCGCCTGATCCCAACGCGGCACCTGCACCCAGTGCGCCGCCGTTACAAGCTGCGGTGCAATTGACGCAGGCAGATTTGCAGCTGCTGCGAGACTAAATCCCGCGAGTGGTGAAATGCGTAAAACGCCCGCTGTCAAGGTGGGCGGTGAAGGTGGCGAGGGCTGGCGGCGTGCTGAGGTGCGGATCAAGGGCATGAATTGTGTCGCAGGCTTGCAGCGCAAAATGTGTCACACCTGCATCAGCCAGTGTCTGCGCCAACTGCGCAACTTCCGCTGGCGTCCAGCCGGGCATGATGGTGGTGCGCACTTCCACTGCAATTTCCGCTTCCAGTAACAACGCCAAACTGTCCCACGCCGGAGTGCCGGAGCCGACCACGCCAGTAATCGCTGGATAGTCCAGCGGCAAGGCTTTGATGTCCAAACCGACCCAATCGAGCAGCGGTAACAACTGCCGCAAGCGGTCGGGATACGCGCCGTTAGTGTGCAATCCAACTTTGAAACCCAGCTCCCGCACTTCCGTCATCGCTGCCGCGAGCGCGTGTTGGGTCGTTGGTTCCCCGCCGCTAAACACGACTGCATCCAGTAAATTTTGCCGTTGCTTGAGAAACGCGAGAATCGTTGCCCACGACCACGCGGTCACGGCATCGGGATCAAGTAACGCGGGATTGTGGCAATAACGACAGCGCCACGCGCAGCCTTGGCAAAAGATCACCGCAGCTAATTCGCCGGGGTAATCAATGGTGGTGAGGCGAGTCAACCCGCCGATCCGCAGGGCGGCGGCGGTGATTGGAGTGGAGGTCGGTGCTTGCCCGAGGTCTAGCGATGCGCAGGTGGTAATGGTGTGCATGACATGACTTGGATGGCCGACGCAACGCGGGGCTTTACGCCGCGAGTTGCGCAAACTGCTGCTGCGCCCGTTGCGGATGTTCGGAGAAATAGCAGCGTTCGGCATGTTCGGCGCGTTTGCCGTTATTAAATGCCGACACCGGGCGGTGATAACCCATCACGCGAGTCCAGACTTCACACGCGGTGCGTTCTTCGGATTTGAGTTCGATGGTATTGGTTTGAGTCACGATGGGTCTCCTACGAGGTTGATGATCCAGTTTTAGCGGCACCAATCGGCACTGCGAGGTCGAGCCGGGGTGTGGCGCGATTATGTTCTGCCTGTTTGCGGGCGATGAGTTCTTGATCGCACAGCGGGCAAAAATGATGTTCACCGGCGATGTAGCCGTGTTTAGGACAAATTGAAAACACTGGCGTCACCGTGACATACGGCAAACGGAAATTTTCTAAAGCGCGTCGCACCAGTCGTTTACAAGCATCTGCCGAAGACAATTGCTCACTCATATACAAATGCAACACGGTGCCGCCGGTATATTTACTTTGCAGCGTTTCCTGCATTTCTAAGGCTTCAAACGGGTCATCGGTATATCCAACCGGTAATTGTGAGCTATTGGTGTAATAAGGCGATTCTTGAGTGCCGGCTTGAATGATATTAGGAAACCGTTTTTGATCTTCACGGGCAAAACGATAGGTTGTTCCTTCAGCTGGAGTTGCTTCAAGGTTATACATACTGCCGGTCAATTCTTGAAATTCGATCATTCTCGAACGCACATGATCTAGCAGGCGACACGCCAGTTGATGACCACGCACCGTCGTAATGTCTTCCGCATCTTGGGTAAAGTTGCGGATCATTTCATTCACACCATTCACGCCAATGGTTGAAAAATGATTGCGCAACGTCCCTAAATAACGTTTGGTATAAGGAAATAATCCTGAATCCATGTGACGCTGAATTAACTTGCGCTTGATTTCCAAACTATTCCGCGCCAATTCCATCAGCGTATCTAACCGCGCCAATAATCCGCGTTCATCACCGCGATGCGTAAATCCGAGCCGCGCACAGTTAATCGTGACCACGCCTAGCGAACCCGTTTGTTCTGCCGAACCAAATAAACCATTCCCGCGTTTTAGTAATTCAGAAACATCTAAACGCAGCCGACAACACATTGACCGCACCATGTGTGGGTCCATATCAGAACTGACGAAGTTGGAAAAATAGGGCAACCCGTACTTTGCAGTCATTCCGAATAACAAATCAGTATTTTTTCCTTCCCAAGGAAAATCAGAAGTAATGTTATATGTTGGAATTGGAAAAGTAAAAATACGACCTTTGGCATCGCCCTCAGTCATTACTTCAATATAAGCGCGGTTGATTAAATCCATTTCCGCTTGCAGCTCGCCATAAGTAAATGGCTGCTCTACGCCTGCAATGACGGGAACCTGATTGCGCAAATCTTCTGGACACACCCAATCAAAAGTTAAATTAGTAAAGGGCGTATTGCCGGTAATAAAGGTTTTTCCGTGTCGCCGCGCTACAAATGTACCGTTGCGCGTTGTAGGACACCATACTTTTCCTTTATAAGGACGGCGAGTAATTAACTGAATATACGTTTCACGGTTACGGATGATATTAAGTACATGCACACCGGAATCTTTACGCGTATAGACGGTGCTGCCATAACCAGCAAGAACGCATAATTCTTGTAACACATCGAGGTTCGCTTGATTATTGGTATAAATACGAATGCGACCATTCTCCTCGATATGGCCATCACCTTTAACATAAGTCTCTAAAAACAAGCGAATTTGCCGCACAGATAGCGTGCGAATGAAGTCTGGAACACATTTACTGTCCAGATAACTAAGAATAAAGTTGCTTGCATCCTTATTTAAGCGATAACGACATACTGGATAATTAGCATAGGTTCCGGTATGTTCGTATTCGTGCCAGCTTAAATTAAGGTCTTGTAACAGCCACTCAATTTCAGCGGTGTTCTTTTGATTTCCCGTTGATTGATACAAACTGACACGCCGCCGTCCGCCGCTAAAATCAAAGTTGCCTTCAGCAACGATCCAAGCAATCAGCATCACAAGGCTGTCGTCAATTTCATGTGTCGCCGCAGTTTCCCAAGCATTCGGAATCACGATTGGCGATTTTAATTGCGCAACGGTTTCAATATCTTCTAAAACCCAACGGCTCTCTGAATTAAACACTTTGCGCAGTACTTTGTGACCGGGCGTAATCCATTGTTCTTGGGTGCGATTGCGCAGCACATACATCTCACCATCAAAATCATAAGATTTCAGTGCCAGCGGTTCGAGATATTCCAAACAGTTGTTATGCCAATCAAAGGTTGCAATCCGCTCTCCTACTGTGATTTGGTCGTAGCGTTTCCAGCCATGTTCAGTTAAACATTCAGTTTCTTCATCAACACATTGGCACCCCCACCGCGAGGGAACATTCAAATTATAAATCAATTCCTGAATCGCTTGTTTTACCTGCGTATAATTCAAACCATCCACCCGTACAAAGGGTGCCATATAAGTATCAAAGCTCGAAAAGGCTTGCGCACCAGCCCATTCATTTTGCAATGTGCCGAGAAAATTAACGATTTGTCCAACTGCTGAAGACATGTGTTTAGGCGGATCGGCTTCAACTTTACCGGGGACGCCATTGAGACCTTCATTTAATAAAGTACGCAATGACCAACCTGCGCAATTATGAACGAACACCCCATCCGCTAAAGCAAAGTTTTCGTAGTCCTCAACAGTCAAACAATACACATCTTCTTGCCCAATCAATTGCGGAGCGCAGCGGACGGTATGATTATAAAAACGTCCGTCCGAATCTCTTGCGCGGGTTTTAGCAAACTGAGAAATTGTTTCTCTTTTACTGTCGCTGCGGTTGTATTCATTGAGTCGAGCGGTTTGCGCTGCACGCCAAACCTGACCGCTTGTTGTTGCGCACAGTTCCATACGTCGATGGTCAGCATCATCCATCACGCGCAAATTTTCAGGACGGTTATCTGTTTTATTGCCGTTGATATGATGAACAGATTTTCCAGTTAAATCACCGTAATAACTGGATGCAATAATGCGGTGAACATATTCGCGTAACTTTAGTTTTGCATCTGACAGTCGTAAATAACCAGAACCAATCTGGCTTACATAAAGCGGAGAGAGTGAATCATCTTGACGCAAAGCACTGGCTTTTTTATAAGTGCCGTCGCGCAACATAAATTCGTGATCAGGAGTGCATTTAATAGTATGCCCACCCGAAATGATAACGGCGACCACATCAACATTTTTACGGGTTAAGCGCGGACTATGCGCTTTGCCGGGAACAACATTCCCTTCGCTGTCTCGGCTGTAAACCCAAAAAGATTCATTTACTTTAGTTAAAGCAAGTTCTTTGAGCGTTGGCGTTGTGCCATCAAGTAAGGCAATGCGAGTATCGCCAGTGAAACAATAGCCCGCCAACATATCTAAATCGTGGATATGAAAATCACCTTCACGATGCGCTTCACCAATTTCGGGCGGATACACATGATTGAGCCAATAATTTGCAATCATTTTGCCCGATGTATTCAGAATTAAACCACCTAATGAATAACCTTGATTGGCATTTGCGGCCACACGCCAATCAGAACGATCAAGGTATTCATCAATTGAGCTGCTGACATCCACTAAAGTACGATGGTCAATGCGCAATTTATGGCGTTGTTCACGATAAATAATATAAGCCCGCGCCGTACTGAGATAATTGGCGCTAATTAATGTTTGCTCAACGACATCCTGAATACTTTCAACATCCGGCACCCGCCCCTCACCAAATCGGTGCGCCAGCACTTTAATAACCTGCGCCGTGAGCAATGCCACTTCATCTGCGCCAAATTCGCCGCTGGCTTGACCGGCACGACGCAGCGCCGACTCAATGCGAGTCGCATCAAAAGGCGTTTTCAGTCCATCGCGCTTGAGAATGTGCGGAGGTAACGCCAAAAAATCAGTCTGGGTTCCCATCGCGGTTCCTCTGGGTCTTGATCGCAGGTCGGGGAGCAAATGTCGGGGCAAAATGCGGTCGCGCTAAACGCTGGAGCAGAATGGTCAAACCACTACATATAGTGGTTTGCAAGTGTAGCGGTAACAAGATGATGTGGATAGGGCAAAAAAGAGGGGGTAAAAACGGCGATAAAAATGTCAGCAAAAGCATCCGCGCCGCAGAATTTTTCAACGACTTGTCACCTGTTCTTAACCTGATTTTTCAGATGCCCGATTTGGCACAAGAGGCTTGATTTCACAAAATTTTCACGCTGCTGCACTCCAGTGGTGCAGATTACGAAATGCCAATTTCTTGATCTGAGTCAAGAAACCAGCACAAATCGCTTGCATTGCCGCGTAGGGCGCTGGAAAGCGGTCAGGAGCGCGTGATGCGCACGATGCGAGTAATGAGCGGAATCTGGCGCAATCGCCGCATGATGCGGGCAAGATGTTGGCGATTTTTCACCACCAGCAGAAATTCAAGATCAGTCGTCATCCCGTCTTTTTCACGCGACACGACGTTTTCAATGTTCGAGCCTTGCTCCGCAATCGCGCCAGCCACCACCGCCAGCGCCCCGCGCCGATTGCCGATTTCTACCCGAATCTCGGTCGGATAGTCGCCAACAGCGTCTTCAGACCAGCGCACATCAAGACGTTGATCGCGCTTGGAATCCAAACCGCCCAAGTTCCGGCATTCCGCCCGATGTACCACGATGCCGCGTCCGGGGCTGAACAGCGCCCGGATGTCATCACCCGGAATCGGGCGGCAGCACCGCGCAAAGTTGACCACCATCCCCTCGCTGCCTTGGATCGCCAATTGATACGGCAGCTCCGCCGCTTTCGTCTCCGGCGTACCGTTATCAACCAGCCGCCGCGCTACCAAAACCGCCAGCCGATTGCCCAAACCGATCTCGTTGAGCAATTCATCCACAGTGGTCAAATGGGTGTCTTCCAAATACGCCGCCAGCCGCACCAGATCGAGATGCTCAAGATCGGTTTTGAATGCTGCGAGTTCCGCGTTGAGCAGGCGCTGCCCAAACTGATGCGCTTCAAGCTGCTGCACATTTTTGAGATAGCCGCGAATGTTCATCCGCGCCTTGGCCGTCACTACAAAATTGATCCAACTGGGATTGGGCGATTTGCCCGGCGCGGTGATGATTTCCACCGTCTGCCCGTTGCGCAGCACCGTGTTGAGATTCGCCATCCGCCGATCAATCAACGCGTGAACGCAGCGATTACCCACATCCGAATGAATCGCATAAGCAAAATCAACCACCGTTGCGCCGCGTTTGAGCGTCAAAATTCGCCCCTTCGGTGTAAAAACGTAAACCTCGCCGGGAAATAAATCGACTTTAACGTGCTCTAAAAATTCAACTGAATTACCCGCCTCACGCTGCATTTCCAATAAATTTTGCAGCCAATCGGCTGCCAATGCAGTGGGATTAACGGCAGTTTGTACTCCAGTTTTATACATCCAATGCGCTGCGATACCGGATTCCGCGATGCGCTGCATATCTTCTGAACGAATTTGGATTTCAATCTGCACGCCCTGCGGCCCAACCAGCACCGTGTGCAGCGATTGATAGCCGTTGGCTTTAGGAATGGCAATGTAATCCTTAAATCGCCCCGGCACCGGTTTATACAGGTTATGCACCAGCCCCAGCACCCGATAACAGGTGTCCACCCGATCCACCGTCACGCGAAACGCAAACATGTCGGCAACATCGGCAAAACGCCGCCGTTTCGTGCGCATCTTGTTGTAAATGCCATACAGATGTTTGCGGCGTCCCTCCACGCGTCCCGCGATGTCCTCCTGTTGCAACGCCCGTTTCAGCGCCGTTTCCACCGTGCCGACCACCTCCAAACGTGCGCCAACCAGCTTTTGTAACGCCCGCTGCAACACGCGCCGCCGCCACGGCCAATAATGCAGAAATCCCAGCTCTTCCAGCTCCACCCGCACCCAATTGATGCCCAGCCGATTAGCGATGGGCGCAAAAATGTCGAGCGTTTCGCGGGAAATACGGCGGCAGGCTTCAGGGCGCATCGACTCCAACGTGCGCATATTGTGCAAACGGTCGGCGAGCTTGATGAGAATTACCCGAATATCTCGCGTCATCGCCAACAGCATTTTGCGCAAACTCGCCGCCTGCGCCTCCGCTCGTGATTGAAAGTCGATTTGATTCAGTTTGCTGACGCCATCAACCAATTCAGCGACATCTTCGCCAAACAATTCCGCCATTTGTTCTTTTGCAATTGCGGTGTCTTCCAATACATCGTGCAAAAACGCCGCAATCAAGCAGCGATAATCCATTCGCATTTCCGCGAGAATTCGCACCACCGCCAGCGGATGATAAATGTACGGCTCCCCAGATTTACGCGTTTGTCCTAAATGCGCTTCCGCTCCAAATAAATAAGCGCGATAACATTCACGCACTTGTTCAACTGGTAAATAACTATCGAGATACGCGCACAAATCGCTGATGAGATAGCGTTGCGCCTGTTCTGGCGGCGTCAATGCAATCTTGCTGTCCGTTATCAGCGCAGCAGCGGGATCGGAATCGGATGCGATGATAGCAGACGGCATACAGCGGGCACCTGTTTTTTATTAACGTTGATGAAGTGAAGTGGTTGAAAAAAGTTGTCAGGTTTCAGTTGACAGTGACAACGTTTTTTTACTGACAACTGACAACCGCTAACTGACAACTCAAAAGCGCAAACTAATCGCGGGATTTTTCCGCACGTTCTGCACGTTCCGCACGTTTTGTCGGCGGCGCTGGCAAATCATCCGGTGGTTCTGGCTTAAAACTGGTCGCCAGCGCCAATTGTTGCGCCGCCGCCGTTTCATCAATTTCCCGCTGCGCCGCCATTACCATCGCATTGGAAATGTAGCCTGCTGCAATTTCTCGCAGCGCCATCACTGTCGGTTTATCGTTCGCCCACGGCAGCAGCGGTTCCACCCGATTGGATAATTGCCGCGCTCGTTTGGTTGCCAATAGCACCAAATCAAAACGGTTATCAACGTGCTTCAAACAATCTTCAACGGTAATTCTTGCCATTTCAAAACATCCTTAATTCAATCTGTGAATAAAGCGGTTAAATGCAATTGCTGGCGCGTCAACCGCAACCGTTCAGCCGTCACAATGGCTGCCAAGTGCTGAAGCGCGGTCTCAAATTCATCATTAACCACCACATAATCATATTCCACATAATGCGTGAGATCGGAACGCGCCTGCGCCATGCGTTGCGCAATGACCGCCGCGCTATCGGTGGCGCGACCGCACAACCGCCGTTCCAATTCCGCCACATTCGGCGGCACCACAAAAATGCCGATTGCCGCCGGAAATCGCTGCCGCACCTGCTGTGCGCCTTGCCAATCAATTTCCAACACCAAATCGCGTCCCGCCGCCAAACAAGCGCGGACATCCGCAGCGCGAGTGCCGTAGTGATTGCCGAACACCTCGGCGAATTCTAAAAACGCGCCGTCAGCAACTGCTTGTTGAAACGCAGCGGGCGATAAAAAGTGATAATGAACGCCATCAGTTTCACCATCACGTTGTAAGCGCGTGGTGCAGGAAGTTGACAGCGCCAACGCTGCATCCTGCGCCAGCAGCGCATTGATTAAGCTCGTTTTCCCCGCGCCAGAAGGTGCGGAAATAATCAATAACAACCCGTCATTCATCGTCGTGATCTATTCCAGATTTTGAATTTGTTCGCGCAATTGCTCAATCAATACTTTCATTTCAATTGCTTCTCGCGTCACCGCCACATCAGCAGATTTAGAGCCGAGCGTATTCGCCTCCCGATTCAATTCCTGCATTAAAAAATCCAAGCGCCGTCCCACTGGCTCAGTGCGCGTCAACACCTCGCGCACTTCGGCAACATGTGCCTCCAGCCGATCCATTTCTTCATCAACATCGAGCTTGGCAGCCAGCAGCGACAATTCCTGCTCCAGCCGCTGCGGATCGAGTTCAGCGCGTAATTCGACGAGACGATCCGCCAGCCGCTTGCGCACGTTGGCGAGCACCTCCGGCATCTGCACCCGCACCCGCGTCACGCTGTCTTGCAAACGGTCGCACCGCTCGCGCAGCAGCACTTCCAGCCGCGCTCCTTCACGTTCCCGCGTCGCCAACAAGGTATCCAGCGCCTCTTCCAGCAGTTCTAGCGCCGCCGTTGTCAATTGATCGACATTGACTTCCTGTTGCTGTAACACGCCGGGCCAGCGCAGCACTTCAAATGGCGCTGGCTCCGCGCCGCGCCCGATGAGATGACCGACCTCCTGATTGGCAGCCAGCAATTGTTCTACAAAGGTGTGGTTAATCCGTAAGGTGCCGACTGCGCCCACTGCCGGGACGTAGCGCAGGCTGCAATCCACCTTGCCGCGCTGTAAACGGGCAGCGAGGCGGGTGCGCACCGCCACATCCAAGCTGCGCAATTCTTCTGGCAGGCGCAGATGCGGTTCCAGATAACGGTGATTGACGGTGCGCAATTCCCAAGTGAGTTCGCCAAACTCACCACTGCGGGTTTCACGGGCAAAGGCGGTCATACTTTTAATCATGGTGGTTCAATGAGGTCTCGAAGCGGTGAAAAAGCAAATGCGCAGCGGGGTTATCCGAGCGCACGAAGGCGGTATTATAACGGGCGAATTTCACCCGCGTTTCCTCGGACAATAGCAACTGCACTCATGGCCAGCGACCGCGAGACTCTCCCCCCCGGCACCCCCGTTGGCGCGTATCGCGTCATCAAGCAGATTGCGAAAGGGGGTTTTAGTCTCATCTATTTAGCGACTGATGAAGACAGCGGTGAAGAGGTCGTCATCAAAGAATACATGCCGAATAAAATTGCGCGGCGTGATCATCTGCTGCGGGTCATCCCGATTAAATTTGATTACACCGAAAACTTTTATTACGGCAAAAAACTCTTTTTTCAAGAAGTGAAAGCCTTGGCGCTGTTGCGACATCCGAATATCGTGCGGGTATTGTCGTTTATTTTGGCGTATGACACCGGTTATTTAGTCATGCCCAATGAGCGCGGGCGCAATCTCGCCACCTATTTGCAAGAGCGCAAAGGGAGTTTGAGCACCACTTCTATTTTGGAGATTTTCATTCCGATTCTGGACGCGCTGGCGCTGCTGCATCATCACGCCATGGTTCATCTCGATGTCAAGCCCGGCAACATTCATCTCCGACATGGGCAGCAACCATTGCTGCTTGATCTGGGCGCAGTGCAGCCGCTCAATCGGGAGCGTTCTCGCGGCGGACAGGTCATCACCGCCGGGTTTTCACCGGTGGAGCAGTATTTTCAAGCCGGACAACTCGGCCCTTGGACGGATGTGTACGCGGTCGGCGCCAGCATCCGCAATTGCATGGACGGGCGCACGCCCATCCCCGCTCCTGAACGACAAAAGTTAGACCTGCTGGTGCCGGCGCAACAGGCATTAAAAGGACGTTATCCACCGTTTTTGTTAGCCGCCGCCGATTGGGCGATGCAGATGGACCCGGCGCAGCGCCCGCAAGATGCCGCTGCGTTATTGGCGATGCTGGCAAAACACGCTGATGACTCACCGCGCTCACGCTTCAGCGAACTTCCTTCATCACAACAGTTCAACTGATCTCAGACTGCCGACTTAAATAACCAACGTCACTTCAAGGATTTCAATGCGACCTTCTCTCCGCCAGCCCCACGAACTGCGCCCGCTCCGTTTCACCCGCCACTTCACCCGCTACGCCGAAGGTTCGGTGTTGATTGAATGTGGCGACACCCGCGTGCTGTGTACTGCCAGCGTAGATAACCAGATTCCGCCGTTTTTGCGCGGGCAGGGCAAAGGTTGGATCACGGCTGAATATGGCATGTTGCCCCGCGCCACGAACCAACGCTCGCCCCGCGAAGCGGCAAAAGGTAAACAGGGCGGGCGTACTTTAGAAATTCAGCGCCTGATTGGGCGCTCCCTCCGCGCTGCGGTGGATTTGACTGCGCTGGGCGAGCGGTCGATCACGCTGGATTGTGACGTGTTGCAAGCCGATGGCGGCACCCGCACCGCGTCAATTACCGGCGCGTGGCTGGCGCTGCGCGATGCGCTGAACGGTTTGATTAAAAAAGGGGATTTGACGACTGATCCGCTGCACACGCAGATCGCGGCAGTGTCAGTCGGAATATATCAGGGCGAGCCAGTGCTTGATCTGGATTACGCCGAAGACAGCGCCGCCGAAACGGATATGAATGTCGTCATGGATGAGCACGGGCGTTTTATTGAAATTCAAGGCACGGCAGAAGGAGTACCGTTTCGTCGTGAGGAATTGGACGCGCTGCTGGCGCTGGGCACGGCGGGAATTCACCAATTACAAGCGGCGCAATTGGCGGCACTGGCGACTTGAGACGAGCGAGAAATTTAATATGAAACAAACACTTCAACACACCATCGTGCTGGCCAGCAACAATGCCGGCAAGGTGCGCGAGATCGGGCAATTGCTTACCGCTGCGCAGTTGCGCGTGGTGCCACAAACGGAGTTTGGCGTGACCGACGTGGCGGAAACCGGTTTGACCTTCGTTGAAAACGCACTCATCAAGGCGCGTCATGCCGCGCAGATCAGCGGTTTGGCGGCAATCGCGGATGATTCGGGCATCGAAGTGGACGCGCTGCACGGTGCGCCGGGGATTTATTCGGCGCGTTATGCTGGCGCGGGAGCGAGCGATGAAGCCAATGTAATCAAGCTGTTGGCGGATTTAAGCGACGTTGCTGAGGCGGAGCGGACGGCGCGATTTCAGTGCGTGGTGGTGTATTTGCGTCATGCCACCGATCCGACGCCATTGATCTGTCACGGCACTTGGGAAGGGCGCATCTTGACGGCACCGCGTGGTGACAACGGTTTTGGTTATGACCCGATTTTTTGGGTGCCAACTCACCAGTGCAGCTCGGCGGAACTCGCGCCGGAGGTGAAGAACCAACTCAGTCATCGCGGGCAAGCACTGCGCCAATTACAGGCTAGTTTCCAGCGCAGTTGACCGCTCGGCGGCGGTGGCAATCTGCCCCGCCTGCGCTAACCGCGCTATATTCGCAGCCCTATTGTTAGTTTTTGTAGCGGAGATGATGTGATGACCACAGCCAGAATTGCGTTTATCGGTGGCGGCAACATGGCCACCAGTTTGATTGCCGGCTTGATCGCCGATGGTCATGCGTTGCCGAGTATTCAGGTCGCTGATCCGAGTCAGGAGCGGCGCGAAAGTGTGCAGGCCAACTTTGGGGTACGCGCTTTTGCCGATAACACGGCGGCGCTGGCGGGTGCCGAGGTGCTGGTGCTGTGCGTCAAACCGCAGCAGGCGGCGGCGGTGTGCCGCGAGCTGGCGACGGCGGTGCAGGACAGCAAACCGTTGATTATTTCGGTGATGGCGGGCGTGACCGAGCAGGCGCTGCAACAGTGGTTTGGCGCGGCGCTGCCGGTGGTGCGGGCGATGCCGAATACGCCAGCGATGGTGCAAACCGGCGCGATTGGATTACACGCCAGCCCGGAGGTGGATGCTGAGGGGCGCAATCGGGCGGAAACGATTTTGCGGGCGGTCGGATTGATTCGCTGGGTGACGGAAGAGGCGCAAATTGATGCGGTGACGGCGATTTCTGGCAGTGGGCCGGCGTATTTCTTTTTATTGATGGAGGCGCTGGAAACGGCCGGCACCGCCTTGGGTTTAGATGCGCAAACCGCACGCTTGCTGACGATTCAAACCGCGCTGGGAGCGGCAAAAATGGCGATGGAACATGCCGCTTCACCGGCGCGATTGCGCGAACAAGTCACCTCGCCGGGCGGCACCACAGAACGGGCGCTGGCAGTGTTTCAAGAAGCTGATTTTGCAGCACTGGTTGCAAGGGCAACGCGGGCGGCACGGGATCGGGCGGCTGAATTATCACAAACTTTGGTGAATTAACGATGAGCAGCTCTTATTTAATAACGCCGCTAGTGTTTTTAATTCAAACGCTGTTCGGTTTATATGCTGCGATTGTTGCCATGCGCTTTTTGCTGCAATGGGCACGCGCAGATTTTCATAATCCCGTATCGCAATTTATTGTTAAAGCAACTTCGCCGGTATTGCGCCCACTGCGTCAATTCATTCCCGGCTATCAGGGCATTGATGTGGCATCACTCGTGTTAATTTGGTTGCTCACCACCGTTGAATTGGCGCTGCTGGCGCTGTTACACGGCTTGCTGCCCTTCGGTGCAATTGGCTGGGCAATTCCAAGCACGGTCGAACTCTTTATTAACCTCTTCTTGTTTACGATATTGCTGCGGGTGGTACTCAGTTGGCTGAATCCTGATCCGTACAATCCGATGGTGATA
Organism: Chromatium okenii; assembly: GCF_016583745.1. GTDB lineage: Bacteria > Pseudomonadota > Gammaproteobacteria > Chromatiales > Chromatiaceae > Chromatium > Chromatium okenii. The sequence continues at coordinate 27,760 of NZ_NRRQ01000023.1, forward strand.
TTGCTCACACAATTAACTGATCCGCTGCTGCGTCCAGCACAACGGCAAATTCCTGTGTTCAGTGGCGTTGATTTTTCACCCATGCTAGTGCTGATTGGATTAACACTGTTGAATATGCTGCTGATCCCACCATTGAATTGGCTCGTCGGCAATCCCTTTTAATAGTGAATGGATGTTGCAATGCCTTGGTATCGCTGGCACGGTAAAGATTTAGAATTATCACTGCGGGTTCAACCGCGAGCGCCGCATGATCGTTTTGTTGGCATTGATCCGAGTGGTGACTATTACCGCGTGCGAATTCAAGCGCCGCCAGTGGATGGCAAAGGCAATCACGCCTTAAAACGATTTTTAGCCGACGCTTTTGGCGTTGCGCCTTCACACATTAACGTGGTGAGCGGAGATCATGCCCGCTATAAACGGGTGCGAATTATCGCACCACAACGTTTGCCATTACCGCTGCAACAAACTGAATTGATCATATAGCGTCTTATTATTGATCCTAGTAGATTTTCTTAGCAGCAGCACGGAGTAAAATATGAAAATTCGCATTACTAGCAAGTTGCTCATTATTTTAATTTTAACTGCGTTGGTACCGCTGTTAATTATTGGTTGGGTAGGGTATCGCAGCACCTTAAACATCGGACAAATTGCCTCACAAGCCAATCGTGATATTGCAGAATTGGCGATGACGGATAGTAGTGCGGCACTGGCAGCAGAATTAAAAACCCGCTTAATGGCACTCACAGAACGTCATGCGGGAGATGTGAATGAAATCCTACAGCGTGTGCAATTTGATACCCTGCGTTTAGCTGATTTTGGCACCTATCTTTATAATTATAATGACACCTTAAAACGTTACGCCAAGCCAAGCGTTTACGCGCCAGCACCGGAACATGATTCTTTTGGCAGTCGTCAGGAAAACCGGAATTCATGGTTAGCTGTTTTTGGTAACGGCGTTGATAATAAAGGACAGGTGAACAAGGAAACGTTAAAGGAAATTTATTTCACCGAATACATGGATATTCTTTTTAATAGCATTGCCACCACCAATCCGTATGCCGTACAGCTTTATATTAACACTGCCAGTCAATTATCACGCGGTATGCCCTTTGTTGGTGGTGAATTCAAATGGACAGATGGACCAAAACAATTCAGTCATAGCCCGGATGTGACCGCTTTTGATTTTTATTATTTAGCGGATGCGCAACACAATCCAGATGGCGGGCCAGAATGGACAGAATTGTATTGGGACCCGGCGGGATTAGGGTGGATGGTCTCTAGTATTGCGCCAGTTTATCGCAAAGAGAAGGTGGTAGCAGTCACCGGAATTGATATTACCCTTGACCAAATTGTGAAGGGCATTTTGAATCTTCAGGTTGAGCAAAGTGGTTTTGCATTTTTAATTTCGCGGACTGGTCAAGCCATTGCATTTCCAGAACGCGCTGCCGATTTTCTTGAATTTCGTGGCAGCTTTGCGGGTGAATTCAAACGAAATGAAGCGTTTGTTCACCAATTAAATAAAGCGCGTGATCCGGCATTTCAAACAATTATTGCAACCATGATGCAAGGTGCGCACGATCTCACCACCTATGTTGATGCTAACAACCAACAAGAGTATTTCATAGCGTATCATGCAATTCCGGTGACAGGTTGGAGTGTGGCAGTGGTGGTACCCGTGCAAGAAGTGATTGCGCCAGCGGTATTAACCAATCAAAAAATAGAGAAAAGTCGTGATCGTACTGATGTGATGTTGAGTGAGCGTACACAAACGCTGATCCAAACGTTTATTTGGTTATTGTTGGGGATTATTCTCGCATTGGTACCCGTTGCATTATTGTTTGCGCGTACCATTTCCAAACCGATTCATGCACTTGCTGAAGGATCGCGCCGCGTTGGTGCCGGAGAATTAGAGCACCGCATTTTTATCAGCTCTGGTGATGAAATTGAGGATTTATCCGTCACCTTTAACCAGATGGCAAATGATCTGCAAACCAAAATTAGAGAGATTGAACGCGTCAATCAAGAATTACTTGAACTCGATCAATTAAAATCCAAGTTTATCTCTATGGCATCGCATGAATTGCGCACTCCCTTGATTGCTATTCAAGGCTATGTTGATTTAATTCGTGAGGGCAAAGGTGGCGGTATTTCTGAAGAACAGCGCAAGATGCTGGATACGGTATCACGCAATGCCACACGGTTGGCGCGAATTGTGGCTGAATTATTAGATATTTCGCGGATCGAAGAAAATAAACTGGTATTAGAACGCACGCCGATTTCATTAAATCAGGTGATTCAGGAAATTGCTGACGAGCAACAACCATATCTCGACAGTCGTGGTCACATCTTAACGTTAGAGCTGGCAGACCAATTGCCACTGGTCAATGGCGATTTAGATCGTTTGTCGCAGGTAGTGATTAACCTGTTAGGAAATGCAATTAAATACACACCCGATCATGGACAAATTACCATCGGTACTGCAATAGAAGATGGCATGGTGCATTTAGCAGTTTCCGATAGTGGCATTGGAATTAAACAGGAGGATATTGGTAAGCTCTTCAAGCGGTTCTCAACCTTGGGTGATATTACGAAACATCGCACGGGGAAAAATGAATTTATGGCGGGCGGTACCGGATTAGGATTATCTATCGTGCAAGGAATTGTACAGGCGCATGAAGGACGCATTTGGGTTGAGAGCGAATTCGGTAAAGGAAGCACTTTCCATGTTGCCTTCCCTATTGCTGAAGATCAAACGCTAACGCCGCAAGATTCTGTAATGACGCCGCCGCCAGCGCCGGTTGTCACGAATGCGGCTCCGGCGTTCAAAGTCATTCACTTTGAGAAAGAAGAAGCACCACAAATTGATCTTCCTGAAGATGAACGACTTTCAATTTTAGTCGTTGATGATGAAGCAGATGTCATTACCTTTACGCGGGATTTGTTGGAAGATAATTACAACATTCTCAGTGCATTGACTAGTGCGACCGCCATTAAAGAAGCCATTAGTCAAAAGCCTAATTTAGTGCTGCTTGATGCGTGGATTCCCGGCATTTCCGGTTATGACATTTGTCGCACCTTAAAACGCAATAGCAATACGAAGGACACGCCAATTATTATCTTCACTGCTGCCACACAACAGATTGATGAAGAACGCGCCCGTGAAGCTGGTGCTGACGGCTTTGTTACCAAGCCTTTCCGCCGTGAACAAATTATTGAATTGATTGAAAGTTTCCGAGGGCGCGAGTAATGGATACGCGTCCGCGTTTATTAGTTGTCGATGACGAACAAAGTATTCGGGATTTCATTACTGATCTGTTTAAGGATCAATACGATATATTGCAAGCATCTGATGGTACCGATGCTTTGGTTGCGCTGGAGTCTGAAACTGGCATTGAGATCGTATTACTTGATGCCATGATGCCCGGATTGGATGGTTTTGAGGTATTGGAAATCCTTAAATCAAATCCGCAGATGGCACATTTACGCATTATCATGTTAAGTGCGCGTACTGATGTTGAAAGCAAAGTTAATGCGTTTACATCAGGTGCGGTTGATTTTGTTAATAAACCGTTTAATGTGGGTGAATTGGCAGCGCGGATTAACACGCAGTTGCGCTTAGGTCGTGCTGATGCTGAGTTAAAACAGGCGAAGACGGAAGCGGAAGCTGCAAATCGGGCAAAAAGCGAATTTCTGGCAAATATGAGCCATGAAATTCGCACCCCATTGAATGCCATTATTGGCGTTAGTGAGTTGTTGGCAACTACGCAATTGGATGTAACGCAGCGCGAGTATGTAAATACCATTGAAACTGGCGGTAATGCGCTGCTTGTGTTAATCAATGATATTTTGGATTACTCTAAAATTGAAGCGGGGATGTTGGAGCTTGATTATGTGCCGTTTGTGTTGAGTAATTGCGTTGCAAGTGCGCTGAATTTGATTAAAAATTATGCGCAAGAAAAACAACTGAGTTTGCAATTTAGCTTTGATCCCAACTTACCAAAAGCATTTATTGGCGATGACCATCGGTTGCATCAAATCGTGATTAACTTAGTGAATAATGCGGTGAAATTTACCGAGCGCGGTAGCATTCACATCAATTTGACCGGGCAGAAATTGTCAGCGCCAGCGGTAAAAATGAAAAAAATCGCCGGCGCGGGCGCATTTTATCAATTGGTGTTGAGTGTTACGGATACCGGAATTGGTGTTCCTTTAGAATTGCAATCGCGCTTATTTAAGAAATTTAGTCAAGTAGATAATTCGGTAACACGTCGTTATGGTGGGACTGGTTTAGGATTGGCGATTTGTCAACGCCTTGCTGAATTGTTTCACGGCGGAATGACTCTGGAAAGTCGCGGTGTGCCGGGATTGGGTAGTACGTTTCGCTGCACGTTATTGATGCCAGTGTGTTTGGATCAACAGGCAACCGACATCCGCACTTGGGGCGATGCTGAACAAGATAAAAAACGTTATGTATTCAATCAAATGCAAACGGCACCATCTTTAACATCGCCTGCCGCTGCCGCCCCAACTCCGCCGCCGGCAGCAGCACCTTCATCGCTGCGGGTATTATTGACAGAAGACAATCCTATCAATCAGCAGGTCGCAATGAAAATGCTAAAATCATTGGGATTAAATGCGGATTTAGCAAAAAATGGTTTAGAAGCGGTCGCGGCAGTGCAACAGCGGGAATACGATGTGATTTTAATGGATGTGCAAATGCCAGAATTAGATGGTATTAGCGCCAGTCGTCAAATTCGGCAATTATTGCCAGCGCAACAGCAACCAAAAATTATTGCGTTAACTGCGAATGCTACAGAAGAAGATCGTCGCGCATGTTTGGAGGCGGGAATGAATGATTTTGTGACCAAACCAATTCGGATTGGTAAATTAACTGAGGTATTGCGCAGTTGTGGGTTGCCGGAATAAATGTCAAAAACGCTGGACAAAAAAACGGGGTTCATGTGAACCCCGTAATTACTTTATTCAGTCAGCAAGTAACCCGCTGTTGAACGGTCGATCAACTCGGGGTGACATTCTCAGCCTGCGGTCCTTTAGGACCTTGCGTCACTTCCATCGTGACCCGCTGACCTTCGAGTAACGTCTTACGTCCTGCGCCATTGATGGCGCTATGGTGGACGAATACGTCCTTGCCACCTTCCCGTTCAATGAAGCCGTAGCCTTTTTCGTCATTGAACCACTTGACCGTACCGGAAACCAATTCGCCTGCCATATCAACCTCATCACTTTAGACGTACCAGCCGCAGCTGGCATTACTCAAACCCGATCTAGCGATCAGGGTTATACCCGTTCGGAACCGAACGGAATCGCTTTAGACATCACCTATCAACCGAGGCAGTATCTCGTGGTTTTTTCTAACCATCACCACCTGCGATTCGAGACGGCGATCTCGTTTCGCAGCGCAAGTGTAACGCGAAATGCCACAAAAGCTGCGGTTAATGTGAAATAGTTTAGCACGGCTTGTCCCACTCGCGCCGCCAATTAACGCATAACACTGCGAACAACCTGATTTCTTAAATACACCGGTGCGGCGACAGCGGCTGCAACCGCGCCTCCGGACGCCAAATCCGCCGCCGCTAAGGTCGCCACATCTTCAGCCGCACAATCATCATGCGCCGCCACCCCCGCCATAGCCGTCCCCACCGTCGCCGCCAACGTCGTCCCATACGCCGCCCAACCCGATCCCACGCCAAACCACGTTGATGCGGGCGGACAAGTCACCTGCGTTGGCGCACACACCCGCTCTGGAGCCAATGCCGACGCTAAGTGCTTGTCATCAATCATAAAACATCCCCAGTAAACCTCATTCATCCGCGCATCCAGCGCCGTCAACACCAGCCGCTGCCCCCCCCGCCGAAATTGCCCCTGCGCCAAAGCCCGCAGCGTGGAAACCGCCACCACCGGCACTTCTGCTGCAAAAGCAACGCCTTGCACCACCGCCGTTGCAATGCGCACTCCGGTGAAAGAGCCCGGACCACATCCAAATGCCAACGCATCAAGTTCGCGCACCGACAATTCCGCCTCAGCCAATAATGAATGCATCATAGACAAAATCAATTCACCATGCCGGCGTGGTGCATATTCTAACCGCTGCAGAATAACACCATCAATCAATAATGCTGCGGAACATAACGTTCCAGAAGTTTCAATCGCCAATAATTGCATAATCTTACAACTGCAATAAATGATGTTCTAATACATAACCACGTTCACGGTATACACGAAAGCGATCCCGCCCGGCATCACGCTGCACCGGATCAAGATCAATCACTTCGCATACCCGCGCAAAGCGATCGACAAAACTGGGAATCACTGAAGACAGATTGATTAATACCTGTTGTTCCGTTTCTGGATCACCATTAACACTAATGAGCACTGGAGTTAATGTCGGATCAACCGTTCCAACTAAACCATGTGGCAAAAAACTATCTTGACGAAACGTCCAGAGTAAGCGATTGAGTTGCTCCGCCTGTTGAGGTTCTGGACAATAGATTAAAATGCGTAAGTGCTGCGCCAAAATGCGCTCAACTAAACGACACGCAAGCAACAAACGATCTCCCCGACTACCGGTGGTTAAACTGTAAAAAGTCACGATGGTCATTATAAAAAAGGACTATAACAAGGATGATTGATAAGCGGTTGCTGCGTGGTCACTGGCAACCGCGTTGGCGTTTTTAGCAGACAGTATTTACTACAATGATCGCCAGCACTCACAATTTGTCCAAGTGTTGAGCATGGCGCTGTAGCGCGTAAATGGGTTTGTTCATACAGTGCTAAAATAATCGGTTCTGGAAACTGCCACTCGGTTACGATACGACAAGAAAACTGTTTTGCGAGTTGCACAAATGCAGTATAAAAAGCTGGTGTATGTGGCACGCCAGATGCACGAATGTTTAAGAATTGATCTAAATAATGCAACCCAGATAACACTCCGATATTTGCCACCAAACCTGCGAGATATGCAGCAAAGGTATCTACTTTTTTATGGTCAGCAAGACAACGACAAATCAATGCACATTGCTCCGACTGTGCCCATAGATGCGCACCAGCTAATCGCGTTATTGCCCCAGCCCGCAGATTAAGAATTGGATAAAATGCAATGCGAGAAACCAATTGCCGTAAGCCATTTTGACCTAATAATAACACCGCCTGCTCAATACTTGAAATTTTCTGCTGGCGACGATAATAAGGGCTATTGGCTAAACAAATCACTTCACCAACTAACACCGGATCGCGTTTAATTTGTTGCGCTAACTGTGCAATGCCAACAGTGTCATCTTTCAAGCTGTGCATGAGCTGCGGAATAATAGCAGGCAAGCGCGGCACCACCTGCATAGTGTCTAAACTACCGCTCACCATTTGTTGTAATAAATCTAAAGCGTTGGCTTCAAGATCAGTCAATGGTAAGTCACAAAAGTCATTTACTCCAACTAACCATGCTGTATACACAGACTCCAGTTCCGGCGGATACCACTGCACATCTAAAATATCAACAGTCGTACAAGGAACAAGCGTATGTTGAGGCAATGATTTCGGTACATTTGCCTGAGCAGTATGATGAAAAATCCAATATAACCAACGCGGTAACCAGTGTTTGCTGTGGGTCATCTGCGCCTCTTTTTAAGTCGTTTACACAACAAAACGTAGTGGAGAGTGATGACTTTAATCTGCAATCGTTAACAATTCGAGTTGCGCGTACTGTTAACGATTGAATGACTACATTACCTAAAAACCATCGGTAGAGGTAAATAAACCAACCCGCAGTTCTTTGGCTGTGTAGATAGTACGACCATCAACTTGCACCACGCCATCACCAATACCCAGTACCAGCTTGCGCGTGATCACCCGCTTCATATCAATGTGATAGGTGACTTTACTTGCATTTGGTAATACCTGCCCAGTAAATTTCACTTCTCCAACTCCAAGTGCGCGTCCATGTCCGGGATTACCAATCCAGCCTAAATAAAAACCTACCAATTGCCACAACGCATCCAAACCGAGGCACCCCGGCATTACCGGATCACCGGGAAAATGGCATTGAAAAAACCACAATTCTGGGGTGATGTCTAATTCAGCAAGAATTTCACCTTTAGAATTGGCACCACCAAAATTAGCGATGCGCACAATCCGATCCATCATCAACATATTTGGTATTGGCAGTTGCGCATTACCAGGTCCGAAGAGTTCACCTTGACCACAGGCAAGGAGTTCATCACGATTAAAAGTCGCTTCTTTATTCATGTATGCGTCTGGAATCTCATGTTATTGGTAAGTTGTGACTGTGAGTTACGATAACCGCTGCCGAATAAACTCCACGATGTCAGTGAGTGGAATCAGTTGCATCTCTTCATCGCACCGTCCTTTGTATTCAACCTGACCTTCATCAATGCCTTTATCACCGATGACGATGCGATGAGGAATCCCAATAAGCTCCATGTCTGCAAACATAAAACCGGGACGCGCATCACGATCATCAAGTAAAACATCAATAGCAGCATCTTGGAATGCAGTATACAATTGTTCAGTCACATCGCGCACCCGATAAGATTTGTTTAATTTCATCGGAATTAACGCGACGACAAAGGGAGCAATTGGAGTTGGCCAACAAATACCGCGTTCGTCGTGGTGCTGTTCAATAGCAGCCGCGACGACGCGAGAGACGCCAATGCCATAACAGCCCATCGTTAAAGTGGTTGCGCGTCCATCTTCACCAAGCACAGTTGCTTTTAATGCGGCGCTGTATTTACGCCCCAATTGAAAAATATGCCCAACTTCAATGCCGCGAGCAATGGTTAACGTACCCATTCCATCGGGACTAGGATCGCCTTCAACTACATTGCGTAAATCAGCAACTTCTGGCAATGGTAAATCCTGCCCCCAATTCAATCCAAACCAATGTTTGCCGTCTTGATTAGCGCCGGCACTAAAATCTGCTGTCACTGCTACCGTGTGATCAACAATACAAGGAATTGGTAAGTTTTTAGGACCCAGTGAACCGGGACCGGCACCAATAATTGTGCGGATTTCGGCTTCAGTTGCCATGCGTAATGGCGTTGCCACTTGCGGTAATTTTTCGGCTTTAATCGCATTTAATTCGTGGTCGCCGCGTACTAATAAAGCAATGAGTTCTGCATCCGCCGTTGCCGCTGCTGCCACGATTAACGTTTTCACCGTGCGGGTAATTGGTTGTTGAAATTGCGTCACTAAATCAGCAATGGTACGGGCATCTGGTGTGTCAATTAAACGCGCTGTTTCTGTTGCAGCGGGCAAGGTAGTTGCCAAGGGTAAGGCTTCTGCTAATTCTACATTGGCGGCATAATCACTGGCAGTAGAAAAAGCAATGGCGTCTTCACCAGAAGTAGCTAAAACATGGAATTCATGTGACGCATTGCCACCAATGCTTCCCGTATCTGCTTGCACGGGACGAAAATCTAAACCACACCGAGTAAAAATGCGACAATAGGTGCTGTGCATCTGTTGATAGGTCGCAGCAAGTGAGGCGTCGTCGAGGTGAAATGAATACGCATCTTTCATCAAAAATTCTCGCGCTCGCATTACTCCAAAACGCGGGCGAATTTCATCGCGAAATTTGGTTTGAATCTGATAAAAGTTAATCGGTAGTTGCTTATAACTTTTCAGTTCATTCCGCGCTAAATCGGTAATAATCTCTTCATGCGTTGGCCCAAAACAGTATTCACGTTGATGACGATCATGGAATCGCAGCAATTCCGGCCCGTATTGTTCCCAACGTCCCGATTCGCGCCAGAGTTCGGCCGGTTGTACGGCTGGCATTGCCACTTCCAAAGCGCCCGCACGATCCATTTCTTCGCGCACAATGCGCTCCACTTTGCGCAATACGCGCAGCCCCAATGGGAGCCAAGTGTACAGACCGGCGGCAAGTTTGCGGATTAAACCAGCGCGTAACATGAGGCGATGACTAGCGATTTCAGCGTCGGCGGGAATTTCTTTGATGGTATGCAGCGGAAATTGTGAGGTGCGCATGAGTAAGATCATTGTCAGTGAAAGCTGGTGAGTTTATGGTTCCATTCCGCTGGAAACAACTTTTTTACGGTATGACCTGCGGCGCAGTAGACGTTTATCGGAGCTTTGTTATGAATCAAATCCACAGTGAAATTAGTGTTGCTGATCGCCGCACTCAAACGCGAATTCAAGTCAATATCCCTATTAAAGTGACTTTTTCGCGGATGGTTGAACCTATGAACGCAGTTAATCAAGATATTTCATGGGGTGGGGTGCTCTTTGTGATTGCTGACCCTCCACCACAAGAAACTGGTTCATTGCGAATCGTATTACCGTGGAAGCAAAATGAAAAAATTACTGCGGATGCGCATTTGGTACGGGTGAAGCGATTGCAGAATGGTAGCTATTTGATTGCAGCGCGTTTTTATAGCTTATCGCCACGCAGTCATGCGCGTCTTGAACGCTTATTAAAAATGCTACATGGTGACCAAGTAGACCCATTAGAAACGAACTCGTTTTTAGTGCGTGATTTGGAAGTGACTGTGAATGATACGAATGAATTGCGCCGGATTTTATTGCAAATATCTACTGGCAGATATACGGTGACGGTATCTAGCGCGTATGAAAAAAACCAGAGTATTCGTTTATCAATTGCGGGCACTCGTGGCTTGCCGGTAATTCGTTTGCGGGCACGCATCACTGATGTTGAAAAACTCAGTTCTAGTTATTTTGATTGGGCTGATTTGTTTACTCTGAAATTGTTGTTTGAACATCCGCGCTCTGCTATCAAAACGTTTGTGGATTTGCTTTTGAATAGCTTGCCAGAAACTTGCTACAATGCCAATTCAGAACTCATAAATTCTCCTGAGCAAATTCGGGCGACGGTGTTTGCAAATCCAACAGCGGCAGATCAGGCGCAAAGTGCTGGAAAAAGTGGGGTTTTATGTATACTAGAAACGCAATTTCCTGAAGCACTTAATCATTTAACTGTGGGTTGGGGAGATGTATCCGCTTTTGAATCGTTCTTCCGTGATTTAATTCTTGGCGATCAAGGAAGTCCAAGTGGTTGGCCACCAGAAGCGTGGGCAGAATTGGAATTTTTGCAAAGTATTCACGACCGCGCCTATGGCGTATCAGATTCGCGTCTGAACGTGCTGAAAGTGGGGCGAACAGTGTGAAAACGTGTGCTGCACTGCAACAGGCTTGACCGCCTCTAACGATCAAGGTAGCTTCAAAACTTTTTCGAGATGCCGCCCAATCCCGGGCGCTGATTGCTGAGAGGTCGCAGCACGTGATGCACATTAAAACCACAACAGATGATACGGGCGCGGTCTTGAGCGGCGCAGAAATCGTGGTGCAGGCGCTCTGTGACGAGGGCGTTGACCTAGTATTTGGCTATCCGGGCGGCTCGGTGTTGCACATTTACGACGCGCTGTTCAAGCATGGGGGAATGCGCCACATCCTCGTCCGCCACGAACAGGGCGCGGCGCACGCAGCGGACGGCTATGCGCGAGCCACCGGCAAATGCGGCGTCTGTTTAGTCACTTCTGGCCCGGGCGCAACAAATGCAGTGACCGGTATTGCCACTGCGTATATGGATTCAATTCCATTAGTGGTATTAACTGGACAAGTACCGACGCCAGTGATTGGCAGTGACGCATTCCAAGAAGTGGATACGGTTGGCATTACCCGTCCGTGTGTAAAACACAACTTTTTAGTAAAAGATGTGCGCGATTTGGCAGTGACTATTCGCAAAGCCTTTCACATTGCGACCACCGGTCGCCCCGGTCCAGTCGTGATTGACATTCCTAAAGATGTCACTGATCCCAATATCAAAATTCCCTATTATTACCCGCGTGACATTCAGTTGCGCTCATACAATCCAATTACAAAAGGTCATCCCGGACAAATTAAAAAAGCGGTCGAGTTGATGCTGCAAGCAACCCGTCCGATTTTTTACATTGGCGGTGGTGTCATCCTTGGTGAAGGTTCTGCGCCATTGATTGAATTGGTGCGCATCAGTGGTTTTCCACTCACGAGCACTTTAATGGGATTGGGTGCGTTTCCCGCCAGTGATCGTCAATTCATTGGCATGTTGGGAATGCACGGCACCTATGAAGCGAATATGGCAATGCACGATACTGACGTGTTAATTGCAATTGGAGCGCGATTTGATGATCGCGTCACCGGCAAAATTGCTGATTTTTGCCCACACGCTAAAATCATTCATATTGATGTTGATCCGTCATCAATCTCGAAAAATGTGCGAGTGGACGTCCCTATTGTTGGTCAAGTTGCCAACATATTGACAGATTTAACGCAGCTCTATCAAGAACGCCATACCGAAGCACAAACGCTTACGGAATGGTGGGCAAAAATTGATGGTTGGCGGCAATTGAATTGTTTGGAATACGACCGCACCAGCACCTTGATTAAACCACAATTTGCCATTGAAACTTTGTATCAAGTGACTAATGGCGATCTGTATTTAACTTCTGATGTGGGACAGCATCAGATGTTTGCAGCGCAATTCTATCCCTTTGATAAACCTCGGCGCTGGATCAATTCCGGTGGTTTAGGCACGATGGGATTTGGTTTGCCAGCGGCGGTGGGAGTGCAGTTAGCATTTCCGAATGCACCAGTGGCTTGCGTATCTGGAGAAGCCAGCATTTTAATGTGTATTCAAGAATTGGCGACCTGCAAGCAATACAACTTGCCAATTAAAATACTCTTGCTCAATAATGGTTACATGGGCATGGTGCGGCAATGGCAGGAATTGTTTTATGAGAGCCGTTACTCGCATTCTTATGTCGATGCGCTGCCAGATTTCGTTAAACTCGCTGAAAGTTTTGGGCATGTGGGAATGCGGGTGACGCAACCAGCAGATTTAGCAGGTGCATTGCAGGAGGCATTTGCATTGCAAGATCGCTTGGTATTTCTTGATGTGGTGGTTGATCCAACTGCGAATGTTTATCCGATGATTGTTGCGGGTAAAGGGCAACATGAAATGCACCTCGCGCCCGGTATGGCAGAGCGGGAATTAGCCTGATTAAAAATCCCAACCCCTTATGAAAAAAGAGGGGCTTTTCGAGATAATAACCATGAGACATATCATTGCCGTGTTGCTGGAAAATGAAGCTGGGGCGCTGTCGCGGGTTGCCGGGCTTTTTTCGGCGCGGGGCTACAATATCGAATCGTTGACGGTGGCACCAACTGATGATCCAACGCTGTCGCGCATGACGTTAGTGACGACTGGCAGTGAGGAAATCGTTGAGCAAATTAAAAAGCAACTCAATAAGTTGATTGATACTGTCAAGTTGCTAGATTTATCTGATGGCCCGCACATTGAGCGCGAAATGATGATGGTCAAGGTGCGAGCGGAGCGTCCAGATCGAGAAGAACTCAAACGATTAGCGGATATTTTTCGCGCTAAAATCATTGATGTTACAGATACCAGTTATGTCATCGAATTAACTGGTGCTTCCAAAAAATTGGATGCGTTTATTGATGCTGTTCCCGAAGGGTTATTGATTGAAGTGGTGCGTTCTGGTCCAACGGGGATCACGCGGGGCGAAAAAGGATTGACGTTGTAAATGGTGCAACTGCAATATCATTCTGCATTCAGTCGCGCACCATTGATGAACCATTTGTTTTAATGCGGTTGTTGCGTCATTGGGTGACGCCAAATTTTATTGCGTTGGCAGCAACGCTGTTTTCAATTCACTGTGTTATTCACTAGGATCAATTGCATGGCAATTAACGTGTATTACGACCAAGATGCTGACCTGTCACTGCTTAAAAATAAACAGGTCACCATTATTGGCTACGGTTCGCAAGGTCACGCTCACGCTAATAATTTGAAAGATTCTGGCGTGGCAGTAACCGTTGGCTTGCGCCCCAATTCAGCTTCCGCTGCTAAAGCGACGGCGGCTGGTTTGACGGTTAAAGCGATTGAAGATGCAGTAGCAAATGCAGATGTGGTGATGATTCTTGCGCCTGATGAGCATCAAGCGTCGCTGTATCGGGAACAGGTTGCACCGCATATTAAAGCAGGAGCGGCACTCGCTTTTGCACATGGGTTTAACATTCATTTTGGACAAATTGATCCGCGTGATGATTTAGATGTCATTATGATTGCGCCTAAAGGCCCTGGGCATTTGGTGCGTTCGACCTATACGCAAGGCGGCGGAGTACCGAGTTTAATTGCCGTACATCAGGATGCAACGGGACAAGCGCGGGCAATTGCGCTGGCGTATGCGTCAGCAAATGGTGGCGGACGCGCTGGTATTATTGAAACCAGTTTCCGCGAGGAATGCGAAACCGATTTATTTGGTGAGCAGGTTGTATTGTGTGGCGGTTTAACATCATTGATTCAAGCGGGATTTGAGACGCTGGTGGAAGCGGGTTATGCGCCAGAAATGGCGTATTTTGAATGTTTGCATGAGGTGAAACTGATCGTCGATCTCATTTATGAGGGCGGCATTGCCAATATGCGTTATTCCATTTCCAATACCGCTGAATATGGCGATTTCACTCGCGGTCCGCGCATTGTGACTGCTGAGACCAAGGCGGAGATGAAGCGCGTATTAACTGAGATTCAAAACGGTCAGTTCGCTAAGGAATTCATTTTGGAGAATCAGGCGGGTGCGGCGTCAATGAAAGCGATGCGGCGGCTCGGTGCGGAACATCAGATTGAGGTGGTGGGAGCGCGGCTGCGGGAAATGATGCCTTGGATTCGGGAGAAGAAGTTGGTTGATAAATCGCGCAATTGATAAGCGTGTAGCAACGTGATGTATTTTACCCCCGCTTGCGGGGGTTTTTTATTGGCGGCATTTCAAAACATGAATTTGATTTAACGCATTCTGCTGGTGAATTGTGCTCGCGGCGGTGATTTGAGATATTGCGGCGCTGGAATCTGGATGCGCAAGCTCGATACATTGAGTGCGGGAGGAGGCTTTACTGTTGTTAATAAATGTCGATTTTGCGCTTCAAGTTGTGCTTTTAATTCGGGTTTCAATTCGGGTTGTTTGAAGGTTGCTTGCCAGCGCAAATCAGGTTCTGGAGTATAGGTTTTTAATGGTTCAGGCTCCGGTTCATGCGCCGGTTGAGTCATGGTTTTATTCAATGGTTTGCGAGTGCTGATTGCGGGTTGCGCAGTGGCCATTTTTGGATTGAGATCAATGCCAGTCACGGCACGCGCTTCGGGTGAATAGGGCGCAATGCCTTTGCTTTTCAAATAAGTGGTTAATACTTGATGCGTGTAACGTTGTGTTTCCGCATAGTTGACGACGCCACCGCCGCGTTCTAATGCGCCTTCACCTGCGTTATATGCCATGACGGCGGCGGCGATGTTGTCATACTTATTTAATAGTCGCTTAAAATGACGCATTCCTGTATTTAAGTTAGTTTTCGGTTCAAATAAAGCGGCAGAATGATTAACGCCATAATCAGCAGCAGTTGCGGGCATTACTTGCATTAAACCAACTGCGCCCGCTGGCGATACAGCTTGGGGATTGTAAGCGGATTCGGCGCGAATGAGCGCGTGAATTAAATCACGATCTAAACCGTGCGTATGCGCAGTTTGATCGACCATCGTTTTTAAGGTTGTTGCTGACATGGGTGCGGATGGTGAAGCAGTTGTTTCTGTATTCGCAGCGGGAATTTCTAATGCGGGTTCTGTCGCCGCAGTTGGCACTGGTAGCAATACAATAATCGCAAGAATTAGGTGAAATAGTGGTATTGTGGGCGCTGACATAAGTTGTTTTCCAGACTATAAATGAGTGCCGTTGGTGTGATGATTCAATGACGATTGAATCACAATTTTCACGCGATATTGCACTGTTAAACTTTCGCTGCACACGCTGTTTTTTGCTTTGCGGAAACGCGCCAGCAATGGCGGCCTGATGGCAGTTGGCGCGTATCATTGCGGCTGTTTCCAGCGATTTTAGGATGTGATCGTGCAAGCGTTGCTCCGCTTTTTTATCGAACTCTGTGCGCTGCGTCGTGCCCCGCAGGATTTACCATCATCGCCATTTTTATTGGGCATCACGGCGCTGGCAGATTTGGGTGCCGGCATCTTGATCGGTCTCACCGCTGACGTGGCGTGGTGGCTGACGACGCTGCAAAGTGCGACCGAAATCGCCTTCACCTTGCTGGTGCTGTACGCCGTGTTGAGTGTGCGCCAGCGCCCGGCGCGATTTCTGCAAGCGGCGACCGCGTTGACGGGCAGCAGCGCGGTGCTCGGATTGGCGGCGCTGCTGCCGTTGAGCCTCAACGCACCGCCGTTGCAAGAGACTGATTTGGCTTTAATTGGCGCATTTGTGCTGCTCGGACTGGTGATTTGGGGCATCGTTGTGAGCGGTCACATCTTCCGCCACACCTTTGATCTCACGCTGGGAGCGGGCATCGCCGCCAGCATCGCGTTAGAAATCATCACCGTAATGCTGGTCACTGGACTGTTTGGCGCAGGCTGACTGCCGCGTCCTTCTTTTTTTCATCGCGCAGAATTGACTCATGCACCTACACATTCTCGGCATTTGCGGCACGTTTATGGGCGGCATCGCGCTGCTGGCGCGGCAATTGGGACATCACGTCACCGGCTCGGATGCCAACGTCTATCCGCCGATGAGCACCCAATTGGAAGCGGCCGGCATTCAACTCAGCGAAGGGTATGACGCCGCCGTGCTCCAGCCTGCACCCGATGTCGTCGTGGTGGGTAACGCGATGCGGCGCGGCATTCCGGCAGTCGAATTCATGCTTGACGAGGGACTGCGCTATTGCTCCGGGCCCGAATGGTTACACGCCAATTTGTTGTCTGATCGCTGGGTGCTGGCGGTGGCGGGTACGCACGGCAAAACCACGACCGCCAGTTTATTGGCGTGGGTGTTGGCGGAGGCGGGGCTGGAGCCGGGCTTTTTGATTGGCGGAGTGCCGCGAGATTTCGATGTGTCAGCGCGACTGGGCGCGGCACCATTTTTCGTGGTGGAAGCGGATGAATACGACACCGCCTTTTTTGATAAACGCTCGAAATTCGTCCATTACCACCCGCGCACACTCATTTTGAATAACTTGGAATTTGATCACGCCGATATTTTCGACGATCTCGCGCAGATTCAGCGGCAATTTCATCATCTGGTGCGCACGGTGCCCAGCAGCGGGTTAATTATTCAACCGAGCGCCGATGCCGCGCTGGACGCGGTGATCGCGCAAGGTTGCTGGACGCAGCGGGAGCAGTTTGGCGCAGGCGGCGCGTGGGCGGCAGAAGTGCTCGCGCCGGATGGTTCGGCGTTTAACGTGTTGATTCACGGAGAAAAAGTCGGCACGGTGCGCTGGGCGCATACCGGTTGGCATAACGTCAACAATGCGCTGGCGGTGCTGGCCGCAGCGCGTCACGTCGGAGTGCCGGTGGCGCTGGGAATTGCGGCGGTGAGTCGGTTTGGCGGCGTCAAGCGGCGGATGGAGCTGCGCGGCGAAGTGGGCGGAGTGCGGGTGTTTGATGATTTTGCGCATCATCCGACCGCGATTGCGACCACGCTGGACGGGCTGCGCCAGCAAGTCGGGGCGCAGCGGATTGTGGCAATTGTGGAGCTGCGCTCGAACACGATGCGGCTGGGCGTTCACAACGCGCACCTCGCGCCTGCGCTGGCAGCGGCAGATCGGGTGGTGGTGTTTGCGCCGCCAGATTTGGGCTGGGATGTCGCCGGAGTGTTGACGCCACTCGGCGAGCGGGTGACGACCTGCGCGACGGTGGCAGAGATTGTGGCGCTGGTGGTCGGCGAGAGTCGCGCTGGCGATCAAATTGTGGTGATGAGCAACGGCAGGTTTGGCGGGATTCATCAGCGGTTGCTGGCGGAGCTGGCGCAGTTGCCAGTTGGCGGTTGTCAGTAACATGCCTTGGTCAAAAACCATCACCGTCGCCCTCACCGGCGCATCTGGCGCACCGTATGGATTGCGCCTCATCGACTGCCTGCTCCGCGCTAACGTGCGGGTTTATCTCCTGATTTCGCAAGCCGCGCAGATCGTGTTGAAGCTGGAAACGGGGCTGGATATTCCGGCGCGTCCTCACGACGCCGAAGTGTTTTTAACGGAACATTTCCACGCCGCTCCCGCGCAATTGCACGTTTTTGGTCGCCAAGAATGGACGGCACCCGTTGCCAGCGGCAGCAATCCCGCCGCCGCGATGGTGATTTGTCCATGCACCGCCGGCACTCTCGGTCGCCTCGCCGCCGGTCTCTCTGGCTCGCTGATTGAACGCGCCGCCGATGTCGCGCTGAAAGAACGCCGCCCACTCATTCTCGTGCTGCGCGAAACGCCGCTGACCACGATTCACCTAGAAAACATGCTGCGACTGGCTCACGCCGGCGCACTCATCATGCCCGCCGCGCCCGGCTTTTATCACCAACCGACGACGCTGGATGAACTGGTCGATTTCATGGTCGCTCGCGTGTTGGATCATCTCGGCGTCCCGCATGAATTGATGTCGCGCTGGGGCGAAGCGGGGGCTGGCACATGCTGACGCTCGCCGCTCAGTTCGCCATTCCGCAGCCGATTCGCGCCATCGCTCCGCTGGGACGCGGTCTGATTAACGAAACTTTTCGCGTCACTGCCGCCGATCAGCACTTCGTTCTCCAGCGCATCAATGCTGCCGTCTTTCCCGCGCCGGAGCAGATCATGGCGAATTGGCGCGTGTTGAGCGCCCATCTCGCCACCACTCCAGCAGCAGCGGTGCGGATTCCGAGCTTGATTCCGGCGCGAGATGGCGCGGATTTTGTGCGCGATGCCGACGGCGCGATCTGGCGGATGCAGGAATGGATCGCCGCCAGCGCCTCGCTGCCGCAACTGACCACCTCGGCGCAGGCGTGGGAAGTCGGCGCGATTTTGGGACAATTTCATCGCGCCACCGCCACGCTGCCGCCGTCACATTTGCACGTCACGCTGCCGGATTTTCACGCCACACCCGTTTATTTAGCGCGATTGCTGGCGCGGGGCGCGGTGCCGGAATTTGTCGCAGCGCGGCAAGATTTAGCTGCGGTGTTGGCGACCGCGCAGCGCACCGGACAGCTTGCGCTGCGGGTCACGCACGGCGATCCCAAACTCGATAACATCTTGTTTTCTGAAGAGAAGCAGCGGGCGCTGGCGCTGATTGATCTCGACACCGTGCAGCCCGGCTTGATCCAACACGATCTCGGCGACTGTCTGCGCTCGTGTTGCAACCGCAGCGGTGAGCACGGCGCGGGCGCGGTGGCGTTTGATGTAGCGATTTGCGCCGATCTGCTCGCCGGTTATAGCGCGGCAACGGCGGGATTGTTGACGGCAGCGGACATCGCCGTGCTGTATGACGCGATCCGGTTATTGCCATTTGAATTGGGAATCCGTTTTTTAACCGATCATTTAGATGGAGATCGTTATTTCCGCGTGAGCGAGCGTGGGCAAAATCGCCATCGCGCCGAGATTCAATTTGCTCTCGTCGCCGCAATTGAACGACAAGAACGGGCATTGCGAATGCTGCTGCGGGAACGTTTCAGCGTTTAGTTAAAATCTCTTTAACCCGCTTTTGCAAAAACGTGAATTGTGACAAATAAAAAACCCGCTCACCAAGTCAATTGGGAGCGGGTTTTTTATAGCGCCGGTGCGTTATTGCGGGTTGGTAGTCAGCAGCGCGTGGTCAGTAATAAATGTCTCCAGCCGCTGCAATAATTCGGGGAACCGATCCACGAAAAACAGCGGTTGCGTCTCGCGGGGATTGTTGGGGCTGGTTTCATTGCGCCCGTATTGCAAACCCTCAGCGGTGAGATTCCTTTGTCACATATTCAATAACGTTAACTGCTTTTTCAACGCCGCAATCAAACCATTCACCACGAATGTGATTGGGTGTTTGAGTATGTGCTAATTGCTCATCCTGAAAACGGTTTGGAGCTGGGACATAATGCAGCAATCTTAGTTCTTGGCTATTAGCAGTTTGAAGCTGCTTAACGCGGCGTTCAGGGTCTTTACTAATACCGATCTTGATATGACCTGTTTCGCATTCCTGAATTGCGTAAACAAAGTATTCATCATAATTCTCAATATCAAGATCAGCAAACAAATTAAGAATTCTTTCTTTTGAAAGAGTAATATTTGAGAGAATTGTTTTTTGAAGGTTTTTAGCTGCTTTACTACGGCAGCGCGAAACCAATCTAAACAAACCTGTCTCATTGATGATGTTAATTTTATTGATTTTGTACAGCGAGTGAGGATCAATAATTTGCGATTTCTCGTCTGCATCTAATTTAGACAAAGCGTCACGAGAATTAACAATCCCAAGTGCTGCACACACATCAACGGCATAGAACCAAGGCTCGCCGTTACCATCAGTGATAATACGAATTTGCTGTTGTCCGAAGGGAATGATATTGCAGTTATCCATGAAGGACTCCTTAACTGATTCTCTTTAGGAAAGACCGCGAAGGGTCGCTGTGGGGCTAAAGACCGCAGTAAGACGGCGGGATTATTCGTGGGATTTCTCCCCTTATTTCTCCGCACCCCCAGCGAAAACTGGAGACATTAAAGCACATGGCTGTCGTGTGTGATAACGCTTACTGAGGTGTTCTTTAGCACCTGAGATATATAGTTATCCGCAAAACATACTATACTATAAGAGAAAATGTAGGAGCTTACGACAGTGAAACTGTGCAACGAAGACCAACTTTTGAATTTCTTAAGACGTGAAGAAGACAGTTCAGTTAAGTATAG
>NZ_NRRQ01000024.1:0-20380 GCF_016583745.1 Chromatium okenii
ATGAGTACTTAAAGTCAGTCATCTCTGATTCTTGGGCTGTATTCAGCAAATCATCAAGCTATGCCAAGGGCTGGATAGAACAGTTCGTGCCTTGGGTGCTGTATGGTTAGTTTTGCGGACAACTATAGTTCTAAAAGTTTCAACTCGTTAGAGCAAATTAAATAAAATTTTAACGTATTTATTTTTACAAATACAAATCTATTTTACTAAGATTTTTCAGTAAAATCAATCATTTAAATGATAAATTAGCGCAACTTTAATCACTTTAAAGGTAGTTAAAAATGACAGATTTTTTTGATTATGATCTTGCTTTTTCACGAAATATTGGCTGGGTAACTGAAACTGAGCAGGCTGTTTTACGCACTCGGCGGGTTGCTATTGCAGGGATGGGAGGGGTGGGCGGCGCCCATTTACTGACCTTGACGCGGCTTGGTGTCGGAAAATTTAACATCGCAGATTTTGATGTATTTGAGCTGGCAAACTTCAATCGTCAGGCGGGTGCGAGTTTGCGTCATGTGGGACAACCAAAGGTTGATGTAATGGCGGATATGGCGCTCGACATCAATCCAGAGTTAGATATTCGTCGTTTTTCTGCGGGCGTGAACGCCGAGAATCTAGGCGATTTTTTGGAAGGGGTTGACCTTTATGTAGATAGCCTAGATTTTTTCGCATTAGATGCGCGACGATTGGTGTTTGCGGGCTGTGCACAACGCAGTATTCCTGCCACGACTGCCGCACCATTGGGGATGGGATCGGCACTGCTAAATTTTTTACCTAAGCGTATGACTTTTGAGGAATATTTTTGCTTAGAAGGAAAAACAGAAAATGAGCAATTATTGCGTTTTTTAATTGGTTTATCGCCAAGCTTGTTGCAAATGAGTTATTTGGTGGATGCAACAAGGATTGATTTGCCAAACCATCGTGGTCCCTCAACACCAATGGCCTGCGAGTTGTGTGCAGGAATGGCGGCAACTCAAGCACTTAAAATTCTACTTAAACGTGGCAGGGTATTAGCAGCACCTTGGGGATTGCATTTCGATGCGTATCGCAACAAGTTAGCTAAAACATGGCGACCGGGTGGAAATCGACATCCACTACAGCAAATTGGATTATGGTTTTTGGTGCAGCAAAAACTCAAACTTTAATCAAGGATGGGGCACTCAGTGTGCCCCATCCTTTGGTTACTATATTTTCTTGCGGCGACTACCAAACAGTAAGCCGATCCCCATCAGTGCTAAAGTCGACGGTTCAGGAACTTCTACTTTGACCGATCCGTCAAGATGACTTTCACGAATTGCTACCACTGAATAAGGTGCATCTGGTGTGGTCAATGCAACCGTCCTAAGCAACAACTGTTCGGGTGTTGGAATAGGTGGATCAATGTTCGTATCAAGGGTTAACTTTGCGAAATCACCAGTCAACGCCAAATCGTGAGCATCATGATAATATCCTTGACCATCACTAACCCAAAGAAAATTATCAATTGCAGAGGTAATCTCAAAAAAAACATCTAAGTTTCCCAGATTGATATCTGATCCATTCAACTCACCACGAAATAAAACTTGTTCATTCACACCGCCATAATTAACAGAAGTGCGTACACCACCTGAAAAAGAATCGTTTCTAGTATCGTTAAAATAGACGTCCAAGTAGCCTGATGTAAAGACAGCACCCGACTGACTCATTACGCCATCAAATCGATATACAACCTGAAGATCCCAGCTTGTACCAAACCCTTCGTCATCTCCCATTGCTAGACCGTTTAGCTCGTCAAGATCACATTGACCACTCGCACAATTGGGCAAAGTCAAACTAACATTCGTGGTTCCATCAAGTGCAGTGCCGCTTGTTGGGATGCCATAAGCATTCAGCGTAGATGTCGCATTAGTGTCAATAAAGTTTCCAAACAGACTACCATCCGACATATCATAGATGGATGGTGCCAATATTTGACTAAAACCGAATTCATCAAAAATTCCTGTGGTGGTATCGTCATCTCCAAGAACAACAGAGGGAAATGGATTGAAGGCGATATGCACGTCATAACTTCCACCATCGACCAAAGCACCAAGGTTGAGATACATCTGATTTGCCAAGGCTACTTCAGAAAAAAGAACAGCAGTTGTTATTATGACAATCGAGGCTGACTTGCTCATGGGACACTTCCTTATTAGTGTGTTTTTGGGAGTAAATCTGTCAAAAATGATCAGACCATTGTCAGTGGCAATTTGACTAACCAAAACGTCTTCGTGACGCCACTTGACACAGACAATAAAGCAAACGCCGCGCCATGTAATTAAAAACAACTAAATCAATGAGTTAGGCTTTGATTGTTTAAGCTAAAAATCAACCCTGTAAAATTTCCTGACGTTCAGTCAGTGTTATCCGGCTCTGCTTAACTACACTTTTACCAAACTATCGTAAACAAACTGATACAGGTTTTGCATATCGCCTTGGATGTTGTCCAAGATTTTCTCAACTGACACGTAATGAGCTGCTCGCGGTCCATGATAGTCAACAATTTGACCAGCTTGTACAAAAGGTATCCCTAAGATGACAGCTCGTCTTGCCAATCGTGGTTCAAGCATTGCGAAGATATGCTGGCGTTGTAAAATCGTCATCAAGGCTGTACCTGCGTAAAAAAGCGCAAGACTGAGTAAAGGAAACGAACGCTGTTCTTCACGAGAATCTTTTTTTCCCAAAACAATACCAAACGGTGATTCATTTTCACCCACCCGACGCCGAAATTTAGTATGCACGACAAACCTAGAACCTTCAGCTACATCTAAACGAGGCAAACACATGGGATGTAACACAGGATCAGTTAAACTTTCTCCACAAAAAGACTCCATAGGTAACAAGAAAGATGGCTCATCAGTTGCGGTTATCATGCGGATGCAGCCTGCACCAACGCCTGTTGCTCGATGAACGATCAAACAGTGCAACGCCACATCATCATAATCATCGCGCTCCATCCCTCCGTGACAGGATTGTTCGGTTTCATAACCAAATTCACGACAAAATACATCATAGCGAATTTGAAATATCTGTTCTAATGATTTTGAATTTTTTGCTGGAATAATTTCAAAATAATCTCGAAAATGGTCGGCAACTGAAAAATCGTTCATGGGTTTCCTCATCAACTGGTTAGATTTCATACATAAAGTTATGCAGTTTGATGTTATATCGATCGATCAGTATCGTTGAAGTGATAACGTACCGCAATCTAGTACCTGCCTGTGTAATACCTCACAACTATCCGCTTCAGTCATAATGTGCGAGCACAAAACCCACCTTCGGGTGCTTCCTCGACCATGAAATGGATTTCAGTCACATTATTTGTCTCTATTTTACGATAATTTCACTGTCGGGTAGTGCTTGCGGTAATTGAACAATTCCATAAAGCACCCGCCTACCAGTGTAAAATATCCTGACACTTCAGCACCGCCGCCAAACCCTGAAATCACCCGCTACAGAAAGCTACATCGGCGTTTGCACTGATAAAACACCCTCCTCCAGGTGTAAAATATCCCGACACTTGAGCCACACCGCCAAAACCCGAGATCACCCACATCATGGAAAGCTACACCGTCGTCCGCCCCGAACATCTCAACCAATACGGTCATCTTTTTGGCGGCTGCCTGCTGAAATGGGTAGACGAAATCGCTTGGATCGCCGCCAGCCGCGACCACCCCGGCTGCCAATTCGTCACCATCGGCATGGATCGTGTCGCCTTTCATCGCGGAGTGCAATTGGGCGCAGTCTTGCGGTTTGACGCCACCGCCCAAACGCGGGGACGCACCTCCGTCACCTACGCCGTCCGCGTTTTCGCCGACGATCTCAACACCGGCGCGGAAGAAGCCATCTTTTCTACCGCCATCACCTTCGTCCGCCTCGACGAGACTGGGCGCAAAATCCCTCTGCCAACCACTGCCGTCTAACCCGTGTATCTGCGCCAATTCTATTCCGTTCCCACCGCGCTCATTCTCGGCATCGCACTTGCCCTGCTATTACCGAGCGGAGCGCCAGCCGTCGCGTGGCTGGGACACATTTTTATCTCACTGCTCAAGCTGCTCATCCTGCCGCTCATTTTAGTGTCAATTTATTCGACACTCGCCAGCTCGGCGGCACTGCGACACATCGGCGGACGCACCTTCGGCTATTACGTCGCCACCTCCGCCGTCGCCGCCCTCACCGGCACCGTACTCGGTCTCACCTTCGCCCACGATCTGCCGACAGGCTTACTCCATTTAGAAGTGGTCATCACGCCGACCGTCGCCTTCAATGTAGACCAACTCATCAACCAGTTCATCCCCAGCAACGTATTCGCCTCACTCGCCGCCGGCAATGTGCTGCACATCGTCGTCATCGCCATCAGCGCCGCTCTCGCCACCCGCCAGCTCACCGACCCGCACCGCCTCACGTTAATCAACGGCGCACAAGCACTCGACGCCTTACTGATGCAAGCCCTCAACGGCGTGTTAGCAATCGCCCCGCTCGGCATTACTGCGCTGGTTTACAGCAGCTTGGCAACACTGGATTGGGCGGAAATTTTCCAGTTGCAAGCCTTGATTTGGGCGATTGGTTGGGGCGTCATCATTCACGCCTTCCTGTTCATGCCGCTGCTCTATTGGCTGCGCACTCGCCGCTCACCTTGGCAATTGCTCCGCGCCAGCCGCGAACCGCTGGCAACCGCCTTCTCCACCGCCTCCAGTTCCGCCACCTATCCAGTCTCAAAACGGGCGCTGGAAGACTTCGGCGTCAGCGAACAAATCACCAGCTTAACGCTCCCGCTGGGCGCGACTCTCAACATGCACGGCTCGGCCATTTATCAAGCCATCCTCTTGATTTTTATGTCCCAACTTGCCGGAGTGGAATTAACCGCGCTGCAAGCCGGCTTCATCGTCCTGCTCACGATGGCATCCTCAGCAGGCACTGCCGGCATTCCCGGCGGCGGCATCGCCATGATGGCATTTATGCTCACCCTGCTCGGCTTACCGCCCACTTATTTGGCGCTGTATCTCATCGTTGACCGTTTTTTCGACTACCCGATCACCGCCGTTAACGTCTGGGGCGATTTAGTGATTGCCGCAATTGTGGATGTTGAGCTGAAAACGACTGCTAAACTGCCACCAGTTTAATTGCCATCACGGTGAACAACGCGATGCAACTCACCCGCAGCACTACTCAATTTCATCTCCTGCTGGCGACGTTATGGTTGCTGCTGACCACCAGCCTGCCAACCGCCGCCGCGCCAGACTGTCAACCCGGCGCTGCGACGCACATCTGGATCACGCCGCAGCAACCGCAACCCGGCGAACCGCTCGAACTCATCGCCGTCGCCACAGACGCCGGCATCGACCAAATTTTGGTGACTGATCCCGGCGGTGAGCAACGCCCGCTGCGCAGCAACGCTGGCGATGGTCCGCCGTGGTCGCGCCACGCCACCTTGTTTCGACCCAGCAGCGGCATCTACCGGTTTGAAGTTCTGCGCAACGGTGATCGCGTCGCCTGCGCCGAGGTGGAGATTGGCGGCAACGCGCCACCGCCGCGAGGTGAATGGGATGTAGCGACCGAAGCATTTTATTCCGTCTGGATTGCGCATTTATTCGCCGCCCCGCCGGAACAAGCTCTGAGTTTTGAATCGCTGGCACCGGTGCTGCGTGATCCCGAACGCAATCTGTTGTTTAACTTTCTCGGTGCCAACGAAGATCGCCGCTTGCCGGCCGAGCCAGATTGCGCGGATTTAGCTTATTTTTTAAGAAGTTATTTTGCGTGGAAATTGCAATTACCCGTCGCATATCGCGCCTGTAATCGCGGCAGCCGCACCGCACCGCCGCGTTGTGAAGCGCCATCAATTGATCGTCGCTTTGTCAACGCGCCCGCGCCCGTCAGCAGTTTCCGCGAGTTGAGCCGCCGTTTGATGGACACGGTGCATTCCGGCAGCGGGCGCACCGCCTTGAATGCCGACGCCACTGATTTTTATCCGGTGGCACTAGCGCGAGAAAACCTCTGGCCGGGCACGCTGTACGCCGATCCTTACGGACACACGCTGATGCTGGTGCAATGGGTGCCACCCCGCGCTGGCGCGAGCGGATTGTTATTGGCGGTGGATGCGCAGCCAGATAATTCCGTGACGCGGAAACGCTTTTGGGAAGGCACCTTTTTATTTGCGCCCAGCGCCAGCAGCGGTCCCGGCTTCAAAGTGTTTCGCCCGCTGGTGACGACTGCCAACGGTGAATTGCGCCAGCTCTCGAATCAGGCGCTGGACGGCAGCAACGGTTTACCGGCGTTTGCAACCGAGCAAGCGGCGCTGACGCCAGATGCGTTTTATGCGCGGATGGAACAGTTGATTAACCCTGACGGCATCACGCCCACTCTGGCATACGCAGCGACGTTGGCGGCGTTGCAGGAACAATTGGAAACGCGCATCGCCTCGGTGGAAACCGGTGAGCGTTATGTGCGCACTCATCCCGGCACCGTGATTGCGATGCCGAGCGGGGCGGCGATTTTTGAAACTATCGGCGCGTGGGAAGATTACGCCACGCCGTCGCGGGATATGCGGCTGTTGATTGCGATGAAGGTGCTGGAAAATTTGCCCGAGCGCATCCGCAGTTATCCTGAGTTGTATCAACTGCGCGGACAAGCGCCAGACACCGCCGCCGCGCAGATCGTGCAATTACACGCGCAGCAGCTTGATGAGAATGCCATCACTTACACCCGCAGCGACGGCAGCACTTGGCGCTTGACGTTGCGCGAGCTGTACGCCCGCCGCGCTGGTTTGGAAATTGGTTACAACCCGAATGATTGCGTCGAACGGCGCTGGGGTGCCGGCGCAGACAGTGACGATCTCGCCACCTGTGAGCGCCGCGCTCCGCCGGAACAGCGTGCCAAAATGGAGGATTACCGTTCGTGGTTTCACAACACCACGCGCCCGCCGCGTTGAAACTGTCCATTCGCTCCGGCTGGCGGCTGGCGCTGATGGGCGCGTTCAGTTTTCTGCTGGGCGCTTGCGCAACATCGTCACAACAAGACGCCGCTGGGCAGAAAAATGGCAGTTGGGCGGGAGTGCCGATTGGCACTGCGCCCGCGCCAAATGCCCGTATAAAACAAGCCATCGTGACGCGAGCCAAGCGGGAATGGGAGTTTTTTGGCCGCCAAACGGTGCTGCTGAAAGATGGCGAGGAAAGCATCCCGCACGTTGGCGCGTGGGAAGATGACAGCGATCACCACAGTGATCGCGTCAATGTTTACTGGCGCACGGTCAAAGAACCGCAATTGACGGGCATGGATTGTTCCAAACCTTGGTCAGCCGCATTTATCAGTTGGGTGCTGCAAACCGCTGGCGTTCCCGCTGCGCAATTTCCCCCCGCTGCCGCTCACGCCACCTATCTCGCCGCCATCATTGACCAAGCTGATGCGCCGCGCCGCTGGTTTGTGCCGCGCCGTCTCAGCGACTACAGCCCGCAGCCGGGCGATTTGATCTGCGCCTCTCGCGGCAAATCGCGCCCGCGCATCGTCAACGGTTACGTCAGCGCCCGCGCCCTGTCAGGCATGAGCGGGCATTGCGATTTAGTGGTCGGCGCGAGCGCCAAAACGCTCGACGTAATTGGCGGCAACGTCCGTAATTCCGTCTCCAAAACCACGTTAGAACTGGACGGCAAAGGGCGCTTGCAGCCGAGCGCCAAACGTGCGTGGTTTGTCGTGGTCGAAAATCGCTTGTAACTCGCTGAATTACCACATCAAATCATCAGGCACTTGAAATGCCGCATACGGATCATCTGCCGCCGCTGGCGCGGCAGCGCGATTGTCCACCACCACTAAACTCGGATCGCGGGCGCGAATACGCTCCACAATTTCCGCCGGTACCATTTCATAAAACGCATCTTGGCGCACAATTGCCAATTGCCCTGCCGCCAATTTTGCGTGTTGGATTTTATTCACATAAATGCGTTTTAAGGTCACGCCATCAGTGAAGTTATACGCCACTTCAGCGCCATCGCGGACAATACGATTGGCGTGAATCAATTGGCGAATATCATTCTCCGCCGCATGTAATGCCGCCTCTTCTTGACGCAGGCGATTGAATTCCCGATCCCGCGCTATTTTTTCTAAACGCGCCTGTTCAGCGGCAGCGCGAGCAGCGGCAGTTTCAGCGGCAAGCGTTTGTTTACCCGCTTGTTTATTCTGTTTATGCTGCGCAGAACGCACCTGCTTGACTTCCTGTTTTTTCACTAAACCGGCTTTTAAGAGTTGGTCTTGCAGTGAACTTGCCACGATAAAATACTCCAAAATGATTCACATCAATACTAAATAATACGCTTGGCTATTTCCACGTTGCCGCAATTGGATCAGATTGCCAGCGAATACGATGATGCGTGCGTTCACCAGCAGCATAAAAGGTACGGGTTAATAATTCCGCCAGCACACCAGTGGTTAAAAACTGAACTGCCGCCACCAAGAATAAAATTGCAATAAATAACAGTGGGCGGTGCCCAATATCCGCACCGAATACAAATTTAACGATCAATAAATGACTCATCATTACTGCGCCCACGCCGCCAAAAATAATGCCAATCATGCCGAAAAAATGCCCGGGGCGAGAGCCAAAGCGTAAAAAGAAAAATGCTGCTAATAAATCCAGCAACACGCGAAAGGTGCGCGAAATACCATATTTGGAACTCCCGAATTGCCGCGCTTGATGCGTCACGACACTTTCACCAATACGCTGCGGGGCGGTAACGCTGGCCATCCACACCGGAATAAAGCGGTGCATTTCTCCCAATAACCGCACTTCTTTAATCACTTCAGCGCGATAGATTTTGAGGCTGCACCCGTAATCATGCAGCGCCAGTCCGGTGATTTTAGCGATCAAATGATTGGCGATTTGTGACGGAATTTTCCGCAAGAACAGCGCATCTTGACGCTGTTGTCGCCAGCCCTGCAATAAATCTAAATCTCGCGTTAATAACTCAATTACCAAACGCGGAATATCGGCCGGATCATTTTGTAAATCACCATCAAGCGTGGCGATCAATTCGCCGCGTGCGGCATCAAAACCCGCTTGCATTGCCGCAGTTTGCCCAAAGTTACGCCGCAATTGAATCACCCGTACATGCGCACCAAAGCGAGCGGTTTGTTCACGCAGCCGCTCGCCGGTGCCGTCACAACTGCCATCATCAATACAAATCAATTCCCAAGCGCCCGTGTATTGCGCCAAGCCTTCATGCACTCGTGTGAGCACTGGCAACACATTATCCAGTTCTTGATAAAATGGAATAACGATGGATAATGATGGCAATGGTGCGGCAAGTGACATGATGAATGCTGACGGGAATAAGAAGTGAAAAAAGTTGCTGCTGTTGGCAGTAAATACTTAAAACGCGGCACCGCTCTGTTTTCCCAATTTCTTGAGAATCAACGCCAACGGGCAAAAGCCAGTAAATGCAGATTGAAAAAGATTTGCGCCGACAAAGCCAGTGAACCACAGCCAATTAAGATTGACATAGACTGCCAGCAATACGGAAATCACAATAAATGCGCCAGCAACTGCAAATACAATGCGTTCGATAGTCATAATGCGCTCTATAAAAAGGTGGTGAGAATGTAATGGTGCGGCGATCTTACCCATTGTGTTGCGGTATTTTCAACTGTACTGCGCTTGCCAGTGCGCGGCATCACTCGCGCTGTTGCGACCACGGCGATAAGCACATCCGCTGAAGGGGCGGCGGTTGTTAGGATGCGGTGCTGCCCTCACTGGTTTATCGGTGCGGATTTCGGTTTAGTATTCGCCATCGCAGCAGCGTTTTGAGGTTGTCATGCCGTCTTTTGACGTAGTTTCTGAAATTGATTTGCAAGAAGTGCGCAACGCGGTCGATCAAGCCAAGCGCGAAATCAGTACTCGCTTTGATTTCAAAGGCATTAACGCTGATTTTACCCTGACTGATACGACGATTTTATTGACCGGTGAGCAGGAGTTTCATTTGCAGCAGATGATGGACATCTTGCGGCAAAAGCTGGTGAAACGGGCGGTTGATCTGGCATGTTTGGAACCCGCCGCGCCGGTATCGACCCTGAGCGCGGCGCGACAGGAGATCACGCTGAAACAGGGCGTCGATGCGGATACCGCCAAGCGCATGATTAAGGCGATTAAGTCCAGTAAACTCAAGGTGCAAGCGCAAATTCAGGGCGATCAGGTGCGCATCACTGGCAAAAAACGCGATGATTTACAAGAAGCTATCGCGCAGTTGCGCACAGAAGACTGGGGTCTGCCGCTGCAATTCACCAACTTTCGGGATTAACGGAGCACTGCCATTTATGAGACGCCTGTCCACGCTCGCCCTTCTCGCTGCGTCTCTGACGCTGACTGCTGCTCAGGCGGCATCACCGGAACAGACCATCCGCGCTGCGCTCGAACAAGCGGTGCCGGGGATTAAAATCAGCCTGATTCGTCCCGCGCCGATTGCGGGGCTGTATGAAATCATGGTTGGCACTGAGTTGATGTATGTCACTGAAGATGGGCGCTATTTTGTCACCGGGCACATCGTCGATCTCAAAACCCGTGACGATCTGACCGAGCCGCGTTTGGCGCAGTTGCGCAAGCAACGTCTTGAACAATTAGATGTGAGCCAGATGCTGACCTTCGGGCCGGCGGATGCAAAACACACGGTGACGGTGTTTACCGACATCGAATGCGGGTATTGCCGCAAGCTGCACAGCCAAATTGCTGACTATAATCAAGCGGGTATCCGCATTCGTTATGTCTTTTTCCCCCGCGCTGGCAAGGGCAGCCCGGCTTATGATGAGGCGGTGTCGGTATGGTGCGCTGGTGATGAGGAGGCGCGGCGGGAGGCGTTGACGGCGGCCAAAGCGGGCAAGTCAATTCCGGCAAAAACTTGTGACAATCCAATTGATGAACACATGGCGCTCGGTGCGGATCTCGGTTTGCGCGGCACTCCCGCCATCGTGACGGCGACTGGCGAGATGATTCCGGGCTATGTGGAACCGAAACGCCTTGCTGCTGAACTGAACGGTGCCAAGCAATAGTGCCTATTTTATCAACGACATCAGCCGGTTAACGTCATGGCGAATCGTCCCCTGTCTGCTTTTTCTTTGACTTACGCTGCCCGCACCGACACCGGACGGGTACGCGCCCGCAATGAGGATGCTGTGCTCATTGATCCCGACTGGGGCGTGCTGGTGGTCGCCGACGGCGTGGGCGGTGCCCACGCTGGCGATGTTGCCAGCAACTTGGCGACCCAGACCATCGCCGAACGGATGCGGGTGCAGGCGCTGCCGCGTCACGATGCCGAGCAAACGCGCCTCGTGATTGAGGACACCATTGAAGAAGCCAATATCACCATCTGGCAGCAAAGCAAGGAATCAGAAAGCAAGTCGGGAATGGGCACGACGGTGGTGGTCGGCGCAATTGGCTGGGAATGGCTGGTGGTCGCGCATGTGGGCGACTCGCGGATTTATCGGCTGCGCAATGGGCAATTGGAACAATTATCGCGGGATCATTCATTTATTCAAGAAGTCATTGATCAAGGCTTTTTTGCAACCCGTGAAGATGCAAAACGCTATGGAATTGGCGAGAACATTTTAACCCGCGCTTTGGGATCATCAGCCGCAGTAAAAATTGCATCAGCAGTGGTGGAATGTGTGGCGGGAGATGTGTTTTTATTTTGCACTGATGGCTTAACGGGCATGGTGCCAGATGATTGGATGCGGCAGATTTTAACTTCCGTAGAAGTGAATTCACTGGATGCGGCAGCGGATGCGTTATTGCGCATTGCGAATGAGCGCGGCGGAAATGACAATATCACGCTGGCGCTGTTGCAAATTGGTGAACGGAATCAGGCATAAGTAATCGCAAATGCGTGACAATAAAAAACCGCTTCCAGAGACTGGAAGCGGTTTTTTAATAGTCGATGTGGTGGTTTAAACTGTCAACGCCGCGCCACTGGCAAACAGTATTTACCATTTTTCTACATCGCTAAATTTCACTCCAATGCGGCAGCGTCCATTAGTGGGATGCGGCGCTACCCACATCACAGACGCCTTACAAGAAAACGGCCCCCAGCCCAATTCTTTGCAATCAAAAGCAACAAATACTTCTGAATCAACTGGCACTGGGCAATCACCAATGAGCTGCATTCCCCCCACGCTCAAATCAAGTGATAACAAGCGTTGTGGTTCACTCGCAGAAGCATCGTCATTCAAGGGCTGGAGTTCAACTTCACAGCGCACGGGAACGCGAAGATTGTTACGACGGTTAGAAAGACTATTCATGGCGGACACCGATAAAGTGTGAAGTAGTACACGGACTTAATTATAGACCGGCGTTTCTGTCTTGACAAATCAAAAGAATTCGGATTGGAACAAATCAACCCGCCGTCACGCGCACCGCTTGCGTCAACGCACTCGCATCCGCATGAGGCAGCGGTAAATAAATCGCGCCCATTTCTTTTGCCAATTCACGCCCTTGCGGTTGTGGACGCGGCGAGGTGTCAATCACCAGCGCGGTGATTTCTAAACCGCGCACGACTCGCGCCGCGCCCAGCGCCTCTTCATTGGCGCGAGTGCGACCGCCCGAACCATCCCGTGCCACATTCGCTCGCCCGTCGGTCATCACAATCAGCACCGGCGTCCCGCCGCGTCGTTTGATCGAATCCGCCAAAATCATGCCCAGATCAATCCCCGACGCCAGCGGTGTGCCGCCACCACCGGGTAGCCCCGCCAAGCTGCGTTTGGCTCGCACCAGCGACCGCGTCGGCGGCAGCAGCACTTCGGCGGCTTGCCCACGAAATGCCACCAGCGCGACTTTGTCACGACGGACGTAACAATCGGCCAGCAACAATTCCACTGCGCCCTTTGCTTCCGCCAGCCGATGCAGCGCCGAGGAACCGGACGCATCAACCACAAAAATCGTCGTGGTTTCCGATTTATGCTTGAACCGCGTGATGCGGAAATCGTCCTGCCGCACTTCAATCCGCGTCGAAGTTTGCCCGCAGCGTTCACGTTCCTCACGGCGTAAACGTTGCCAAGGTGCCGCAGCGCGGAGCGTTTCCACCACGTTGAGCCGCAGCCCGGCGCGAGGTTCACCGCGCAACACGCCAGCCGGACGTCCGCGAGTCTGCGCGTTTTGCATCGCGCCAGCTTTACCGGTCGCCCGCGAGCGCGACCGCCGTAATTTGCCCATCTGCAACTGCGCCAGCAGCCCCGCCGGAATCGCCGCTTTGGTCGCCTCTAAAATCTGATCCTGCAATTCCTGCGGTTCCTGCTGCTCCGTCTCTTGATTTTGATTTTGCTCAGGTTCCTCCGGCTCCGGCGGCGGAGGCTCGGCATCCGGTGGCGGCTCCATCGGCGGCAACTGCGTGGCTCGCGGTGCCAGCACCAAGCGCCCCGCCACCGCTAAATCTGCTTCCGTCACCGCCTCGCGTTCGGCTAATGCAGCGGCAGCGCAGGCCGCACGGCAGGCAAAAATCGACGCTCGCAGCGACGGAATCCCCAGCGCCAGCGCGATCCCGCACAACGCCTCAACCTGTTCATCGCTGATCGTCACCGTCGGCAGCCGCATCCGCGCCGCCGTCAGTTCCTCCGCGTCGTAATCGCAGCTCACCGCCTCGTGATGGCGGATGTAGGTCAGGTCAAGATGAAACGCCAACCGATCACTCAGCGCGTGCAGCAAGCCTTCATCTTCACCGACGCCTTCATCCAGCGCGACCACCGCAAAACGTGCTGGATTGCGCTGCGCCAGCCCGTCGCGCTCCAAAATCACCTCGCCAAAATCAAACGCGCTGGTTAATCGCGCCACCGTGCCGGGCGCAATCCGCTCGGCCATCGCCAGCTCAATCACGCCGCCATTGGCTTCGACCAGCAGCCCGCGCTCGGCCACGGGGCGACCGGCATTCAACGTCGCCGCTAAATCCAAACCGCCGAGCAGCCGTCCGTCAGCGACATGCAGCGGAATTCGGCGCTGCGGCGCGTCTTCCGGTTGCAGATCGCGCATGATCGTCAACCATTGATCGCGCACCGGCCCGGCGAGAGCGCGAAGGGCGACGCCGCCAGTGCCAAACGGATCAACCGTCATCAACGCTGCTGCCAGCACGGCGTCTTCCCAAGGTGAGGCAGCGGCTGGCGCGGGGCGGGCGTCAGTCATCACAGCGGGAGTCGCGCCAGCAGTGCTCATGAACCAAATAACTCCGCAACGGCGCGTTCAACGCGACTGGTGGAACCGGATTCATCCAGCGGATCGCGGCGCAGGCGATGACGCAGCGCAGAAGTGGCGATGGCTTTGAGATGGGTTTGGGTGACTTCGGTGTCGCCCTGCAACGCGGCAAGTGCTCGCGCAGCGCGGATCAAGGTCAATTCGCCGCGCAGTCCGTCAGTGCCGAGTTTGATGCACAGGCGTCCGGCATCTTCGAGCGTGGCATCTGGCACGGTGACGGTTTTTAAGACCTCCTTGCCTTTCTCAATCAGCTTGCGGATTTTGGCGTCCTTGCTTTTCCATTTCTGCACGAAGGCGTTGGGATCGCGCTCAAATTCATCGCGCAGCCGTACCACTTTCATCCGCGTCGGCAAATCCTGCGGCGTCTTCACTTCGACCGATAAGCCGAAACGATCCTGCAACTGCGGGCGCAATTCGCCTTCTTCGGGATTGCCAGAACCGACCAGCACGAAACGGGCGGGGTGGCGAATGCTCAAACCTTCGCGCTCCACCAGATTCTCGCCGGACGCAGCAACGTCAAGCAGCGAATCAACCAGATGATCTTCCAGCAGATTCACCTCGTCGATGTACAAAAAGCCGCGATGTGCTCGCGCCAGCAAGCCCGGCTCAAAGGCTTTTTCGCCTTTGGTCAGCGCCCGCTCCAAATCCAACGCGCCAATCACGCGGTCTTCCGTCGCGCCGAGCGGCAAATCGACGACTGGCACCGGCACTTTGCGGGTTTTGGACGGATTGCCTTTGGCGCGTTTCTCGCGGCAGTCCGCGCACACGGCGTCATCACCGGCGTCGGGATCGCAATTGTAAGTACAATCATAGGCTTGCATTTTAGGCAGCAGCGCGGCGAGACCACGAATTGCGGTGGATTTGCCGGTGCCCCGGTCGCCAAACACGAGAACGCCGCCAATTGACGGATCAATTGCTGCAATCAACAGCGAGCGTTTCATCTCTTCTTGGGCGACGACGGCGGAAAACGGAAACGGGATGGACATAGGTGGCGAACCTGATTGCTGTGATTTGGAAAGAAAGGTGCAGTCACGCAGTGACCTGCGATCCCGTTGCCAAATTGGGGCTGGCGCGTGAGATCAAGATCGCTACTTTACCGTTAAATTGGCGACACGTCGGCAACGGATCGCGCCCAACTGCACGGCTGGACGCTCGCTGCGGCTTTCATGCAGACTCGCTGGCGCTGGGTTGACCAATTGAATCACCGGCTCTTTTTTCACGAGGAATGACGTTATGACATTGATACAGCAAGTTTTTTTAGACAATTGCGGAGTGCGGACATGAGCGATAGCGCGTCTTTCATGGCGACTGATGGCCCGTCCAAAGGTCTCGCCCAGATCGCGCTGTTGAGCAGCGACGCTCGGCTGCAAGGTCGCCCGCGTTTGTGCAGCGACTGCGGGCTGTGCGACAGCTATTTGCAGCCAGCGATGGCGCAGGCCTGCGTGTTTGTGCGCAATCAAACCGAGGCGCTGGAGCAACGGCTGCACGGGCGCAATCGTCACGCTGATGACGAGCGCCAGTTTGGAATTTTCCGGGCGCAACACGCAGCGCGACTGCGCCGCCCCAATCCTAAGGCGCAGTGGACCGGCATCGTAACGGCGCTCGGAGCGCGGCTGCTCGAATTGGGGCGCGTTGACGCGGTGCTGACCACCGGCGCGGCGGCGGGCACGCGGTTTCAAGCGCAGCCAGTGCTGGCGCGAACTCCGGCGGAAGTGCTGGCGACGGCAGGAAATAAACCGAGTTTATCGCCGGTTTTAAATTTATTGGATGCCGTGCGTGAACAGGGCATTAAACGCTTAGGATTTATTGGCACCAGTTGCCAAGTTCACGCGCTGCGAGCAATTGAATCTGAATTGAATTTAGATCATTTAGACGTGATTGGCATTCCGTGCAGCGATAATGTCAGTTATCCCGATTTGGTCTATTTTTTAGAACAAGTCTCGCGTTCACCGGCAACGATTGTGCATTATGAGTTTATGCAGGATTTTCGCCTCTGGATGCGCCATGAAGACGGCAGCGTAGAAAAACTCAACTTTATTGATTTTCCGATGGATAAATTGCACGGCGTCTTCCCGTCAGCGTGTTTATCTTGCTTTGATTATGTCAATAGTTTGAGCGACATCACCGTCGGTTATATGGGCGCGGAATTGGGTTGGCAATGGGTGCTGGCGCGGACTGCAAATGGTGAAGAATTATTTGAGTTATTGCGCCCGGATTTAGAACTAGGCGAATTAACGTCACGCGGTGATCGCAGCAAAGGAATGCCGCATTTTATTCAACGGCTGGCACAACCGCCCGGCGCAAAACGTCCGCCGTATTTAGTACGGCAATTGGTGGCGCTGCTACAACGCAAGCGCGGTTCACAGGGTTTAGAATTTGCGCGAGCAATCATTGAAATGAAACTGTTGCGCAATTTGAATTATCTGCGCAGCAAGTTTGCGCGATTTGAGGAGCGCGTGGTGCCTTATCATGTTTATGCTGCGCTGGAACCATATAACGAACAATATCAGGAGACATTTGCGCAACCATTAACGCCACTGCGTGAAAAGTAACCGCTAGCAGGTTAAAAAAGCCAAGTGCCTTAACTTGGCTTTTTTTATTCAGCAACGACGACATGTTGAGGCGACGACAATATGAACACGCTTTATTTTGGCGACAATCTCAACATTTTGCGGGCGCATGTGGCAACTGAATCGGTTGATCTGATTTATCTTGATCCGCCATTTAATTCCAATGCAAATTATAACGTGCTCTTTCAATCGCCCCAAGGTTACGCGCATCATGCGCATATTGAAGCCTTCACCGATACTTGGCATTGGGGCGAGTCAGCAGAAGCAGAATTTTCTGATCTTTTGCACCAAGCCAATACCAACGTGGCGCAATTGTTGACGGCGTTGCGCTCATTGCTCGGTGACAATGATTTAATGGCATATTTGGTGATGATGGCGAGCCGATTATTGGAATTGCATCGGGTATTAAAACCCACTGGCTCGTTGTATTTACATTGCGATTCCAGCGCCAGTCATTATCTTAAATTGCTGTTAGATGCAGTGTTTGGTGCGGCGCGATTTCGCAATGAAATTATTTGGAAACGCACCTCGGCACATAATAACGCCAAGAAGTTTGGGCGGATTGCCGACCGCATTTTTTATTATAATAAAAGCGATCAATTTTGTTTCAATATGGTGCGCGGTAGTTATTCAGAAGAACAATTGTCGCGTTATAAATACTGCGAGGGTGAGCGACGTTATCGCGCTGAAAACTTAACTGCGCCGAGCGTTTCCGCGACGCGCTCAGTATTATGGCGCGGCGTTCATCCGGGTGAAAAACGCTGTTGGCGCTTTGATCTTGCGGAATTAGAGCGGCTGTATGCAGAAGGACGCATTTTATTAAAACGCGATGGCAGTCCGCGTAAAGATGGCTTGAAAGAATATCTGGACGAAGCAGCGGGTGCGCCATTACAGGATATTTGGACTGACATTCAATTATCTCCCACCGCTGCCGAGCGCCTCGGTTATCCCACGCAAAAGCCGTTGGCATTATTAGAGCGCATTATTCAAACGAGCAGCAGGGAAGGTGAGACAATTCTTGATCCTTTTTGCGGCTGCGGCACGACAATTCATGCCGCCCAGCACTTAAATCGGAAGTGGATTGGTATTGACATCACACATTTAGCAATCACGCTGATTGAAAAACGCTTGCGCGATAGTTTTCCCAACATTGCTTTTGCAGTGGCAGGTACGCCACAAGACCTTGCAGGTGCGCAGGATTTAGCAGCGCGGGATAAATACCAGTTTCAGTGGTGGGCGTGTTCATTGGTGAATGCGCAGCCATTTCAAGGTCAGAAAAAAGGCGCGGATGGTGGCATTGATGGTTTAATTTTTTTTCAAGATGAACCAAACAACGTTAAAAAAATTGTCGTTTCAGTAAAAGGTGGTGCCAATGTTAGCGTGGCAATGATCCGCGATTTTGCGCATGTGATTCACCGCGAACAAGCCGCTCTGGGTTTATTTGTGACCTTGACTGCGCCGACTCAACCAATGCTGAGTGAATCTGTGGGAATTGGTTTTTATGCTGCACCAATGTTTCCCGCACAACGTTATCCTCGGCTGCAAATTCTAACGATTGAAGGCTTATTAAAGAAAACCGAATACCCACGTTATCCTGATCTTGCTGCTGGCGGTTTGAATTTCAAAAAAGCGGCGCTGGCGATCACTGACAACGCGCAACCGGCATTATTTTGATACGTCGTTGTCAAGATTGGTAAAAATGCAGATTTGTCGCTTTATTAATCTGCATAGTGAGAAAAGTATTTACAACTTAAACGAGATGTTAAAACCCCGCCATTAACGGCGGGGTTTTTTAGAAGAACTGATTACCAGCTATCGTAAACAGTGACACTAGCAGAAGGCCATACGCCTAAATAATCGAGCACAGTGAGCGTGAGTATTTCCTCTCCTCCTTCATCAACGAAATCATTTGCTAGTTCTACTGAAATATAACCAGAGCCGCCCTCAATCATTACGCTGCCTTCCAACGATCCATAAGCAATATCTGTTTCATCAATGCCATAACCACTTAGGGTGTATGTCAACATTGTGTAATCAGTTACGTTGGTTGTATTAACAGTGAAAGTTGCCCATTCACCTTCGTTAACCGAATACGTATTGGCAAAAAGAGCATAGGTTGCTGGCGGTGTAATACTGGTGTCATTGACAACGATGTAGTTAGTAACACCGCTATTATCCAACATCACCGTCAGCACATCTTCGCCATCAGTGAATTCATCAGCAGCCAGAGCAACCGCAATCGTTGCCATGTTTTCAATCACCGTTGTCATACCAGTCAGGGCGTTATAATCGCCGTCCAGATTTTCATCAACGATGTCCACCGTATCAACACCACTCAGGGTATAAGCCAGCTCTGTGCCGTCAGCAACGTTGGTTGTATTAACAGTGAAAGTTGCCCATTCACCTTCGTTAACCGAATACATATTAGCAACAAGGTCATAGGTAGCTGGCGGTGTAATACTGGTGTCATTGACAACGATGTAATTAGCAGCGCTGCCGTTATCCAACATCACCGTCAGCAGAACATCGCCATCAGTGAATTCATCAGCGGTCAAAGCAACCGTAATCGTTGCCATATTGCCAATCACCGTTGTCGTACCAGTCAGGGCGTTATAATCGCCGTCCAGATTTTCATCAACGATGTCCACCGTATCAACACCACTCAGGGTGTACGTCAACATTGTGTAATCAGTTACGTTGGTTGTATTAACAGTGAAAGTTGCCCATTCACCTTCGTTAACCGAATACGTATTGGCAAAAAGAGCATAGGTTGCTGGCGGTGTAATACTGGTGTCATTGACAACGATGTAATTAGCAGCGCTGCCGTTATCCAACATCACCGTCAGCACATCTTCGCCATCAGTGAATTCATCAGCGGTCAAAGCAACCGTAATCGTTGCCATGTTTTCAATCACCGTTGTCGTACCAGTCAGGGCGTTATCATCGCCGTCCAGATTTTCATCAACGATGTCCACCGTATCAACACCACTCAGGGTGTACGTCAACATTGTGTAATCAGCAACGTTGGTTGTATTAACAGTGAAAGTTGCCCATTCACCTTCGTTAACCGAATACGTATTGGCAAAAAGAGCATAGGTTGGTATCAACACCTCAATCGTCACCTCCGCTGTAGCCGTTCCGCCATTACCGTCCTCGATGGTGTAACTAATGATTTCAGTAAAACCACTGCCCCACGGTGTATAACTTATTCCTTGCTTTCCATCCTCAAGAGCGACAATTTCAACCTCACCATTTTCCGTCGGGGAGATATTCGTTATCGTCAGAAAATCACCATCAGGATCGCTGTCATTTGCTAACACTGCGATTTGCACGGTGGTATTGGCACTCGTTTCAGCAAAATCATTTTCAGCGCTTGGCGCTTTATTCGCTGGTGCCGTCACGTTGACAGTAATTGTTCCAGAAGCAGTTGCGCCGTCATCATCAGTTGCTTGCACTTTTAGAGCGAAAGGACTGGTAGATAAAGCCAGATCATTGACATCATTTACAGTCAAAACACCAGTGCTCGCATTCAATAAAAATGCAGCTTTGCCGTCGCGATCAAAATCAGTGTTATTCGCGG
>NZ_NRRQ01000024.1:20443-43655 GCF_016583745.1 Chromatium okenii
CTCGACCCGCTGGCGTATCAGAAGACACGGTATAAGTCGTGGGCGTGATAACCGGCGCTTTATTTGCCGGTGCCGTCACTTTAACGGTAATTATTCCAGAAGCAGTTGCGCCGTCATCATCAGTTGCCTGCACTTTTAGAGCGAAAGGACTGGTAGATAAAGCCAGATCATTGACATCATTTACAGTCAAAACACCAGTACTGGCATTCAATAAAAATGCAGCTTTGCCGTCGCGATCAAAATCAGTGTTATTCGCAGTGAGTGCATATTTAACTACCTTGCCATCAGCATCACTGATCACCGTATTTAACCGCGCCACTTCTCGACCCGCTGGCGTATCAGAAGACACGGTATAAGTCTTGGGTGTGATA
Organism: Chromatium okenii; assembly: GCF_016583745.1. Classification (GTDB taxonomy): domain Bacteria; phylum Pseudomonadota; class Gammaproteobacteria; order Chromatiales; family Chromatiaceae; genus Chromatium; species Chromatium okenii. The sequence continues at coordinate 20,815 of NZ_NRRQ01000024.1, forward strand.
ACCGGCGCTTTATTTGCCGGTGCGATGTTAAACACCAGCTTGGCAGCATCATTACCCTCAACATCTTGAATCACATTGCGATCATCGCCGCCCGTTGGATCGATATAAGTGATTGTCACCGCTTGACTGGCTGTCACCGCTGTCGTCAGCGTGAGCGTGACAGTGTGCGCATCAGCATTCACAGCCACCGTTTTAACTGCATTTGCCACGCCGCCAGCCGTCACCTTGAATGCGGTGACTGCTGGTTTATTTATAGCATCGAGCGCGTTGTCATCGGAATAAGTCAGCACCAGCGTTTTAGCGCTGACGGTAGCTGAATCAAATAGTGGCGGCGTGGTGTCCGTTAGCAAAAGCTCTCCACCGGAAATATTCATTTTCACACCGGCAAAATCGAATGCTTCCACGCCAATAATTGAATCCTTGCCCTCATCTTTTTTGCTATCAGAACCGATGTACTCGACCGTCCACTTTCCTTCATCATCCTGATGAACCGTGTAGTTTTCTTGACCCAATTGATAGAAAGCGATGTCATAACCGCCACCACCATCGATATCATCATTACCCTCACCGCCATCAATTTTATCATCACCATCATTCCCGCAAATCGTATCGTTGCCCTCATAACCCTTCAGGGTATTAGCGGCATCGTTACCGGTAATGGCATTCGCAACTGCATTGCCTTTACCATTGATAGCGGCAGTTCCTGTGAGCGTCAGCATCTCCAAATAATTGCCCAACTCATAGGTGACGTTGCTTTCCACCACATCCTGATCGCCATCTTTATCCGTTTCGACGATGATATCATCATTCGTATTGGTCACTTTATACGTATCACTGCCATCACCGCCTGTCAACGTATCCTTACCAGTGCCACCGTCTAACGTATCGTCGGCAGTTCCAGGGCCACCATGCAATTGATCATCACCTGCCTTACCATCCAGATAATTGTTGCCAGCATTACCAATGATAATGTTATTCAGCTCATTACCCGTTCCCGTTAAATCGGTCATTCCCGTTTTCAACAAGGTAAGATTTTCGAGATTCGCACCGAGTGTAAAGCTCACTGCGCTAATCACCGTTTCGACGCCTAACTTGCCCTCAACGATTTTGTCAGCAGCGTTATCCACCCAATATGAATCATCACCATCACCGCCAGTCATCATGTCAGCGCCAGTGCCACCATCCAAACTGTCATTCCCATTGCTACCATCTAAAGTGTCATTTTCAGCACCACCGTTGAGTGAATCATCGCCACTGTCGCCGTTTAGAATATCTGTGCCTTTGTCGCCAATGAGGGTATCGTCATCCACGCCGCCGTTGAGCAAATCATCGCCAAGATTGCCAATGAGCGTGTCGTTACCACTCATTCCAGAAATGGTGTCATCACCACCTAACCCATCAAAATTGTCAGCGCCCGGTGTGCCAATTCTTGGATCCGAGTTTGCGGTAAATGGTTTAGTTGCCATAGTTTGCGTCCTAACGGTTAGTTTTGTTGAGGCGAGCCACTTTGTGGATGGTGTTTGCTTGTTAAAATGCCATGCTTTTTATACATCTTATGTCAAGCAGCGTTAAGTATAGACGATTTTTCTTAAATAGTTAGCCTTCTAAGTGTATGATTTTATTGAAACCTGCCTGTGCTTGCGCCTGATCTTCTGTGCCGACATTGGTATAAATCTGGAAATAATTGCGTTTGGAATTAAATGGCGGGTCGATATAACACAAATCAACGCTGTCTCGTGCAATTTTATTGCGCAATACTTCCAGATTATCGCCATAATAGAGTTCGTTCATTGTGTGCTTCCAGTGTCAATCGCTATTCACAACCACCGCGCCCCAAGTGACGACTTGGGGCGCGACTTTATTTTATAATCGCCACAACTGAAAACCTGCCGCCACAATTGCTGCCGGATCATACGCCGACTTCACATCAATAAAGACGCCACCCGGTTTGAGATGCGCGGTTAATTGCGCCAGCGACATTTCTAAATACTCATGGTGTGATACGGCAGCAACAATTGCCGCTGCGTTATTGGGCAATTGCTCCCATGGCGTCAATTTCAAGCCGTATTCGTGGTCAGCTTCTGCCACTGCTGCCAGCGGATCATGTACCGTCACTGCGCAGCCAAATGATTGTAATTCGGTAATTAAATCGGCGACTTTGGAATTGCGCAAATCAGGGCAATTCTCTTTGAACGTCAAACCCAATACGATCACTTGTGCGCCTTTAATGCGGTCGCCGTGTTGAATCATGCACTTGATCGTTTGCTGGGCAATATAAGCGGCCATGCCATCGTTAATCCGCCGCCCCGCTAAAATCACTTCGGGGTGATAACCGAGCGCAACGGCCTTGTGCGTTAAATAATACGGATCAACGCCAATACAGTGCCCGCCAACTAAACCGGGGCGAAAGGGTAAAAAGTTCCATTTCGTGCCCGCAGCTTGTAAAACTTCTAACGTATCAATTCCAAGCCGATTAAAAATCAGCGCCAGTTCATTCATTAGCGCAATGTTAAGATCGCGCTGGGTATTCTCAATCACCTTCGCCGCTTCTGCGACTTTAATCGAACTTGCGCGATGTACGCCTGCCGTAATCACTGACGCATATAGCGCCGCAACCACTTCGGTTGTCAGCGCAGTATCGCCAGCAACTACTTTAACAATGCGCGTGATGGTGCGTTCTTTATCGCCGGGATTAACGCGCTCTGGCGAATAGCCAACGTGAAAATCCTGCTGCCATTTAAGACCGGAATGCTTTTCTAATAGCGGAATACAAATTTCCTCAGTTGCGCCGGGATACACTGTGGATTCATAAACGACAATCGCGCCGCGTTTCATATATTTGCCGACGGTCGTTGAGGAACTTATCAGCGGCGAAAAATCAGGAATATGCGTTTGATCGACCGGCGTCGGCACCGCAACGATGATGACGTCGGCGCGACGCAAGCTGGTCGGATCGCTACTCACCGTCAGTTGAGTCGCCGCTTGTAAATCGGCAGTGCTGACCTCGCCGGTGGGATCGCAATAATTGCGGTAATGCGCGATTTTCGTTTCCGAAAGATCATAACCAATGGTTTCGTATTGCTTGCCAAATTCAACTGCGAGCGGCAAACCGACATAACCTAAACCGACAACAGCAACGATGGTTTTCATAAGGCTTTTATTCCGATTGAAGTGAAAATAATGGCGGTAAAGTACGACATTTTGCAGCATAAAACTGCAAGCAGATGAACGCAATTTTTATTGCGTGACGCGATAGCTCTGAATACAAATAAACTCCATTATGGCGACTTGATTTTAAGCGCCAGCAGTGATATTTTTTCAGTTAGGTTGCCGGTGTCAACCCAACCTACTATTGCGCTCAATACCAGTCTCAACACGCAATCTAATCGCTGCATCATGCTGGTATATTAACGCGATTCATAATGACGCGATTGGCGCATCATTTGCGCTAAATGAATGCCATCGCGCACAGCATCGCATAGGTCTTGCGCCCGACAGGGTTTGGTGAGATAGCGAAAGACGCCGCCGCGATTGATGGCCGCTGCGGGAATGTTGGCCTCACTCGCCGCTGACAACATGATGCGAGCGACTTCTGGATAGCGTTCGCGGATTTGTTGCAGCAAGGTGACGCCGTCCATGCCCGGCAAGCGATAGTCCGTCACCACTGCCTCGATGTCCTCCGTCGCCAACACTTCCCACACGCTTTCCGCCGTTTCCACCGCAAACACGGCAAATCCGTGACGATGCAATTGCGCCATAAAAAGATGCCGCTGCAACGGGTCGTCCTCAACCAATAACACGCCGTGCGTGATCAAACGAAACAGCACTGCCGGCAATGCGAGTTCTGGCAACATGCTGATTAAATGCGCAAATTCTGTGGCTGGTTGCGGCTTACCGGTGAAATATCCCTGCACCAGATGACAGCCGAGCCGATGCAGCAAGGTCACCTCATCCGCCGTTTCCACCCCTTCGGCGACGGTCTGGATATCCAAACCCCGTGCCATCGCCAGCGTCGCCCGCACGATGGCAAGATTGCCAGTATTTTCAGTGAGATGGCGAATAAAACTGCGATCAATTTTCAAAAAATCGACCGGGAAACGACTGAGATAACTCAAACTCGAATAGCCAGTACCAAAATCATCCAGCGCCACGCTCACTCCCAACGCTCGAATTGCATTCAGTTGACGGCGCGTCTGTTCGGGATCACTCAATAATTGACTTTCGAGCAATTCAATTTGCAATAACGCCGGGGCGACGCCGGTAGCAATTAACGCAGCTGCGATTTCTTCTGGCAAGGTTCCGCGAGCAAATTGCGGTCCGGCGATATTGATACTAATTGGCACCACCGGCACTCCAGCGGCTTCCCATTGTTGCAAATGTTGTAATGCAGCATACAACACCCAACGCCCCACCGAATGCACCAAATCACTTGATTCCACAATAGGAATAAATTCTGCTGGTGAGACCAAACGACCATCATTGCGCCGCCAGCGAATTAACGCCTCACCGCCCACAATTCGCGCCGTTGTCAAATTGATTTTAGGCTGAAAGTGCAATTCAAATTCTTCAAATTGGACGGCTTGCCGCAACTGTTGCAGCAATTGCAAACGATTGGTGGAACAAATTGTCATTTCCGGTTCATAACGCATAATTGAGCCGGGGCCGAGGTCTTTTGCTTTATGCAGCGCCGAACCCGCTTTGCGTAATAATTCATTTGCATCGGTAGCATCATCGGGATAAAACGCAATCCCAATACATTCCGTCATGTATAATTCATGGTCGTTATTTAATAACAGCGGCTTATGCAATCCTTCTTGAATCCGTTTAGCATGTTGGAGCGCCTGTTGTGGATCGCTCACTTCATCTAAAATCACAGTAAATACATCGCCACTGGTACGCGCTACCAAGGTACCAAATGGCGTATGCGTTGCTAATCGCGCTGCTTGGGTTTTTAAGACCTGTTCCCAGATGTCATGTTGATGCGCATCCATCACATGCTTAAATCCATCTAAATCTAAAGTCAGCGCCGCCACTTTGGTTTGACTGAATGCTGCAAATTTAATGGTTTGTGCTAAACGGTCGCGCAACAAATTCGCATTCGGTAAATGCGTGAGTTGATCGTGATAACTGAGATAATCAATCTCATATTGATAACTCAGATCGCGCATGGTACTTAAAAGCGCAGTTTCATCTTCAATGTGAATTCTAGTTAAACTGACTTCAACTTGAAAACATTTTCCATCCCGATGCCGATGCTGCCATTCAAAGCGATGCGTGCCATTTTGCAAGGCCAACATCATCATTTGTTGCGCTTTCAGCGTTGAATCCTGACCATCAGGCTGTAATGGCGGCGACAAACTTGCTGGTTTTAAATCATCATTACCATCAACCTGTTCTAATCCAAACAAACGCCGCGCCGTGAGATTCATTGACGCAAAACGCCCATCTCGAATGATCGCCATGCCCTCGCTGCTGGATTCAAATAAAGCACGATAGCGGGCTTCACTTTCACGCAAAGCGCGTTCGGTATATTTGAAATCTTCAATATCATCAACAATCCAAATCACACCCTTGCTTAAATCAGCCGGAACTTCCTCATCCAAGGCTTTACCAGAGATTAAACAATGAAATGCGGTGCCATCTTTGCGCCTTAACTGATATTCAATATGCGTTTGCGGCTGTTGTTTCAACTGCGCATAAAAGCGTTGTCCAAATTCATTAAAATGCGCATCAGAAATATGAATCGCTTGGACGCTTAAACCGATGAGTTCACTAGGATGTTGATACCCTAAAATATGCGCAAGCCGTTGATTAGCGCGAGTAATCACCCGCGCTTTCGTGAGCAACATAATTCCAACAAACGAATGATCGAAAATCGCTTGAAATTGTAAACTTTGCTCTCGCAATTGATCTTGGATGTTTTTTTCGGTGGTAATATCGCGGTCGGTACCACGAAATCCATGCAAGGTACCGTCTTGATTAAATACTGGAATCCCGCTGGTTAATAAAGTACGTTCGCTGCCATCAGGATGTTGTATCCCATAATGGAAGTCTTTAAATGGCATTTGGCGTGCAACAACATCCTGCCAAATAAGATGCCAACGTTCCGCTTCTGGGATTACCATAAGCTCAAATTTGTTTTTACCCAGTAATTCTTCACTTCGGTAACCAAAAATCTCCTCTACACAGCCCGTGATAACGGTGTAACATCCGTGCAAATCAACTTCCCAATCGACGATGGAGTTGATGATGTCGCTTAAACGATTGTGATTGATCATAGTTGTCATATTGAACCAGAAGAAATGCGCAGTAACACTCTATAAACGAACCGCGATGGAGAAGAGATGATGATTTCCAGTTTTTTGTTGGGGGTTTTAGTGTTTGTCCTGTATCGCGTGTTGCTTAGTGCGTTTTACATTGTAAAACCTGATGAGCGAGCGGTCATCACCACTTTTGGGCGAGCACAGCGCCTCGGTAAATCGATGATAAAAGATTCGGCGCTCAATGATGAAGAATTGTTACGGTATCAGGTGCCACGATTGCGCACCATTCGCCCCGGTGGTCCGTATTTCAAATGGCCTTGGCAAGAAGTACACAAGGTGCGAGTCGCCACAGAAGCAATTGATTTAACGTGGGACCCCACCAAACTGCAACACAGTGTTGAGGCCGTTACTAAAGATAATCTCACCACTGGCGTTGGCGGGCAAATTCGCTTTCGGATTGCGGAAAACAATTTATATTCCTATTGCTTTAATGTCAGCAGTCCTTTAGAGCACGTCATGGGATATTTTATTTCTGTATTGCGTGAACGGATTGCCACCTTTGTTGATCCGCGTGGACAACATTTAGGTACTGGCAATGAACCCAATACCAACACCATTGAACTTTCTGAAGGCGTTTCTATTAACGATTTACGCAAAAATCTACCCCTCCTCAACGCCTATATGGAACAACAATGTCATTGCACCAGCGCCCGCTATGGAATTGAATTAGATGCGGCGTTAATTACACAAATTGATCCACCACCTGAAGTTGATCGGGCGCTGTCGGCAATTAACACAACCCGCAATCAGGTTGCTGCCGATATTAGCACTGCGCGTGCGGATGCCGAGCAGCAAATTACGATGAGTAAACGTGCCGTTGAAATTGCCCACAACACGGCACAGGCTGAAGTTGCGCCATTGCAAGAGTTGGCGCATATTTTATTGCAGATGAAAGCGAGTGGTGGCTCCGCTTCATTACACACTTATCTGCGCAATTTACGCGTGCCCTTGCTTCGGCGAGCAACGCGCATTATTCGTACCCATTAAATAAAAAGACGCGGAGAAATACAATGATGCCGTTTGACAGTGCAACAACACCAGAATTGGTAGTGGCGTTTGTTTTAGGGCTAGTGTATGTGCCGTTATTATTGGCAATAACGCAAGCCTTGGGTTTATATGCAATTATCAAAGAGCAAGAAGCGCAAGTATTCACATTATTTGGCACCGTGCTCGGCACCATTAGTGAACCTGGTTTGCGTTTTCCATTGAGTTATTTTGGTGTGAAAGCACTGTTAGTTCCGTTTTTTGGCAAGCGTTATCGGGTTTCAACGGCGCTGCGGCAGTATTATTTGCGTGATCAAATGGTCAATTCAGAAGAAGGCACGCCAATGGGCGTTGGCATCTGGTATGAAATGCGAGTCACTGATCCCGTTGCTTATTTATTTCGCAATGCCAATCCCGAATCTTCATTGCAAGCCAACGTTGCCAGCGCCACCATTTCCACTTTAAGCAATTTAGAAATGGATAAAATGTTGGAAGATCGACATCAATTGAGTCGGCGGGTTCGCGCAACGGTATCGCCATTATCTGAGCAATGGGGCTATCAATTAGGCTCGGTGTATATTCGCAAAGTTTCATTTACAGATCGGCAAATGGTGAATAACATTACCGACAAGGTTGTCAAACGCTTGGTGCAGGTCACTAGCGCCATGAAACAAGATGGCGATAATCGCGTTGGTTTGATTAAAAGTGAAACTGCATTTAAGGTATCACAACAGATGGCAGAGGCGGCAGCAACACGTCCAGCAGTTGTTGGTGCGGCGCTCAATGCAATTGCCAGCCAAGATCAAGAAGTGTTGAATGCGGTGATGGAAGTGATGGAAACGGAGCAGTTATTACACTCCAATGCAGTGCTTGAATTATTACCAGCGAGTTCTGATATTCTGGTGCAGGTTGCTTAATTAACTGGGAAACCAGCGGAGACTGTGCCGGTTGCGTCTGTTTTACTTTAACTGTTGATGCTGACTTTTATTGATCAGTTGCCTTATTTAATAGCCACTTTTGCGATTATAGCCCATGACTATCAACACTTCTGCGCCCTCTGAGGCGCTATTCAGCGCCACGACCGCAATTCAAACCTTACGCCAACAAGTCGCGCAAACTATTTTGGGGCAACAAACGTTAATTGACCGTTTATTTATGGCACTGTTAGCTGACGGTCATTTATTAGTTGAGGGTGCGCCCGGGCTGGCAAAAACTACGGCGATTAAAACGTTAGCAGCGGGTTTGGAAGGTGATTTTCATCGCGTTCAATTCACGCCTGATTTATTGCCCGCCGATTTAACCGGCACTGAAATCTATCATCCGCAAGATGGGAGTTTTCGCTTTGATCGCGGCCCCATTTTTCACAATTTGTTACTCGCTGATGAAGTGAATCGAGCACCCGCTAAAGTCCAATCTGCATTATTAGAAGCAATGGGTGAACGACAGGTGACGGTGGGGCGTGAAACGTATCCATTGCCGCGTTTATTTTTAGTGATGGCGACGCAAAATCCAATTGAACAAGAAGGCACCTATCCATTGCCAGAAGCGCAATTGGATCGGTTTTTAATGCACGTTCGCGTTGATTATCCTGATTTCGCAACTGAGCGAGAGATACTTGCTTTGAATCGCCGCGCTGCGCATGACAAGCCCGTCAATTCGCCGCCGGTGCTGGTCACGCAAGCAGATATTTTTGCAGCGCGGCAGGCAATTTTGGCGCTGTATATGGCACCAGAAATTGAAACATATTTATTGCATTTGGTGATGGCAACCCGTCGTCCTGTGGACTATGCGTTGGATTTAGATGGCTGGTTGCGTTTTGGTGCCAGCCCTCGCGCTACAATTGCATTTGATCGATGTGCGCGGGCGTTGGCATGGTTGAATGGCCGCGATTATGTGGCTCCAGAAGATGTACAAAGTATTGCGCCAGATATTTTGCGGCATCGCGTATTGCTGTCTTATGAATACGAAGCGGAAGGGCGCAATGCTGATGATTTTATTGCGGCATTATTGCGGCGCGTGCCAGCACCGTAATTCATTATAAAAATGACGCGATTAATTGCCAATTTAGACAATTTAATGCGCGTCATTGTGTAGTTTAATTAGCTGATCACTAACAGTGTATAAGGTGTTATCGCCCCCGAATCAACGTTCCCACGCCGGTATCGGTGAATAAATCTAACATCACTGCATGTTCCACTCGCCCATCAATGATGTGCGCGGATTTCACTCCAGATTGAATCGCATCAATTGCACATTGAATTTTAGGCAACATTCCGCCATGAATGACGCCAGTTGCGATTAACTGATTGACGCGCCCAATATCCAATTGTTGAATTAACGCACCATCTGCATCCAACAAACCGGCGATATTCGTCAGCAATAAGAGCTTTTCAGCTTTTAAGACTGCTGCAATTTTACCCGCCACTAAATCAGCATTGATGTTATACGAGCGCCCATCTGCACCGACGCCAATCGGGGCAATCACGGGAATAAAATCACCGTTTACCAGCATATTAACGACGCTCGGATCAATGCTTTCGACCTCGCCGACATGCCCAATATCAATGATTTCTGGCTCATTCAATTCGGGCGCATCGCGGCGCAGTAATAATTGACGGGCGCGAATTAAATCGCCATCTTTGCCCGTTAAACCCACTGCCGAACCGCCATGCCGGTTAATGAAATTAACGATCTCTTTATTCACTAACCCGCCGAGCACCATTTCCACCACGTCCATTGTCTCATCATCGGTCACGCGCATTCCTTGCACGAATTCGCTGGCTTTACCAAGGCGCTTTAATAACGAGCCAATTTGCGGGCCGCCGCCGTGGACAATCACGGGATTGATGCCGACTAATTTCATTAACACGACATCGCGGGCGAAACCTTCTTTTAAGGTCGCATCCACCATGGCATTGCCGCCGTATTTAATCACCACCGTTTTACCGCGAAAGCGCCGAATATACGGCAGCGCTTCAATTAAAACGTGGGCAATGGTTTGAGCATGAGCGTGAGGAAAAGTCATGGCGGGTTATTTCGGTGCAGATTGACCAGAAGGTTGCCGAAAAAAGCGAAAAAAGTCGGAATCAGGTTGTAATATCATCACATCGCCACCGGCTTTGCCAAAGGTGGTGCGATACGCATGAAGACTGCGATAAAACGCATAAAAACTCGGGTCTTGATTAAAAGCAGTCGCATAAATCGCAGTCGCTTTTGCATCGCCTTCACCGCGAATTTCTTCTGATTCTTTATAGGCTTCCGCAATTGTTACCGTCCGCTGCCGATCTGCATCCGCACGAATACGTTCGGCGGCTTCCGATCCTTTCGCGCGTAAATCCCGCGCTACTCGCTCGCGTTCAGCACGCATCCGCTGATACACCGATTCGCTCACTTCTGGCGGCAAATCAATTTTTTTGACCCGAATATCAATCACTTTAACGCCCAGATCGGCGGCGTTGGCATTGACATCATTGGTTAAAATTTCCATCAGCGCCAGCCGATCATCCGACACCACTTCTTGAATGGTGCGTTTGCCAAACTCATCGCGCAGACTGGTATTGATTCGCTCCGATAATAAGCGACTGGTGCGGGCGCTATTGCCGCCGGTGGAGCGGAAAAACTGCGCGGCATCTGCGATCCGCCATTTCGCATAGGAATCAACAATCACGTCCTTTTTTTCAATTGTTAAAAACCGCTCCGGCTGGGCGTCGAGCGTTTGAATACGGCGATCAAAGGTTTTTATTTGATGGATCAAGGGGATTTTGAAATGCAGACCGGGCGCAAAATCAGTCGCCACAATTTCACCCAAGCGCAATTTAATTGCCGCTTCATATTCCTGCACCATAAAGGTGGCGCTATAGAAAAATAATCCCAGTACCACCAGTCCCGCTGGCAATAGCGTTTTGATTGAATTTGTTTGGCTCATTGTTTATTTCGCAAGATTCCCCCGTCTGAATGAGACGGGGCAGCAGTACGCCGGGTGAGGCACAAGGCGACTGCTCAATCCCGCACTCTCCTTTGGTATCCGGTTGAATGAATCGCCATCAGCGCATCACGCAGCATGAGCACTGACGCAGGTAAGAACACAACACCTCACGGCGGAGTCGTTGACCAGCGAGCGCGGCGATCTCGATCCACCATCCGCGCTGGCGGTTCGCTGTGATCGGGTAGCGCCATTGGTGCGGGCAGCGGCGCAGTTTCCGTGCGCGTCAGTTCTGGCGGCAGCTGGCGCGGCGGAGCAAGTTGATCCAGCGGCAGATACAGCAGTGGATTGGCACCTTTTTCCACATCTAACAACACCTTGCGATTGTTGCTAAACACCTGCTCCAGCGTTTCCAAATACAGACGCTGGCGCGTCACTTCTGGAGCTTTGGCGTACTGCGCCAGCACTGCCGTAAACCGTGACGCCTCACCTTCCGACTCAGCAATCACCTGATCCCGATACGCTTTGGCATCCGCCAAAATCCGCGCCGCGCCACCGCGTGACTGCGGGAGCACCTCGTTAGAATAGGCTTCGGCTTGATTTTCCAAGCGTTCCTTATCCTCACGCGCCTTGATCGCGTCATCAAACGCAGCTTTCACCTGTTCTGGCGGTTTTGCTGGCTGCATGTTGACCGACGTGACTACCAGCCCGGTTTTGTATTGATCCATCAACGCCTGAATCCGCTCTTTGATCGTGACCGCAACCGCGCCGCGTCCTTCCGTCATCACATAATCGAGCTTGCTCTGACCGATGGTCACGCGCACCACCGTCACCGTTGCATCATTCAACGTGCGCTCAGGTGCTTGATCTTGAAACAAATAATCCGCCGCGTCTTGAATCCGCGACTGCACCGTCAGCTCGACTTCCACGATATTTTCATCTTGCGTCAACATCGCAGCGCGGTGGCTGAACGTGGACACCTCATCCACATTGACCTTGAGCACCGACTCAATCGGCAGCGGGATATGCCAATGCGGGCCGGGGTTCGTCGTATCGACATACGCCCCAAAACGCAGCACCACGCCGCGCTCGGCGGGTTCAACGATATAGATGCCGCTTGCCAACCACGCCAGCGCGATCACGCTGATAATTAAACCGATGATGCGCCGACTAAAACCGTTGGGCGCATCATCACCGGCACGACGCGGCGGCGGTGGCTCACCGCCACCAAATAAGCCACCAATCCGTTCTTGGAGCTTGCGCACGATTTCCTCAAGATCAGGTGGACCTTGATCGCCGCCACCATTCTTGCCGCTCCAGGGGTCTTGTTGACCGCCACCTGGCTCATTCCAAGCCATAGCCGCTCCATTTATCTATTGGTTTGAGGGAAATAATTCAGGAGATTTGATTGTATGGGACTGACCAGATCACGGCAAACCAGCACCTGCCAAGCGTTGTCGCAGCACCGGATCATTCGCCAAGCGCCGTTCTAATTGCGTTGCTGCGATGTTGAATTCAACCTCCCAACCGCCGCTGTCCGCTGCGTGATCGTGCAAAATCTGCGCGTGGGCATACAACCAAGCGCGAAGTTGCCCATCCGTCACCGCCAATTCCAGCCGATGATGCACCTGCATTCCGCCGGTCACTTCACCCAGCGCGATCAGCAACGCATCCATGCCCGCGCCCGTCTGCGCAGATAACCACACCCGCGTCGGACGTCCGCTCGCATCGCGTTCTAAACGCGGCAGCGGCGTATCCGCCACCAGATCGAGCTTGTTAAACACTTCTAAACGCGGCACCTCGGCACTGCCGATTTCTGCCAACACCCGCTCCACATCATCCATCTGGCGCTCGCGCTGCGGTGCGGCCGCATCAACGACGTGCAGCAACAAGCTGGCGCTGCGCGTTTCCTCCAGTGTGGCGCGAAACGCCGCCACCAATTCGTGCGGTAGGCGACTGACAAAACCAACGGTATCAGCGATTAACACCAATCCCCCGCTCGGCAGCGTCAGCCGCCGCACCGTTGGATCCAAGGTGGCAAATAATTGATCAGCTTGCAACACGCCGGCGGCAGTCAACTGATTGAATAATGTTGATTTTCCAGCGTTGGTGTAGCCCACCAGCGCCAGCACCGGCACCTCCGCTTTGGCACGCGCGCGGCGTCCCTGAGCGCGTTGACTTTCGATCCGCAGCAGGCGCTGTTCGAGCGTGTCCACCCGTTTAGCGAGCAAGCGCCGATCCGTTTCCAACTGCGTTTCGCCGGGACCACGCAGCCCGATGCCGCCTTTTTGTCGCTCCAAATGCGTCCAGCCGCGCACCAAGCGCGTGGACAGATGTTTGAGCTGGGCGAGTTCGACCTGCAATTTGCCTTCAAAAGAACGGGCGCGTTGGGCGAAGATGTCGAGAATGAGACCGGCACGATCCAGCACACGGCACTGCAACAGGCGTTCTAAATTGCGCTCCTGCCCGGGCAACAGCGCATGATTAAACAGCACTAAATCGGCTTCAGTGGCGGCAACCAGCGCCTGTAATTCTGCGGCTTTACCGCTGCCGATGAACAGGCGCGAATCAGGCGCGGGGCGCGTTCCACCCAATCTGCCGACGATTTCCGCGCCAGCGGCGGTCGCCAACAGCGCGAATTCCTCGCGCTCGTCCGCAGTCATGGCAGAACCGATGTCGAACTGCGCCAACACCGCCCGCTCGCCCTGCTGCGGGCGCTCGGTGACAAGCGTGGTGGCGTTCAATGGTTACCCGGCGCAAATGGATCGGGCAGCGCCAGCGGCTCGTCGTCATCCAACGGCGCGAGTTTGACGTTGCGAGCGGGCACAACGGTAGAAATGGCGTGTTTATAAATCATCTGGCTGACGTTGTTTTTCAGCAGGACGACGAATTGATCGAACGATTCAATTTGTCCCTGCAATTTGATGCCGTTGACCAGAAAAATCGACACGGGAACCCGCTCTTTACGCAAAGCGTTGAGAAAAGGGTCTTGCAAGTTTTGCCCCTTAGACATGGGAAATATCTCCTTGTTGTTGTGTTTTAGAGTGCACCGCCGGTGCTGCTATACAGCTCGCCAGCGGCTAAAACTGCTTGCTGCGTTGCAACTGGCAGTCTTGGCAGGCAGTGTAAATTTTTGCGTGGCGTCACGCGAACCAAACCAGATCAGTTAAAAGTGCTGTGCTTAAAAATGCAAGCTGTTGATTTTTTAGAAAGTTAGCAGATGGCCAGTGGGCAATCGTCAAATGAGTTTAATAATATCAAATGGTTAAAGATTTAACGACGCACGAGCGGGCTGGTGCGCCAGCAGATCGCGCCGGGGAAACGCCAGCAGAATTGCTCCAGCTTGCCGATCAATGCGTCAAATGCGGGCTGTGTCTCGCTGTTTGCCCCACTTATGCGCAGACGCAACATGAAGCCGACTCCCCCCGCGGACGGATCGCGCTCATCCAAGGTTGGCTGCATGGCGAGCTGGCGCTGACAGATCGGCTTGCCGCGCATCTCGATGGTTGTTTGCAGTGCCGGGCGTGTGAAATGGCGTGTCCATCGCTGGTTGCTTACGGGCGTTTGAGTACCGCTGCCAAAGCGCATCGCGTCGCTGCACTGCCAGCATGGCGGCGCTATTTCCGGCGTCTGTTACTGCAAAGTCTGTCAGATGCGCGTCTGACGCGCTGGCTGGGAACCATCGCTCGCATTGTTGTGAATAGCGGCTTGGCGTGGGTGCTGACGTTAGCAAATAACGCGCCACTGCGCTCGTGGCGACGGTTAGCAGTGGTGATTGCCACGACGGCGCGGCGCATCAAACCGCGCTCAGTGCCGGAGACGCCGTTTGATTTATTCGTCGGCTGCGTGGGCGAAAGCACGCAAGGAACGGCGTTGGCGGCAACGCTACAGGTCTGTGATTGGCTTGGGGTGGCGGTCAAGGTGACGACGCAACCGGAGTGCTGCGGCGCGTTATTGCGTCATAACGGCGAAATCGCCGCTGCCGCTACCCTGCGCCAGCGCTGCGTTGACCAATACGCGGGGCGGCAACTGATCGGCTTGGCAAGTGCGTGTGTGGCGGAATTACGGACGGAACCGGCGCTGCAAAACACGCAAGAATTGTGTGCGTGGCTGCTGCAACTGCCGTGGCCAGATGCTGTGTCGTTGCGTCCGCTGCCAGCGCGGGTGCTGGTGCATGAGCCTTGTTCACATCGCAATCTGCTCGGCGGCACGGCGGCGGTCTATCAACTGCTGGCGCGGATTCCGGCGCTTGAGATCATTCCGTTGCCCGGCAATGACCAGTGTTGCGGCGCGGCGGGCACATATTTATTGCAACATCCGCAGATGGCTGATCGATTGTTGGCGGCGAAAATAACTGCCAGCGCAGCATTGGCACCGGAGTTTATTGTGACCACTAATCCGGGCTGTGCGCTGCATTTAGCCGCCGGGCTGCGAGAGGCGGGTTTGGCAATTTCGGTGTGTCATCCGGTGGAATTACTCGTGCGTCAATTGCCAACGAAGGCGTCATTGTAAAAAACACCAGATTGAAACCCTCACCGCCGCGCAATCAAATGAAACTGCGCATCATCGTTATTGATGATTTCTAAATTTGGATCAAAGCGAAATTCCGGCTCCCACGTCGTCATCTCCAGCGTCGGCGGCTTGAGCACCGGCTCCCGGCGCAGACGCACTTCTGCCGCATTCGCCGTCGCAACACTGGGTTTTATATCCAGCCAGCGCGTTTGCAGCGCCGCCATGATTTGCCGCTCCAGCGCCGCCACTGGCGTCAACTCCCGCTCCTCAAAACACAGCAACGGCAACCGCGCCGCCGTGCAAATCTGTTGCAAACGGCGATTGGCACGGCGCTCCCGCCAGCGTCCCGGCGCTGGCGTCACATTGACCGCACCCGCCAGCGCGGTGGTTTCCAAGCTGCAAATCAGGCAATCAAACACCAGCCCGTCCAGCCGCGCCTGCGCCCGCTGCCGTTCCAGCCGCGTCAAATGCCCCTGCACCTGAATCACCTCGGCGGCGCGGACACGCCCATAAATCCGATAATCCCGCCCAAGCGTTTGTTCTAGCGCGTTTTTCAACGCCCGCTGCGGTGGATTTAACAGCGTCTCCGCCGCCAGATACGGAAACCGAATCCGCCGCGACAACAGCCGCTGAATTTGCAGCGCCAGCACCACCAGCATCAGCGCCGTTAGCCCCAGCAAAAAATACAGATGCGCCATCAGTTAGTGCGCCGGTGCTGCCAGCGGCACCTTGTGCTGGTGATACCACGCCCGATCCAGTGACCAAATCACCGAATCGACATCTGGCTCTGCCAGCAGCAGCGCAATCGCTCGCTGCTCATGCTCCACAAACCGCGCTCGCGCCGCAGCCAACGCCGGATCAGTCGCCGGCTTGTCGCGCAAATTCGGATCAAGCGTCTGTAAAAATGGCTCCAATGGCACCTCATCCGCGTGCGGACTGGTGAGCGTCACGATGCCGGTGACAAAGAGCACGGCGCGAAATTCATACGGATAACTCGCCAACACCGGGTCTTCTTGCAACTGTGCGTTGAATTGCCAAATGCGCGGCGTCCAGCCAAAACTGCTCCACGTCAGCGACAGCACGAGCAGCGCCAGCAGAAACACGGAAATGATGATTGCAGTGCGGGTAATCCGATCCATAAAAATAAGCCACCGAGGGAATTGTGCAGAGCGCGGATGATGCGGAGACTGCGCGGCGTGGCGCAAGTCGCAGCGGCAGCGATTCGTCAGTCACTGGTCAAGCGCATACAATCTGCATCTGGTTGAAAAAGTTGTCAGTGGAGACCCATCGCTGTCACCGCACTGACAACCGACAATTGACAACTGCACACTAAACAACGCAATCAACAACTGCATCATTCCTCCTTAATAAACCACTATTTTAACGATGATCTCGGACAATCCCTGTGCTGCGTAGAGACTCTTGGTTGAACCTGCCTCGCCTGCAATTTCTGCGCTTGCGCCCCTACGGTCAAGCACTCGCCACTCCCGCCGTGCGCGTGTGGCTGGGATTTGCGTGGGTCGTCATCCTGCTCATGGCCAGCATCGAAGGCATCGTGTGGGGCTTAATCAGCGCCTCCATCGTTCCTGAAGAGCTCACCTGGCTGCGCCCCATCGCTGGCATCTTCATGTTTATCCTGATGTTTTCGATCATCTGGATTGTCGATGCTTCGCTCGTGATGTCCGAGCGCCCCGTGCTCCGCGCCCGGCGCTGGAATCAAACCGCCAATCAAGGCGTGACCGCGCTGCTGCGCTGGCTGGTGGGCATCGCGCTGCGCGTGGTGATCGTCGCCGTTTCGCTGTACGTCACCGCGCCATTTCTCGGCAAGCTGATTCGCTCCGACGACATCGCCACTTATCACCAGCAGCAAGTTGAACAGTATTTCGCCCAGCGCGACGCCGCATTGCAAACCCGCATCCGCGCCCACGCCGACGCCCTCGCTGCGACTTATCAGGAACAGGTCGCGCCGTTGGAAGCCGACATCGCCCGCATCACGCAGGTGCTGGCGCAGGAAACGGCGCGACGGGCGCAGATGGAGGCCGAATTTGCTCCCGAAATCGCGTTGTTGCGGCAGGATTTGGTGGCAGTGCGCGAGCGGGTTGGCAATGAAGTGATGGGGCGCAACGGTCGCCCCGAAGGTCGCGGCCCGGAAGCGCGGAAATGGGAAGCCAACGCCAAACAGATCGCCAGCGTATTGGCGGATAAACAGGCGGAAGTGGATCTGCGCCTCGCGGGTGTAATCACTCAAATCAAGCAGTTAGAAACCCAATTGCGCGAGCGTACCGCCCAACTCACGCAGTTGCGGCAAGAGCAGCACGCTCGTCTGGAAGAAGCCGCCGCCAATTTGACTGCGCAGCAACCACCAACCAATCCGCCGCGCTTGAGTTTTGCGGCGCGTTCCAAAATTCTTAACGCGCTGCGCCACAGCCCCGATGAATCCGGGGTGCCGCATTTTGAAACGGTGGAAGGTTTTTCGCAGGCCGCGCTCGGCGTGTTGTTTTTCTCGCTGCTGGCGCTGAAATTATTTGAGCCAGCTTCCGTCAGCGCCTATTTCAGCGAAACGCTGCAATTGCAATATCGCAAATATCTGGTCGGCGGCTTGGTGGAAATTCCCGGCTTTGAGCGGTGGGATGATCCCGATCATCGCCTCAATCCAATTGAATTCGTGCGGCTGTGGCTGCTGTATGAAAAAGACCCGGCGGCGTTTTATGCGGCGCGGCAAGCCTTGCTGGAGGTGCGCGAGCCGCTGTTGAAATATCAAGCTGAACAAGCACTTGAACAGCAATTGCTCACGCTGCGCCAAGACAATCTGAGCCAAGAACAGGAATCGAGCGCCCGCCGCCGTGATCTCGAATTGGCGGCGTATGACGAGGAATTGAGCTTGCGCACCGCCCAGCTCAAGGCGCAGCTCGATCACGACACGCAGGCGCAACTGGAGCATCGGCGGGCGGAGTTGGCGACTGAATTGCACCGGGCGCGGTCGGATTGGGCGCGGCAGCGGGCGCTGGAGGAGGAGCACTTGGGCCAGCAGCGGGAGGCATTTGAACAAACGCAGTTGGCGGCGCAGACCGAGTTGCAGGCGCGGTTGTGTGATCTTGATCGCCTGCGGGAGCAAAGTTTGCACGATGCCCATCAGCGCGATGTGGAGCGGCAGCGGGCGCATGTGCAGGAATTGGTGGAATTGGCGGCGCAACGGCGGCGCGAGGCGTTTCAACAGCGGTTGACGGCGCTGCGGGTGGAGCTGACGCGCTTGCGGGGCACGGAAACCAAGCAGCGCGTTGATGGCGAGCAGTTGCGTCTCAACGGGCAAAAGCTCGCTGAACAGTTGGCGGCGCTGCGGGAGCAGGTCGCCACGCTGGACACGACTGCCGCGACGCAACAGGCGGAGCTGGCGCAGGTGCGGCAGCAGCTCGCGGCTGCCAATCGCACCGCGCATCCTCAAGTTGCCGGTTTTTGGCGTTGGTTTGGGCTGCGGGTGACGACGGGGGCGACGGTGGTGCAGTTGGAGCGGGAACTGAAAAAGTTGGAACGTACCGCGCAGGTGACGGTGAAACGGCTGGCAAAACAGCGAGAGCTGTTGCGCCGTTTAGAAGTGCGCAAGCTGGCGCAGGATGGCAATGAAGTGGAGGTGCTGGCGCGGCAAGCGGCAACGCAGGCGCGAATCACTTTTTATGAAGATAGTCTTGGTAATTTATTGCAATCACAGTTGGATACAACTACTAATCTCGCCGCACCACCAGAGTTAAGTGCAGAAACCAATCCTGCTGCGCCTGCGAGTTAAAAAAGTTATTGGTTGTCGGTTGTCAGTAAAAAATAGCAGTTTCGCTGAAAACTGATAACTAAAACGGTTAATGGATCGTTTATCAATTCGGCGCGGACGTAAAACTTGTTATCGGCAACTGCGTTTTAATAATCGCTGGCGGTCTGAAAAATGGTTACCACCTTCAGTACAAAGTCGGGTTGATAACGTCAAACAATGGTTAAATAAGTTGCAACGTTTCGCACCGCCGACCACAATTGCTATTGACACCAGTTATTGTCTGCACACACACTAACCGCACTAGAACTTTACGGGCGGATACCCGCTCCCGTCAGAATCAGCGGTTTTTTATATCTACACTTCAGATACCGGTTTCTTGTGGCACCGGGATGAGAGGCGTAATACAACACCGCGTTAGCGGGAATATGCCCGGAGCAACTCGTAAGGCTCTAGTTGAGTCCCGTCTGCTGCATTAGTGCAGACAATAACTGCAACTTACGAGGTTACAGATGGAAACATCCATTCTTTCGTTTTCGTTCGATCAATCCATTTCCATTCGCACCGTCATCATCGACCACGAGCCTTGGTTTGTCGGTAAAGATGTTGCTGCTGCGCTTGGTTATGTTGATACCAAGCAAGCCATCCGCGACAACTGCAAACGCGCTAAGTCTTTGAAAGAGCTAGGGGCGTCTACTAGACACCCCTATCAGAATCAACAACTTACACTTGACCCACAGACAAAGCTGATTCCTGAGCCGGATGTGTACCGTCTCATTTCACGCAGCCAGCTTCCCAGCGCAGAACGTTTCGAGACGTGGGTATTTGAAGAGGTGCTGCCATCGATTCGGAAGACTGGCGGTTATCAAGCTCCCGCACCCGCACCGACATTTGAGCACATTAACAGCGCGGATATTGCGGCGCTTGAAGCGATTGTGCATCGCATTAAATACAACTTTCATTATCAAGACATGGCAGCACACGCGATTTACAGTGGCATTCGGCGCATATATGGCTTGAAACATTCAGTGAATAATTTGCCAACGTGTTATTTTCACGACGTGTTGAATTTACTGGCGGAAGTGGAGCGCGTATCGCGGTTGTTTCAAGGCATGGCGCTCGAGTCAGAAAAACGGTTTTTTCATCGCGTATTGCGTCCGATGCTGCCTTTTAATGAACAAGAATGGCAGCGTCATTTAGATAACGAATTTTCGCAGATTGAAGCCCACCATGAACGCACATTAAGCCTGATTGCGCGTTACCAACCGATCAATTAGTGCCCCGCATTTGCTTTATATTTCCGCTTGGCGTTTATTCTGACAACTGAAAATGTTTTCAGTTGTCAGTAAAAACAGCGTTCTCAATAAAAACTAGGAGTTACGCAGTTGAAAGTTAAGTTGTTGATTTTTATGGAAGTGCTATTGTGCAGCGCACAAACTTACTTCAATAAAATCAAACATTTAGAAATCCAACTGCGTAACTCCTAACAACAAGGATTGAAACTCGGACAGCAATAGGAAGTTTAGTGGGCGCCAGCACAGTTGCAACGCTAAATCCATTACAACAAGGATTGAAACCGTGTGGGCTGGTATCCTCGGCGGCGTGGGCTGGGTGCTGCGCAAGTGGCGACAGCGCCCACCCGATAATCAAATTGCTCAATAAAAAACAATAACTTGTGATTGAACAGGAACGGAACAGTAATGAGTGTGAGCACGACAACCAGCGAGTGCGGCCAGAATTCTTCGGGACAGCGCACGGTTTACAGTCTGTGCGGCATGTGCGCCGTGCGTTGCCCCCTCGCCGTCACGGTGAAAGATGGCGCAGTTGCTTGGATTCAAGGCAATCCCAACGATCCCGCGCTCGGTGCCAGCTTGTGCGCCAAAGGCGGCGCGGGGCAGTCCTTCCAACTGGATGACGAGCGCCCGCACTCGCCGCTGATTCGCACCGGCGCTCGTGGCGAGGGGCAATGGCGACGGGCATCTTGGGATGAGGCGCTCACCTACATCGCCGACAAGGTGCAGGAGACCATCGCCGAATTCGGCACTCGTGGCATCGCGCTGTCTGATCGCGGCGGCCCGTTCACCGATTTAACCCGCACCTTCACGCAGGCGCTAGGCTCGCCCAATTACGTCAATCACGACGCCTCCTGCGCCAGCAATGTTTACAACGCCGCCCGCTCGCTGTTTGGCTTTCCGCATTCACGGCTGGTGCTTGATCTCAAACGCGCCAAACATTTGGTGCTGTACGGGCGCAACATCGCTGAATCGCTGATGGTCAAAGAAGCCAAAAGTTTTATGGCCGCCGTCGCCAACGGTTTGCAAGTGACCTACATCGACCCTCGCGCCACCATCACCGCCAGCAAAGCCAGCCGTTATTGGCAAATCCGCCCCAACAGCGACTACGCCCTGAATTTGGCGTTAATTCACGAAATTTTGCGCCTTGAGCTGTACGACAAGGAATTCGTCGCTCGTCATGTGACGGGATTGGAAGAATTACGCGCCGCCGTCGCCACCACCACCCCCGACTGGCAAGTCGAACACACCGGCATCTCCGCCGCCGCCGTGCGCGAGTTGGTGCAGGACATCGCTGCCGCTGCGCCGCAGGTGATTTTTCATCCCGGCTGGATGACCGCTCGCCATAAACAATCGTTTTACGTCAGCCGCAGTGCGCTGATTCTCAACGTGTTAATGGGCAATCTGGAAGTGCCGGGCGGTTTGCTGCTCGCCAAAACGCCCGAACAGTGCGGACGCGCCAGCCTCAAACGTCTGCAAGATCGCTGCGAAAAAGTGAGCACCCCACGCGCCGATGGCGCAGGTGACGTGCATCCGAGTTGGGACCCGGCGATTGGTGTGCTGCATCAGCTTTATGCGGCGATGGAGACCGCCCAGCCCTACGGCATCGGCGCGTATTTCATTTATCGCCACGATCCGCTCACCGCCATGCCTGATGCGGAAGCGATCAAACGGGCGTTTGACCACCTCAAGCTGATCGTCGCCATTGATGTCCGCTATTCCGAAACGGCGTGGTATGCCGACGTGATTCTGCCGGAATCCACCTTTTTGGAACGCGCCAACATCTTGGGACAAGTGCAGGGCGCAGTGCCCAGCCTGATCATGCGCGATCAAGCGATCACACCGCGTTTTGACAGTCGTCCGGCGTGGTGGATTTTCCGCGAGATATTGCGGCGGCTCGGGCGCGGCGCGGCGCTGGATTTCGAGGGCATTGAAGATATTTGGGAGTATCAGCTCGAAGGCGTGGGCGTCACGGTCGCGGAAATGCGCTCACAAGGTGTCGTCACCTTGGCGGAAATCCCCCCAACCGCCCGATCTCAAATCCCCCCAAC
>NZ_NRRQ01000025.1 GCF_016583745.1 Chromatium okenii
TTTGGAACGCTACTTCTATCGAACTGGAATAAGCATTATGGAAGCAAAAAATAAGATCGTGCGCAGTGCCGTGCGATTTTATTTATCAGCACCATTGTATGGCTTGTTCGCAACTGCGTAACTCCTAGACTATATGGATTAAAAACAGTGATGTTGTATGCGCGTTATTGTTTGCGTAAACTCACTTCACCGGCATGAAATGTGCGCATACCACTGGCAGTATTTAATTGCAATGCGCCGTCCTCCGCAATACCACTATGAATGCCGTTAACGATTTGATTGGCGCATATCAATTGCACGGGATGCCCTATCCAAGCATCAAATTGTCGCCAGCGTGCAAGAAATGGCGCAACACCTTCGCGTCCATAACATTCTAAAGCAGTGATGAGCGCATCTAATAATTGTCCAGCCAATTGATTGCGGCTCAATGGGCGCTCGCTAATTGCATCTGCCAACGCTGCCCAAGGTTGTGCAATCTCATTACTTAAAGTAGCAGTCATGTGGACATTTAAGCCGACGCCAACAATTAAATAACTTGATCCCTGTGAATGACCACCAACTTCTAATAACAATCCCGCTACTTTGCGTCCGCGCCACAGCACGTCATTCGGCCATTTCAAATGGAGATCAATTCCACCTGCGGCTTGCAACACTTCGGCGACCACTGCGCCCACTGCCAAGCTGGTGCCACCGAGAGCGGCGGGTGGTAATGGGTAACGCCATAGCAATGATAAATAAAGATTTACTGCCGGCGGTGAGTGCCAGACGTGCCCACGTCGCCCGCGTCCAGCGGTTTGGCAATCGGCAAGACAAGCGGTTCCAGACGGTGCGCCGGCAGCGGCTTGGCGCTGTAATTCGCTATTGGTTGAATCGAGTTGTTCATAAATATCAAGATGGTGAAGTGCTATACGTCCAGTTGCAGACATTGCATTTTTAATACGATCAGCACTCAGGTGTTCATGTGGTGATTGTGACATAAAACAACGCCGCTTAAATACCATATAGCATAGATTTTATCATGGTAAAATTTAACTTTTTAATTAAAACCATAACAATAAGGTTTTTAATCAGATTTCAATAATTATTGCCCTTCAATACTGAAGCTAAACGCGAAACACTGCCACCGTTTTTTGTAATTCCAATGCCTGATCTTCTAAACTTTCTGCTGCCGCTGCTGCCTGTTCTACCAATGCCGCATTGCGCTGCGTGGTATCATCCATGTGTGCAATGGTTTCTGTCACTTGTCCCACTCTCGCGCCTTGTTCCCGACTAGCATCAGCAATTTCAGCAATTAAAGCGGTGACTTGTTGAAAAGAATCGACAATCATCGCCATTGTTTGCCCCGTGTCCTGCACTAAATGCACACCAGCATCAACGCGAGTTACCGAATCACCAATTAACCCTTTAATTTCTTTTGCAGCATTTGCAGAACGCTGCGCCAACTGACGCACTTCTGCCGCCACCACTGCAAAGCCGCGCCCTTGTTCTCCCGCCCGCGCTGCTTCCACCGCCGCATTTAATGCCAAGATATTCGTTTGAAACGCAATTCCGTCAATCACGCCAATGATGTCGGCAATGTTTTGACTAGCCACTTGAATTGCATTCATTGTTGCCACTACCCGCTGCACTAATTGCCCGCCTGCCAACGCTTGCGTATTCGCACTGCTGGCTAAATCACGGGCATGATTAGCGTTATTCGCAGTTTGTTGAATTGAATTGCTAAATTCAACCATTGAACGGGCGGTTTTTTCTAAACTGGTCGCTTGTTCCTCTGTGCGCGTGGATAAATCGGCATTACCGGCGGCGATTTCAGTAGCAGCCGTGTTAATTGAACCCGTCGCAACACGAATTTGCCCTACTAAAACGCGCAAGCGTTCGACAGTGATATTTGTATCAGTTTTAATATCATCAAAGCGCCCTTGATAATGAGATTGAATGGTTTGGGTTAAATCTGCTTGTGCCAAGGCTTTTAAGACATGCGCTAAATCATTGAGTACCTGCGCCATAATTTCCGTTAAGCGATTCATGCCCAGCGCAAGATCACGGAAAAAGCCCTGTTTTCCTTCCAAATTGAGACGTTGACTAAAATCACCTTGCGCCACTGCTGCTAATAACGTTTCCAATTCCTGCTCGGCAGCAACTTCAGCAGTACGATCTAACCATTCAACCACCGTGCCTAATCGCTCACCTTCATCATTAAATACGGGATTAGCAATTAAGCGAAAATGCCGCCCGCTGGCAGTCATTGGCGTACTATAAGTTTGATGCAAATCTTTGAGTAAGCGGCGCTGATGTTCGGGATGATGGTGGAAATCACTTAAACCGCGTCCCACTAAATCGCTGGCATTAAAATTAGGTAAATCGTGCCGCAAATCTTCTTCTGCAATCTGCATCATCTGCGTAAATGCTGCATTCACATAAATCAAGGTGCCTTCTTGATCGGCAACCATCATGCTGGTGGAGGCTTTATCTAAGGCACTGGTAATCCGGCGCATTGTGTTCGCAGCAGCTTGTTCAATTTTAGTCCGTTCATCAAGGTTGTGTTGCATTGCGTCCAGCGCCCGCAATAGCGTGCCAATTTCATCCCGGCGCTTGCTTTCAATGCGCTTGCTGTAATCGCCATTGCCGATTTGTGTAAAAATATGTACAACTTGCAGCAGCGGTTGCGCTACCATGCGCTGGGTGACAACTAATAAAACAATTGTTCCTATAACAAACAGTAGGGCAGCAATCAGTATACGATTAAACAAAGTTGCCATTAACATGTCGTCAATTCCTGCTAACGATATATCAACGCCAATAACGTAATCAATGCCAGCACTCGAGGTTGCGGGAACAAAGACAGAACGGAATTCACCCCACTGGTCGCTGTATTGATCGTAGTGCATTTTATGTTCGGCAAAGGTCGCTTTCAAACCATCGCTGGCGTCATCGTAAGCATCAAAAAAATTGGTTAATTCTCCCGTTTCTTTCTCTTCTTTAGTATAACTCGACGCAGTAAACAAAATTCTCTCATCTTTTTCGATGAGTAGATATACATAAACGACGTTCGCTTGTTCCGCAAAAACGGATAACCGTTCAATAAATGCCTGATACACTTCCGCTGTGATCGTATCCGGTTGCATCGGTTGATTGTGATAATTATCGCCTACCAACCGCGCTCCTTCAGCACTAGCTAAAAGTTTGGCATCAATGCCATCAAGAATAGCGCGTTTTTGTTCTTGATAGGTGTACATTAAAAACACTGTCATGGTGACAAAACTCATTATCATCATAATGAATAATAGTTTAGATGATAATCCTACTGCTCGATGACGCCGCAACATTGTGATTAGTCTCTAATAAAACTTAAAAACACTGATTGACTTGTGGCATAGATGGTCAATCATCATTGAATTAACCTGCTCAATTTAACATCCAATCAG
The DNA here is from genome assembly GCF_016583745.1 of Chromatium okenii. GTDB lineage: Bacteria > Pseudomonadota > Gammaproteobacteria > Chromatiales > Chromatiaceae > Chromatium > Chromatium okenii. Next base: position 3,426 of record NZ_NRRQ01000025.1, read on the forward strand.
TGTTTCCGTCAGCGCAATGTGCGTTATCATGCAATACTGAAGCTAAACGCGAAACACTGCCATCGTTTTTTGTAATTCCAATGCCTGATCTTCTAAACTTTCTGCTGCTGCCGCTGCCTGTTCTACCAATGCCGCATTGCGCTGCGTGGTGTCATCCATTTGCGCAATGGCTTCTGTCACTTGTCCCACTCTCGCGCCTTGTTCCCGACTAGCATCAGCAATTTCAGCAATTAAAGCGGTGACTTGTTGAAAAGAATCGACAATCATCGCCATTGTTTGTCCCGTGTCCTGCACTAAATGCACACCAGCATCAACGCGAGTTACCGAATCACCAATTAACCCTTTAATTTCTTTTGCAGCATTTGCAGAACGCTGCGCCAACTGACGCACTTCTGCTGCCACCACTGCAAAGCCGCGCCCTTGTTCTCCCGCCCGCGCTGCTTCCACCGCCGCATTTAATGCCAAGATATTCGTTTGAAACGCAATTCCGTCAATCACGCCAATGATGTCGGCAATGTTTTGACTAGCCACTTGAATTGCATTCATTGTTGCCACTACCCGCTGCACTAATTGCCCGCCTGCCAACGCTTGTGCATTCGCACTGCTGGCTAAATTACGGGCATGATTGGCGTTATCCGCAGTTTGTTGAATTGAATTGCTAAATTCAACCATTGAACGGGCGGTTTTTTCTAAACTGGTCGCTTGTTCCTCTGTGCGCGTGGATAAATCGGCATTGCCGGCAGCGATTTCAGTAGCAGCCGTGTTAATTGAACCCGTCGCAGTACGAATTTGCCCTACTAAAACACGCAAGCGTTCGACAGTGATATTCGTATCAGTTTTAATATCATCAAAGCGCCCCTGATAATGAGATTGAATGGTTTGGGTTAAATCTGCTTGTGCCAAGGCTTTTAAGACATGCGCTAAATCATTGAGTACCTGCGCCATAATTTCCGTTAAGCGATTCATGCCCAGCGCAAGATCACGGAAAAAGCCTTGTTTTCCTTCCAAATTGAGGCGCTGACTAAAATCACCTTGCGCCACTGCTGCTAATAACGTTTCCAATTCCTGCTCGGCAGCAACTTCAGCAGTACGATCTAACCATTCAACTACCGTACCTAATCGCTCACCTTCATCATTAAATACGGGATTAGCAATTAAGCGAAAATGCCGCCCGCTGGCAGTCATTAGCGTGTTATAAGTTTGGTGCAAATCCCTGAGTAAGTGGCGCTGATGTTCGGGATGACGGTGGAAATCAGTTAAACCGCGCCCCAATAAGTCAGCAGCCGTAAAATTAGGTAAATCGCGGCGCAAATCTTCTTCTGCAATCTGCATCATCTGCGTAAATGCCGTATTTACATAAATCAGGGTGCCTTCTTGATCAGCAACCATCATGCTGGTGGAGGCTTTATCTAAGGCACTGGTAATCCGGCGCATCGTATTCGCAGCAGCTTGTTCAGTTGTAGTGCGTTCATCAAGGTTGTGTTGCATTGTGTCCAGCGCCCGCAATAGCGTGCCAATTTCATCCCGGCGATTGCTTTCAATGCGATTGCTGTAATCACCATTGCCGATTTTCGTAAAAATTTGCACAACATTGAGCAGTGGCACAGCAACCATTTGGCGCGTGACTGCTAATAGCAAGCCGCCAATCACCAGCAATAAGAGTGCGGACGCTGCTAATACGGTGTAATACAGATTCACCGCCGCCCGTGAAAATTCTTCTAAATACGCGCCGCCGCCAATCACCCAGTTCCAATTGGCATAATGACGGTAGGCGGCAATTTTTAAGCGCGGTGTGGTTTCGTTTAATTCGGTGTTAAGCCAAGGATATTGAATCACGCCATTTTTTTGTTCGAGCATGTCGCGGATAAATAGCCGCCCATCAGCATCTTTTGTTTCGGCAATGTTGTGACCTTCTTTGGCGGGATGTACTAATAGTGTGCCGTATTGCGCACCGGGTTTGGCATCCAGCACATAAAAATAACCGCTTTCTCCAATTTTCAGCGCCCGAATTTGCTGTTTAAGTGCGGTTAAGCCTTCAGTAAAATCAACGCCAATAAAGAGCAATCCAATCACTTTGCCAGCGACTATTACGGGCTGATAACTGGTGAGATAATCCCGCCCGAATAACGTTGCTTTACCAAGATACGGTTGACCGGCGCGTAATTGGGAATAACCGGGATGCGTATTGCCAAGTGCGGTTCCTAATGCGCGTTGCCCTTCCGCATTTTTTAAGGAAGTGGCGACGCGCACAAAATCATCACCGTGTTGCACAAAGATGGTCGCTACTGCGCCGGTTTGCGCAGTAAACGTATCGACTATGCTTAAATCGAGATTCAGCACGCGCTCGCCGCTGCGCAAAATCGGCACTTCCTGTGCGCCAACCTGAATGGTGCGACGTTCATCAAGTGCAAATGGCGCAGAAAACTGTGCTGCAAATAAATGCGATAACCGCTGCGCTTCTTGTTGCAATGCGCCGTCATAACTCGCCACCATCCGCATCACTAATTCTGTTTGCTGTTGGAGTTGTTCAATGCCATTGCGTTCTAAAAGAGCGCGGGTATAACTGCCCAAACCCCATGCTAGGGTTAATAATAAAGTTGCCGTGACCGCAAATACGGTGGCTGCTAATTTGAATGCCAGCGAGCGGGTGATCGCTTGGTGAGTCATGTACTGTCCCCATCATCAATTCACAAAATTTGTAATTCTTATCTCATTATGCGGCAGTTGAAATTGAACATTCGCAAGTCGTGTGAAAAAAACACGCCGCTCATTGTGGTGCTCGCGCTGCCCATAATCGCAATCCAATTAAAACGCTGCTAAACAGCGCCAGCCCGCCGCCAATCCACCAGCTCGCTGTGAACGGATCGCGGGCGAAAATTGCAGTTTGATAAAAAATTGTGGCCGTTAAAAAGGCGATGCTCGTTGTCCACGCGCCGACAAACATTGCCCATGCCAGTCCCGCTTCGCGCACGATGGCGCCGATGGTGGCGACGCAGGGGAAATACAGTAAGACAAACAATAGGTAAGCGAATGCGCCCGCTTGTCCATCAAACCGCGCTGCCATCGCGCCAAAGGTGCCGGTTTGCACGCCTTGCTCTGCCGCTGCGACCTCGGCAGTGCTGAGATCGCCAACGTTTAATCCCAGCGGGTCAACCAATCGCGCTCCCAGCGCGGCAAAATTAGCGCCCACCGCGCCAGCCGCTGCCGCTAAATCACGCCATAAATCAAAGGGTTCTGGCGCGACAGGCGGCGCAGTTTCGGCCGCCAGTCGTCCATAGAGCGAGTCCAGCGTACCGACGATCACTTCCTTGGCTAAAACCCCGGAAAACACGCCGAGCACCGCTGGCCAGTTGTCTTCACGAATGCCAAGCGGCGCAAATAACGGCGTGGCGGCGCGACTCACTGCGGCGAGAATGGATTGATCTTCGTGCGCGTTATTCAAACTGCCGTCGCTGCCGATGGTCGCCAACAGGTTGAGCGCCAGCACCATCACGACAATCACCTTGCCGGCCTCGCGCAAAAACAGCTTGACCCGATCCCAAGTGCGCAGCAGCACGCCTTTGAATGTCGGCAGGTGATAGGGCGGCAATTCCATCAACAGCCCCGAACTGTCACCTTGCAGCAGCGTGTGTTTCATCGCCAATCCCGACAGAATCGCCACCGCGATGCCGGTGAGATACAGCGCAAAGACCAAGTTTTGCCCGGAGTGCGGAAAGAATGCCGCCGCAAATAGCGCGTACACCGGCAGCCGCGCTCCGCAAGACATAAACGGATTCATCAAAATCGTCAGCTTGCGCTCGCGCTCACTTTCCAAGGTGCGGGTCGCCATCACTGCCGGCACGTTGCAGCCAAAACCGACAATCAACGGCACAAAGGCTTTGCCCGGCAGCCCAATCGAACGCATAAAGCGATCCATCACGAACGCGGCTCGCGCCATGTAGCCGCTGTCTTCCAAAATGGATAACACGATGTAAAGACTGGCAATAATCGGAATGAACGTCCCGACGACTTGCAAGCCGCCACCGATGCCGGTCGCCACAATCAGAATCAACCACTCTGGTGCCCCGAAGTCGCCCAGCACTTCGCCCAAGCCGTCAACCAGCAGGGCTTGTCCGGCGAGATCAAAAAAATCAATGAATGCGCCGCCGATGTTCATCGTGAACATGAACATCAAATAAATCATCAATAAAAACAGCGGAATGCCAAACCAGCGGCTCAACACGACCCGATCAATGCGGTCGCTGGTCGTGCGCCCGACGCGGTGCGCTTGTCGGACTACCTGCTGAAACAAGGTGTGGGCGTGACCGTAACGGGTGTCGGCAATGTGCAAATCGGCATCTTCTCCCGCCCGTTCAGCAATTTGAAAGCGCCCCGTCGCTGCCCGCGCCCGCGCTGCTGCACTCACCGCTTGCTCGGCTAACGGATCGGCTTCTAGCAATTTCAGCGCCAGCCACCGCGCCGTTGCCCGTTGCGGCACTTCCGGCAACAGCGGCAACAAGTCGGCGATCACGGTCTCCACACAATCGCCATGCTCCAGCGCCGTGCCGCCAGCTTCGCGCCCTTCGGCGACCGCCAACAGTCGCGCCTGCAATTCGGTCAAGCCTTCTTTGGTGACTGCCACCACTGGCACCACCGGACATCCCAAGGCGGTGGCGAGTTGCGCGATCTCAATCTCAATGCCGCGCTTGCGGGCGACATCCATCATGTTGAGCGCCACCACAATCGGCATTCCCATTTCCAGCAATTGCACCGTCAAATAGAGATTGCGCTCCAAATTGCCGGCGTCGAGCACGTTGACGATCACGTCGGCATCACGACTGAGCAAATAATCGCGGGTGACGAGTTCATCGAGCGAGCTGGCGTCGAGCGAATAAATGCCCGGTAAATCAATCACGCGCACGGCGCGACCGTCGAGTTCTAACGCGCCTTCTTTGCGTTCCACCGTGACGCCGGGCCAGTTGCCGGTGGTTTGGCGGATGCCGGTGAGCGCATTAAATAAAGCGGATTTGCCGCAATTGGGATTGCCGCCGAGCGCGACCGTTAACGGACGCGGGACGGCAGCAGCGGTGGCGGGAGCAGCGCGGGTCATGGCACGTCCTCCGCAGTCACGGCGGGCAACGCGGCGGGCGCGATCTCCTGCGGCGTGACCCACAATTTATCGGCAATGCCCGCGCCGACGGCGATCCGCGCTGCGCCGGTGGCAAGTACCAAGCCTTGCCCGCGCCGCTGCACGATGTGCAGCACGCTGCCTTGGCGCAAACCCAAGGCCAACAGGCGGCGAATGAGATGATGACCGCCGTGAATTTCGGTCAATTGCGCCGGGGTATCGTGAGGTAATTCTGACAAGCGAATGAGTGCGGTTGAGTGCGGCATGATGCGAGGTGCGATTAACGAAATAAGTCAATGATGAACTGCTGAACCAAGGGTGAGAATAACCTGAACTGCGCGGGGTTGCGGCAGGAAACGCGCAGCGATTGTGTTTTGGTGCTGGCCGCTGACAATGTGTGACTTTCTAGCTCTGAGAATTTGCATCATGTCTGCTTTTATCAACACGCCGCATTACCGCCACGATCAACCGGAATGCTTGGGGATTTTGTTGGCGAATCTGGGCACGCCAAACAGTCCGAGCGTGGCGGATGTGCGCCGTTATCTGGCGGAATTTTTGTGGGATCGGCGGGTGGTGGAGATGGCGCGGCTGCCGTGGTGGTTAATTTTGCACGGGGTGATTTTGCGCACCCGCCCGGCGCATTCTGCTGAAGTGTATCAATCGGTATGGACAGCGGAAGGTTCGCCATTATTAGTCATTGCGCAGCAGCAGGCGGCGGCATTGCAATTGCGCTTAAATGAGAAATATCATTCCGGTGCCATTAAAGTTGCTTTAGGAATGCGCTACGGCAAGCCCGCCATTGCGACAGCATTAACGGAATTGCGCCAAGCCAATGCGCGACGGATTTTAGTTTTTCCGTTATATCCGCAGTATTCCAGCTCCACCACTGCTGCCGTTTTTGATGCAGTGACGACTGAATTGCAACGCTGGCGCTGGCTGCCGGAATTGCGCTTTATTAACAATTATCACGATCATCCTGCGTATATTCAGGCATTAGCGGCGAGTATTCGCCGTCATTGGGATACGCATGGCGAACCGGAGCGGCTGCTGTTTTCATTTCACGGTATTCCGCAAAAATACTTTGATTTAGGTGATCCGTATTATTGCCAATGCCAAAAAACAGCGCGGTTGGTTATTGAGCAATTGGGATTAGCACCGGAACGCTGGTTTTTAGCATTTCAATCGCGGCTGGGTAAACAAGAATGGTTGCGTCCATATACCGATCACACGCTGCATGAATGGGCGGCAGCGGGAATTAAATCGGTGCAGGTGCTCTCGCCGGGCTTTTCCGCAGATTGTTTAGAAACGATTGAGGAAATTGATGCCGAAAATCGCCAACGCTTTTTAGCTGCCGGTGGTGAGCGTTATAGCTATATTCCCTGCTTAAATGCGGCAGCAGAACATATTGAACTGTTGGCGGAATTAGTGGCGCAACACGCTTGCGGCTGGCCAGAATTGACAGGTTCAATGACCGCTGCTGAATTGGCGCAACGGCAGACGCGGGCGTTGGCACGGGGAGCGGAGCAATAAAAGCGGCGGTAAAACGCGCTGGAGACTGAAGTTGCGCGGGTGGTGGGGGCGGCAACTGACGCCAGCCACACCCCGGCACACACGTCAATCGCTGCGGCTGCTCCCTTCCGGGCCTGACCGGGTTCACGATTTTGCGTTGCGAGGGGACCGACGCCAGCCACCATAACGCCGCAGTCAGAACGCGGTCTGGCTGGGTGCGACGCAGGGTAACAAAGCAGGTCAGTGAACACAAACCTACTTCGGCGTGACCTGAAATAAGCGAGCGGCGTTAATCCGCCGATCAATTAACGCGATCATCCGTTGATAATCGGCATTATTTTGTGCGCCAAAGCTGGTGCTAAACGTTTGCTGATCCATGCCTTCTGGCAACCCATCCAACGTCGGCATGAAATCATCATCAACCAAGCCACTCCGCGCCCGTTGTTGCATCTCGCTGGCAGTCAGCGGAGTGAGCGTTGCCCGCTGCGCTAACCGAATGCCCGCCCGATTGGCAGCCATATCCGCAAAACTAAAACCACTGCCGCCGTTAGCATCAGACAATTCTTTGTACCAGCCCACCAGCCCCGACAAGGTATCGCCGCCCTGCGTCAACAACGCCGCCGAGGTCATAAAGTGTTGTCCTAAATCTTGGCGACCGCGCAGCAGCACCGGATGGGCATACGGCAAACGTTTGACGGTGGTATCTGCCGGATCGCGGATCGGATGACCGTTGACGTATGCCGCCAACACTAAAATCACCGCCCGATTTTCTGCCACCGGGTCCGTGCCCAACGGCTGCTCGGCAGCGGTCGTCAACAGATGCGCCAGCAACTCCGCTAACGTGACGGCACGCCCGCGCCGCAGCGGAGCTAACAATTGGCTCAATTCGCGTTGGTAATGCAGCAGCAACGGCAACTCAGCATTGGCAATAAACCCGCTGCCGATGCGTTCCAATAAATCCGGTCGCCAGTAATAACGCACTTCCAAATGATCCCGATGCAGAAGCAGTTGTTGCAGTGCCTGCGTGCTCTCCACCGCCGCCAAAGTTCGATCTGCCAGCGTTTGCACCAGCACATCTGGGATTGGCAAACCGGCGAGGCGGGCATTGTCCACCTTCGGCATCGCGCCATTGCTCACCAGATCAAACAGCACGTTGACGAAACTGCCGCTGGGGTCCCACGGCAGCGCCAGCGACAGCGTGACCTCGGCGCGTTGATCGTGGAGCTGCACCCGCACCCGCCCTTGTCCAACATGCTTGAGCAATTCATTGGCGACGAGCGTGGTTTGGCGCTCAGTCAAAGTCAGCGTCACCAATTCACCGGGGCGCTTGCGGCGGGGCGGATTATTTGCCAACCATTTTTTAGCCCATGCCTGTTCGGCGCTGGTGATTGCCAAATCCTGCTCAACCACAGGTTCACTATCCAAAAGCAGTAAGCCGCCAAGGGTTAATACGGCGACGATCAGCAACGTCAGCAGCCAGCCAAGAGTCATCAGCACGCGGCGCATGGAATCAATCCAAGGTAAAGAAAGCGGATTTGTGAGGATCATTATGCAAAACAGCGGCGATTTTACGCTGCGCTGTGCAGATTTTGCGTCCCCAAACACATCGACATAATCGCCATGCGCACCGCGATACCGTTGCTGACTTGTTCGAGAATCACAGAATGCGGGCCGTCGGCGACGTGAGAATCCATTTCCACCCCGCGATTGATCGGGCCGGGGTGCATCACCAACACATCAGGGCGAGCCGCTTCCAATCGCGTCTCTGTCAACCCAAACAGATGAAAATACTCATGCTCACTCGGCAACAGGGCGCTGTTCATGCGCTCGCGTTGAATGCGCAACAGGATGACCACATCGGCGTCTTCTATGCCAGCGCGGAGATCGTGAAAAACCCGCACGCCAAACGCCGTTTCCACCTGCGCGGGCATCAGCGTGCGCGGGGCGATGACGTGAATTTCCGGCACTCCCAACGCGGTCAGCGCCAGCATCTGCGAGCGGGCAACGCGGGAATGCACAATATCGCCGACGATGGCAACGCGCAGCGTGGTGAAGTCGGGCTTGTGACGGCGAATGGTGAACACATCCAACATCGCCTGCGTGGGGTGGGCATGGCGACCGTCGCCGGCGTTGATGATGCTGACGTGGGGCGCGGCATGAGTGGCGATGAAGTGCGCTGCGCCGCTGGTGGCATGACGCACCACGAACATATCAACGTGCATCGCTTCCAAATTGCGCAACGTGTCCAACAGGGTTTCGCCTTTGGCGGTGGCGGAGGTGGAAATGTTGAGATTGAGCACGTCCGCGGACAGGCGTTTGGCGGCCAGTTCAAAGGTGGTGCGGGTGCGGGTGCTGTTCTCAAAAAAGAGATTCGCAACGACCTTGCCGCGACACAGCGGCACCTTTTTGACTGCTTGTTGCGCGACGCCGAGAAAGCCCTCGGCTTGATCGAGAATGTCGGTCAACAGCGCGGGCGATAACCCATCCAGCGTCAAAAAGTGCTTGAGATGACCTTGGGCATCGAGTTGGGAAATGGGTGGCGGTGCGGATAGATTCATGCGGCTTGACTGAACACACTGAATAAAATCGTTGGAGTGAATGATGAATTATGGATGGCGAAGAAATTGAATCAACGCGCACAGGCAACAGCAAGAAACAAATACAGCGCGGAGGGTTTGCGAAGGTGAGGCGCAAAAAAACAGGCGGGTGACGCGGTTGCTTTCGCAACGCGCATCACCCGCCTGTTAGCGGTTAGCTAACGAAAAACCGCTGATCTTACTGAGCTTGCGTCACAGCAGGTGCAACGATAGCAGCTGGCGCAGCGCGAACGGAATCTTTGAAACCGTAGCCTGGCAGAGCCAGTGCGTAGCTGTGAATCATCCACATCTGTACAAACAAAATACCGAAGAAAGGAACCATCCAAGTGGCTGGATTGATGACGGTCCAGATTTTCCAATCCTCTTCAGGATGGTTAGGAGCGGCAATGGACGGATCGGCCAACATAACAGGTACTTGCATTGAAAATCTCCTGAGAAAATTAAAAGTTTAGAACCAAGGTTGATAAACCCAAGTGACCACATGCACTGCACATGCGATCATCACCCAGCTCCAAGTACCATGTTTCCAATGCTCATGGAATTCTTTTGCTTGTGCGTCAGTCAAACCCGACAAATTCTTTGCTGCTTCTGCCATTGACTTAATCCTCTGTTCTAAAGAACCTAATCAAACCCGACTAGGTGGATTGATCCACACTTGGTTGATGCAACGAGACTCAACCCAAGTCCTTGACGCTTAACTGCGCCGAATTTCCTAAAACGTTGATTAGCACGAGCGCCAATCTAAAAACACCACTTAATTTTCGGTAAGTCCGAAAACAATCAATAATACTTTTGGCTGGTCAACTGCAATCTTCAGTGAACTGCAACACGTCAACAGCGCATGGGTGTTAGTCTAGCCTGACAGCGGTGGGTGTCAAGTTTTATTTACACTCGCGCTGCATTCAATCCAGATCGCGCAGCGGCGATCATCATATCTCGTTTAGCCAACTAACCATCGCCATGACAACGACATCTTCATTTCAACTCGGCGTGCTGATGGACCCCATCCACACCATCAACATCAAAAAAGACAGCACCTTTGCCATGCTGCTTGCCGCGCAGCGCCGGGGCTGGACGCTGTGGTATCTGGAAACCGCCGATCTTGCCCTGCACGACAACTGCGTCATCGCTCGGCGGCGCGAGCTGACCGTGAGCGACGATCCCAACAGTTGGTATCACTTCGGACGCGATGAAACCCGCCCGCTGGCGACACTTGATGCCGTCTTGATGCGCAAAGACCCGCCGTTCGACATGGAATACATCGTCACCACCTACCTGCTCGAACGCGCCCAGCATGAGGGTTGTCTCATCGTCAACGACCCCCGCAGCCTGCGTGACGCCAACGAAAAGGTCTTCACCACCGCTTTTCCGCAGTGCATCCCGCCCACGCTCATCAGTCGCCGCGCCAGCGACCTCCGCGCCTTTTATGCCGCACATCAAGACATCATCCTCAAACCGCTTGACGGCATGGGCGGCGCGTCGATATTTCGCGTCCCGCCAGCGGATCCCAATCTCAGCGTCATCATCGAAACTCTCACCGCGCACGGGCAACGGTTCTGCATGGCACAACGCTTTATCCCTGAGATCAGCGCCGGCGATAAACGCATCTTGCTGATTGACGGCGAACCAGTGCCATATTGTCTCGCTCGTCTACCAGCACCGGGCGAAACACGCGGCAATCTCGCCGCCGGCGGCAGCGGACGGGCGCAACCGTTGACCGCACGAGATCGCTGGATCGCCGCCCAAGTCGGCCCCGAATTACGCGCTCGCGGCATTTTATTTGCCGGCTTGGACGTCATCGGCGACTTCCTCACCGAAATCAACATCACCAGCCCCACCTGCATCCGCGAGATCGACGCCGCGTTTGGTCTCGACATCGCCGCTGACTTGATGGACTGCATCGCTCAACATCGTGCGACCGCCACTCAAAAACCGTGACCGCGCCCGCTCCTTCCCAATCTTTTGTCATCGCCCTACTCACCGCCACCGCACTGCATCTGCTCGTTATGATCACGGTGCGGTTGGCACCACCAGCGCGTCCCATCCCGCCCGAAGCGGCGCTTGAAGTGGTCTTGCTGGCTGCGCCACCGCCAGCACCGGCAGTTGCTGTCACACCGTCCGTGCTGGCCGCTCACACCCAAACGGGTACTGCGCCCGCGCCGCCAGTGATCGTCAAACCGCCACCTCCCGCGCCAGCCGCATCTCGTGCGCCACCCGCGCCAGCGCCGCGCATCACGCCAGCACCTCGTCCCGCTCCACCAGCACCGCCACCGTTGGCAGTCATCGCGCCGCCAGAGCCAGAACCTGATCCGCTGGCGCTGCCCACTGCACCGGCGCTCACTGCCGCGCAAATTCTCGCCAGTCAAGATGTCGCGCTGGAACAGTTCAATCGGGCGCAAGACACACAACTGCGAGAACAGGCGCGACGGGTGCGACGGCACGCCATCAGCGCCAGCACCCGCGAATTTCGCTATGCCAATTATTTGGGCGCTTGGGCGCGGAAGGTGGAACGCATCGGGAATCTGAATTACCCGCCAATCGCCAAAGAGCAGCACCTGTCTGGCAATTTGATTCTGCATGTGGCGATTCGGGCGGATGGCAGCGTGGACACCATCAGCGTGGTGCGGTCTTCAGGTGTACCGCTGCTGGATCAAGCAGCGCGGGACATCGTCAAACTGGCTGCTCCTTATGCCGCGTTTCCGCCCGATATTGCAGCGGAGACTGACGTGATTGACATCATCCGTACTTGGCAATTTCGACGCGGGGGCGTGTTGGGGTGGGAAGCGAGCGCCCCGCCGTGACGGGTGCTGGCGCGTCAACCGTGCGCGGCAAGAAAGGCGCTGACTGCCGCATCTGCTGACGTCGCCCCCGCCAACACTGCCGGTTCATATTCTTGACGCCACCGCGCCATCAGCGGTCGCGCCTGCCGCCATTCTTCAAACAAAATGCGGGCGACTGGGCCGCCGCCATCGAGAAAACCCAGCTCCCAAAAATCGCGCTCGGCCTGAGCGCGGTCGTAGTCAAAGCGGATGATTGTTGAGTGCCAAGCGTTGTGATGCCATTCCAATTGGGCATAACTGCCGCGCACGTCCCCATCAAAAGGCGAACCGACTGAGCCGACGTTGAGCACCGGCACCCCGTTGATCAGGCGCTGGCTGGGGCGATGGGTGTGGGCGGTAACAAACAGCGCCACATCTGGCGGCAGCGCCAGTTGCAGTTGCGCGTCAGTGATATTGGTGGTGATGCCGAAGCGGTTGCTGATCATGCTGGCGTGAGTGACGTGTACCCAACTGTCCTCGTGCGCACCGTGAAAACAAAGATGATCGGGCCAATCGACTAACGCATCGAGACGCGGACGGAGTTGCGCAAACGTCCAGGTGGCGAACTGATGCAATTCCGCTTCGACGCCGGTGGCGGGCGTTTCATACGCACAGCGCAGCATCCAAGTTTCGTGGTTGCCGGTGATGGGCAGCCAGCCGAGACGGTGGCGGAGGTCGTCGAAATACTCCACACACGCCAGACTGCTCGGGCCGCGATTTACCAAATCACCAGCCATGATGACCATGTCCGGCTGCCACGCGAGGATGTGAGCAACCGCAGTGTGGAGGGCGGGGAGATTGGCTTGAACATCAGAAAAGATAGCGACCTTCATTGCGGGTGGGTTCCGAAAGAGTTGATAACCAGCGTTAGTTGCGGCCTTGTTGTGTACTCAACAACATCACTTCCACCCGCCGATTGCGGGCATTTTTTGGCTCCTCAGGCACCAGCGGCGCACTGTCAGCGCGACCTTCGGCAGTGAATCGTTCTGGAGCGCCGACGGTTTCCGCCAGCACCGTGCTGACCCGCAGCGCCCGTTCCCGCGACAGATGCCAATTGGAAGGAAAGCGCAGCGTTTGAATCGGCACGCTGTCGGTGTGACCAGTCACGAGCACCGCGCCCGGTAACTGCGCCAGCGCCGCGCCCACCCGTTGCAGCAGCGCAAAATAGTTCGGTTTGATCGCCACGCTGCCGGAAGCAAATAAATCGTCACCACGAATGATGACAGTCTGACCTTGCGGACGCTCCACCACATCCAGCCGGTCGGCAGCGATCTCGGCTGCCAGCAAGCCGCGCAGCGTCACGCTGCCGCTGGGTGCGACCAGCGCGGCTGGCGCGGGATCAACGCGATCAGTCACGCCCGGCAACTGCCGCTCCAACGTGCTCAATGCCACATAAACCGCATCAGAATCGCGGTTGAGCGCGAAGTTAAACAGCGTAAACAGCGCCAGCAGCAGCACTGCCGCTAGCGTGGAGCCAACCCACAGCGGCAGCGCCGAATGCAGTTGCTGCTGTGCCCGAGCGCAGCCGCGCCAATGCGGTGACAACTCCGGCTCCGGCTCGCCGCGCAAACTGCGGAGACTGTGGAACAACTGCTCCCGCACCTGCGCCAACTGTTCGCGCCCACCGTCGCGGACGCGATAGCGCCCTTCAAAGCCCAGCGCGAGGCAAAAATACATCAATTCCAATAAGTTAGGAGTTACGCAGTTGAAAGTTAAGTCATTGATTTTTATGAAAACGCGATCATACACTGCACAAACCAAGTTTCAATAAAATCAGGCACTTAGCATCCAACTGCGTAACTCCTATAAGTGAAGATTGGTCGCCGGTTGCGTCAACAGCCGTTCGAGCGCGGTAAAAAACTTCTCGCCGCCCCACGTTTCATTATGAAAACTGATGAGCAGCCCGCGATTACTCCACACGCTCTGCGTGCCCCAAGGCGTGTCTAACACCGCCTCATCGACCAACGCGCACAACATGTAGCGAGCCGGCAACACTTCGGTATCCGCCAACCCCCGTGCCCGGGCGCAGGCTTCAAACTCGCGCAATTGGCGGCTGAGACCTTCGCGTAAACCGTCAGGATCGGGATGCGACACGGTGCCGCGTACCTGCGCTGCGACCGTCAAGATGCCGTTGGCGCAGTTGAGCAGCGGATTGATCGCGCCACTGGCGGTGCTAACGCTGGGCGCAACGGGAAACGTCGGGGGCGCTGCGCTCCAGTTGGGCGGAAAGGGAGCGCCGCCCGGTGCCACCGTCGCCTCACTCATCCACGCTGGTGCGCCCAAACTCTCGTGGCGTGGAGTGGGATTGAGCAGATCATCAACCATCCGTCCGCCCGGCATCGGGCGAATGATGGTGGGTCCATCCCCACCAGAAGTCGCAAAAGGATCATTATTGGTCATCGTTCACTCCCGAATTGCCCACAGTTCCAATGCTAATCCCGGAAACTCGCCGCCGATGTGCAAACCAAAGCCGCCACCGCTTTGTAATTGTTTCCAAAATTCATTGCTGCGATCCAATTCAAAATAATCACAACCTGCGTGATAGGGAATCTCTAACGGCGGCGTGGGCAGAGGACACAGCGCAATACCGGGCAGTGCTAACTTAACTAATTCTTGGATTTTTTCCACCGGACCAATTTTAGTTTGCGTCGGTAAACGAGAGCGCAACAGTTGCGCATCCATATTGGCTTGTGCGGCTAAAACAAATCGCGCATTTGCCAGCAATGAACGGTCATCAACTAAGGCAATACGAAATCCAAATTGCCGCTCTTGAATCGGAATGGCGCTGGCGCGTTCAACATATTCGCGGTTGAGGAATTCGCGCAGCCGTTCAATCAGCGGCGTAAAGGTCGCATCTAAATCTTCGTGTCGATACGGCGGAAATGCGGGCGGGCGTTTGCTGGCGCTGGCAAAGGTCGCCAATTCTCCTGCTAAACCAAGCAGATACCGATATAACGCTTCTGGATGCAGCCCGCGCACCTGGCTGAGATGGTGTACCACCGGCTCGGCGCGATTGAGCAGTTGCAGCAACAAAAAGTCGGCCCAATCGGCGACGCCGCCGCGCCCCACGCCGCGCACGCGCCCGGCGCGGGCTTCGGCTTGGCGCTGCAATAATCCGTTGAATTCTTCAAGAAAATTTGCCAAACGTGGCGCGACCTGCACGTCCACATGTGGCGGAATGTAGCTGGGATCAAGCAGCACCTGCCGATCTGCCCGACATTCCAGCACCCGCGCTACGCCGCAACAGGCATAACCGGCGCGTTGTTGCTGTTCCAACAGCAGTCGCAGATCGAGCCGCCCGATGATGAGCGTCGTTTCCGTGTCTGCGCCGACCGTGTTATCGCGCACCGTCAACTCACCCGCCCGATACCGCACAATCGTTTCCACCTCGGCGGCGCTGCCACTTTCAGCCGTGTTGGGACGCCGCAGCGGTAGCGCCAGATAAATGGTTTGCGGGCTGAACCGCTCGTCAAATTCCAACGGCGGTGGCAACGGATCGCTGGCGGGCGCATCAAATGGAGTGCCATCTGGCAAGGTGCCTGCCAATTCGGTGAGCGCAAATTTGCCGAATGCCAGCAATTCTTCGTCAATCCGCAGGCGGCGAATGCCCCACGCGCACGGGGTGCCGATGCCGGAACTGGCGGTGCTGCGATCTTCTAAATAGCGGTCATGTTGTTGAAAATGTTGCGGTTGTAAAAACATCCCTTCCGACCACAACACGCGATTATTCCACGCCACAGTTCACCTCTTTTCTGCTGAGTGACTCTGCCAGTGCCGGAGCACACAAGCGGTCATTGATGACGAATTGAGACCGCATCTGCGCCGATGTCGATCTGCAAGTTATTGTCTTTTAATGGATTTAAGCGCATCACTTCGCGCCAGCGGCTGTGGTCAAGATCGCGGAACGCGACGATCACGCCGATGTAGGTCGCGTCGGGATTGAGCGGGCGGGTGATGGGGAGAAATTGCTCAGGTGCCAGCGTCAGCTCGTCACGCGCAAGGAGATCGCCGCCCAAAACGGCGCTGTCGTGGTCGTAAAGACTAAAAAAATCAGCTTTGGCAAACACGCCGTGACTTTTAAGTTCATACGCTCGCACCACCACTGCGAGTGCTTTGCCGTCGGGATCACGATTGGCGTTGGCGGCGGCGCTGATGTTGAGGGTTAATTGCGGCGGCGGTTTGACGATGGGCGGCAGCGGCGGCAATTCTGGCAGCTTGGGTTTTTTGAGCAGGCAGCCCGACCCGCTGGCGGCAAGAAGGAGAACGATGGCGAGCAAGCGACGGCGGTCAATCAAAACCAAATCCTCGTGGGACGTGTTTGGCGACGATTATGCGATAAAAACCCGGGCGCGAATCAGGCGCTGGCGGCGGCGTTGGCGCGAGATGAGAGTTCGTTCAAGCGTCGCACCTGTTCTTGGTAGGCGCGGGCGAAGGCGTCATCAAATAGGTGCATGAAATCTTCGGCGGCATCAGCGGCAACTTGGTCATAAGTATCGGTGAAAAAATCCCAACAGCGGGCTTTGCGTCCGAGCGGGAGTGGATTTAAGCCGGAACGATTGGCTTGCCGTTCCAATTCGCTGGGTTCAAAGCGGGCGAGCAGGGCGCGGAGTGCCGCTTGCAGCCCGGCGGTCATCGCCATTTCGTGGGCTTGAATGTCATCAAAAGCGGCTTGTGCGGCGGGCACGGCGGGCAAAAATCCTGCATTGGGCTGCAACAGGAGTTGCGTCAACAGGCTGTCGGTCTCGGCAGCAAATTTGAAGGGATTGTTTTCCGCAGCGCGGATGGTCGTCACACCCAAGCGCAATTCATTTTTGAAATGCGCCCGTCCGCGCAAGGTCTGGCTCAAGCCGGCAGCAAACACGCGCAGCAGCGCTCCGGCTTGCGCAAATAATGCTTCAGAGTCGGTCACGTTCGCTGCCTCGCCAACGCCTAAACCGTTGAGAAAAGCAGCCAGATCACGGTGGTTTAATGGAGCGGAATCTGTGAGCGGAGCTGGCGCGGGTTGGCTGGCGCGAGCGGACGGTTGCCACGCATCGTTGAGCAAATCGTAATCATCTGGCAGCGCCTGCGCGGTGGGTGGACGATAAAAGACGTGCTCGACTGGCGTTGGGGCGGCTGGTGGCGGGATAAATTCGGCGGCGGTTTGTCCGCGCTGCGGCAGAAAATCAAGGATGTCGGGCGCGGCATTCGGCGCGGTCATCCCCGGCAAGGCGACGCTGTCTGCGGCGAACGGATCGTCCGGCAGCGCGAGCGGTTGGACGCCGAGCTGGATGTGAATATCAAAACCGCCAATCGTGACGTGGTCGCCGTTGTGAACGGGGACGGGATGTTGCGGTGGCAGCGGCTGCGCGGCGCGATTGAGATAGGTGCCGTTGCGGCTGAGATCGGTGAGCCATAGTCCGCCGTCACGGGCTTCGAGCCGGGCGTGTTGCCCAGAAATCACGCGCTCAGGGTCGTCCAGCGGGACATCATTGGTGAGGTGCCGCCCAAGCGTGATGGCGCGAGTGGTCAGGCACAAGTGCATGTCCCATGCGGGCAGTTGGCGCTGGGGGTTGGTGATGTGAAGCGTGATATCCATGCGGGCGGTGCTCAAAAGCAGGGTTGGCGATATTCAAACACTGATGACGCGCAGATGCTATGTAGTGGTGCGAATGGTTCCATAAGTGTCAGGAACCATATGATTATATCCCGCGCCTGTACTGAGATATTTGCGCAATTGCCACAATGGTCATTTGACCGTGCCAGCGCGGAACAATATGCAAATTGCAGCCATTGCTTTAACACAAGGATTAACTTTGGTCACACATAACACCCGCGAGTTTAGCCGCGTACAGGGTTTGCAATACGAAGATTGGCAACTATAGCACCTCCTTTTTATGCGCTGTATGAATTGACGCCCGATGAGATTGTGCTGTGGAAGTGGCGGAGAAGTGAATTACGATTTTTCTATGCACGTTCAAGAAGAAATGCAACGGCGGGGAATACCGCTTTATGTCATTGAATTGATTTTAGCCACGCCCGCACAAAAAGTACCTGAACATAGCGATGTGGTATGCTATCAATCGCAAGTTGAAATTAACCGCAAGCCATACCTAGTGCGTGTGATGGTGAATGAAAAAAAGATACCGCCTAAAATAGTGACGGTTTACTGCACAAGCAAAATTGATAAATACTGGAGAGTAACACCATGAAAGTGAGCTATGACCCTGATGTGGATGTATTGCGCATTATCTTTCGTGATGCGCTCATCGTAGAAAGTGATGAAGATAAACCCGGCGTAATTCTTGATTATGATCAGGACGGCAATGTCGTCGGCATGGAAGTATTGAATGCTTCGCAGCGTGTTGATAATCCGCGTGATATGATCTATACCGTGATGGCGTGATGTTTTTATTTAATGTTAGATAAAATTGCGTTTTTAGAACCGGCGGGAAAATGAAATTAACTGTTGACCGCAAAGCAGACCTGACTTGCTTTTGGCGCTCACAGTATCCAATTGCGTCAACACCAACCATTCATCTTCATTATCAGTATTGGAGCAACTCATGCGTCATTTACTCTCGGCGTGCCTGTTATCTGCTTGCTGTGCCGCTCCGTCAGCGTTTGCTGATTGGACGCTTGATCCAGCGCGGTCTCATCTCACCTTTATTTCCATCAAGGCCAACAACGTCGCCGAACTCAACACTTTTGGCACCATCAGCGGCAGCGTCAACGCCAGCGGACAGGCGCTGATTCGGCTGCCGCTCGACAGCGTTGAGACCTTGATTCCGATCCGCAACGAGCGGATGCGGCAGTTTTTGTTTGAAACCACGAATTATCAGGAAGCGGTGTTGCGGGCGCAGTTTGATCCGCAGGTCATCGACCGTTTGCAGGTCGGCGAGATCGCGCAGGTCAACGCCGAGAGTTCGCTGTTGCTGCACGGGCTGGCGCAGCCGCTGACGCTGACGCTGCAAGTGGCGAAGCTGAATGCGGAAACCTTGCTGGTGGCGAGTGTGAAGCCGTTGGTTGTGGACGCAGCGAAGTTCGGGATGAGCGAGGGCGTGGAAAAATTGCGGGAATTGGCAGGGTTATCGGCGATCAGCACGGCAGTGCCCGTCACCTTCGTCGTGACCTTGGTTGCCGCGCCAGCAGCGGAATAAACCCGCCGCAGCGCGTTCTGGCAGCGGCAGTTATCGCCGCAAAAAGGGATGACCGGACGCGGGCGGCGCGTGGCGATGAGCGCCCACTTGACGCGCTCCCGGCACCGTCAAACCCGCCAAACCCATCAAAGTCGCTTGTTCAGTATCGGTTAATGGACGCCAATTGCCGGTGAACAAGCGCCGTCCCAATTCAATGTTGCCGTAGCGGATACGGATCAAGCGGCTGACGGTACAGCCAGCCGCTTCCCACAACCGCCGCACTTCGCGGTTGCGCCCTTCGTGCAGCACGACGTGAAACCACTGATTTGCGCCGGTGCCACCTTGCGCGGTCACTGCGTCAAATTTCGCCATGCCATCTTCCAATTCAATGCCGGTGGTCAGCCGTTCCAAAGTCCCGGGCGGCACTGCGCCGAGAATGCGCACCGCGTACTCGCGCTCCAATTCCTGCGACGGGTGCATCAGCCGATTCGCCAATTCGCCGTCGGTGGTGAACAGAATCAAGCCAGAAGTGTTGATGTCCAAACGGCCGACCGCAATCCAGCGTCCGTCTTTCGGGCGCGGCAGGCGGCGAAAGACGGTGGGGCGTTCTTCAGGATCACGGCGCGTGACCAGCTCGCCCTCCGGTTTGTGATAAGCAATGATCTGCGGCGCGGTATCGCGCTGGCGCTTGAGTTTCACATCCCGGCTATCAATACGAATGCGATCGGCGCTGGTGGCGCGATCACCGAGTTTGGCCAGTGCGCCATTGACGCGCACCCGCCCGGCGGTGATCCAGCTTTCGATTTCACGCCGCGAGCCGAGGCCGGCTTCGGCGAGGAGTTTTTGGAGGCGCACGGGTTCTTCAGTGACGCGAGGAAGTGCGGAATGACGGCGGCGTTGCAACATAGTTGACAGTCTCAAACAATAAATATTAAACGGCATTATGCGCTCGTGCGGGGCGCTGACCGCAGCGAGCGAGCGTCGTATCATCGCGCCGACTGACAATCGCCAACCGCTAACTTTTTTTCACAGGAATCGCCCATGACCACGCCTCCCGCCCGTCACGGTAAAACTGGCAAACCAATCAACAGCGCCAAGCTCGACCGCGTCGTCGCCGACGCCCGCAAAGCCAGCGAGGAACGCGCCGCTGGTTATCGGGAGCAGGCGCTCAAAATTTATGATTGGGTCTGCGGACGCTGTGCGCGTACCTTTACCCGCGATAATTTGCGGGAATTGACGGTGCATCATAAAGATATGGATCACGACAATAATCCGCCCGACGGCAGCAATTGGGAGCTGTTATGCGTGTATTGCCACGACAATGAACATCAAAAATATGAAGAACATTTAGCGGCACTCGCAGCCGGACGCGGCGGTAAACAAGGCACGGGCAAACAAACCACGCATAATCCCTTTGCGGCGCTGGCTGGTTTACTCAAAAAAGAAGAATAACGCGCCGGGTTCAATAAACAGTAACGCGCCATTGCAATACTGCTGTTGCCAAAAACATCACGAGATAATGTCGCCACTGGCACACATTATTTGGTTCGCATTCTGATCACTGATTTGGAAATGACATATGCTGGATTCTAGTCGCTGGTTTTCTGAAATTGCTGAGAGTGACGGCAGCGCCTTTTCACTCAAGATCACCGAACGTTTACACGTCGAACAAACGCCCTTTCAATTGATTGAAATTTACGCCACCACTGGCTTTGGCAATTTAATGGTGATTGACGGCTGCACCATGTTGTCAACCCGCGACAATTTTCTATATCACGAAATGATGTCGCATCCCGCGCTCTTCACGCATCCCGCGCCGCGCCGGGTCTGCATCATCGGCGGTGGCGACTGCGGCACCTTGCGCGAAGTGCTCAAACATCCAGCGGTGGAAACGGCGGTGCAGATTGACATTGACGAGCAGGTCACGCGGCTGGCGGAGCGGTTTTTCCCCGAATTGACCGCTGCCAACAGCGATCCGCGAGCGCAATTGCTGTTTGAAGATGGCGTGCGCTGGATTCAAAACGCCGCGCCCGGCAGCGTCGATGTGTTGATTGTCGATAGCACCGATCCGGTCGGCCCAGCGGTGGGATTGTTCACCAGCGCCTTTTATGCCGACTGTCAGCGCGTGTTGGGTGCCAACGGGATTTTGGTGCAGCAGAGCGAATCGCCCTTGTTTCACCAACAGATTTTGCGCGACATGCACGGCGCGATGCGCAGCGCAGGTTTCGCCAACACGCAAACGTTGTTGTTTCCACAGCCGATTTATCCATCGGGCTGGTGGAGCGCGACCTTGGCGAGCGGCACCGTCGCGCTGACGGAATTTGACATTGCAGCGGCGCAACAAAAGCCGTTTGCAACCGAGTATTACAACGCCGACATTCACCGCGCTGCGCTGGCGCAGCCAGAATTTATGCGCCGTTAAATCCCCTCAGCCCCCCTTTTTCAAAGGGGGGCTTTTACAAAGGGTCGGGATTTATCAAAGATGAATGGTTATTGGGATGTTTCACTAATAAGCCCCCCTTTGAAAAAGGGGGGTTGGGGGATTGAAAAGTTTGAACCCGCTTAAAAAACTCGCTTCACAAACTGCTATTTATGGCGTCAGCAGCGTCTTCGGGCGCTTTCTCAATTATCTGCTGGTTCCGTTATTAACCTACACCTTCGCCCCCGCAGAATACGGCGTCATTGCCGAATTTTATGCGTATATGGGCTTTTTTGCCGTCGTGTTAATGTTCGGATTAGAAACGGGTTATTTTCGTTTCCGCGCCAGCGGTGAATGGCAATCTGAGCGCGTATACAGCACCGTTTTAAGCACGTTGCTGGTGCTGAATGTCGGTTTTTTTCTTTTACTCTATTGGCAGCGCCAACCGCTTGCTGAATTACTGCATCATCCGCAGCACAGCGATTATATTTTATGGTGCGCAGCAATTTTGGCGCTTGATTCTATTGGCGCGATTGCCTTTGCCCGTTTACGCGCTGAAGAACGCGCAGCGCGTTTTGCCACGCTCAAATTATTAGAAATCGGCGTGAACGTGGGTTTAACAGTCTTTTTTATCAGTATTTGTCGGCAAGCATTTGTGCATGATCCCAATTCACTGCTCGGCGCATTATGGAATCCTGAGTTAGGCGTGGGTTATGTGTTTATTGCCAATCTCATTGCCAGCGGCTTAAAACTTTTATTATTAACGCCACAATTGCGCATCCCGCTGACCTCATTTGATCTGGAACTGTTTCAGCGCGTGCTGCGTTATTCAATGCCGATGGTTGTGATTGGCTTTGCGGGGATTATCAATGAAATGCTCGACCGCGCAGCATTAAAATATCTGTTGCCGTTTGATGATGCGACCAACATGGCGCAGCTCGGTATTTATAGCGCCTGTTATAAGTTATCTATTTTAATGGCGCTATTTATTCAAGCCTTCCGCTACGCTGGCGAGCCGTTCTTTTTTAATTACGCACAACGAAACGATGCCCGCCAAACGTATGCGCTGGTGCTCAATTGGTTTGTGATTTGCTGCACTGCGTTATTTTTACTGGTCACGCTGTATCTTAACTTTTTTCAATACTTTGTCGGCAGTGAGTATCGCAGTGGATTAAGCGTGGTGCCGGTGCTGTTATTAGCCAGCATTTTACTCGGCATTTATGTGAACTTGTCGATTTGGTATAAATTGACTGATCGCACCTTACTCGGCGCTGGCGTGTCGTTAATTGGCGCGGGAATCACGATTATTTTATTGCTGTGGTGGGTGCCAATCTATGGCTATGCGGGCGCAGCGTGGGCGCATTTAGTCTGTTATGGCGCGATGGTGATGATTTCGTATTTATTAGGACGCCATTATTATCCGGTGCCCTATGATTTCAAAAAGGTTGGTGGTTATATTGGTTTGGCAATTGCGCTGCTATATGCGCATCATTTCTGGCAAGAACACGCTTCTTGGTCAGAATTTCTCACTGCAACCGCCTGTTTTAGCGCCTTTTTCATCGTGGTGTTCATTATTGACGTGCGTCCGTTATGGCAGCAGCGCCTCCGCCGTAGTTTCTAATGCTAATTCCAAGTTCATTTTCTCGCGCAATTGCATCAATTCCGCTTCCACTACCAGCACTTGCTCCGTGAGCTGGGCAAGATCGCCATACGCGCTTGTCCGCTCCAAAATCGCCGCTGCCGCGCTCAACCGTTGCCCGCCAACATTGATCGCCGCGCCCTTGATCGTGTGGGCATGACGCCGCGCTTTTAAGCGATCATCCATCGCTAAACTCTCGCGCAACGCACTGATTTGTAACGGCATATCCGCTAAAAATCCGTCAGCAACGCGCCGCGCCAGCGCCATATCATCCAGCAGCCGCGCCAGCAAATCGTCACGATCAAAGATCAATTGTGCCGGCGCAGCCGCCGCCGCTGGCGCACTCGCCAGCGTCACCGCAAAGCACGGCAGCCATTTGCGCAACACCGCTGCCAACTGCGGCGGCGTGACCGGCTTTGCCACATAATCATTCATGCCCGCCCGCAAACAGCGTTCCCGGTCGCCCTGCATCGCGTTGGCGGTCATGGCGATGATCGGCACTTGTGGATTGTGTACCGTCGCCGCCAGCGCCCGAATCCGGCGCGTGGTCTCCAAACCATCCAGCACCGGCATCTGTAAATCCATCACAATCAAGTCATACGCCCGTGTGCTCACCGCCGCCAACGCCTCGGCTCCATTCGCCACCGCTTCCGCGTGTAATCCCAGCTTTTTGAGAATGCCCAGCGCCACCTGCTGATTGGTCACGTTGTCTTCTACCAACAAAATTTGCGCCTGACAGTTGGCAAATTGTTGCGCGGCAGTTGCTTTCGGCAGCGTTGGCAGCGGCAGCTCCGCCTCGGCGCTGGGCAGCGCCAGCAAGGCGGTAAACCAAAACTCTGATCCCATTCCCTCCACGCTGCTCACGCCAATCGCGCCGCCCATCAATTCCGCCAACTGCCGCGAAATCGCCAGCCCCAAACCCGTGCCGCCGTAGCGCCGCGTGGTGGAAGTATCAACCTGCGTGAACTTGTCAAACAGCAAGCCGAGCTTGTCTTCAGGAATGCCGATGCCGGTGTCCTGCACCGCAAAGCGCAGCAACACCTGCTCATCGGTATGCTGCAACACCGTCACCGTGCTGGTGACTGCGCCGCTGGGCGTGAACTTGATCGCGTTGCCAATCAAATTGATGAGAATCTGCCGCAGTCGTCCCGGATCGCCGCACAGATATTGCGGCACCTCAGCCGCCACCGTGCAGGAAAATTCCAAACCTTTGCTCTGCGCTTGAAACTGCAACGCCTCGCGCCCTTCCTGCACCAGTCGCGGCAAATCAAATTCCAATCGTTCCAAATCGAGCTTGCCGGCTTCAATTTTGGACAGATCGAGAATGTCGTTAATCAGCCGCAGCAGCACCGCGCCGCTGTCACTGACGATGTTGAGATAATGGCGCTGCTCGTCGGTCAACGCGGTATCAAACAGCAAGCCGGTCATGCCGATGATGCCGTTCATCGGCGTGCGAATTTCGTGGCTCATATTGGCGAGAAATTCACTTTTCGCCACGCTCGCCAACTCCGCTCGCGCTGCCTGTTCCTGCGCAAATGCCGTTTGCAGCTCCAAGTCAGCATTGAGCAATTCCGCTTCTTCCTTGGCGCGACGCAGTTCCTCTTCCGCCCGTTTCCGCTCCGTGATGTCAGTGTGGGAGCCTGCCATGCGAAACGGGATGCCGTTGTCATCCCAGATCGCCGCGCCTCGTGCAAGAATCCAACGATAGCTGCCATCTTTATGGCGCAGGCGGAATTCAACGCTGTAGTGCCGCTGGCGATCTCTGAGATACAGATGCAGCGCGTTGTTGACGGTCGTGACATCGTTGGGATGCAAGCGTCCAAAAAAGCTGTCTTGGGTGTTGGGCAACTCGTCATCCCGATAGCCCAATTGATCTTTCCAGCGCGGCGAAAAAAACACGCGCTCGGTTTCTCGATTCCAATCCCAGATGCCATCGTTGGAACCGTTGATCGCCAGCGCAAATTGCTCACGGCTGGCGCATAACGCCTGCTGTTGGCTGAGGATGTCCTGATCGGCACGGCGCAGCAGCACCACAATCATTCCCAATAACAGCGCCAGCACGACCATTCCCGTCGTGCCGCCGAGCGTCAAAAAGCGACTGAAGGCATGTTGTTCGGCGTTGAAATCGTGCATCACCACCAAATTGCCCACTTCCTGCCCCGTCACGTCGTGCAACGGCATACTCAACAAATACCAATCCCGTCCGGCAAAGGTCAGCCGCTGCGGGTGCTCGCGCTGGTACGGCGTCGCCGCTGGCGGATCAAGTGCTGGCGCAAACGCATCCGGCACCCGCCCTTGGGAGGAATAAATCACCACGCTGTTGGGCAAACGATCCCAGTCGGCTTCGCGCCCCAAGCGCCGCATCCCGTTTTCCCACGCGCCGCGCTCCAGCAACGTTTTGCGCACCGTGATTGCCAACTGGCTACCGGAACGCTGCTGCACATGGCGCAGCACTTCCTCAATTTCCTTGCCCAGTTCGATATATCCCAACACCTTGCCGTCAACCACCACCGGCTGCACCACCCGCAGCGTGAGCGTGCCGAGCGCATTGATCTCAATTCCCGACGCCAGAGTGCCGGTGCGCTCCGCCTCGCGGGCGGTGAAATGGTCAATGCGGTCGCCGAAGTGAGCGGGATTGTGCAGCCGCAACAAACAGGTGCGCTGCGGATCAAGCACATAAAAATGCGTGAGGTGATGATCGCGGAGCAGCAGTTGATACAACGCTTGCCACGCCGTGCCCAAACGGTTGCGATCGCCGCTCACGAGCGCCTTGTGCAAACGGGTATCGGCTACCAGCGGTTGCAGCGCGATGGCGAGTCCCTCCGCCTGCTGGGTTAGCACTGCTCTGAAATCGTTGGATATTTGGGCGCTGAGAACGGTGAGAGAGGCGCTAATTTGGTACTGATGTTGTTGCCACAGCACCGTGCTGGTGCCGGCAGTGAGCAAGAGCAAGATAATTGCTAACGGCGGGAGCAAGCGCCGCAGAATCGGCTTCGGATTGGCGAGTCGCCGCCGCGTGAGCACCAGCGCCGTCACCATTCCAATCAGCAGCACCAACAGCAAACCCACTGGAACCGCAGCATGAGCGGCAACCTCCAGCATCCAATCCGTCGCCTCAATGTCCACTCCCAACAGCGCCCGTCGCGTGCCGCTGTGATAGGTGCCCGCGCCGATGATGAGATCGCCGACCCGTTCGACATAACTCACTTGTGGAAGGAATGGCGGCACCGTCGGATCGAGACTGGAATCATCAAGCCAGCTGGAGCCTTTGGTGAGCGCAAATTCTTGAATTTTATTGTATAAAGTGCTGGAACCAGTTGGCGCTGCGGTTGGATGCAGCGGTTGTCCGCTTATTTCTGGGTGCCCGGCATGGGCGCGTAAAATCAGGTTGCGGTCATACGCGAACGCAAACACCTTGCCTTGATGAAAGCGGCTGTTGACTTGATTGCATTCCTGCACAAAGCGGTCGCGCCCGTAGGTGCGATAAAACTCGGCCGCTTGCCGCACCATTTCCTGCACCGCACTAGGCGTGGTGACGGTGAGCAGTTCTTGGTTGCTAACCGGCACCAATGCGGAAATAAACGTCCCCCAAGCATCCGTTTCGGGCCCTACCGTCAGCGGCACCTGCTCGTTAAACACGCGCAGCAAGCCGGGCGTGATGTCCTCATACGGCTCACCGGGCATCACATGATCGGGCGATCCGTATGGCGCACTATTCGCAAACAAAAACACTTTGCCGTTGGCGCGTTGCCCCATCAAATAGGCAAAACGCAAGCGCGGATTGAACGCCCGCAGCGTGATCAATTGCGCCGATAACTGTTGATATTCCGGTTTTTCGAGGTCTTCAGCACCGCCCGCGAGCGCGTGCAGATGCTGGGTGTCGAGCGTTTGCACCATGATCTGGGTTTGCGCCAATAACCCCGCCCGCAACTCGTGATCTGCGCGTACCAGCATCCACCAAATCAACAGCCCGCCGCTGATAAATATGGTCAGCACTGCCAAAATGAGCCAGCGCAGCTTGAGCGCGGGAGGTGGCGGCTGGTGAACAAAGGTGCTGGTGCTGGCATCCACTGCCGAAGCAAAACAGTTGGTCATGGTTGAGCTCATCGCGGCTAAAACAGATCGTCCATCACTCGCGGCGCAGATCGCGGTGGCGCTGACGGTTTGGGTTTGGGGGGAGGAGATTTAGGTTTTGCTGGCGCGGCGGTGACGGAACGCGGCGCAACTGGCGCGGGGCGTGGGCGACGCGGGCGCGGTGTGACCGGAGGCGCGAGGGCGGCATCTGCTGACGGTGCCGTCACTGCGGCAGATGCCGGAGCCGGAGCTGGCGCGATGTCTCCAGCGGGAGCGCCGTCTGCCGTGTCATCAGCGGCAATATCGGCATCGGCGTTGGTATCCAGCGGCGGCGACAGCGCGACCAGCGGTTGCTTATCCAGCGCCTGCCGCATGAATTCCACCCACATCCCCAGCGCCGCCTTGCCGCCTTCTTCGCCCCAGCCGAGCTTGCCGAAATCATCAAACCCCATCCACGCCACGCTCACCAAACTGGCATGAAAGCCAGCAAACCATGAATCCCGAATATCGTTGGTGGTGCCAGTTTTGCCTGCGATGTCGCTGCGCCCCAGCCGTTTCGCACGAAAGCCGGTGCCATGCGCGATCACGCCGCGCAGCATCGTGGTCATTTGATACGCCACTCGCGGCGAGATGACGCGCTCGGCAGCGGGTGGCGCTGGCGCAGTTTCCGCCGGGGATTGCGCGGCAGCCGGAGCTGGCGCAGCGGCTTGCGGCGGTTGCGCTTCAAATAAAATGCGCCCCTCGCCGTCTTCAATCCGTTGAATAAAATAAGGAATAACGTGATAACCGCCGTTGGCAAACACCGCGTAACCCTCTGCCAGCTTGACCGGCGACACCGCGCCGGTGCCGAGCACCATCGTCAATCCTTCCGGCAGCGCCTCAGCGTCAAATCCAAAGCGGCGGATGAACGTCTGCGCGGTGGTGAGACCGACCTGTTGCAGGAGACTGATGCTGGCGAGATTCCGTGACAGCGCCAGCGCCTTGCGCAGCGGAATCGGGCCGAGTTCGCGGTGGTCAGAATTTTGCGGATTCCAGTGCAGATACGCGGGCAAAGCGACGGCTTGATCGCGGATGGTGCGCTCTGGCGTCCAGCCTTTTGCCAGCGCCGCTGCGTACACAAATGGCTTGAAACTGGAACCGGGCTGGCGGCGCATTTCCACCGCCCGATTAAATTGGGTGTCGTTGAAACTGTAGCCGCTGACCAACGCCCGCACTGCGCCGTTATGCGGTGCCACCGCTACCAACGCACCACCGACGCGGGGAATCTGGCTCAATTCCCAGTTGCCGGCAGCGGTGCGCCGCAGCCGAATCAAATCGCCCACCTGCACCGAAGCAGCAGCTTTGCGACGAGCGCCGCGCCAATGGGCGAGATCGCGCTGACTCCGCGCCCATGCCAGCGCACTCGGTTTGAGAGTCACGCGCTGCCCTTGTCCGAGATAGACCTCGGTGGCGCTGGCGCTGGTTTTGAGCACCAGCGCCGGCGTCAAGGTCGGGATCGCGGTCACAGTCGCCAAATAATCATCGAGTTGTAATTCCGCCAATTCCGTCACCTTCAGCGTCGCCTCCGGCCCGCGATAACCGTGCCGCCGATCATATTGACGCAACGCGGTGCGCACGGCGTCCTGCGCAGCATTTTGCAGGCGCGAGTCAATGGTGGTCGTGACGCGATAGCCCTGCGTGACGGCGGCGCTGCCATAAAAACTTTCGACTTCCGCCCGCACCATTTCAGCGACATAACCGGCATCCAATTCAATCTCGCGCCGGTGCAGCCGCGCCGTGTTTGGCGTGGCAAGTGCTTGTTGCAATTGCGAGGTGGTGAGATAACCCAATGCGTGCATTCGTCCTAAAATGTAATCACGTCGCGCCATTGCCCGCGCTGGATTGGCGAGCGGATTATTCGCCGATGGCGCTTTGGGAATGCCAGCCAGCATGGCGATTTCAGCAATCGTGAGCGCCGCCAGCGGACGGTCATAATAAAGTGCAGCGGCAGCAACGATGCCGTAAGTACGATGCCCGAAAAAAATTTGATTCAAATACAATTCAAGGATGTCTTCTTTGGTTAAATGCTGCTCAATATGCAGCGTTAATAACACTTCCATCAGTTTACGTTGAAATGTTTTCTGTGGCGATAAAAAGAAATTGCGGGCAACTTGCATGGTAATGGTGCTGCCGCCTTGCGTTTTTTCACCGGTTTCTAAATAGCTTAATAACGCCCTTCCAATTCCAATCACATCAATACCGCGATGTTCAAAAAAGCGATTATCTTCAGTAGCTAAAAATGCGTGTATGATTAAATTCGGAATATCTGCTAACGGCACTGTTTGGCGCTGTTCGACGCCGAATTCACCCATAAAGACGCCATCATTGCTAAAGACTTGGAGTGGCTGTTGCAAAACGATGGTGCGCAAGCGTTGCACATCGGGAATTTCTGGCAGCGTTGTTTGCACAAAAATTGCCGCGCTGACGCTGATTAAAAACGTAAGCTGTAGCACATTAGCAATTCCAGTCACCACGAATTGACCGAATGCCAACGCCACGCGCTGCCACAAAACGGGGGAGCGGAGCGGAGCGGATGGTGCTGCTAAAGAAGATTGGGTTGTTTTAGAGAGCCGCACCGAAGAATCTACTAAAAAGAATTGCGTGATGAACGGAATCAACCACACCATAAATGATATTAAGCGCCACGCCGTTGCATTTCCAAACAGCGTGCGGGTACCGAATTCAGCGCATCACAGATCATCGTCTTTATACAAAACAACTGCGCGTCTTGGCAACTGCACAACGCCTATAAACACGATCACATCAACACCTGCAAATAATAGACACCAATATCAATTTTATTTGACGGAGCACACCATGATGACTCACGCCTCGCGTTACCTGCTATTGATTGGTTGCTTATCCACCAGCAGCACTCTCATTGCCGCGCCAGTGATTTCAGTTCCTGCGCAATCCTATCAAAATCATTTTCGGAGTAGTCAAGCGTTGGCGCGATCACAATATACGCCGTTTAGCGCCATCACCACGCTGCGCTCGCAATTGCCAGTATTTACAGCACCTGCGCCTGTTCCAGTAAATGCTGCGCAACGGCGCGGTAATTTAACCACGCCGCCGTTAATTGGAAGCAACGTCACATTAACAGAATTGAGCGGTAATGACGTTTTTAACCAATTTTTACATATTCCATTGACAACTGGCGGGCAATTGTTAGGGCTAACGATTGAAGCGCCAAACGCGGTAGCAGTGCGGCTTGGGTTATTAATTACACAGCTTCCAGATAACGCCCAACTCGCTTTTTTTACAGCACATGGGAGCGATCCTGTCGCAGCACCAATTCACGGCGCAGAAATCAACCAACTCATCGCCACCAATCGCGCTGCGGGCGATCATTCAAGTGCTGGACAAACGTATTGGAGCCCAATGATTACGGGTGAGAGCGCCACCATTTTGATTTATCTCCCCAGTGATAATGATAATACGGATTTGCAGCTAGAGATTCCTAGTCTCAGCCATTTCTTTCAAGACCCGTTATCCGCACGAACGGCGGGATTTTGCCAATTGGATGTCAAGTGTTATGCAAATTGGAATGATGCGTCCAGTGGTGTTGCTAAAATGGTTTATACCGATGGTGGCTATTCTTATCGCTGCACTGGAAGTTTAATTAACGACAGTGATACAGCAACTAGCGTGCCTTATTTTTTAACTGCAAATCACTGTATTTCCACACAAACTGCTGCTTCAACGTTAGAAACGCATTGGTTTTATCAATCAGCTTTTTGTAACAGTAGTCTGCGCGATTCACGCTACACCAAACTCACCGGCGGAGCAAAATTATTATATGCCAGTGCGAATACAGACACTTCCTTTTTGCACTTAAATAAACAACCACCAAGTGGCGTTGTCTATCTCGGTTGGACTACCGCAACGCCATTGTTAAATGATGTGGTCACTGGCATTCATCATCCAGATGGCGATCTTAAAAAAATTAGCTTTGGACAACTTGATGCGTACCAGAATTGTTACGCTGATGATGATGATGATGACACATTCTATTGTCATCCAGCATCAAGCAGCAGCGGCAATTATATCGACGTTGATTGGTCGCAGGGGGTGACTGAAAATGGCAGCAGCGGCTCGGCACTTTTTAATGATGCCCAGCAAATTATTGGGACTTTATGGGGCGGCAATGACTCCTGCTATGATGAAGATGGCGTTTCAACCTACGGACGTTTTGAGATTGCCTATAATACAAAACTGAAACAATGGCTCGGTGCTGGTGGCGCTGAGAATAACGTGACTGTGATTAAACCGATAGCACCAACAGCGGTGAATGCAACTGATGGCGATAATACAACTTTGGTGCGCATTACTTGGAATGCTGTTGCGAATGCTACAAGTTATAGCATTTGGCGTAACACCATCAATTATCAAGCCTCTGCAAAACAAATTGCAACTGCAACGACGTTGATTTATGAAGATAAGACTGCACTTGCTGGCACCACTTATTATTATTGGATTAAAGCAACGAATACAGCTGGCACCAGTGCTTTTAGTGAACCAAACAGTGGTTATCGCGCTCTCACGACTGCCACTGCGACGCCTGTATTATTAACGGTTGATGGCAACATCAGTTTTGGTAATCTTTCATCAGTCGGTGATGTTGATTGGTATCAAGTGAGCATCAATACTACAAAAAGTTATAGCATTGAGACTTGGCAAGGCACATTGTTGGATAATTACATGCAGCTTTATGGCCCCAATAGTCAAACTGCGATCTTAGAAGAAGATGATGATGATGGTTTTGGTTATGCAGCCAAAATTGTCCGCACCTTAAAACCGGGCACCTATTACATTAAAATTCGTGCCTATCGCCCCACTAAAACGGGAACCTATTCTATTTCGATACAATAGCATCCCCGTTTTGCAATCAGCACAACCGCAGTTTATAAAAAATTGCGGTTTTTTATCGGTGATTATTCAACAACCGGGCGCTTCAGCGAGTAAATCCGCAGCATTTTGTAAAAAAGCCTGCGCCCGATATAAACCAATTAAGGTTTTGCCATCGGTAATGGTGCCATCGTGACACCATTCTAAGGCTTGAAGTAATGGCACCCACACAATTTCAATCACTTCACCGTATTCGTGCGCAAGCGGTGCCGGCGTCAGTTCTTGCGCCAACCATAAATGAATGATCTCGGTAAATATCCCGGGCGAACTGTGCATCATGCCCAATGGATTCCAAATTGCGGCAGTCACTCCCGCTTCTTCAGTTAATTCGCGCTGTGCTGTCATTGCTGGCAATTCATTTGGATCAATGCGTCCCGCTGGCAATTCCCATAACCAACCGGATGCCGCATGGCGAAATTGCCGCAATAAACACACAAATTGACGTTCATCAAGTGCCACAACTGCGGCACCACCCGGATGATGAATAATTTCAAGTTCAACTTGATCGCTATTCGGTAATAGCACCGTATCGCGGGTTAATTCAATTACGCGCCCTTGATAAAGCGCCGTGCGAGCAACTAAGGTAGCGTTAGACATGCGTTAATCCTCTTTTAGCCGGAGTGGTGACGATTGCTCTGGATACAGTCATCTGACTGTAACTCAATGTCAATAAAATGCTCTTCATATTGACCGTTGGATCGCGGTTGAGCGAACCTATTTTATTCTGCTTAGGGACTAATGAGTATGGCAACCATCTTAATCGTTGATGATGAGCCGGATATTCGAGAAGTGATTCGTTTCGCTTTAGAAAACGCACAATTCCGGGTGATTGAAGCGGGTCATGCCGATGATGCGCGTAAATTATTAGCCACGGAAGAACTTGATTTAATTCTTTTGGATTGGATGTTACCCGGGCGTTCCGGTTTAGAACTTGCCACCCAATTGAAACAAAATCCCAAAACGCGCTCCATGCCTATTATTATGATTAGCGCCCGTGGTGAAGAAGAAGATCGCGTTAAAGGATTGGAAACTGGCGCAGATGATTATATTGCTAAACCGTTTTCATCGCGGGAAATGGTGGCACGAGTGAAAGCCGTTTTGCGCCGTACCCGTCCCGATGAATCAACTGATGATATTGAAATTGGCGGCTTGCGTATTGATCACATCAGTCATCGCGTTAGCGTGAATGGCGCTCCCATAGAAATTGCCCCCACTGAATACCGTTTATTACACTTTTTTATGACGCATGTAGACCGCGCATTTAGTCGTTCGCAATTACTCGATCAAGTGTGGGGCGATCAAGTCTATGTCGAAGAACGCACGGTGGATGTGCATATTCGCCGCTTGCGCAAAGCATTAGAAACCACCGGGCATGATCGCTTATTGCAGACCGTGCGTGGGGTTGGTTATCGTTTTTCAGATAAAACCTAACGGTCTTGGCTACCATTGCTACGGGAGCGTCCATGTTTCGCTCTCTCCTCATCGAATTAAGTTTTTTATTCCCGCTAATTATTCTTAGCGGCGGTTTATGGCTGGTTGGGATTTCATTTGCGTGGCTCTGGCCGCTCATTCTCTTGTCGTATTTAGTGCGTCATCTGTATCATTTGGTGTATTTGACGTTATTAATTCGCCGCCAGCACCGCTTGATTCCGCCATTTCCATCTGGATTATGGGGCGATATTTACCGCAGTATTGCCCGTTATCAACAGCGTGGACGCAAAAGTCGTAAACGACAAATTCGCTTTTCCCGCCGCTTTCGAGAAGCTGCGAATGCAGTACCAGATGCGCTGGTTATTCTGAATAAACAACTCGGAATTGAATGGGCAAATCCAGCCGCAGCGCGGTTAATGAATATTCATTGGCCGGATGATGATGGACGACGATTTACTGAGATTCTCACTAATCCTGATTTAGACCTTTTTGTTGAAGCGGGCGAATATATGCGTCCGTTGGATATTGCTCCTGTCCACAATCGGGCGCTGATGTTATCGCTGCGGATTACGCCTTTTGGTGAACGTAAAAAACAACGTTTAGTCGTAGGACGCGACATCACTAAAATTTATCATTTGAATATGATTCGGCGCGATTTTGTGGCAAATGCTTCACATGAATTGCGCACGCCATTAACAGTTATTGCGGGATTTTTGGAGCCGTTAATTGATGCGCCCACTACACCAGACAATCATCAGCGCCCGCTGCGGTTAATGTTAAATCAAACTGAGCGGATGCGTTCAATTATTGAAGATTTGTTGACGTTATCGCGCTTGGAAATGCACGAGCATCAAGAAGAATGCACGCCAGTTGCGGTGCCGGATGAATTGCATTTGATTATGCAGGAAGCACAAGCCTTGAGTGGCGGACAACATCAGTTTGAGCTTCATATTGATGAAACGTTATTATTGCGCGGTAGTCAACCGGAATTGCGCAGCGCCTTTTCTAATTTGATTTTTAATGCGGTGCGCCATACGCCAGCCGGAACGTTGATTCGGATTGAATGGCGACGCGCTGATGATGCAGTGTTATTCAGCGTAGAAGATAACGGACCAGGTGTTGCGCAAGAGCATTTACCGCGTTTAACTGAACGCTTTTATCGTGTGGATTGCGCTCGTTCACGCGCATCTGGGGGCACTGGTTTGGGATTAGCGATTGTTAAACATGTCTTAAATCGCCACGGAGCGCGGTTATTTATTGCGAGTGACATCGGTCAGGGAATGCGTTTTTGTTGCCGCTTTCCGAATGAGCGCAGCTTGATTGAACAGCAGGAACATTGGAACCATGAACCGCAAAGCGCATAAAAAACGCAACGCGGGCTGCACGTTGTTTTTTTATTAAAGTCTTTGCGGTTCGAGGTTGGTCAAGCAGAAGGGATTACAGCGTGGTGCGCGGTGGCAGATCACTATTTTGCGTGGTGTAGTTCTTGAAATGCTTCATTCACCCGATCACGCAATTCTTTACCGGGTTTGAAATGCGGAGCATGTTTGCCAGCGAGCGCAACAGATTCGCCAGTTTTAGGATTCCGTCCTACGCGGGCTGGACGGTAATGCAATGAAAAACTGCCAAAGCCGCGAATTTCAATGCGCTCACCAGTAGCTAATGCTGTCGTCATGCGTTCGATCATTTTACGAACTGCCACCTCAACATCTTTATACGGAAGATGGTCTTGTTCGGCGGCTAAAATGTCAATCAGCTCCGATTTTGTCATTGGTGTCGCGTCCTAGAAAAAACTCGCGGGATTCAATAGTGAATCCCGCATTCAAATGCAATCAAGCGGGGGTTTTTAATTGCCCCGTTGTCCCTCTTCCATCTGTTCGCGCAGAATATCACCCAAGGTCGCCGTGCCACTGTTGGCATCACGCGAATAGCCCTTGATGGCGGATTGCTCTTCTTCCATATCTTTCGCTTTCATTGACAATGACAAGGTGCGGTTTTTACGGTCAACACCGAGGAATTTCGCCTCGATTTCTTCACCGACTTTTAATACCGCCCGCGCATCTTCAATACGATCTCGATTGATTTCGGAAGCGCGTAAATAACCTTCCACGCCATCGGCCAGCGTAATAGTCGCGCCTTTCGGATCCACATCTGCGACCACGCCGGTAACGACGCAGCCCTTTTCGTGGGTTGCAACAAAGGTGGAGAACGGATCGCGGTCGAGCTGTTTGACGCCCAGCGAGATGCGCTCGCGTTCGGGATCGACTGACAGCACGACGGTTTCCAGCTCGTCGCCCTTTTTGTAGCGGCGCAACGCCTGTTCGCCAGCTTCATCCCACGAAATGTCGGACAGATGCACCAGTCCGTCGATGCCGCCATCCAAGCCGATGAAGATGCCGAAATCGGTGATGGATTTGATCTTGCCGGAAACGTGATCGCCCTTTTTGTGGGTCGCTGCGAACTCGTCCCAAGGATTCAACGCGCACTGCTTGATGCCGAGCGAGATGCGACGGCGTTCCTCGTCGATGTCCAACACCATGACCTCAACATCGTCGCCGAGCGAGACGATCTTGCTGGGGTGGATGTTTTTGTTGGTCCAGTCCATTTCGGAGACGTGTACCAGCCCCTCAACGCCTTCCTCAATCTCCACAAAACAGCCGTAATCGGCGATGTTCGTGACCTTGCCGAAGACGCGGGTGCTTTCAGGATAGCGGCGCGAAATGTTGACCCACGGGTCTTCGCCCATCTGCTTGAGGCCGAGCGAGACGCGCTGGCGCTCGCGGTCGAACTTGAGCACCTTGACGTTGATTTCGTCGCCAATTTCAACCACTTCGGACGGATGCTTGACGCGCCGCCATGCCATATCGGTGATATGCAGCAAGCCGTCGATGCCGCCCATATCGAGGAAGGCACCGTAATCGGTCAGATTCTTGACCACCGCCTTGACTTCCATGCCTTCTTCCAAGTTTTTCAACAAGCTATCACGCTCGGCGCTGTATTCCTCTTCCACCACGGCGCGGCGCGAAACCACGACATTGTTGCGCTTGCGATCCAGCTTGATAACCTTGAATTCCTGCTCCTTGCCTTCGAGATACGCGGTGTCGCGCACCGGACGCACATCCACCAACGAGCCGGGCAAGAAGGCGCGGACTGCGCCCAATTCGACGGTGAAACCGCCCTTGACCTTGCCGTTGATCATGCCCTTCACGGTCTCGGCGTTCTCGAACGCCTTTTCCAAGAAATCCCACGACGCGAAGCGTTTTGCCTTCTCGCGGGACAGTCGGGTGATTCCGAAACCATCCTCAACGGCGTCCAGCGCGACGGCAACCTCATCACCGACTGCGACCTCAAGCACGCCTTCGGGACTCAGAAACTGGCTGCGGGGCACGACGCCTTCGGATTTCAGTCCGGCGTTAATCACGACATTATCTGCCGTGATCTCAATCACCGTGCCCATGAGGATCGCCCCGGGTTGGAGCTGGGTGGTGTTGAGACTCTGTTCAAAAAGTTCGGCAAAGCTTTCGGTCATGGGATGCAAGTATCCTGAAAACGGCGCGCCGTTCCGCCCGATCCGGGGCGAGGGGTATGAGTGAAATGAAAAGGCCGGTGCAATCAACACCGACCTGTGAAAATGAATCTGCGTGGTCATGCTGCCACAGAATTCACGACATCAAATTCGGAAAGACGCGCCTCACCTCTTCCCAGATTCGATCAAACACTTCCGTCACAGACAACGCGGTGGAGTCCACCACCACCGCTTCTGCTGCCGCACATAAAGGAGCAATGGCGCGGTTGCGGTCACGGTCATCACGCTGGCGAATGTCTGCAATCAGGTCAAAAAGGTTAGCATTCAACCCCTTTTCTATCAACTGTTTATACCGCCGCTGCGCCCGCACCTCGGCGCTGGCATCCAAAAAAATCTTCAGCCCCGCTGCCGGAAAGACCACCGTCCCCAGATCGCGCCCGTCCGCAATCAAACCCGGCAACTGCGCACACTGCCGCTGCCAATCCAACAACGCCGTGCGTACCGGCGGATGTGCTGCCACCTGCGACGCCGCCATCCCCACCGCCTCAGTGCGAATCGCGTCAGTCACCTCCGCGCCAGCGAGAAAGACCCGCCCTGCGTCAAAACGCAGCGCCAGCGTCGTCGCCAATGTTGCCAATGCTGGCGCGTCATCCAGCGCGATCTCCTGTTGCAGCGCCGCCAAACCCAGCACCCGA
Source organism: Chromatium okenii (assembly GCF_016583745.1). Lineage (GTDB taxonomy): Bacteria > Pseudomonadota > Gammaproteobacteria > Chromatiales > Chromatiaceae > Chromatium > Chromatium okenii. The sequence continues at coordinate 41,307 of NZ_NRRQ01000025.1, forward strand.
TACAGCGCCCCGCTATCCAATAAATGCCAGCCCAGCCGCGCCGCCAGCAATGCCGCAATCGTGCCCTTGCCAGTGCCAGCGGGGCCATCAATCACAATAATCGGAATCACGTCCGCTGCTCCACGATATTTAATCCGCTGTTCGCAGCGAGCGTCGCAAAGCCGGGAAATGAGGTTTCGACATTCGCGCAATCGTGAATATCAATCACGCCGCTGGCGCGTAATCCCGCAATTGCAAAAGACATCGCTACCCGATGATCGCCATGCGCTTGAATTGGCCCACTGGTCGCAGTGGAAGTCATTTGTCCGCCAATAATCCGAATGCCATCAGAACGCGGTTCGGCGACAATTCCTAATTGCGTTAACCCATCTGCCATGACTTGAATCCGATCACTTTCTTTAACGCGCAATTCCGCCGCACCCGTTAAAATTGTTTCGCCGCTGGCGCAGGCTGCCGCAATAAAAATGGCGGGAAATTCATCAATTGCCAGCGGCACCTGATCGACCGGAATCTGAATGCCTTTTAATGGCGCATAACACACGCGAATATCTGCCACCGGTTCACCGCCGCAAGTACGGCGATCAATCAATTCAATATCCGCGCCCATCGCCCGCAAAATGTTAATAATGCCAACGCGAGTGGGATTGATGCCCACTTCTTGCAATAACACATCTGAACCCGGCGCAATGCTCGCGCCCACCATAAAAAATGCTGCCGAAGAAATATCCGCCGGAATCGTCAAGCGACAACCACTCAATCTCCCGCCGCCGGTCAAACACACGCGCAGCCCCTGCCGCCGCACCGAATAGCCAAAGGTGGTCAACATCCGCTCGGTGTGATCGCGGGTGCGAGCGGGTTCGGTGACGCAGGTGTCGCCTTCCGCATACAGCCCCGCCAGCAACACGCTCGATTTCACCTGCGCACTGGCGACCGGCAGCACGTAATCCAAACCGGCGAGCTGCGCGACTGGCGTGATCGTCAACGGCGCAGTGCCCTCCGCGCTGGCGGCAATTTGTGCGCCCATCTGCGCCAGCGGCTCCGTCACCCGCCGCATCGGTCGCCGTGACAGCGACGCATCGCCGATCAACGTCGTGCGAAACGCTTGACCGGCAAGCAAACCCGCCAACAGCCGCATCGACGTCCCGGAATTGCCCAGATCAAGCGGCGCAGTTGGCGCTTGCAGCCCGCGCATTCCCACGCCGCGCACCCGCACCTCGCCGCCGTGCGGCCCCTCAATCGCCACGCCGAGCTGACGAAAAACCGCCAGCGTCGCCAGCGCATCTGCGCCTTCTAAAAAACCGCTGATGCGCGTATCGCCCTCCGCGAGCGCCGCCAACATGATGGCGCGATGTGAAATAGATTTATCGCCGGGCACGCGCCATTGCCCAGTGCAGGTGCCGCCGGGCTTGATTTGATAATGAAGATTAGTGACCGCAGTCATCGTAGCTCCCACGCGCTTTTCAGTAAAAAAGAAATAGAGAAAACCGCGCATTCTAATCTTGCTACTGAGATATTTACAACCGTAAATGAACGCAGCGGTTGTCATTCAAAAAAACCGGCATTGCTTTTGAACGCTGACGATTGACGGCTTTACAGGTGTCGTTTATGCTCAGAACGAAATACGTTGATTGTGCGCACTTAGGAACCGCTGATCTATTTAATGTTCTCTGCGTTGCCCTTTTAAGGGCATATTTTTATAAATGTGATATTAAATAAACTGTTTCCGTTTTAATGATTCAATATAATCAACCCTTTTGTTAGGTAAAATTAAGGTACTTTTATGCGCTAGACTCTATTTTTCAGGTGTTTAATAGTGACGTTTTTGCTATTAATAGATTAGCCAGAGCAAACAAAGTTTTTAGTTGTGCGGTATTTTTGCAAGCCCTTTATAACGTACCTTACGGTGCATAAACAGATTTTTAATGATGTGAAATGGGTGTTCAACACGCGCTCGTATTTGCCCCTTTACTTTCTCAAGTTGTTGCGTGAGATTTTTTATTAAGCCATCATCCATTTTTTCAACGTTAGAACGTTTTTCAGTGATGTTCCAACTGACCATTTTTTCGTTAAACTTATCTTTAACTTCTTCGCGTTTATTCGCACCAGTGTAGCCAGCATCACCAAAAACTTGTTGTTCCTTACCGTGTAAAATGTTTTCAACTTGAGTGACATCATGCTCATTTGCCGCTGTGCCAACCACGGTATGCACTAACCCAGAATTAACGTCAACGCCAATGTGTGCTTTCATTCCGAAATACCATTGATTTCCCTTGCGAGTAGAATGCATTTCTGGATCGCGGGTTTTTGCTTGATTTTTTGTTGAAGAAGGGGCGTTGATAATTGTTGCATCAACAATTGTTCCTTGATTTAACAACAATCCTTTTTTGCTTAACTGCGCATTGATTGTAGAAAAAATCACGTTAGTTAGTTCATAACGTTCGAGTAAATGGCGAAATTTTAACAGCGTTGTCGCATCTGGTACCGATTCAATACTTAAATCAATGCCAATGAATTGTAGTAATGATTGACTATCGTAAATTGCATCTTCCAGT
>NZ_NRRQ01000026.1 GCF_016583745.1 Chromatium okenii
GGCTTGTTCATACGCCCGCGTTAAACTTTTGCCGCGTGATTTTTGTTCAACGAGTAACACGCCTTGCCACAATAAATCAATAAAACCGCAGCGCCCGCCAGCTTTATTCACCCGCACTTCAAAACTGCCAACGCGCCGCCGCGATACGCCAAACACCGCAAAGAAATCATCAAGAAATGATTTTCCTTCGGCATCTTCAGTTGCCCAATTCTGCGAAAATTGCAGCGCCCGTGCGTTGATTTCATTCCAAGACAGCGGCATAAAATGCTCCGTTAAGGCACTGCAAATAAAATACGCGGTAATAAATTAACTCATAGCTGTGCTGCAAGTGGTCGCTGTAAATAAATGCGGCAGCGCAATAATTGCAAATATATGATGAAATGCTCATCATATCAATTCAAATTGTGAATAGATTTTAGGTGTTTGTGGTGATTGAACGCGAGCGCGAACGTTTGATTGTGGGCGCGGTTTCAACGACCAGCGGTGTCGTCAACTGTTGATAAAGACTAAACAACAACGCTACCCGCTCCTGCTCATTATTTAACTTTGCAGCAGAATAGGCTTTATCTACCACCCGATCTAAACTTTGATGCGCTTTTTTCAATTCCAGCGGCATTGCCAACACATCATATAAATCAGCAAACGATTGAGCGGGAAATTTTGCTCGCGCATCTAATACTATTTGCGCAGCACTTTCGATGGCTTGGCGCTGTTTATCAGTCGGTTTGTCCAGCCACGGAAAGTTATTGTAAACAATACCGGCTGAATAGCGATAGCTAGTTCCAAGACGCCCTGCAACAGCGCGAGTCCATGCCATGTGCATGACAGAAGATAACACGCCAAAATGATACAGCGTGGCATCGAGAATCATTAAATTAACATCACCGCAAATCACTTCACTTTTCATATAATCAATAGGAATATAAGTGCGATTTTCTGAAGATACGCGGGGAATCAATAAATAATTCTGCTGCGGCTGGCGGATTTCACCGAATAACGTGGGATATTCGGCAAGGGCTTGAGTTGGAACTTTTTTGCTGGCAGCCCGCATTTCTCGCACTGAATCAACTCGGCGCATTACCGTTGGCATAGCGCGTAATGCGCTTGGCGGACAATCAACTAACCATAAACACCAGCGTTCAATGCCGTTAATAAATTCTTCTGCACCAACAAAACGGCGCAGATATTGTGCGGCGGCGGGTTCTTTCGCTAACAACGCATCTTTTTCAAGCGGCGATAATAATAAATTGCCGCCATCAGTGGGTTTACTGCCGTTTATCATTGGCGGCACTGCGCACAATGGTTTAGAACGGGTCATTAACACGACATCGGGCGCAGCGATTAAATACGGATTGATATTTTTAACCGTTGCAACGGATTGCACTTGCCCGTGATTGGCATCAAACAACTGTTTATTTTCTTTATCATGCAGCGCAAAACCCACAATCACACAATGCACTGCCGCTTGACCTTTAGCTTCATTCGTCCATGAAAAAGTACGATAAGCAAAATGAATTTTTACCCCGCGCCGCAATAAATCGCCCCACAACACGCCAACTTGTTCACCTTGTGTGATTGAATTGGTGGAGACAAATGCAGTTTTAATGGCGTGATTGTCCGCCATATAATCGGTGGCTTTCCGAAACCATGCCGTGACGTAATCTAAATTGCCAACACCTTTTACATCGCTGAAAATAGCCACCACATCTTGTTTCTGCTGTGCGGTTTGATAATTTTTGCCCACAAATGGCGGATTACCCAAAATAAAGTTTAACTGACTGGGCTGAATGAACTCGCGCCAATCTATTTGTAGCGCATTGCCATGACGAATCTGCGGCGTTTGGGTTAAAGGAATGCGCTTGTAATACACGCCCAACACTTTCGACACTTCCATATTCATTTGATGATCGGTCAACCACAGCGCGGTTTGGGCAATATGAGCGGGAAATTCTTCTATTTCAATTCCATAAAACTGCTGCACATTACATAACACATTAAATTCACCGACACCAATTGCCAACGTTTGTTTCTGACTAAATAACCGTTTTAAGACTTCCAATTCTAACAACCGCAATTCCCGATATGCGACCACTAAAAAGTTGCCGCAGCCGCAAGCGGGATCAAGAAAGGTGAGCGCCGCCAGCTTTTCTTGAAATTCAAATAACTTTTGTTTGCGCTTGCCGATTTGCGCTAATTCAGCTTTCAAATCATCTAAAAATAACGGGTTAATCAACTTCAAAATGTTGTCTTCACTGGTGTAATGTTCACCCGCAGCGCGACGCTGCGCTTTACTTTTTACCGCTTGAAATAACGCGCCAAAAATTGCGGGCGAAATGTCGCGCCAATTCAACCGACAGCACGCTAATAACTGCTCACGCATTGCGCTATTAAAGGCGGCGGTTGGCAAACGTTGAGAAAATAACTGCCCGTTGATATAAGGAAATGCTGCGAGTTGTTGATCTAAAGTGATTAAGCGTTGGTGTTCTGGCGTATTCAACACTTGAAATAAATGATCCAGCCATTGCGCGAGATCATGCCCATCTTCGGCGGTGCGATTGGCAATCAAATCACGAAACTGCCCCACTTCAAAAATGGTGGTAGCATCTGCAAATAAACAAAACACCAACCGCATCAAATAGCGTTCAACTTCAGCGCCGGTATAACCAATGGCTTGCATCGCGTTGTGCAGTTTGCCCATTGCTTCCGCAGCGCGGATATTAACCGGGTCTTGTTCCTGATAAGCGGTGGTTTTATAACCGGCAATAAACCCAAAGAGATGCACGTTTTGATACAGCTCGCTTAAAACGAACTCGTGCTGTGTGTCAATTTCAAGATCGTATAAACGGAAGTGGGAAAAATTGCAGACTAAAATATAACGCGGTAAATCACAGTCTTTTAAGCCCGCAAAATAATCAATGGCTTGTTCATACGCCCGCGTTAAACTTTTGCCGCGTGATTTTTGTTCAACGAGTAACACGCCTTGCCACAATAAATCAATAAAACCGCAGCGCCCGCCAGCTTTATTCACCCGCACTTCAAAACTGGCAACGCGCCGCCGCGATACGCCAAACACCGCAAAGAAATCATCAAGAAATGATTTTCCTTCGGCATCTTCAGCACCTTCGGTTGCCCAATTCTGCGAAAATTGCAGCGCCCGTGCGTTGATTTCATTCCAAGACAGCGGCATAAAATGCTCCGTTAATGGCAACTGTCCAAGTAAGCATCTAATTCATCCAAAGTGAGTGGAGCTGCTCCGGTTGCAATTTCATTTAAGGCTTGTTGTGCCAGCAAACTGTCTTGCATATCTTCAATATAATTTGTCAATGCTTCCTGCACAATACTTTGCGCATTTAATCCTGTTTGTTGCGCAATTTGATATAAACGTTGTTCGGTATCGTGATCAATAATTAACATGATGTCACCTTTATTAACAGAGCAGTCAAAACCCCCCTTTGAAAAAAGGGGGTTGAGAGATTTACGTTACTCGGTTTCCCGATAATACTTCGCTAAATCCGTTTCTTTCATGCGCGTCAAGGTATCGCGGGGGAATTGGCTCATCAATTCCCACGCCAGATTTAACGTGCCTTCAATCGAACGATCTTCAGATTCACCTTGCCCAACAAACTTCGTATCAAACGCATCTGCAAAACTGAGATAACGCCGATCCCGTTCTGATAACTCATCAGCGCCAATAATCGACGCCAGATTGCGGGTTTCCTGCGCTCGTGCATAAAGCGCATATAATTGTGCCGCCACTCGCGGATGATCTTCACGCGTATCATCTTTGCCAATGCCGTCTTTCATTAACCGCGATAAACTTGGTGAAATATGCACCGGCGGATAAATGCCTTGATTGTGCAATTCCCGCGATAAGACAATCTGCCCTTCCGTGATATAACCCGTGAGATCAGGAATCGGATGGGTAATATCATCCGAAGGCATAGAAACCACCGGCATCATCGTAATTGAACCGTGCCGCTGATGAATACGACCGCAGCGTTCATAAATCTCGGCTAAATCTGAATACAAATATCCCGGATAACCTTTACGCGCTGGCACATCACCTTTTGCAGTCGCTACTTCGCGCAAGGCTTCGGCATAATTGGTCATATCCGTTAAAACGACAAGCACATGCCGATCTAAATCATAAGCGAGATATTCGGCGGCGGTTAATGCAGTGCGCGGTAAAGTCAAGCGTTCCACTGGCGGATCATCAGCTAAATTGACAAACATCACCACATTGCGCAGCACTCCAGAACTGGCAAATTCATCGCGGAAAAATTTGGCATCAGCATAAGACACGCCCATTGCCGCAAAGACAATGGAAAAGCTCGATTCTTGATCGACTAATTTTGCTTGTCGCACAATTTGCGCGGCAAGGCGATTGTGCGGTAAACCAGAACCGGAAAAGATCGGTAATTTTTGTCCGCGCACCAAACTATTCAAACCATCAATTGTCGAAATACCGGTTTGAATAAATTCACGCGGATATGTTCGCGCTGCGGGATTAATTGCTGCACCACTCACCGGACGGCGCAAACTCGATAATACCGGCGGACGTCCATCACGCGGCACACCTAAACCGTTAAACTCGCGCCCTAAAATTTCTGGCGACAGTGCAATTTCTACGGGTTCATCAAGAAAGCGAATCCAAGTGCTTTCTAAATCAATATCATCGGTGCCTTCAAAGACGAGGATTAATACCTCGTTATCGGCAGCGCGAATCACCTGTCCATTACGGAAGTTACCAGCGTGATCTTCAATTTGGACGCGGTCGCCAAACGCCACATTAGGCGTATTTTTAACGACTAACAAACCACCACGCGCTTCGGTTGCAGTACGATATTCTTTGATACTCATAGGCTTATCATCAATCTATCAAGACGTTGCAGGGAATAGAACTATCGCAGTTAGGATTGAAGCAAATATAATGTTCAACGGGTTTTTATTCTCACCATTTATCGCTCCCGTTGTCCTAAATTGGCATGAATCACTGCGCCATTTAATACTGGTGCTGTTGCTGCAAAGGCAACAGTAGCGGCAATTTCCTCCGGTTCAATTAGGCGTTCAAATGCTGATAATGCTTTAATTCCGGTCAGCATGTCAGCATTATCGCCAATCACAGCATGTAATTGTGGCGTATTGGTGAAGCCGGGGCAAATCATACAGGTATGAATGCCGCGTCCAGCAAAATCTTGACAAGTAGCTCGCATCATTCCTACCAGCGCATGTTTTGCAATCACATAACTGGCGACGCCGGGCACAGCTTTTTCTGCCAAGGTTGAACCAATATAAATCACACTGGATGTTGGCGGGAGCAACGGAATCACAATCTGATTGAGTTGATTCGCAGCAATGATGTTTAATTCTAAAACGCTGCGTAAATCGGCGCTGGGCAATTGGTCAATACGATGCAGGTGCATCACTGCTGCATTGTGGACTAAACAAATTTTTGTGGCAGTTGTTAAAGCGTTCGTTAAGGCGTCGTGATGCGCAAATAGCGCGTCGGGCTGCGTTAAATCACAGCTTAAATTGACTGCCGCCACCGGACAACTGCGGCGGGAGATATTGATCACGCGCCAGCCGTTATTGCTAAACCGTTGCGCAATCGCTAATCCAATGCCAGAACTGGCACCAGTGATCATCAATACATTCATGTTAATTTCCAAGAAGACACTGCCCATTGTCCCAAACCAGATGAGACGCCAACTTCAATCTCGCGTATATCCCGATCAATTAAATCAGGATGTGCTTGTAATCGTGTCAGTAATAATGCTGCTAATTCTTCAATGGTGACGTTGCGCACCGGCAGCAACAAGACATCGCGGTTTAGAAAAGGAATGTGTTCGGTGGCGAAATGTGCGATCACTTGCGCCGGTTGCTGTTCTAAACGTAAATGCGGCGAGTGCTGCGGCAATAGCACCCGTTCATCCAATTCATCGCACAAGCGTTTTAATGTCTTTTTTAACAAAATGTAGTCAAAGGTTAAACCATCGCTGCCAATGCTAGTCGTCACGGCAGCGCGGACTTGGAAATTATGCCCGTGTAAGTTTTCGCGTTGCGTAGCGGAAAAAATAGTGAAATGACCGGCACTAAAGTTGAGATAGTCTTTACTGATTTCGATACGGGTGAGCGGTAGCGACATGACGGAGTCCTTCGAGTCGTCGGTGAGATTGACGCAGTTGCCGGTTATTGATTGCGTTGTCAGTTGTCAGTAAACAGCAGTGTTGTTACCGCTAACTGACAACTTTTTTTCAGCGGCGTCACGCTTAATGACGCAAACTTTATTCCTGCTGTAACCGCACTGCCAACGGCTGCCGCGTAGATAAATGCACTTCGCGCTGCGGAAATGCCATCATTAACCCGTGTTCGCTAAAGCGGTCATAAATTGCTTGGTGCAGCTCAGTCACGACATCAATGCGCCCTTCAATCGTATCTAAATAACAGCGCAGAATAAGCATGAGGGCGCTGTCAGCAAAACTATCAAAACTCACAATCGGTTCCGGTTCCGTTAAGACGCGCTCATGCGCTTGGGCAATCTCTTTTAAGACTTGCAATGCCAGTCGCGTGTCGCTGCCATATTCAAGCCCAATCGGAATGCTGATGCGGTTTTGTTGATCGGTGAGCGTCCAGTTTAATAAGCGTTCGGTTAGAAATTCTTTATTCGGCACTAACAGTTCTTGGCGATCCCAGTTGCGAATGGTGGTGGCGCGGATTTGAATGTTTGTGACCACGCCTGATGTATCGCCAATCGTGACAATATCGCCAACCCGCACCGGACGTTCAAATAAAATAATCAAGCCGCTGATAAAATTGGCGACGATTTCTTGTAAACCAAAGCCAATTCCTACGCTTAATGCTGCGGCCAGCCATTGCACTTGCGACCAACTAAACCCCATCGCGCTAAATGCAAAGATGAAGGCAAGGGCGACGATGGCATAACGCACTAAGGTTTTAATTGCATAACGCTCACCCGCCGATACGGAATGACTTTGCAGCAACAGAATTTCTAATAACGCGGGTAGATTTTTCGCGGCGATAATCGCAATTAACAAAATCACTGCGACCAGTCCGGCATCTGCTACCGTGACCGCTGTTAATTGCGCTTGTCCATCAACGATGCCGTTGTAATACCATAAAGCAAATTGCTTAAATAAAGTCAGCGCCGGTAATACTTCTGACCATGTCAGCCAAATGCCACCAAGGGCACTAAAAAAAATTGCGGCGTTAATTAAATGGCGCGTCTGTTCATCTAATGCGGCTAAATCTGGCTCTGGCAAGTCCAGCAGCGGGTCTTCGTCGTCGGCTTGCCGCGCTGCTTGCCGTTCCAACGCTGCCTGCACCGCCAAGCGCCGGCGCGTCACCATCAGCCAGCGCACGATCAATTGTTGAATCACGAGCAGCGCCAGCGCCAGCCATATTTGATAAACCAATGATTGAAATAGAATTTTGGCGGTGTAGCCGTAACCGACCAGCGCCAGCCCTGCCAATAACAGCGGCAGCGCGATGCTGGCGGGAAACCACAGATAGCGCAGGCGATTGAGCCAGCCGTGCGGCGCTGCGACCAAGATCGGCGTCAACACGCCACGGCGCGGGTGCAGCAACCGCGCAAACAGCACCGTAAAGCCGATCATGCTCGCCACCAGCAGCAGCCGTCCGAGGCTGGCGGTGCGCTCGGCGTCGTTATCGTGAAAGACCATCACCGTCAGCAGCGCGACCGGAATGATGTAGAGCGTAAAACCGTCAACATCGCGCCGCAGCCGTTTCAAGGTTTCGCTGCGCCAGCGGAAATGGCGCTCGGCAACGCCGCCGCTGCTGCAAATCAGGCGAAATGCCCGCAGGTAATACAGCCCCAACGCGGTTTCCGTCAGCGCCATGCCCACCGCTCGCGCAAAACCAGTGGTTTCTGGTGCCTGCAATTGTTGACCGAGCACCCACAGCAGCAACGCGCCGGGGAGTGCTGCCAACAGCGTCAAGCCCAATGCCTGCATGGTAAAACTCACGCGATCCGTCTGCGCTTGCCGCACCGGTTCCGCGCAAAGCCGCATGGCGCGAATCACGGCGGGTTGTCGCCAAAATAATCCCGCTGTGACAATTAACCCTAACCAAAACAGCGGGTTAATCTGTAGCTGCGTCCACAGCGTCATCGCCACGCTCCACCAGCCTTCGCTCGAACTGAGCCACACCAGCGCCGCTGGCAACGCGGTGAGCGTCTGCCAATTGAGCATCGAGGCGCTGCGCACCCACAGCAGGCGCTCGGCTAAAAAATCGTCATACGCCGTCGTCACCTGCACCACCTGCTCGGCGGCATAATTCAACTCACTGAGTTGGCGAATAAAATCATCTTCCACCTTCAGCGCCTGCGCCAACACCGGCTGGCGCTGCGCCAACGCCGTCGTCAACTGTTGGCGCACCACTGCACTGGGCGGCGTGACGACCGTGTCCAGTTCCCGCTCCAGCCGCTGCGCCAAATAGTCATCAGGATGCCGCAACTGCCGCTCTTCTTCGCGGTAGCGGATTTGCCGCAAGGTCGCTTCCGCAATCGCGTTTTCACGCTCCTCGATGGTTGTGCGCAACTGCCGCAGGTCTGGCAATTGTTGGCGGTGATCGAGCAAAATCTGTCCCAGCGCCCGGCTCAAACCGGCCACCTCCAGCCGTTGTTTAGAGCTGCGAAAATCGGCTTCAATGCGTTTGCGCTCGCTCTCCAGCGCCGTCAATTCCGCCGTCAAGCCATTGAGCTGTTCTGCCAACTGCGCCCCGGAAGCGACGATCTGAGCATTTTCCGAAGTGAACGCCTGCACCAGCGGATGCTGATCTTCTGCCCGTCGCTGCGCCTGTTCCGAAGCCCGCTGCGCGGCCGCCACTTCCGCACTGCGCCGTTGATTATGCTGTTCTTCCAACGCCTGCTGGCGCAGTTTCAAACCCTGTAACGTTTGCGCCACCTGATCGCGCTGCGCTCGCTCCAACGCTTCCCGCACCGCCTGACTGAGCAGTTCTTGCTCCAGCATTCGCGTTTCCGCCCACCACGCTTCGCGCTGCGTCAGTGCCGCCTGCCGCCGTGCCAGCGCCAACTCCGTTGCTTCCTGCGACGCTGGCGCGGGCGTATTTTCTGCTTCAAGTTTTTGTTTTAATTCACTTAAACGCGCCCGCGCCGTTGCTGGACGTTCAATGTTGGCATTGAGCCGCTGCTCCAACTCCGTCATCTGCGTTTCCGCCAACGCCACCTCCGCCAACACCTTGCTCAACCGCTGCGTGATTTCAGCACTGGCAAGCTGATCTAAACCGCTTTCAACCGCACTGGGCGGCGCATTTTTCAATTGTTTCAAAAGCGTAGCGGTCGCTGGCGGCGCGGTTTTGAGTGCGGCGGTAAACGCGGCAGCCTTGGCATCAAAAGCGGTCGCCGCCTCTAAATTGGACAGCGCCCGCCGGTAGTGCTCCAGCACGCTGGTTTTGAGCGCCTCATCCAGATTGGTTGCCGCCTGCACTTCATTGAGGCTGCTGGTGAGCTTGGCGACAGTGGGCAATTCAGCGGCGGCTGGCGCGGTGAGGAACGCGAGCGCGAGGGCAATGAAATAGAAAAAGTTGCGCAGATAAATCACGTTAATCCTTCAAATAATCAGTAAAATTTACAACGGTTTCATAAATACTTTAGAGCGCCGTTGAAAGTTATACAGCGCCTGTTTTGCCATTGGCAGCGCATTGAGTTCAGCCGCTTGAAATCCGCGCTCTTGAAACCAATGCGCCGTCTGCGTCGTTAATACAAATAACTGCTTAATGTTTCGCGCTCGCGCTTGCTGCGCTAAATGTTCCAATAACCGCTCGCCGCGCTGATTGCCGCGATAATCAGGATGCACCACTAAACACGCTAATTCCGCCATGCTATCAGCGGGATAGTCGTACAGCGCCGCGCACGAAGTAATCAAACCATCGCGCTCAGTGAGCACAAAACGCTCAATCTCAGTTTCTAACCGCTCGCGCTCGCGCCGCACCAATACGCCGCGTTCCTCCAGCGGGCGCAGCAACGCCAAAATGCCAGTCACGTCCTCAATTCGCGCCGGGCGCAGCGGTTCATACGGCTCGGCGGAAATCAGGGTGCCGCTGCCGTCGCGGGTGAACAATTCGCGCAGCAGCGCCCCCGGCTGCTGTCGCGCCACCAGATGCACCCGTCGCACGCCATGCTGACAGGCATCTGCGCCAGCGCGTAGACAGGCGCTCACTTCCGGGTGCAAGTCCGGCGTCGCGCTGATCACCGCCTCCACATCTCGCGCCAGCACCTGCGGCGTGCTGGTGGCGGCGATATTTTCCAATAAAAAGATCAATTTATCGGCTTCCAGCGCCACCGCTGCGCTGCGGGCAACATCGGCTGCGCTGAGATTGAACACCTCGCCGGTCGGCGAATAACCCAACGGCGGCATCAGCGCGACTGCGCCTTGGTCGAGCAGCGCCCGCAGCATCTGCTGATTCACGCGCCGCACCGCGCCGGTGTGCCCGTAATCGACGCCATCAATCACGCCGAGCGGTCGCGCTGTCACGACGTTGCCAGACACGACCGGAATATGAACACCCGCCATCGGTGAGTTGGCGAGACCGAGCGACAGCAACGCTTCGATCTCCACCCGCACGGTGCCGGCGGCTTCTTTGACGCAGCGCAGCGCGGTGGCGTCGGTGACGCGCAGCCCGTTGACGTAGCGCAGTTGCGCCCCGTGCTGCGCCAGCCGCTCCTCAATTTGCGGCCGCGCTCCGTGAACCAACACCAGCCGAATGCCGCAGCCGTGCAGCAGGGCGATGTCGTGAACGAGGCTGGGAAATTGCGCATCGGCGACCGCCTCGCCGCCAAAAGCGATGACGAAGGTGCAGCCGCGATGGGCGTGAATGTACGGCGTGGCTTGGCGCATCCAAGCGACAAAAGGATCAGGTTCGGACATGACAGCTATTTCTTTTTATTGGCGGATGCGCGGGGTGCAGCGAGCGGAGGAGGGCGCGGAATTAAATCCAGCGCCATTAAACGCCAGCGCAGCGAGCGTTCGCTGATATTGAGAGCGCGGGCGACGGCGGGGAAATCAAATGCTTTTTCAAATCCCCCCAACCCCCCTTTTTCAAAGGGGGGCTTTGAGGTGACTGTTTCAACGGGGGGCTTATCTGCTGCGCCTTTTTCTAAATGAGGATTTTCAGATGTTTCTTGTTCAACGGGAAACTCTGTTGCTGAATCAACCCAACTGCCGATTGATAAATCCCCCCAACCCCCCTTTTCCAAAGGGGGGCTTTGATGCGACTTTTCTAAAGGAAACGCTTCATCTTCTCTGTTTGAATTTGAACAAGAGTCTTCTACATCGCCCCCCGTTGCAAAAGGCACATCAAAGCCCCCCTTTGGAAAAGGGGGGTTGGGGGGATTTGAGATCGGGCGGTTAGGTGGATTTGTCAAAAGCTGGGGATTTAACGGCGCAGTTTTCAAATATAAATCATCGACATCAATCATATTGCCATCACCCAGCGCCAGCGCCCGCTCCAAAATGTTTTCCAATTCGCGCACATTGCCGGGAAATGAATACTGCTGAAGCGCCGCCAGCGCCAATGGCGTTAATTGCACGGCAGCGGGCGCGAGACGCTGCACAATTTGCGCGGCTAATTGCGGAATATCTTCGGGACGCTCGCGCAGCGCCGGCATCCGTAATTCAATCACATTGATGCGATAAAACAAATCTTGGCGAAATCGCCCTTCAGCGACTTCAATATCTAAATTGCGATGGCTGGCGCTAATAATTCGCACATCTACCGCAATTTCGCGCTGCGTTCCAATTGGGCGCACCCGCTTTTCCTGAATCGCCCGCAATAACTTGACCTGCGCGAGCAGCGGTAAATCCGCCACTTCATCCAAAAATAACGTCCCACCTTCCGCAGCTTGAAACAGTCCTTCTTTATCGCTCACTGCGCCGGTGAAGCTGCCTTTTTTGTGTCCAAACAATTCACTTTCCACCAATTCCTGTGGAATCGCGCCGCAATTGACGGCGACAAATTGCCCCTCGCTGCGCGAGCCTTGCGCGTGAATCAGCCGCGCTGCCAATTCTTTACCGGTGCCACTTTCGCCGGTGATGAACACCGGCGCTTGATGCCGCGCCAGCTTGAGAATCAAGCGCCGAATCTGCTCCATCGCCGCCGAATTGCCCAACAGTTGCATCTCTGCCGTGATGGTGCCGTCGCGCCCGCGCAACTTCAGTGCCGACTGCACCAAGCGCCGCAGCAATTGCAAATCAACTGGCTTGGCGACGAAATCAAACGCGCCCGCTTTCATCGCCTCCACCGCCGAATCCATGCTGCCGTGCGCGGTAATCATCGCTACCGGCAATTGCGGATAGTGCTCGCTGATGTGGCGAATGAGATCAAGACCGGAGCCATCGCTGAGGTTCATATCGGTGAGGCACAGATCAAAGCGATTGCGCTCCAACTGCGCTCGCGCTTCGGTGAGGCTGGTCGCAGTGAGCGCCTGAATGTCCATGCGTTTGAGCGTGATCTTGAGCAGATCAAGAATGTCGGTCTCGTCATCGACGACGAGGGCAAGCGCCTTGTTCATCATGCCGTCCGCGGTGATTTGAGAAAAAAGGGTGCCAGTTGCCGTTGCAAATTAGCATAGCCACTTGGAAAATTTTGGCAGCAGGTCACTTTGATGCGCCCCGTGTTTCGCCTAATCTTGTGCGACTCGCGGCAGATGCTGCGAGCCACGAATTCTGAACCATCACCAAAAGGAGCACTTTTAGAATGAATCGACTGATTGCCAGTACTGCCATCGGCGTGATCGCCGCCGCACTTGCCAGCCCTGCGTCTGCTGAACTCAAGCCGGGCGACCAGATTGAATATCGCCAAGCCGGTTACAGCTTTATGGCGTGGAATATGGGCAAGATCAAAGACAACTTGCAGGGCGATTTCAACCAAGAGCAGGTGATTAAGGCTGCCAACGCCATCGCCGCTGTCGCCAATTCCGGCATGGGTGCGTTGTACGGACCGGGCACGGATAAAGCGGCTGGTGGACATAAAACCCGCGTCAAGCCGGAGCTGTTCAAGCCGGAGAATGCTGAAGAAGTGGGGCGCATTGCGCACGAGTTTTTAGCTGCCGCTGATAACTTGGCGGAAGTGGCGGCCGAAGGAGACAAGGCAGCAGTGCAAACGGCGTTTGGTGACGTGGGCAAAGCCTGCAAATCTTGTCACGAGAAATTCCGTCTCAACGATGACGATTGAACCAATAATGGTTTGATTGTGTTGATTTTGTAAGTGAAAGCCGCCCCGTTTAGGGCGGCTTTTTTATTGGTTGTCCGTTATTGGTGACAACCGCTCACCAGCTTGGCACCGCACTCGCTGGCACTGGCGCGGCAACCGGCACCAGCCCGCCATCTGCCAGCCACATCACCATCGCCGCGCCAGCAAGCGCCACCACCAGCGCCAGCCAGCCACCTCCGCTCGCTGCCGTCGCCGTCGGATCGGTAACGGTTTTGTTGCCCGTCAGCATCGCCCTAATCAGCGTTTCGCCACGAATCAGGCTATAAAACAGCACCGCGCTGAGATGCAGCGCCACAACGCCCACCACCAGCCAGAACCATTGCCGATGCAGCCCGGTGAACCACTGGCTCATCTCCCCGCTCACCACCGCCGCCAGCGCCCCTTGAAATGCAATGTCGTCATCCGCGAATAGCCCCGTCACTGCTTGGCACAGCAGCACCGTCAGCAGCGCCAGCACCGATAATGCGCCGAGCGGATTGTGACCAACGCCATGCCAGTTGCCGCGCAGATAAGCGCGTAGCGTCGTGAGCGTCGGCACAAATTGTCTAAACCGGGCGTAAGTCGAACCGAGCACGCCCCACAGCAGGCGGAAGGTGAGCAGCCCTAAAATGGCCACTCCCAGCCGTCCATGCCAAAACATCCAATTGCCGCCACTCAGGCCGGTGAACACTGCGGCGCTCACCAGCACGACTAGCAGCCAATGGCTTACACGGGTGGGAAGATCCCAAACATAAATCACAGCGTGTCACCTCAATTTTTCAACGTTATTTCATCTAGTTAAGAAGGATTCAATTGTGGAGCAAAGGCAACCCGGACAACAGACCAGCGCCGTCGTGCTGTTGAGCGGCGGGCTAGATTCAGCCACCACGCTGGCGCTGGCAGCCGCAGCAGGATTCACGCCCTATGCGCTGTCGTTTCGCTACGGCCAGCGTCACGTCGTCGAATTGGAAGCCGCAGCGCGAGTCGCAGCCGCAGCGGGAGTGGCAGAACACGTCATCGCCGACATTGATTTACGCCGCTTCGGCGGCTCAGCGTTGACGGCGGAATTGGCAGTGCCAAAAGGACGCGATGCAGCGGCGATGAGCAGCGGCATCCCGATCACCTATGTGCCAGCGCGGAACACCGTCTTTTTATCGTTTGCGCTGGCGTGGGCAGAAGTGCTCGGCGCGGAGGCGATCTTTATCGGCGTGAATGCGCTGGATTATTCCGGTTATCCCGACTGTCGCCCCGCGTATCTGGCAGCGTTTGAACAGTTGGCGAATTTGGCGACAGCGGCAGCGGTCGAGGGACGAGCGCACTTCCGCATTCACGCGCCGCTGCTGCATTTGACCAAGGCTGACATCATCCGGCGCGGGCTGGAGTTGGGCGTGGATTACAGCGTGACGTGCAGTTGTTATGACCCTGATGCGAGCGGGCGTCCGTGCGGTCAGTGCGATTCCTGCCTGCTCCGCGCCAAAGGATTTGCCGAAGTGGGCGTTGCCGATCCGCTACTGACGGCGCTGGCGCGGAGTGCGCCATGACCGCACAACTGTTGTATGTCGCCACCGCGCCCTTTCAAGCCGCCCGCCGCTTAACCACTGTGCCATCAAACCATCCCAGCCAGCGCCTGCACGGACACGGCTTTTCTGCGCAAGTGCGGGCGCAACTGCCGCCAGATTGGGCGGATTTTGCGGGAGCGGCGACGGGACAATTGACTGCCGCCGTGACTGCCGGCGTTGCCGCGCTGGATTACCGCGATCTCAACACGCTGCTGCCAGAACCGAGCGATGCGGCGCTGGCGCAGTGGCTGCAAACGCAGTTGGCGTTGCCAGCAGCGGCGGTCGCGGTGCGCAGCACGCCGGAGCAAGGCGCAGTGGTGACGGCTGCGGGAGTGGTGCAACTGTGGCGACGCTTTCGTTTTGAAGCCGCACATCGGCTGCCGCAGGTACCGCCGGGGCATCCGTGCGGGCGAATGCACGGGCACAGTTTTGAGGTCGTTCTTCACGCTATCGCGCCGCCATCAGCGGTGACTTTTGAACCGCTTGATGCGCTCTGGCAGCCTTGCCACGCCGCCCTCGCGCACCGTTGTCTCAACGACATCCCGGGTTTGGAAAATCCGACCAGCGAACTGCTGGCGCAGTGGCTGTGGCAACGGCTGCACCCGCAACTGGCGGCGCTGACGCGGGTGACGGTGCATGAAACGGCGACGGCGGGCTGTCATTACGACGGGCAACGGTTTCGGATTTGGAAAGCGCAACGCTTTGAAAGTGCAGTGCAATTTGCAGCCGCACCGCCCGACGAGCCGCGCCGCCGCCTGCACGGGCACAGTTATCTGTTGCGGCTGCACCTCAGCGCCCCGCTGGACACCGTGCGCGGCTGGACGGTTGATTATGGCGACGTGAAAGCGTTATTTATGCCAATTTATCAACAGCTTGACCACCAGCGCCTTGATGAATTGCCGCACCTGCCAACGGCGGATCCCGGACTGCTGGCGCAATGGCTGCGGGAACGCTGCGGGACACAGTTGCCGCAATTAGATCGGATTGATGTGTATGAAACGCCGGGCTGCGGTGCAATTCTCAATTGGGAAAATCCTCTCAAAAGTGCCGTATAAACTCGCGTTATTCTGCGCAAAGCGGAATCAGCGTGTTATTGCTGTTGAAGTGATTGAACTGCGCGTGATTGTATTGATAGTCAAGAACCGACCTGCGCATTGAGCAGGTCAACACTGATCTTTATTAAGGAGTGAGAGATGAAACAAATCACCATTGTTGGAGCCGGTTTTGCTGCGCTCACCGCCATTCAAACTTTGCGGCAACAGCGCAAATTGAATTGTGAGATCACCGTTGTGAGTCAAAAGCCAGAGTTTATTTATTCTCCGGGTTTGATTTGGATTCCATGTCGCTTGCGCACCGGTGACGATTTGCGGATTGATTTAACCGCATTTTTTGCCCGAATGCGCGTTAAACATGTGGCAGCAGAAGCAACTGGTTTAAGTGCTGACGGCCGCTTTTTGAAAACGACAGCGGGCGAGATTCGCAATGACGGGTTAATCATCGCCAGCGGTGGGCGATTTATAAAGAAGTTACCCGGCATTGAACACGCGATTACGCCTTGTGAAGGGATTGCTGCTGCCGAAGCAATTCGGGAGCGGGTACGCACGATGGAAGGCGGACATATTGCGATGGGTTTTGCGAGCAATCCGAATGAACCCAGTTCGATGCGCGGCGGACCGATCTTTGAGTTTTTATTCGGGCTGGATAGCCAGTTGCGCAAAGAGCAACGGCGCGAGCAATTTCATCTGACGTTTTTTACGCCGGCAGAGCGTCCCGGCAATCGGTTGGGGCCCAAAGCGGTAACGGGCATTTTAGCGGAAATGAAGCGCCGTAATATCACCACGCATCTGGGGCATAAACTCAAAAGTTTTTCCCCCCGTGCCGTGATTACAGAAGGCGGAGAATTTGAAGCGGAATTGATTGTCTTTATGCCCGGCTTGACCGGCAATACATGGTTTGATAATACGGAATTGCCGCGCTCGGCGGGTGGTTTAATTCAAGGAGATGCCCAATGCCGTGTCCCGGGTTTGGAGCGCGTGTATATCGCCGGTGATGCTGGCAGTTTTCCGGGACCGGATTGGATGCCAAAGCAGGCGCACATGGCGGATTTACAGGCACGGGCAGCGGCGAAAAACTTGGCGGCGGAATTTGCTGGACGTGAACCCAAAGCAACATTTAAGGTGGAATTGATTTGTATCGTGGATACAAATGACAGCGGAATGCTGGTGGCGCGTACTGAGAATTACAATCTGGTCTTACCGTCGCTGCGGGTGTTTCACTTATTAAAACGCTTTTTTGAGTGGCTTTATTTACGGCGGTTTCGTTAAGTTTTCAGGATCGGCGCTGCCATTTTTTAATGGTGGCGCTACAGAAAAGACGTTTAGTTGTCAGTAAAAAACAGCGTTGTCACCGATAATTGCTAACTACAACTAAATTGATGTTTATGCTGTTTATTCGCAGTCAACATTTAGAATTTACAGCTCATTGCTAATCAGCTTGATCCACACAGGAGTTTCACATGAATCGTAAACAACTCTTTCTGTACAGCTTTTTCATTGTCACCAGCATCATGCTGGCGGCTACAGCGATTGCTGGTAACGCAACCCGTATTCAGTTTGCTAAAGGCAGTTATTGTGGAAGCTACAGCGGTAACTTTGCCGGCGGAAAGCAGTTTGTATTGCGTTTAGGGCGCGATCAAACGTTCATCTCGCGTAACACCAGCAACAGCAATCAACTGGATGTCTATGTCACCGGACCGACCGGACAAATTGCGGGAGAATCCGTTGGCAACAATGAAATTCACTATCGCACTACCGCTAAAGGCGATTATGAAATAATGGTTATTTCGGCTTCCAATTTTTCCTCAGTTGAATTTTGCGTTTACTAACCACCTTAAGCGTGGCACAATTGCAAAAAAGTTGTCAGTTGGCACTAAAAACAACGGTTTTATCGCCAATTGACAACGCAATCAATCGCTTGCCACCTATCACGCTAGAGTGAGTCTTAACAATGAACGAACTGTATTATGGCGATAATCTGGAAGTATTGCGCAACAAAATTGCACGAGACAGCGTTGATTTGTGTTATATCGACCCACCGTTTAATTCTAAACGCAATTATTTCCAGATTTATACCAATGTCGGCACAGAAGATCAGGCGCAAGCGCAGGCGTTTATTGATACTTGGACATGGAATTTGCTGGCCGAGCAAGCCTTGCGTGAAATCATCGGCAATGACAACGGGCGCTATACGACGCAAACAGTTGAGTTGATAAAAGGACTTTATGCCGTGTTGGGTGCGGGCGGATTGATGTCTTATTTACTCAGCATGACGCAGCGGGTGAATGAGATTCAGCGCGTGTTAAAACCCACCGGCAGCTTTTATTTGCATTGCGATCCCACCGCATCGCATTATCTTAAATTGGTGTTGGATAGCGTGTTTTGTCCGCGTGGTGGGGATTATGTGAACGAGATTAGTTGGCGAAGGACAAATACGAAGAACGACTACAAACAAGGTGCGCAAAATTGGGGTAGAGTGAGAGATGTTATTTTTACCTATGCTAAAAACGCGAACTTGAAAAGAACTTTTAATCAACAATTCACAGAATATAGTGATGATTATTTAGAGAAGTTTTATAAACACCAAGATGCAGATGGACGTCGATATGCACTTGATAATCTTGCAGCTCCGGGTGCTGGGAGTCGTGGTCATCCAAGTTATGAGTTTATGGGAGTCACTAGATTTTGGCGATATAACAAGGAAAAAATGGAGCAGTTGTTAAAAGATGGAAGAATCATTCAGAGTAAAAAAGGAGCTGTGCCTAGATATAAACGCTATTTGGATGAAATGAGCGGTGTTTCCATTTGTGATGACTGGGGTGATATATCTTCAATTCAAGCTCAATCTAAAGAACGCCTCGGTTATCCCACGCAAAAGCCCGAAGCGTTATTGGAGCGCATTATTCAAGCCAGCAGCAATGAGGGCGATGTGGTGTTGGATGCGTATTGCGGCTGCGGCACGACCATTGCGGTTGCGCAACGCTTAAACCGGCAATGGATTGGGATTGATATTACTTATCAAAGTATTGCGGTGATTCTCAAGCGCATGACAGAAAAGTTTGGCGCTGAAGTTGCGAACGCAATCATATTATCTGGCATTCCCAAAGATATGGCATCCGCGCAGGCGTTGGCGCTCAAAAAAGATGATCGCTTGCGCAAAGAGTTTGAGAAGTGGGCGGTGTTGACCTACACCAATAATCAAGCTGCGATCAATGAAAAGAAAGGCGCAGATAAGGGAATTGATGGCGTTGCTTATACTGCGACTGGAAGCAATAGCAGTGAAAAGGTCGTTTTTCAGGTGAAATCTGGCAAGGTGGGACGCGGCGATATTGCGAAATTAAAAGGCGATCAAGCGCGTGAAAAAGCGGTGATGGCGTTTTTAATTACGCTGAATGAACCAACGAAAGATATGGTTGAAGAAGCGTTGATGTCTGGCATTTATCATCATCCTTTGTTGCGCCGTGATTATCCATGTATTCAAATCGTGACCATTCGCGCAATGCTGGAACAAAAGCAACGATTTGATCTGCCGCATGTGCGCGATGTATTAAAAAAATCGGAATTCGTGATTGAGGAAACGCAGCAGGAATTAACGTTAAATGACAATGACGTTTAATGCGGTTGAAATGGCGGCAAACCCAGCGCCGCTAAATACGCAGTCGTGCTGATTTCAATGTCATACGGTCGCGCCGCTAATTGTAATTCTTGCTTTGGCAACGGCTGCGCCAGCGTTGCCAACAGCGCGTCCGCCAGCGCCGGCGCATCGTTCACCGGCACCAGCCGTCCATAACGCCCATCTGCCAAAATCTCGCGGGGGCCGCTCGGACAATCGGTTGAGACGACCGGCGTGCCGACGGCTAATGCTTCAATCAAAACAAAGCCCAAACCTTCCCAGCGTGAGGCAAATGCAAACACGTCGGCATGTGCCATGTAGGCGTACAGCTCGGCGACAAAGCCCGGCAATACCACCTCGGCGGCGACGCCCAACGCCGCTGCCTGCGCCAGCAACCGTTCTCGCGCTGCGCCGCGTCCGACAATCATCAACCGACATTGGCGCTGCGCTCGCAGGCGGGCGAAAGCGTCAAGCAGCGTGTCAAATCCTTTGCGATGACAGAGTTCACCGGCGCTGAGAATCAGCGGCCAGTCTGGCTGCCCCAACCAAGGATGCGGCGGACGCGGCAGCGTGGTCGTGAACAGCTCCGCTGGAATCACCGGCGAGGGCACCACGCGGATGCGTTCTCGCGCCAGCCCGGTGTAATGCGCCATGTCGTCAGCGACGCCGGCGCTGGTCACAATCACTTGATCTGCCAACGGATACAGCCGTCCCATCGACGCCCGCTGCATCCAGCGTTCCACCGCGCCCCGCGTGGCGAGATCAATCGAAATTGTCGTGCCCGAACTGAACACCAACCGCGTCGGCACTCGCGCCAACGTTCGCGCCAACAACGCCGTGCGATTGACGCGATCTTTATCCGACAACAGCACAACGGGACGCTCGCGCCGCAGATAACGCACGAGCGCCGGCACGCTGGCATAAGTGTGGCTGACGCCGAGATCGATCACGCGCACTCGCGGCGGCAACGGTTCGCGCAAATACGGGCCATGCTGGCGCACCTTGAGCACGTCGACCTGATAGCCGCGCCCTGCCAAGGCGGGAATGAGATGGGCGGCAGCGCGATCAACGCCGCTGTGACCGGAGGTGGAGAAAAAACAGGCGATGCGGGTTGAGTCGGTCATGGTGCAGCCAGAAGTGAATTGCAAACTCAATGGTCTCATTATCGTGAAGATGACAGTAACAGCAATTGACGTAATCGCTGCCAATCGGTTAGATTTACGCGCTTATGTCAACCGGATTACCCGAATCTCTTGATCCTTGGCGAGCGGCACGCAGCGGTCTTTTATTGACTGGTGAAGTGGCGCTCAGTGCGTTTGCGCGATTAAGCGACGTCATTGTCAGCTCTGCCGCTTGTGCCCGCGTTGTGCAATATCAATTGCAATTCGCGCGTGATAGTCAAGGGCGATTTCTGCTCACGGGACGCATTCAAACGCAATTGCCGCTGCAATGCCAACGCTGTTTTGGAGTGGTTGACGTTGCAATTGATGTGCCGGTGCAATTGGCATTAGTAAAAACGGAAGCTGCCGCTGAAGCCTTGCCCACCGCGCTGGAACCGTTGTTGGTTAATGATGATGTAGTGGAACCGTTGTTAGTGATTGAAGATGAATTGTTATTGGCACTGCCAATTGTTGCGCGTCATCAAGATGGTGATTGCCAACCGCCCATCGCAGCCGCAATTCATCATTCGCCACTTGCAGAAAAAATACCGGAACCCGCGCAACTCGCACCCAATCCGTTTGCTATTTTGCGCACGCTCAAATCCAAGCCAACACCTGATGATACTGAATGAAATGCGCGATGCAGAGAATACTGATCGCGGTGCCGTAACAGGATGTTAAATCCTGTTTTTTTAATACACGTTATGCACGCATTTTTATTGGCATTCACCACTTCAATGCGCTGCGCGGAGAACTCAAATGGCCGTCCAACAGAATCGTAAAACCCCGTCCAAACGCGGAATGCGCCGCGCTCACGATGCGCTCACCAAGCCCACGTTGTCGGTTGATCCGACCAGCGGCGAAACCCATCGCCGTCATCACATCACTGCTGATGGTTTTTATCGCGGGCGCAAGGTGATTGATAAGGCTGCGGAAGCAGTTGAGTGAGTCAATCCAGTCGTAGCGGCATTGTGCATTTAATGCGTTCTCGTCACGACAACACCCCCGCCGCGCCGCCCTGCACCATCGCTTTAGATGTGATGGGCGGCGATCACGGCCCGCAGGTCGTGGTGCCAGCGGCGCTGCGGTTTCATGCGGACAATCCGCACGTCACCTTGATTCTGGTCGGTCAACCGGAGCAGATCGCGCCCCATCTCGGCGCAGTCACTCACGAGCGTTTGCGCGTGCATCCGGCAACGCAAACGGTGGCGATGGATGAGTCGCCTGCCAAAGCGTTGCGCAATAAAAAAGATTCCTCGATGCGCGTCGCCATTGATCTGGTGAAAGACGGTGTGGCGGATGCCTGCGTCAGCGCCGGCAACACCGGGGCGCTGATGGCAACGGCGCGTTTCGTCCTCAAAATGCTGCCGAATGTGGATCGCCCGGCGATTATCACGGCCGTGCCGTCGATTTACGGACACACCCACATGCTTGATCTCGGCGCGAATGTCGATTGCACCGCCGAGCATCTCTTTCAGTTTGCGGTGATGGGCAGCGAATTGGTGGCGGCAGTTGATGGCATTGCCAGCCCGCGAGTGGCGCTGCTCAACATCGGACAGGAAGACATCAAGGGCAACGATCAAGTCAAGCAGGCGCACGAACTGCTGGCGCATAGCGGCTTGAATTACATCGGTTATGTTGAAGGCGACGGCATCTTTTTGAGCGATCTTGATCTGGTCGTGTCCGACGGATTTGTCGGCAATGTCGCGCTCAAATGCAGCGAAGGGGTGGCCAAATTCGTGCGCCATTCGCTCACCGCGCAGTTCAAACGGACGTGGTGGACGCGCTTGGCAGGTTTGGCGGCACTGCCGATTCTCAAAAGTTTTCGCCGCACGATGGACCCGCGTCGTTACAACGGCGCCAGCCTGCTCGGGCTGCGCGGCATCGTGATTAAAAGTCATGGCGGTGCCGACGTGCTCGCCTTTGAAAACGCCATTTATATTGCCGAAAAAGAAATCCGCGCCAACATCCCGCAGCGCATCAGCGAGCAGGTCGGTCGTCATCTCGGCAGCGCACAACACAGGGAAATCGCCTGATGCAGTATTCACGGGTGCTTGGTACGGGGAGCTATCTGCCATCGCGGGTGATGACTAACGCGGATTTGGAGTCGATTGTTGACACCAGCGCCAGTTGGATTCTGGAGCGCACCGGCATTGAGAAGCGCCATCTCGTTGGCGACACCGAGACGTGCTGCGATCTTGCTGAGGCGGCAGCGCGGAATGCGTTGGATGCAGCGGGGATTGCGGCAACTGAGCTTGATTTGATTCTGGTGGCGACCACCACGCCCGATCAGTTTTTCCCTAGCACCGCCTGTTTATTGCAGCAACGGCTTGATGTTCACGGCTGCGCGGCGTTTGATTTGCAGGCCGTGTGCGCCGGTTTCGTGTATGCGCTGGATGTGGCGGATAAATTCATCCGCACGGGCGCGGCAAAACACGTTCTCGTCGTCGGCGCAGAAACCATTTCACGGGTGCTGGATTGGACGGATCGCACCACCTGCGTGTTATTCGGCGATGGCGCGGGCGCAGTCGTTCTCGGCGCGGCGGATGAGCCGGGCATTATTTCCAGCCATTTACACGCCGACGGTGCTTATAAAGAGTTGCTGCAAATTCCCGGCGGGCACGGCAACGGTCGTCCCGAAGCTGCGTTTATGGAAATGAAGGGCAACGAGGTGTTTCGGATCGCCGTCACCACGCTGGGGCGGATTGTGGAGGAAACACTGGAAGCTAACGGCTTGACCCGCGACGACATTGATTGGCTGATTCCGCATCAGGCCAATATCCGCATCATTCAAGCCACTGCCCGCAAGCTGGATTTGCCGCTGGAGCGCGTGATCATCACCGTCGCTGAACACGGCAATACGTCGTCGGCATCGATTCCGCTGGCGTTCGATCAAGCGGTGCGCGATGGGCGCATTCAGCGCGGTCAGACGGTGTTAATGGAAGCATTTGGCGGCGGCTTTACTTGGGGCTCGGTGTTGCTCCGTTATTAACTTTTTGATTTTTATACAGACAGCACATTGTTCATGGCTCACCCACCTGCAATTTTTTTCCCCGGGCAAGGCTCGCAAACCGTCGGAATGCTTGATGCCCTCGCCGCCGTTTATCCCAGTGTGCAGCACACCTTTGAAGAGGCGTCTGATGCGCTGAGTCGGAATCTGTGGCACCTCGTCACTCAAGGCTCCAAAGAGGAGATCGACCAAACCGCAAACACGCAGCCGGTGATGTTGACGGCGGGTGTGGCGGTGTGGCGGGTGTGGCAAGCGCAGACCGCGCAACCCGTCGCGCTCATGGCGGGACACAGTTTGGGCGAATACTCGGCGCTGGTTGCTGCGGGCGCGTTAGCCTTTGCTGATGCGGTGCGCTTGGCTGCCGAGCGAGCGCAATTCATGCAGGAAGCAGTGCCGGCTGGTGAGGGTGCGATGGCGGCGGTGCTGGGTTTGAGCGATGAACAGGTGATCGCGCTCTGCGCAGAACAGGCACAAGGCGCGGTACTGGCAGCGGTCAATTTCAATTCCATCGGTCAGGTCGTGATTGCTGGCGCAACGGCGGCAGTGAATCGTGCCGTCGCAGCCGCCAAGGGTGCTGGCGCGAAGAAGGCGATGCTGCTGCCGGTGAGTGTGCCATCGCATTGCGATCTGATGCGTCCGGCAGCCGAGCGGTTAGCCGAGCGGCTGGCCGCAGTGCCGCTGACGCTGCCGACGGTGCCGGTGTTGCACAATGTCAGCGTGACTGCCGCTGCCGACGTGAACGCGCTGCGCGAGTTGCTGGTGCAGCAGTTGTATCGTCCGGTGCGCTGGGTGGAGACGGTGCGAGCGGTGACGGCGCAGGGCGTGACGCTGGCGCTGGAATGCGGTCCCGGTAAGGTGTTGACGGGTTTGTGTAAACGCATTGATGACAACTTGACGACGCTGCCGGTCTTCGATCCGAAGACGCTGGATGTGGCGCTGGAGATGATGGCTCATGTTGAACGGTGAAATTGCATTGGTGACGGGCGCGTCGCGGGGCATCGGGCGGGCGCTGTTGCTGGCGCTGGCAGCGCAAGGTGCGACGGTGGTGGGCACGGCGACGACAGATGCTGGTGCTGCGGGAATTACGCAGGCGTTGAGCGATGCGGGTTATATCGGCGGCGGGCTGGTGCTGAATGTTGGCGAGCAGGCGTCGGTGGATGCGCTGCTCGCGCAGATGACTGCGCAGTTTGGTGCGCCTACGATTCTGGTCAATAACGCGGGCATTACTCGTGATAACTTATTGATGCGGATGAAAAATGATGAGTGGGATGCGGTGATTGATACCAATCTCACGTCGGTTTATCGGTTATCAAAAGCCTGTCTGCGCGGGATGACCAAGGCGCGGAAAGGGCGGATTATCAACATCACGTCGGTGATTGGCGCGACGGGCAACGCCGGTCAGACCAATTATGCGGCGGCGAAAGCGGGCATGATCGGTTTTACCAAGGCGCTGGCGCGGGAGGTCGGTTCGCGGGCAATTACGGTGAATTGCGTTGCGCCGGGCTTTATTGATACCGATATGACCCGCGCTTTGCCGGAGGCGCAGCGCGAGGGGTTGCTGGGTTCGATTCCGTTGGGGCGGTTGGGACAACCGGAAGAAATTGCTGGCGCGGTGGTGTTTTTGGCGTCAGCGGCGGCGGCGTATATCACGGGCGAGACCTTGCATGTGAATGGCGGAATGCACATGGGTTGAGCGGGCGGGCGCGGTGATATTGATCGCAGCTTTCATCGCTTGTCGTTTGTCACTAGAATGCAGCGTGATCCCGTGAGGATCATTTTTTTCACTTGGAGAAGTCATTTTTATGAGTAGCGTTGAAGAGCGGGTGCGCAAAATCGTTATTGAGCAATTAAGCGTCAAAGAAGAAGAAGTGACTCCAGAAGCGTCTTTCGTTGACGATCTGGGCGCGGATTCTCTTGATACCGTTGAATTGGTGATGGCGCTGGAAGAAGCGTTTGAAACCGAGATTCCAGACGAAGATGCTGAGAAGATCACGACGGTTCAACAGGCTATTAACTACATCAACGCACATAAGGCATAACAGTTTCTTATGTCGAAATGCGCCAGAGGATGCCTTTTCATAAGGCATCACCTGCCGCGCAGTCTGGGCGCGTCGATGGTGGCGTTCTGAACGATAGAGGTACGTAATGACAGGCAGAAGGGTAGTCGTCACTGGGTTGGGCCTTGTAGCTCCGGTTGGTCTGGACGTGAAGTCTGCATGGGACAGCATCTTGGCCGGCAGGAGTGGGATTAAACCGATTACCCACTTCGATATCGCACCGTTCAGCACCCGCTTCGGCGGGCCGATTTATGGCTTTGATCCGGGGGAATTTATCTCGGAAAAAGAAGCGAAAAAAATGGATAAGTTTATTCATTACGGCATGGTTGCTGGCTGTCGGGCGATTGCTGATTCTGGATTAGTGATTGATGATTCTAATCGGCGGCGGATTGGGGTTGCGATTGGATCAGGAATTGGCGGTATTACCGGCATTGAAAACAATTACCAAGCCTATCAAGACAAAGGGCCGCGCCGAATTTCACCATTCTTTGTACCGGCAAATATCATCAATATGGTCGCCGGTAATTTATCAATTAAATTTGGCTTAAAAGGGCCGAATTATTCCATCGTCTCGGCGTGTAGCACCGGTTCCCACAATATCGGCGAAGCGGCCATTATGATTCGTCATGGCTATGTCGATGTCATGGTTGCTGGCGGCGCAGAAATGGCCACTTCACCAGTCGGACTCGGCGGTTTTGCGGCAGCGCGGGCGTTATCGAGTCGCAACGATGATCCCGAAGGTGCCAGCCGTCCGTTTGATAAAGACCGCGATGGTTTTGTATTGAGCGACGGTGCAGGCGTGATGGTGTTGGAAGAGTACGAACACGCCAAAGCACGGGGCGCGACCATTTACGCCGAACTCGCTGGCGTGGGCATGAATTCTGATGCTTATCACATGACCGCCCCTTCTGAAGATGGCGCTGGTGCGTGCGACTGCATGTTGCTGGCGCTTAACGATGCCGGTTTCAACACCGATCAGGTGGATTACATCAACGCGCATGGCACCTCCACCGTTGCGGGCGACATCGCCGAAACGATGGCGATTAAACGCGCTTTTGGCGACCACGCTTACAAACTGGCGGTCAGTTCCACCAAGTCGATGACCGGGCACATGCTGGGCGCAGCGGGCGGCGCTGAGGCGATTTTCACGGTGTTGGCGATCCGCGATCAAACCGCACCGCCGACGATCAATTACCACACGCCCGACCCGGCTTGCGATCTCGACTGCGTGCCCAACACGGCGCGAGAAATGCCAATCACCATCGCCATGTCGAACTCGTTTGGCTTCGGCGGCACCAACGGCACCCTCGTGTTTCGGCGGCTCTGAGCGCCAGCAGTTATCGCTTGGTTGAAACCTAACCCAATGGTTTCAATGCACAACACTCCCGCAGCAGGCACTGACCCGCTGCGGGTTTTTATTGATGGTCAGCCGCAACACCAGCTCCCCGTCACCGAGCGCGGGCTGCACTACGGCGATGGGCTGTTTGAAACCCTCCTGCTTCACAACGGCCAACTGTGTCAATGGACGCGGCATCTGCACCGTCTCAGCGTTGGCGCAGCGCGGCTCGGCATTCCACTGCCGGACGTGGCGCAACTGACCGCTGAACTGTTTGAATTCACACAGAATATCAACAGCGGCGTGGTGAAGCTGATCCTGACTCGCGGCAGCGGTGGACGCGGTTATCGCCCCCCGCAGCAACCCACACCGCACCGGATTCTGTTGCTCTATCCGTTGCCACCCGCGCCAGCAGCCGCGTGGTCAGATGGCATCGTCGCTCGCCACTGTCACACGCCAGCTTCCAGCAATCCCGCGCTTGCCGGTCTCAAACATCTCAACCGTTTAGATGCCGTGCTGGCGCGACGCGAATGGGACGATCCGGCAATCAGCGAGGGCGTGATGTGTGATCCGCAGGGCGCAGTGGTCGGCGGCACCATGAGCAATTTGTTCGTCTGGACGGATGAACGCTTGCTCACGCCGCCGGTGACGCACAGCGGTATTGCTGGAACCTGTCGCGCTGTAACGCTTGAATTTGCAGCACAATTCGGCATCACCTGCGCAGAAGCACCGCTCACGCTGACCGCGCTGACCAGCGCCAGCGGCTTATTTTTCACCAACGCCATCATCGGCGTTTGGCCAGTGCGCGAACTCGCCGGACGGCAGTACGACCGCAGCGCCTTGCCCGTCGCGCTGTTGACTGCCGTGCGCCTCGCCGCGCAGTCACCGACATGAACCGCCGCTGGCTCAAGATTGCAGCGGCGGTGCTGGCGCTGAATCTGCTCATCAGTATCGTCATCAACGACTATCGCCAATTTCTCGCCACGCCGCTGCCGACGCCCGTCTCGCGTATTGACATCGAGCGCGGGCAGTCACTGCACGCGGTCGCAGCGCAGTTGACGGCGCTGGGTGTGCTCAAACATCCCTATTATTTCATGCTGTTAGCGTATTGGCAGGGCGATCAAACCCGCATCAAAGCTGGTGAATTTGCGTTGACACCGGAGCTGACGCCGGCGCACTTGCTCACGCGGCTGACTGGCGGGCAAGTGATTGAATATACGGTGACTTTGATTGAAGGGCGCACGGTGCGGCAGGCGCTCGCCGCCATTGACGCGCATCCGCAACTGCGCGGCGCACCGCTGGCACCGCAGAGCGACGCCGAGGTGCTGCGCCAGTTGGGACGAGCGGAGATGCCGCTGGAAGGGCGTTTATTTCCAGATACTTATCGCTTTCCCGCGCAGACCGAGCGGCTGGCGGTGGTGCGGCGGGCGCTGGCGCGGATGGAGCAGATTTTGGCGGCAGAATGGGCGCAACGTCACCCGGAGCTGGCGCTGACCACGCCGGACGAGGCGCTGATTTTGGCGTCAATTATCGAAAAGGAAACCGGCAAGGCGTCGGAACGCGCCCGCATCAGCGGCGTATTTCAGCGGCGGCTGCGGCTGGGAATGCGGCTGCAAACGGATCCGACCGTGATTTATGGGCTGGGCGAGCGTTATGACGGCAACATCAGCCGCGCCGATTTGCGCGATGTCAATCCATATAACACTTATGTCATCAATGGCTTACCGCCGACGCCGATTGCGTTGCCGGGACGCGCTGCGATTCATGCTGCGCTGCATCCCAGTGCTGACGATAGCCTGTATTTTGTGGCGACCGGCGCGGGTGGCCATGTCTTTTCGCGGACGCTCGACGAACACAATCAAGCGGTGCGGCGCTACATTTTGGATAAAAAACAATGAGTTCTATCTCACAAATCCCCCCCGCCCCCCTTTTTCAAAGGGGGGAGAACTGCGTTGAAAATTCCCCGTTGGAGAAGGATTGCATCAAAAATCCCCCACTGAAAAAAAAACACCTTAAAAGCCCCCCTTTGAAAAAGGGGGGTTGGGGGGATTTAAGCGCCCCCGGGCGCTTCATCACCCTCGAAGGGATTGAAGGTGCGGGCAAATCCACGCAGGTCGCCCCGCTCGCGCAGTTTTTGGAACAGCGCGGCTATCGTTGCGTGACCACCCGCGAGCCGGGCGGTTCAGCCAATGCCGAGCGCATCCGCGAGGTGCTGCTTGATCCGCGCAACAGCGGCATGACGGCGACGGCGGAATTGCTCCTGATGTTTGCAGCCCGCGCCGAACACCTCGCGCACACGATTTGCCCGGCGCTGGCGGCGGGGCAATGGGTAATTTGCGACCGTTTCACTGACGCCACCTACGCCTATCAAGGCGGCGGACGCGGCGTCGCACCCGCGCAGATCGCAGCTTTGGAAACGCTGGTGCAGGGCGACTTGCGCCCAGATTTAACGCTGCTGTTTGATGTCGCACCCGCCGTCGGTTTGGCGCGAGCACGAGCCCGACGAGTGGGTGCGGCGGATCGGTTTGAACAGGAAGCGGAAATCTTTTTTGCTGCCGTCCGCGCCGCTTATCTGGCACGAGCGCAGGCAGAGCCAGCGCGGTATCGCCTCATCGACGCCAGCGCCGCGCCCGCTGTCGTCACCGCGCAAATCAACGATTATCTCACTGATTTTATTGCTAAAAGCGAATCACAAAATGCGCCTTGAACCCTTACCACCGTGGTTGCATGAGATTTGGGCACGGCTGCAAGCAGCCCGCGCTGCCGAGCGCCTCGTGCACGGCTTGCTGATTACCGGCGCTCGCGGCGTGGGCAAGCGCCAGCTGGCCGCCCATTTCGCCCACTCGCTGCTGTGTACAGCGCGGCTGGCGGATGGGTTTGCCTGCGGACGCTGCGCGGATTGCCAACTGCTCGCGGCGGGCAATCATCCTGATTTGATCCAAATTGGCCCCGATCCAGACAGCAAATCCGACACGATCACGATTGATACCATTCGTGTTTTTACCGGGCGCGAGGCGCTGACGCCGAGTCGGGCGGCGTGGAAAATTGCGTTGATTGATCCGGCGGATCGCCTCAACACCGCCGCCGCCAATGCGCTACTCAAAACGCTGGAGGAACCGGCGGGGCGCACGATTTTGTGCTTGATCGGCGAGCGCAGCGGACAGTTACCGGCGACGATCCGCAGTCGCTGCCAACAACTCAAGGTGCCGCTGCCGGCGGAGGCGGAGGCGCTGGCGTGGTTACAGCGCCACAGTCAACAGCGCGATCTGGCACTGCGCCTGCGGCTGGCGCACGGAGCGCCGCTGCTGGCGCTGAGTGGTTATGACGACGCACTGCTGGCGCAGCGCCGCGACTGCTTGAATGGATTTTTGGCGCTGGCGGCCGGCACCCGCGATCCGGTGCGCGAGGCCGCCGCGTGGCACACGGTGGGCGCAGCGCAGCTATTGGATTGGCTGGCGGGCTGGCTGTGCGATTTATTGCGGCTGCATGTGAGCGTCGCGCCGCCGCGCTTAAATAATCCAGATCGGCGCGATGAATTTGCGTCATTAGCGACGCGCTTTAATGCGGCAGATGCGCATCGTTTTTTGCAGCAAATTTTCACTGCACGTCAACAATTAGCGGCGAATATCAATCCACAATTGTTATTAGAAGCGCTGGCGCTTGATTGGGCACGTTGCAATCACGCAGTGCGACAGCGGAGAAATTAACAGCATGTCAACTCCAAGTTCATTAGGCGGTCAGCAACGCATTCTCAGCTTTGCGATTAAAGATAAAAGTGCGCTGTATTTATCTTACATGCCATATATTAAAAATGGCGGGTTGTTTATTCCGACAACTAAAAACTATCAACTCGGCGATGAAATTTTTTTGTTGCTGCAATTGATGGAAGAAGTTGACCGTTTACCTGTTGCAGGCAAAGTGATCTGGGTGACGCCGCCGGGCGCAGAAGGGAATCGTTCTATCGGCGTTGGGGTGCAATTTAGTGAACAAGATAAAGGTGGCGCACGACGTAAAATTGAGGCTTATTTAGCTGGCACCAGTAATTCTGATCGTCCCACGCACACGATGTAATTTCAGGTTTTAGAACTGCCATGTTAATCGACTCCCACTGCCATTTAGACCGCATTGATTTAACGCCCTATAACGGCGATTTTGCGCGTTTTATTGCACAATGCACTGCTGCTGACGTAACACAAATGCTCTGCGTTGCGATTGACCTTGAGCATTATCCAGCGATGCGACAATTGATTGATCCATTTCCGCAGATTGCAGTTTCCGTTGGCGTTCATCCCAATCACGACAGCACTTTTCAAGTGACAGTTGCAGAATTAGTTGTATTAGCGACTGATGCGCGTTGTGTGGCAATTGGTGAAACCGGATTGGATTATTATCGCAGCAGCGGCGATTTAACTTGGCAGCATGAACGGTTTCGCATTCATATTGCCGCAGCGCGGGCTTGCGGTAAACCGTTGATTATTCATAACCGCGAGGCGGGCGCTGACATTATTCGCGTATTAACTGAGGAACGCGCCAATGCGATTGGCGGCGTGATTCATTGCTTTACAGACAGTTGGGAGATTGCCGAGCTGGGATTGGAATTAGGGTTTTATATTTCATTTTCTGGCGTGGTGACATTCAAAACTGCTGAGGCTTTGCGCGAAGTAGCGCGGCGGGTTCCATTAGAGCGGATTTTAATGGAAACCGACGCACCTTATTTAGCACCAACACCCCATCGCGGCAAACCCAATTCACCACATTTTATACCGCTCATTGCCCAGTGTTTAGCAGATATTCATCAAATGACATTGCCGGAATTTGCTGCCGTTGTGCGGGAAAATTATCAACGGTTATTTCATATTTATTAAAAGCGTAGGTTGGGTTGCCGCTGTTGGCAACCCAGCTTTTTTCAACTGCATCAATTCTAATTCTTACATGATAATAAAATCAGCAGCATCTAACTTTGGAGCACCAGAAATGATGGCAAATTGAATTGCAGCAGTACTGCCAGAACCGTCGGCGTCATACCAAAGATTGCCATTATCAGTGTCATACACAATAAAATCATTAGCGTCTTTAGCAATGCCGGTGGTATTGGCATAGAAATTGTCTGCATCAAGCCCGCCAGTCGTTTTTAATCGGGTAAAAATCGCGTTATCTAATTCGATTACATCATAAGCATGACTGAAATCAGTAATGGTATCAACGTTGCCGGCTTTGAGCACACTATCAAAACGGAAGGTGTCAATTTCTGCACCACCGGTCAGCTTATCATTGCCACCATTGCCAGCCAGCATATTCGCGCCATTGCTACCAGTTAATGTGTCATCGAAATGTGAGCCAGTGAGGTTTTCAATTGCAATCAAGCGATCATTTCCAGAACCGCCAGTGATTTGTGTTGCAGTGATAGCGAGGCTAACAGTAACGGCTTTCATTGCCGTGTTGTAAACAACCGTATCAATGCCCGCACCGCCGTCAATGACGTTGTTGCCTGCGCTCACAGTCAAAAAATTATTAAGCGCATTGCCGGTGAGATCAGAGGGTCCAATTCTGACAATGCGTCCGTTTTCAACATTGGCAGCCAAGGTGTAGCTGGGCAGACTGCTGGCAACTATATCGATGCCACCCGCGCCGGTTTCGACCACCACATCGCCAATGTTATCAACGAAATAGATGTCATTACCTGCCCCGCCAATCATGCTGTCGGCACCTGCACCACCGGCGAGAATGTCATTGCCTGCCCCGCCATCGAGCGTGTCGTTGCCGGCAAAACTGGATAATTGATCGTTGCCATCCAGACCGCTTAATAGATCGTTACTAGCGACGTTGACATCGCTTTTCAGCGTGTCATTGCCAGTCGTGCCGATGATCAAATTCTCAAGCGCCGCTTCAATGTTGAAAGTGAGCGTGGCGGCCGAAGTAGATAGCGCGACGCCATCACTGACTTTGAAACTGAAATTTACCTTGCCGCTGGGCGGAGCAGTAAAGACCAAACCATCGGCAGCAATATCAGTGGCGGTGATTTCTTGATTGCGGGTGACTGCTGCGCCATCCAACGTAAGGCTGCCGGTCGCTGGCAAACTGGTGATGGTGACGGATTGCAGGGTATCGCTGGGATCAGCGTCACCAAATCCAAAGTCGGCAAGCGTCAGGATCGTGGCGGTATTGGCGCTGGCGGTGAGCGTTTGATTGCTGGCAGTAGGCGCGTGATTGTCTGAAGTTCCACCGCCGCCTGTGAAATTCAATGCCGCGAATTGTTCGTCAGACAGCGTATCAACTTGCGCTACGGTTAGACTTTGAATCGCAGGAAAATTCAGTGCGGAAATCTGCGTCGTGGTCAGACTGGGAATAACTTCAATAGAAATTGCCGGAATTTGTGTTGCGGTTAGTTGTGCAATTTCAGCAGTCGTTAATCCAGATATTTGTGTCGAAGTCAGAGCTTTGATGTGGGCGTTATCAATACCAGCAATTTCACTGGTTGCAATAAAACTGATTTGTACACTGGTTAATGCTGCAAAAGTCGCGGTTGCCAACTGATTTAACTGGGTTGAACTTAACGCCGCTACTGCGACATTGGTCAACCCAGTGATTTGCGTAGCGGAAAATGCTTCAAATTGACCGTCACTGGGATTCAAATCCATCGCATCGATCATCGCGGCAGTCAACGCGGCGACGTCTGCGGTTTGGAAACCAGCGATTTGACTGCTTTTGAGCGCAGCAATTCTGGTGGGACTCATGGTGGAAATAATAGAAGCCATGTCAACATCCTATAGAAAGAAATTGATGAGCACCGTAGGTTGGGTTGCCGCAGTTAGCAACCCAACAATCCGATTTAACCGACCGCCTCGCGCAGCAGCGCCAGCAATGCTGTCACCGCTTCATGTTTCATTTTCCAACTCGCTTTATTCACCACCAGCCGCGAGCTGATGTCGGCGATGTGTTCGAGCGGCACCAGTCCGTTGGCTTTCAACGTGCTGCCGCTCTCCACCAAATCGACGATCACATCCGCCAGCCCCACCAGCGGCGCGAGTTCCATCGACCCGTAAAGTTTAATGATTTCAACTTGTTGCCCTTTGGCGGCGAAATAACGCTCGGCGCTGTGAACGTATTTGGTGGCGATGCGCAGGCGACGATTGCTCGGTTCTGGCTGGTCGGGGCGACCGGCGACCATCAGCCGACAGCGGGCGATGCCGAGATCAAGCGGTTCGTACAGCCCGTCGCCGCCGTGTTCGAGCAGCACATCCTTCCCCGCCACGCCGAGATCAGCCGCGCCATATTCGACATACGTCGGCACATCGCTGGCGCGGATGATGACGAAACGCACCTGCGGATTGGTCGTTTCTAAAATCAATTTGCGGCTGGTTTCAGGATCGTCGAGCGGCGCAATTCCCGCGTGCGCGAGCAGCGGCAGCGTCTGCTCAAAAATGCGCCCTTTCGACAGCGCAATCGTTAATGGAGCGTTGAGATTCATCGCGCAATTCCTCACTTAACCCGTTGAATTTGCGCACCAAGTCCGCGCAATTTCGCTTCAATGTTGTCGTAGCCGCGATCTAGGTGATAGACGCGATCAATCAACGTCTCGCCCTTCGCCACCAATCCCGCCAGCACCAGTCCAGCCGAAGCGCGTAAATCGGTCGCCATCACCGGCGCAGCGGTCAACTGTTTGATGCCGCGACAAATGGCGATATTGCCCTCCACGCGAATATCCGCGCCCATGCGCTGCAATTCGGGAACGTGCATAAACCGATTCTCAAAAATCGCCTCCGTCACCGTGCCCACGCCGTCCGCAATCGCGTTGAGCGCACAAAATTGTGCTTGCATATCAGTGGGAAACGCCGGATGTGGCGCAGTGTGAATATCCACCGCTCGCGGTCGCTGCCCCTGCATGTCCAATTCAATCCAATCCGCGCCGGTGGTAATGACCGCGCCGGCATCGCGCAATTTGCGCAGCACCGCGTCCAAACAATCGGGGCAAATCTGCGTCACCCGCACCCGCCCGCCGGTCATCGCCGCTGCGACTAAAAAGGTTCCGGTTTCAATGCGATCCGGCATCACGCGATGGGTTCCACCGCCGAGCTGGTTCACGCCCTGAATCTGAATTTGTGCCGTGCCTGCGCCGCTGATTTTTGCGCCGAGCGTGGTTAAAAATTCCGCTAAATCAACGATTTCTGGCTCACGCGCCGCATTTTCAATCACCGTTTCACCCTGCGCCAGCGCCGCCGCCATCAGCAGATTTTCGGTGCCCGTGACCGACACCATCTCCATCACCAGCCGCGTCCCGCGCAGCCGCTCGGCGCGAGCTCGGATGTAACCACCGTCAACGCTGATGTTCGCGCCCAGCGCCCGCAGTCCGTCAAGATGCACCGTCACCGGTCGCGCCCCAATCGCGCAACCGCCGGGCAGCGACACATCGGCCTTGCCGTAGCGAGCGACCAGCGGGCCGAGCACGAGAATCGACGCCCGCATCGTTTTGACGAGTTCATAAGGCGCAGCAAAATTGGTCAGCGACGTCGGTTGGGTGACGATCTGGGTGCTGCCGTCGGCGGCATTTTCGCGTGATAAATCAGCACCTAAGCGCCGCAATAATTCCAACGTGGTGGTGATGTCGCGCAGACGCGGGACGTTGGTGAGCGTCACCGGGGCGCTGGCCAACAAGGTCGCCGCCAGAATCGGGAGCGCAGCGTTTTTTGCGCCGGATGCGCTGACGGAGCCTTGCAATTGCGCACCGCCGCTGATGAGAAGTTTATCCATTGTTTTTAAGTTGTCAGTTATCAGTTATCAGTTATCAGTGTCAATTGCGTATTCAATCAATTGAACACTGCCGTGAATTCATAGCGCAGACTCTGGCTCATTGCCGCCAGCAAAAATCTGATAAGCGGGATTGCCGGTTTCATCAAAATAACGATAACCGAGCGCATCCAAAGCGTGATGAAAATCCTGTTGTTCAAGTGGTGGAATTTGTGCGCCCATCAACACGCGCCCATAGGCTGCGCCGTGATTGCGATAATGAAATAAACTGATATTCCAGCGTTTTCCCAAACCGGTTAAAAAGTCCAATAATGCGCCGGGGCGTTCTGGGAATTCAAACCGAATGAGCGTCTCGTGTTCAATCGTCGGTGCATGACCACCCACCATAAAGCGAATATGCTGCTTGGCGGTTTCATTATCAGTCATATCCAATACTTTGAAATGCTTTTCGATCAATTTTTCAATTAACTCGGCGCGTTCTTCATCGCCTCGCGTCAATTCAATGCCAACGAAAACTTGCGCCCGCTGCGTATCGGCATAACGATAATTAAATTCGGTAATTTGACGCTTGCCGATGGTTTTACAAAAGCTCAAAAAGCTGCCCGGACGTTCGGGAATTTCCACCGCTAATAATGCTTCCCGATGTTCGCCCAATTCAGCGCGTTCGGCGACATGGCGCAAGCGATCAAAATTGATATTCGCACCGCTTTCAATGGCGATCAAATGCGCGTCACGAATGCCGGTCGTTTCTACCCAGCGTTTTAATCCCGCAACCGCTAATGCGCCTGCTGGTTCGGCAATGCCGCGAGTATCATCAAAGATGTCTTTAATTGCTGCGCAGATTTCATCGGTGCTCACTAAAACCACTTCATCGACGCGCTCGCGGGCAATACGAAAAGTCTCCGCACCAATTAAACGCACCGCCACACCATCAGCAAATAATCCCACTCGCGGCAGCGTAATGCGGCGACCGACCGCCAGCGCAGCGTGGAGCGTGGGCGCTTCTGCGGGTTCGACACCGATGATTTTTACTTGCGGATACAGCCACTTGACATACGCAGCGATGCCAGCGATCAAGCCGCCGCCGCCAACCGGCACGAAGATTGCCGCTGGTGGTTCGGGATGCTGGCGCAGGATTTCCATACCGATGGTGCCTTGCCCGGCAATGACATCAGGATCATCAAACGGATGAATAAAGGTTAATTGTTTTTCAGTCACTAATTCCATTGCGTGAGCATAGGCGTCATCATACGAATCGCCGTGCAAAATCACTTTACCGCCATGCGCTCGCACCGAACGCACTTTAATTGCGGGCGTGGTGCGCGGCATGACAATCAATGCCGGAATACCGAGTTTTTTCGCACTGAGTGCGACACCTTGCGCATGATTACCGGCGCTGGCTGCAATGACACCGCGAGCACGAATCTCAACATCTAAATTGATGAGTTTATTGTACGCGCCGCGCAATTTGAATGAAAAAACTGGCTGCAAATCTTCGCGTTTTAAGAATACAGTATTGCCCAGCCGCGCCGATAATTGCGGAGCGCGAGTGAGTGGGGTTTCATGCGCAACGTCGTATACTCGCGCTTTCAGAATTCGATCAACGTAGGAATCTGGCATTGATGGTCTCAATAAAATTGCTTAGATTTTTACATATTACAGGATTTGTGATCACGCTACTGCGCATGGTTGATCTTGCTATGATGAGGGTTCAATTTGATTCCAGTCATGTTGGTGTCAGTTGTTGGGTTGCCAACAGCAGCAACCCAACCTACAATTATGCTTTATGCGCATTGCGTCATCAAATCCAGTCAATTGGATTTTCGTTTGCTGCTTGTTTTATATTTGGTTTTTTAGTCTAAATTAAGAGTTATATTTTATAGCAATGTCTGATTTGAAACCCATTCAATTTCTCGGCACTTCTCTTGATGATCTACGTTCTTTTCCTGTGTCAGCACGGCGTGAAGCTGGTTATCAACTTGACCAAGTGCAGCACGGTCATGAACCGGACGATTGGAAACCAATGGTAACGGTTGGACAAAGTGTACGAGAGATTCGGATTCGGGATGCTTCCGGTGGATTTCGCATTATTTATGTGGCGAAATTTGCAAACGCCATTTATGTTCTCCATTGCTTTCAAAAGAAAACGCAAAAAACAAGTATCTCTGATTTGAGTATCGCTAAAAAACGCTATCGAGATTTGATTCAGGAGCACAGTTAATGAGTCATCAACAATTTATCAGCGTTTGGGATGCAATTGAAGACACGCCTCAAGAAGCCGAAATGATGCGGCTTCGGTCGGCGCTAATGATGGCATTGAAAAACCACATGACGCATCAAGGTCTCACTCAACTGCAAGCCGCGCAGTTATTTGCTGTAACATTGCCGCGTGTTTCCGATCTTTTAAGTGGCAAAATCAATCTCTTTGATTTAGATGCTTTGGTCAATATGGCAGCAGCGGCTGGTTTGCACGTTGACATCCAAATACGCGATGCAGCATAAAATTACCCAACAGTTTTCAAATCCACTAATGAGATATTGATTAGCGGTGCGCACCGCTTCACAGTTGCTCAACAATTGCGCTGCCGGGCAGCAGATCATAAACCGAGCGTTGACTTTCTCGGCGCTGAATTGATAACTGCTTGATTTTGTTAAACTCAGTTGCCAACTTCACGTTAGGACGCTATCCACCGAGCAGGATTTTTTGCCAAAATCAGTGCTCAATATCAATGTCGTTGTCATGTGTCATCAGGAGTGCCAGATGAATCTGTATGAATGTCTCGTGTGTGGTTTGGTTTATGACGAAGCCAAAGGTCTTCCCGAAGCAGGCATCGCGCCCGGGACGCGCTGGGAAGAGGTGCCAGAAGATTGGAAATGCCCCGAATGTGGCGTGGGGAAAGATGAATTTGACCAAGTAAACCCATAATCCATCGCCATGCTGAACCGCTGGCCACAGCAACTCGCGCAGAC
The DNA here is from genome assembly GCF_016583745.1 of Chromatium okenii. Classification (GTDB taxonomy): domain Bacteria; phylum Pseudomonadota; class Gammaproteobacteria; order Chromatiales; family Chromatiaceae; genus Chromatium; species Chromatium okenii. The sequence continues at coordinate 38,754 of NZ_NRRQ01000026.1, forward strand.
CTTGGTCAGCGGGCAGTTGACCCCCGTCCTCACCGCCCACCTCGATCCGCTGTTGCTGTGGCTCAGTCATCCCGATCATCCGCAGGTGGCGACGCTCGCGCTGGCGCTGGAACGCGCCGGTTTGACGCGCCCCACCGCAGCGCGGCAAGCCTATCTCCTCCTCGATCAACTGTTATTTTCTGGTCTGGCACAAGCGCCGACGACGCTCGGAGTAGCGCCGCACACCGCGCCCGCGTTGGTGAAACAACGCTATCGGCGGCTGCTACAGGTCTATCACCCCGACCGTCACGCCACCCGCCCACTGTGGGCAACGCAACGCACCGAACGCATCAATCTGGCATTTCAGGCGCATCGGCGCGGCACGCACGGCTGGACATCGCCGGCAAGCACCGCACCGTCACCAGTTGCCGCGCCAGCGTTACGCGCTTGGCATTGGCGCAGCCTGCGCTTGCCCCGCCGCTGGAAAATCATCGGCTTGGGATTGGCAACCACCAGCGTCGTGCTCATCAGCAGCGTGTTATTGCTCACCGCAACCACTCCGCCGCGACCGCCGCCGTTAAATATGCCGCTCATTGTCACTGCGCCACCGGAAGTGCCCGTGATCGCGCCGCCTGCTGCGCCACCCATCATCGCCGCTGCGGAACCTGAACCGGCACCGCCACCACCGGCAGTGATCGCACCACCTGCGGCACTCGCTCCCGCCGAAAACGTCGCCGCGCCCGTGTCCACAGCACCGGCATTGCCCGCGCCGCCAGCGGAATTGCCACCCCACGCTGCTGAAGAATCGCCACCTGCCGCTCCGGCAGTGACGATCCCAACGCCCATTCCGCCCACAGCTCCGGCACAACCGGAATTCACCGCCCCGCTGGCGGCAGCGACCGTTGCGCCGCCACCACCGCCGACGCTCACCACTACCGCGCTGGATTGCCGCGTGGTGCCCGCGCAATTGCAACAATTCCAACACGCCTATAACGCAGGCGCAGTGGAACAGTTAATGACGTTGTATAGCCCGGCAGCGCGTGAAAACGATTTAGCGAATTGGGAAAGTATTCGCCAAACCTATACAGATTGGTTTCGCACAACCAGCCAGCGCCAGATTCAATTCACCAAACTGCATATTAAACAAACCGGTCATCACTGCGCCGCCGTTGCGTTATATCAAGTCCGTTATCATACCGCGCAACAGCAACCAACTTCCCAAACAGGTATTATTGAATTTTTATTTGAACAGCGCGGCGTTGCTATGCAAATTTTGCGCGTTCGTTATTAACTGACACCCGGCAGCGCCACCAGCGCCGCAATTGTGTACGATACGCACCGCACCAATTCAGGTGCGGTTTTTTTCACCTTCATAAGACTGTATGGCAGCACAACACATGACAGCACACTATCACGTTTATAGCATCGGCAATGCACTGGTTGATTTGGAATATACCGTCACGCAGCATGATTTAGATGCGCTGGGTATTGATAAAGGCGTGATGACGCTCGTTGATGACCAGCAACAAACGAGCATCATGGAGTATTTCAATGATCGTCCGCATCACCGCAATGCAGGTGGCTCGGCAGCCAATTCGATTATTGCGTGTAGTCAATTCGGCGGCAAAGGCTTTTATTCGTGCAAAGTAGCGGATGATGAATTGGGACATTTTTATATGGATGATCTCCGCGCTGGTGGCGTGGATACCAATCATCATACGGTGAAAGATCAAGGACATACCGGACGTTGCGTGGTATTAGTGACTCCCGATGGCGAGCGCACCATGTGTACCTTTTTGGGCGTGAGTAGCCAGTTATCAGCGCATGAATTGTTATTTGATTCGCTGCGCGATTCTGATTGGTTTTATAGCGAAGGTTATTTAGTCACTTCCGATACGGCGCGGCAAGCGGCAATTGCTGCCAAACAGGTAGCGGATGCAGCCGGAGTCAAAACGGCGCTGTCATTATCTGATCCGAATATGGTGAAGTTTTTCAAAGCGGGTTTATTGGAGATGATTGGCAGTGGCGTTGATTTATTATTTGCCAATGAATTCGAGGCAATGGGCATGGCAGGCAGTGATGATTTAACAACGACGGTGGCGGCGTTAAAACACATCAGCACGACCTTTGCTATTACTCGCGGAGCGCAAGGGGCGCTGGTGTGGGATGGACAACAATTGCTTGAAATTCCAGCGGTGCCAGTGACGGCAATTGATACGCTCGGAGCTGGTGATCTATTCGCGGGAGCGTTTTTATTCGGATTAAGTCAGGGTTGGAATTATGAACGCGCTGGCGCGTTAGCGGTGACGGCTGCGGCGCAGTTGGTGACGCAATTTGGCCCGCGCTTGGCGACTGCCGAGACGCAGGCGATTCTCAAAACCTTTGTTTAAGCAGAAGGTTTTGGCGTTTTAGGCGGGCGCTTTGCCAGCGGGGTATGACCTGCTGGCACTGCGGGAGTGCTGGGCTGCCGCCGTTTGCCGATGTTTTTACGGTCGCGCCAGCGTTCTTTCACTTTAGGCGCATCAGGTTTATCGGCGGTGGCGCGGGCTTTACGCACTGCTAACGGCGCTTTACTTTTGGACTTTACTACGCCATTAAATGTCGCTTTTAATCCGTCTAAACTGCGCGTTTCAAAGGTGATATTTAAGTAGCGGGCAATACTTTCTAAACGATTCCATTCGTTTTTAGCCACCAATGACAGGGCGACGCCCACCTCGCCAGCGCGTCCGGTGCGCCCGCTGCGATGTAAATAGTCGTCGCCGGAGCGCGGTAAATCAAAATGAATCACGCGCTGGATGCCCGGCACGTCGAGTCCGCGAGCGGCAAGATCGGTGGCAATCAGGATGTTGACGCGCCCGCTGTGCAGCAAACCCATGACGCGATTGCGTTCGCGCTGTTCGAGTTCGCCGTGCAAGACCGCGACCCGTTGTTGTGCGCCCATCAAAAAGTTGCCGAGCGCGACTGCGCCGTCGCGGGTGTTGGTGAAAACCAGTGCTTTATCAAAGGTTTCCTGTTGCAACAGGCGCAGCACTTGCTGTTGTTTATGCGCCAAACCGTCGCTCAACAATAGTTGATGCGTGATGTGCGGATGCTGCTCGCGCACCGGATTGACGGTGACAACCTGCGGCTCGCGCAAAATCTGCGCGATGAACGTTTCCAGCCCGCGCTGCTGCAAAGTCGCTGAAAATAAAAGTGTTTGTCGCTGCGGACGGCAGTGCTGAATGATGAGAAGCACGTCGTCGGCAAAACCCATGTCGAGCATCCGATCCGCTTCATCCAACACCAGCACTTCCAGATCGCGCAGATCAAGCTGTCCCTGTTGCAACAATTCCAGCGCCCGCCCCGGCGTAGCAATCACGATTTCGGGGTTTTTGCGCAGCGCCGCAACTTGCCGCGTTTTGGGATCGCCGCCGGTGATGACGGCCGCTCGCAGGCGGGTAAAACTCCCTAACCGCATGAAATGAATATAAATTTGTCGCGCCAATTCGCGGGTCGGCACCAGAATCAACGCCCGTGTGCCGCCGGCGTGAGCAGGAATGGCGAGGAACCGTTGCAACATCGGCAGCAAAAAAGCGGCGGTTTTGCCGGAGCCGGTGGCGGCCGACACGAGGAGATCGTGCCCCTGTTGTGCCAGCGGAATGACCTGCGCCTGCACTGGCGATGGCTGTTCATAGCCTTCACTGGCGAGTCCGCGCAGCAACGCTTCGGGGAAAGAAAAGTCAGCAAATTGAACGGTCATGGCGACATCCGGCGCAATTGAGGGCGGTGAGTGGCAAGCAGATGGCGTTATGACGCGGCTGGTTTGGGAGCTGCCGGGGCGGTCGCGGCTGGCTTGGCTGCTTCACTGCCGCTAGTCGCACTCGCACCGCCAGCATCAGCCGGTTTGGATGGTTTTTCGCCGCTATCGTGCAGATTTTTCTGATTCTCTTTTTTGAAATCGGTTTCATACCAGCCACCGCCTTTGAGCCGAAAACCAGCGGCGGAGAGTTGTTTTTTGAGTGCGGGCTGATTGCAGACGGGACAATCCGTTAATAGCGGATCACTGATTTTTTGCAATTTTTCTAACGTGTGACCGCATTGTTCACAGCGATATTCATAAATAGGCATTTTGGAGCATCCTCAAATCAAGCCGTTCGCGTTCATTTCACCTTGATGGGTTTTCAGCAGTGCTTTGATTAACGCTTCCATCAATTGGCACAGTAATAGTGTATCTAGTATTGCTGTGCATTTGCAAGCTATTTGTCAGCCATAAAAAAGATTGCGCATTTTAGCGCCGCTTGCGTTTCACCGCTTTATTGTGAGAGTTTAGAAAACAGTGCATTAAAGCGTTGCTGTATGGTTCTCTTTTAGAATTCACAACTGCATGTTGTGATCATAACAATTGCGCTGCTAGTTTATAACAGCGCAGTCGCAGGTCATTCTTTTTGAGAGTTGCCAGCTAATTGCGCTTTGAGTTGCGCCAGTTCAGCCAATGCTGCTTCTTTAGCCAAGCGTTCCTGTTCAGCTTTCAAACGTTCCCGTTCACTCTCAGCCAATGCCGATTCTTTAGCCAGTCGTTCCCGTTCACTCTCAGCCAATGCTGCTGCCTCACGTTGTAATGCCGATTCTTCACGCTGTAACGCCGATTCCTCACGCGCTAACGCCAATTCTTGTCCAGTACGCAATTTATCCATTTCAATTTGAATACTGCGCTGTACCCGCAAATAATTTTGACGGGCTTGATAAACATAATAAGCCTGTTCCTTTTCAGAAAAGGTTCTTAAAGTAGTCATCGCTTGCCTCATCTCACCAGTACGCAATTTATCCAGTTCACTTTGAATGCTGTGCTGTACCCGCAAATAATTTTGACGCGCTTGATACTCATGATAAGCCTTTTCCTTTTCAGAAAAGCCTCTTAAAGTAGGCGTCGCTTGCCTCATCTCAGTTGTTTCTGTCCATGACGGCACTATTTCAGTATCTGCTGGTGCAGTATCGTCGGAAACACTATCAATTTTAGGATCAATCGCATGTTTCATTGTCATTTATTCACTTGATCTGGCGGAAAGATTGCGCTGATATTTTCATAACAGCGCAAGTCGTATTGAATTATTGCTGCGGTGGGGTTCGGCGCGTTACTGTAGATTTGTTATAACGAAAGCGTTTGCCTTCCAATAACGGCGATTCACACATATAGCGCGTGGCTTGAATGGCATCATCAAGGAATACCTGCACTGCGGCAGCAATATCACTCTCAAGATAACCATAGGTGGCGACTTCATTGCCATCTTCAGCATGATGAATATAAGGCGTGGTTGGCACTTCAAGACGCTGTAAAGCGAGATGAAAAACCTTCTCCGATAATCCCACTCCGTATAAACCATGCGCCTGCGAGCGAGATAAATAACCCTTCGGAACGCCATTGCGATGTTGCAATTACAGTTGAATACGAACAAAGGAACAGCCTAGTATTTTTTCTATATGCTTTTGTCTATCGTTGTCCTTTGATCTGTTGTGCTTATGATCTGGCTCGTCTATTTCATAAGCAATGTTATTGATAGGATCATAACCATCAATACGATAAGACAACACTTTATATTGTCTTATGAGTTTTATTTTCAAAAGCTGCTCTATCGTTTTTAATGCAGCCTCCTCTTGCAGTCTATTGGGAACACGCTGCAACCCTTTGTAACGCTCTAACATTAAATTGTAGGAAAATTCGTTGAGACGGTATTGTTTACGCGATTTACCTTGTGCGTCACTGTAAGTCTCTGATTTACAATGCCAATCCAAAGTTGAATCGGCTGATTTTACAGATTCTAGGCTGGAGATCATGGTGCGGATGTCACGCAAAACGTGATCGTGACGTTTATCGGTGATATCAGCAATCTCGCGGGAAGTCATGCTGAGGGATGGAACGATGGGATTCATAAACCACCTGCTTTTCTGACTGTTAGCGTCAAGACGACGCCGGTCGGGAGGGTCAGACGGCTACAGGCACCGTATGGTTATTTCCGATTTGCACCGGTTTTGTATTTACCAAACTCCCGACCAGCAATTCAAAAAAGTTAGAACTGATGGGTATTAAAAATTGCCTGTCTGTCGGGGGCATTTCCGCCTGTAACAGAGGGTCTGACACCTCTTAAAGTGGATAAAAACACGAATGCTGCTGCGGTGTCAAGTGCGATTGCTGATGGCGATGAGACAGCGAATTGAAAGGACAATGATCTGCGCTATAAACACAGTAATGATGATGCCGGTCGGGAGGGTCAGACGGCTACAGGTACCGCATGGTTATTTCCGATTTGCACCGGTGTTGTATTTACCAAACTCCCGACCAGCAAAAAAGAAAACGGATGATCAAATTGATCGTTTTTATACAGTTCAGGCGGCGCTATAGCGTTACCAAAGCCAGTGCCATTTGCGTTTTTTATCTATAGCGCGATACAGATCGCTCCGACTAATTCCAGCTTGTGCGCTCATTGAATCCAATAAAGTTAAACTAAATGGCGCTTTTGGACAGTCCACCGTGACTTTTAACAAACGACCATTAACGCGCTTTTCCCAGTATTCATGCGATGTTCCAGAATGCTGTGGGCGTGAACTAAATCCCAACACCTTCAAAGCGCGTTTCACATCATCGCAAGTGAGCGGCGGCCAACGACTCATGCGACATGAATACGCGGCGTTAAGCGCATAAAATTACACATTTTATGTCGAAATAGCAAACCAGATAAGCGTAACCGAATCAGATGATATTTGAGCTGTTGTTTTAATGGTGCTTGGCGGTGAAGCAATTGGTCTGCATCTTGTTGATCTTCACCTTCAACTGCATCAAACACATAGCTATCAATTTGACTATCCAGTTGCTTGCGAGCTTCGCGGTATGATTCGCCCTGCGCGGCTAAACACA
>NZ_NRRQ01000027.1 GCF_016583745.1 Chromatium okenii
ATGAGTACTTAAAGTCAGTCATCTCTGATTCTTGGGCTGTATTCAGCAAATCATCAAGCTATGCCAAGGGCTGGATAGAACAGTTCGTGCCTTGGGTGCTGTATGGTTAGTTTTGCGGACAACTATAAAAGATGCCCCGGAAACGCAAAATATCCCAATTATTTTTGTGAGTGCGCGGGGCGCGGTGCAGGATCAAGAGCGCGGATTTAATCTCGGCGCAGTCGATTACATTACCAAACCTTATGAACTCTCAATTTTGCGGGCGCGGGTACGCACCCACGTCACTCTCAAACGTAAATCTGATTTATTAGAAGCCTTGGTCTCACTGGATGGTTTAACCGGCATTCCCAATCGCCGGCGCTTTGATGAAACGCTGAATAATGAATGGCGACGGGCAATTCGAGAACAGATTCCGCTGGCGCTCATCATGGCGGATGTCGATCAATTCAAAAATTATAACGATTTTTATGGGCACGGTTCAGGTGATGATTGTTTACGCGAAGTGGCGCAATGTTTGATGGAAGCGGTGCAGCGCCCGGGTGATTTAGCTGCGCGTTATGGCGGCGAGGAATTTGCCGCTATTTTGCCGGATTGCGACAAGGATGGCGCATGTTACGTTGCCGAACGGTTTCGCAATTTGGTTGCCGAGCGCGGCATCGTCCACGAGCGGTCGGCAGTTGCGCAGCATGTCACCATCAGTGCTGGCATTGCGACTCATGCGCCAACACTGGGTGATTTGTCTGAAGATTTATTGAAACGCGCTGATTTGGCGCTATACCATGCGAAATGGAATGGGCGGAATCAGGTGTATAGCGGCGTGATTGAATTGATGCCGTTTGTATGATGTTGGTTGCAATTAAACGCGGTATTGATGTGCAAGTTTTGAGAGTTGATCAGCCAAGATATTAAGATGCTGCGTTGCTGAAACCACAGTATCGGTGCTTTTGAGCGTTTGCGCGGAAAGATGGCGAATACTTTCTACATTGCGATTCATTTCCTCAACTACGGCACTTTGTTCATCGGCTGCGGTGGCAATTTGCGTATTCATATCAGTGATATGCTCAACTGCCTGCGTGATTGAAGTGAGCGATTGATCGGTATTTGCTGCCGAGCGCACACTTTGTTCTGCCTGTTCCCGCCCCCGTTTCATCACCGTCACCGCGCCGCGAGCGCCTTCCTGTAACCGTTCAATCATCGCTTGAATTTCCTGCGTGGCATCTTGCGTGCGTTGGGCGAGCGTGCGCACTTCATCGGCGACCACCGCAAAACCGCGTCCGGCCTCGCCAGCGCGGGCGGCTTCAATCGCAGCGTTGAGCGCCAGCAAGTTGGTTTGACCGGCGATGCTGCGAATCACGTCCAAAATCTTGCCGATATTTTCCGAATCGTCACCCAAGCGTTGAATCGACTCAGCCGCTTCAGACACGCCATCCGCAAGCTGTTGGATGCCCCGCACGCTCTGCTGCACGATGCGGCGTCCGGCTTGCACGTCGGTGCGGGCGTGCTGCGCGGCATCCGCTGCTGCGCCGGTGTTGTTGGCGACTTCTGCCACCGTCGCCGACATTTCATTCATCGCGGTGGCGACCATATCGGTCTCTTGATATTGCTGTTCCATCAAGTGATGCGTGACCGTTCCTGCGGTGCCCAATTGTTGCGTGGCGGTGTTGACGCCGTTGGCGGAATCCTGAATTTTGCCGATCACGGTCGCCAAACGTGATTGCAACATTTTGATTGATTGGAGAATTTCGGAAATCTCGTTGTTTTTTTCGACAATGATGGGGAAATACAAATCACCGGCGGCGATCTTTTTGGCGGCGCTCACGCACTGCTGAATTGGGGTGAAAATTGAGCGGGCGCTCAGATACGCAAACATGATGCTGGTCAGCAAGGTTGCCGCGCCGATCCAGACGTTGCCCGTCCAGCCGGCGATGACTGCGCCGCTGCCGACGGTGATAAATGAGGCGTTAATGCGGATTCCGCAGCCGAATGCCGGCAGCCACGGACGCGGAAAATCAACGAGTTGGCGCTGGCGGATGCTGGCATATAGCCGTTCAGCTTTATAGGTTTGCGCCCGCGTCGGTTTGGTGCGCACCGATTGGTAGCCGATGAGGGTGTCGCCTTCGTAAACCGGCGTGACGTAGGCATCAACCCAATAATAATCGCCATTTTTGCAGCGATTTTTGACCAATTTGCGCCAAGGTCTGCCCTGTTTCAGCGTTGCCCATAAATCCTTAAACGCTGCGGCGGGCATGTCGGGATGGCGCACGAGGTTGTGACTGGTGCCGATGAGTTCGGCTTCCGTGAAACCGCTGATCTCAATAAATGGCTTGTTGCAATAAGTGATGATGCCCTTGGGATCGGTGGTTGAAACGAGCACCATCGACGCGGGGTAATCGTTTTCTCGCGTCGTGACCGGTAAATTGATTTTCATGGTAGCAACCTGTCGGCGCGTGATTGAGTGGGTTGAGGCGCGTGACCGCCGGAAGACATTTGTACGCGATATTAACGCAACTTGTGACCGGATAATCACGTTTTGATTGCCTTGAAAATCAAGCGATTAGCGCCTAAACCTGATTGAGATGTCAGCTTAATTTGAAAGCAGGCAGGTGATCGTGTATCTTGCGCCGCCTGAGTGGGACTTGAATTGAGTCACTCAGTGACTTGCTGGAGAGATGTCCGAGAGGCTTAAGGAGCACGCCTGGAAAGTGTGTATAGGTTAATCCCTATCGAGGGTTCGAATCCCTCTCTCTCCGCCACCAATTGCTTGCACCAATTGCTTAAAGTTGTCTTGTTGTAATTACACACTGACACCAGCTTTTTATTCCCGCGCTACTGGCTTTTGTCATTCATTCCCTCGCTATTGTTTAGCATCCCCACTCCAGCTTGAACACCCGTCATCATTTGCCATTACGCTCGCCTTTTATTGCGCACCTGCTGTATTCAAGGTCTTGCGCAAATTACATTTGCTGCGCTGTGCGCATTCACCACCCGCAACTCAGGTACTGCTCATGCTTGCCGTCATGATTTTATTGCTTGTGCCGCCGATCCTGATGATTTTATGGCGGTTTTTTCAAGGCCCTGATGCCGCTAATCGCATCCTCGCGCTCGATACGCTATCCATTCTCGTCATTGCACTGCTGGCGCTGTTATCGCTGTGGTTTCAACGCAGCATTTATTTGGATGTGGCGCTGATTTTCGCAGTCGTTGGATTTGCAGGCGTGATCTTATTCAGCCGCTTTTTAGAAAAGGGGGTTTAAGTGGAAACGCTCGGCTATATCCTGATGTCCGGCGGATTATTTTTCTTTTGGGTCAGCGGCTTGGGTTTAATTCGGATGCCCGATGTATTCACGCGAATGCACGCTGGCGCGAAAGCAACCTCCCTCGGTTCGTTACTCACGCTGCTCGGCGTTGCCTGCCTCGCGCCAGCTTGGGCACCGAAACTGCTCATCATCGCCATCTTCATTTTATTGACCAATCCGCTGAGTTCCTCAGTGCTGGCGCGGGCGGCATATCGCAGCGGAGCGCAGATGGTGCCACTCGCCTGCGATGCCTGCGCCGAACGTCAAGCCGCACTCGCCGCAGAAACGGATTCCAAAGAGGTCGCAGCATGACCGGATTACTCGCCATTTTGTTTTTCGCGTGGATGATCGGCGCAGCCCTGCTCGCCATTCGCCATCCCGATTTGCTGCAATCCGCACTCGGGTTATCGCTGCTGAGTTTGGGCGCAGTCGGGCAATTTTTCTTATTACACGCGCCCGACGTGGCGCTGACGGAAGCGGCGATTGGCGCGGCAGCCAGCAGTTTTGTGATGCTGATGGGCGTGCGCCAGCTCGGTCGCACTGAACGGAAGGACTTGCAATGAGCCGTCGTCTCCCGCTGCGGAAACGTTTCCGCGTTCACACGCTGCTGCTGATCGCGCTGTGCGGCTGGCTGCTGATGCTGCATTTGACGCTGCTGCTCAATCACGGCTTGGACGCGCCGAGCAACGGCGTCGGCGATCTGTATCTGGCACGCAACAGCGAAACTGCGTCCGCCAATGCCGTCACGACGGTGGTCGTGAGTTATCGCGGCTTTGACACGCTCGGCGAAGTGACGGTGCTCTTTCTCGCCGCCACCGGCATCGGCATGTTGTTTGCGGGCGGACTCGGTGCCACGCCAGCGTTGCGCGACCGCAACAACCATCCCAATGAAGTGATGGTGACAGGAACGCGCCTGCTATTTCCGGCGCTCCTGCTGCTCGGCGTTTACATCGTGCTGCACGGTCATCTCTCACCCGGCGGCGGCTTTCAAGGTGGCGTCATCGTCGCCACTGCGTTCTTTTTACGGATGATCGCCGATCCCAAATTCAACCTCGATCACGCGCAACTCGGCTGGGTGGAATCCTTCGCCGGCAGCGGCTTCGTCTTGTTTGGAATGCTGGGATTGGTCTTCGTGACCACCGCCAGCTTTCTCGGCAACTTCCTGCCGCATCCGGTCGCAGCGATGGGGCAACTGGTCAGTGCCGGCGTGATTCCGCTGATTTATCTGTTAGTTGGGATCAAAGTTGGCGCAGAAATTGGCGCAATTTTTCAAGACATGCTCGAAGCCGATCACGACACACCGGTTTCCGCCCGCGCCGCCGAGGAACTGTAATCATGTTGGAAGTATTGGAATTGTTTGATCGTCCAGCGGTGCTGCACAGCATTTATTTAATTGGCAGCCTCATTCTATTTTTCATTGGACTTTACGGACTGCTGGCGAAACGGCATTTATTGAAAATTTTCGTCAGCATTGAAATCATGGAATTGGCGGTGTATCTCATTTTAATCGCCATCGCCACCACGCCCGGCGAAACTGCGCCAATTCTTTCTGATGGTTTCACTGCATTCACTAGCATGAGCGATCCCATTCCGCAAGCATTAACGCTCACCGCGATTGTAATTGGCGTCGCCGTAACCGCATTGGGCACTTCAATGGCAATTCAATATCACCGCTTAACCGGCAAGGTTAGCGTCGGTGAGATGACTGAATTAAAGGATTGATGATGACACTGCACTTCACTCCCGTTTGGTTCATCGCCGTCCCGTTATTGCTGGCATTTTTAGCGCCGCTGTGGGTACGGTGGCGATTGTTAATGCCGGTATTATTCAGCGCCCAAGTCGCATTATTCGTGCTGGCGCTGTCATGGCTGCCAACAGTCCGCATTGCGCCGATTTTAGAAACCATTGTCATTGCCCCGCCGCTGGGTATTCATCTGCATTTAGACGCCATCGCGCTGTTATTGGTGGCGCTATTCAGTTTTGCAGGTGCAATCGTTTCCGCATTCATTTGGTTGGACAACGGCGCAGCGCATTTACGCGAACGTCCCGCATTCATTTTAATGCTGCTGCTCATTGCCGGCAGCAACGGCATGGTATTGACCGGCGACATCTTCAATCTGTACGTTTTCATTGAAATTGTCGGCGTGAGCGCGTATGCGCTGGCAGCCATTCGCCGCGATAAAACCGCACTAGAAGCAGGCTTAAAATATGTCATCGTGGGCTCGGTCGCTGCGATCTTTATTTTATTCGCCATCGTGCTGCTGTATTTGCAAACTGGGCAATTAAATATCGCCGCGCTGGCGCAGGCTTTCGGCAACATGCCCGCACAGATGCAATTATTGATTGGGCTGTTAATGCTGATTGGTTTAAGCATTAAAGCCGAGCTGTTCCCATTTAATTTCTGGGTGCCCGATATTTATCGCGGCAGCGATCCTGAAATCACCGCTCTGTATTCCGGCGTATTAGTCAAAGCCTTTTTATTCGTGCTCTTCCATTTAACCTTTATTCTGCTCGCCGATCCCACTGTAGCGCGGAATTGGTTAATGGCGCTGGGCGCAATCACAATGATCGTTGCCGAATTGGTCGCGCTGCGCCAGAACGATTTACGGCGCATGTTAGCGTATTCATCACTTGGTCAAGTGGGACTCATCACGTTGGCGCTGGCATTTGCTTCTGAAGCAACGACAGCAGGCGCGTTATTTCACATGGTCAATCACACGTTAATTAAAGTGCTGCTATTCCTACTGGCGGCGCTGATGTTGCGGCAATACGCATCGCTCAAATTAACGGATGTACATGGTTTAAGTCGCACGATGCCGCTGGCAGCGGGATTATTTGTGCTGGGTGCGTTGGCAGTTTTAGGCTTGCCGCCATTCAGTGGCTTTATCAGCAAATTGTGGATTCTCAAAGGCTTTGCTGACGTGCAAACGTTCTGGCCAGTGGCACTTATTCTGACTGCCGCGTTAATTGAAGCGGGATATTATTTTCGCTGGATTCGGGTTTTTTACGCGCCGACTGATGCGCTGCCAATGGCTAAAATAGAAGGTGAAAAAACCTTAAATTATGCGCCATTGCTAGTCATTGCCGGGTTGCTGATTGTATTGGGTGTCGCACCGTTCTTATTGGAAGACTGGTTGCAACAAGCAGCGCAGGCGCTATTAGGGCGCGAGGCGTTATTAAATGCAGTGTTGGGAGTTCAGCCATGAACCTGATAACTAAATTGCTTTTTCTAGGGTTATCATTCACCCCCGCTGCCACATTCTTTACTTGGGATGGCGCGGTCGCGTGGTCGTTATTTAACGGCATCACGCTATCATTTGATCTCACGCCGTTGTCCGCTTTTTTCATGTTATTGCTGGCAATCGGTGCGCCTTTGATTGCCGTGCCAATGCTGCGTGAGAAGAGCGATGAATCGGCGTATGCGCTTTATGCACTGCTGTTATTAGGAATGCAGTTGCTGTTATTGGCGGGCGATTTCATCGGCTTTTTCATCGGCTGGGAAATGATGACATGGAGCAGTTATCTGTTATTGCTGCGTTCACCGCGCACTGATTTAGAAGGTGCGCAGTCCTATATTTTATTTAACCTAGCCTCCGCATTTCTATTGTTGGCAGGAATGCTGTTTTTATACAGCATTACCGATGATTTTCGTATTCAAGCCGTTGATGGTTTGCTGACAGCAGATAAGCTGGTGCTCTTTGTTTTATTCAGTTTGGCATTTCTGATTAAAGTCGGCGCGTTACCTTTGCATTTATGGGTGCCGCGCAGCTACGACCAAGCGCCCGATTTGTTTAGCGCCTTTTTATCGGCATTAATGTCAAAGATGGGCATTTACGGTTTAATGATATTGCCGCTGTTATTTCCCGATGGGTTTAGTGAAATCAGCGGGCGCTTTCTCAACGGCCCGGTGGCGGGTTATGTGTTGGCGTGGATTGGCGTAATTACGGCAACCATTGCGACTTTCAAAGCGATTTCCCAAGAAGATATGAAACGGCTATTGGCGTATTCATCCATCGCGCAAGTCGGTTATATCGTCACGGCGTTGGGCGTTGGCAGCTCGCTGGCAATTGGCGGGGCGCTATTTCAGGCGTTGGTGCATACACTGGTGAAACTGCTGTTATTCATTACGATTGCTGGGATTATTCTGCAAACCGGACACCGCCGTTTTACTGATCTCGGTCAACTCATCAGCCGAATGCCGATCTCCTTTTTTGGCGTGTTAATTGGCATTATTGGGCTGGCAGGAATGCCACCGCTGCCGGGATTTGCAGCGAAGTATTTAATGTACGTTGGTTTAATTGAAGCGCATTGGTTGCTGCTATTGGCGGCGATGATTCTCGCCAGCACTGCGTCCTTTGTGTATTGCTATAAACTGATTTATGGTCCATTTCTGGGTCACGCCAATTCACCGGAAGCAAAAACTGCGACCGAAGCGCCGTGGCAATACCTGATTCCGCAAATCATTTTAATGGGAATGCTGGTGGCGCTGGGCATTTTTCCCGGCTGGGCAATTGATGTGTTAATTGATCCGGTATTGATTGGTTTGAACATGACGCCAATTGGTGCGCCAACGTGGGCGCAATTGAGCACCAATTATGGTGGCTATGACGGCGTAGTGCTAATGAGCGTATTCGCAACCGTATTTGTTTTAATAACGGCGTTATTCCTGTTAATTCGCGGGAACATGCACCGCGCTGCCAGTCCGTATGATTTGAGTTTTTGCGGTGAAGTACCGACGGCTGACACGCCGCTGCATTATGGCGCGGGAATGGGACGCGAACTGCGCCGAGTGCCGCTGATTGGCTGGATTTTGCGCCATACCACGACTGGGTTTTACGCCGGTTTGACGCGCCAAACGCAGGCCGCAGCGGGCGTGATCGGGACGCTATACGGCAGCAATCCGCAAACGTGGTTGTTATTGGCGGTGCTTATTTTCGCCGTGACCTTGACTATTCAATCCGTCACCGGAGCGTGAATTCTATGGCGCATTATATTATTGACGCCCTTGCCATGCTCGGCATGAGCTATGTCATGGGCTTTTTATTTTACGGTTTTTATCGCCAATTCAATGCACGAGTGCAACGGCGTTGGGGGCCGAGTGTTTTTCAAAACTTCTTTGACAATATGAAGTTTTTATTCAAAACAGAAACCATTATTCATGGGCCGATGTTTTTTTTCGGGCCGATGATTATTTTTGCGGGTGCAGTGACAACGGTGTTATTCGTGCCCTATTTGAAAGATTCCAATTGGCTGCAAGGCTTTTCCCATTCCGGCAATCTCATTCTAATTATCTATTTGCTGGTGGTCGGTCCGCTCGGCAATGCGCTGGCAGTTGGTTCGAGCGGCAATCCATTCGGTGTAATGGGCGTCACTCGCGGCTTGACGCGGTTAATGGGTTTGGAAGTGCCGTTTTTATTGGGGCTGGCGCTGGTGATGGTGCAGCACGAAACTGCATCAGTACACGCGATCATGGCGGCGCAAACTGATTTTGCGCATTGGAATTTAATGACCAATCCAATTGCGTTTATTGTCATGATTTTGCCGTTTATGGCCAGTCAACATGCGTCACCATTTGATGTCGTCGGTGCGCCAGTTGAGGTATACGCCGGACCGCGAGTTGAATTCAGCGGGCGGTTATTGGGCGTATTGATGACGCAAAACATGATGATGACGGTGGCAAAACTGGTGTTAATTGCCGATTTATTTCTGGGTGGCGCAACCACAATTTGGGCATTGATCGCCAAAACGTTTGCGTTATTTCTATTGACGGCGGCCGTGAGCACCAGCTTTCCGCGCCTCAGAACTGAGCAAACGGTGGACTTTTTTTGGAAAATTCCACTCGGTCTCGGCGTCATCGGCGTGATTGCAACCGTTTGGTTTCCTTGGAGTTAATATGTATCACCACGAGCATTGCGAAGGATTCCAATGTGAACAACAACAATTGGAAGCATCGCTCGCGCAATCCGGCAGCGAGCTGGGCGCGTTAGATCGGCTGATGGCGTGGTTTCGCCAGCGCAGCCTGTTTGTGCTGGCGTATGGCACCGGCTGCGGCGCGATTGAAATGCGCCCGCTGATGACGAGCCGCTTTGACGCCGAACGCTTCGGTATTATCGGCGCAGCGACGCCAAGACAGGCCGATGTGCTGGTCATCAGCGGCTATCTTGCGATTAAAACGCTCAAACGTGTCATTCGCAGTTATGAACAAATGCAGGCGCCGAAATATGTGATTGGGCTGGGCAGTTGCACGATTAACGGCGGCATGTATTGGGATTCTTACAACACAATCAAACAGTTAGATCATTACATTCCGGTTGATATGTACGTCAACGGCTGTATGCCGCGCCCAGAGGCGTTGATTGAGGGTTTTGTGGCGCTGCAACAACGTATCGCGGCGGGTACACCCAGCGGTTTTGAGCGTTACCGCGCAAATATCGACTGGTACAAAGCCAATCAGCGCCGCGTTTTGGGCGACAACATGCCGCCGGATTACACCTATGACTGGTATCACGCCGGAGGCGTCGCCTGATGTTGGATGCACTGCTGCCACAGCTTCATAGCTTTGAAATCATTGAACAAATGCAGCGCGGCGAGCGGCAAGCGTTCGTGCGTGTGCCGTCCGCGCAACTGTTTTCGCTGCTCGGGCTGCTCAAACAGAGTCACGGTTTTGTCACCCTGACCACGATTGCCTGCGCCGATTGGATGGAAGACGGCGTGTTTGGTCTGACGTATGTGCTCGAAACTGCCGAGCGCGACCGCGTGTTGGGCGTGCAAACGCACCTCGGACGCGACGGCGCGGCGCTGGAAACGGCGATCCCGTTATGGCCGCAGGCGGAGATTTTTGAGCGCGAACTGCATGAAATGTTTGGAATTCCGATCAGCGGTCATCCCAGCCTCGGCGATTTCATGTTGGAAGGTTGGACGCACACGCCGCCGATGCGCCGCGAGTTTGACACGCTGAAATTCGTGCAGGACACCTACGAAATGCGCGGCGGGCGTGAGGATAATCAGGATGTCCGCGAGGCGATTCGTCGCCGCAAAGAGGCCAAAAAAGCGGCAGCGGCGGCAGCAAATGGAGATGCGGCATGAACGAAACGATCAAAATTTTTCACGGTCCGCAGCATCCCGGCGTTACCGGCAATATGAGTTTGGAGCTTGATCTTGATGGCGAAACCATCGTTAAAGCGACCACGCATGTCGGTTATTTACATCGCGGTTTTGAAAAACTCATTGAACGGCGCACCGTGATTCAAGCATTCACTATTGTGTGTCGTATTTGCGTTCCTGAACCTGATCCGAATGAAGAAAATTTTGCGCGGGGAATTGAAACGCTCGCCGGTTTAGAAATTAGCGAACGCGCAAAATATATTCGGGTCTTGATTTTAGAACTGGCGCGACTGCAAGCGCATTATTTATGGTTGGCGGGTCAAGGCGGTTCTATTGGGCACGGAATTGTGCCGCAATGGGCGGTTGGTGAGCGCGATTATATTCTCGATTTATTTGAGGAAATCACCGGCGGACGGGTGTATCACATGTACATCTATCCGGGCGGCGTCAAGCGCGATTTACCGGATGGTTTATTAACGCGATTGAGTGACTTGCTGGATGAATTAGACAAGCGGTTGCCCGAATACGACCGCGTATTTTTTGATAATACGGTTGTGAAAAAGCGGCTGCAACATGTGGGCGTGGTCAATCGCGCTGAAGCAATTGCCAATGGTTATAGCGGGCCGGTGATTCGTGGCTGCGGTATTGCCCGCGACGTACGGCGTGATATGCCTTATTTGGCGTATGATCAATTGGAATTTGAGATTCCAATTCAAACCGATGGCGACGCTTACGCTCGCGCATTAGTACGCCGTGCTGAGATGTATCAAAGCATTCGTATTCTGCGGCAGGTGATTGAACAAATGCCGCCGACGGGTGAGATTCAATGTAAATTGCCCAAACACCGTAAATTTCTCATTCCCAAAGGTGAGACCTTTGTGCAAACCGAATCAGCGCGGGGTGCATACAGTTATTACATGGCGGGCGATGGCAGTGAATTCTTACGCCGAGTGCAAGTGCGCGGCCCGTCATTAGTTCACGCTTTCACGCTATTGGAACCGCTGTTAATTGGTGCGCAATTGTCGGATGTCGCGTTAATTATGGTGTCATTGGGAATTTGTCCGCCAGAAATTGAGCGTTAAACTGCATCGCCATTTAATCACCACTCCACGGCAATTGTTCCAGTTGGGCAATTGCCGTCATTGTGTCCACGCTCACCTGACACACCCGCGCTAATAATTCAATCACCTGCTCTTTATGGTCAGTAAACCGATAAGTATTGAAGTGCTCACGAATGGTTAAATCCTTCGGCGTTTTCTCTTTGTATTGATCCAACACCCATTCCAATGCCGAGCGATTGCCGAGTTGATACTGCCACACCGCTGGCGGGATATTTTCCAAAGTCGTTACGCCATCAATTTCAATTGATCCCGCTGCTTTATCGGCTTTTAAGCGACATTTAGGCGTTCCCGTTTTTTGATCCACGCGCTTGAATGCAAACGGTTTGACTTGCTCAAAATACGCATGAGCTTGAATTAACGTTGCGCCAATCGCCGCCCATTGTATGAATTCAGGATGAAACGGAATGCGCGGAAATTCGGCTTGGAGGTTCAAAGCGAATTTGTGCCGATAGCGCGGATCATGCAGCACGGCGTAAACGTAATTAAAAACATCGCGCTTGGTGATTTCTGTATTCGCATAATGCTGTTGGAATTGCGTTAATGCCCAATTCGTGATGTTGTCATGTTTGGAGCCATCAACGGCATAAACCCAGAGTGGTAAAAACTGGGTTTTCTCCAGTAAATCAAGACAGGGCAGCATTGACACTACCAACGTTTGAAACGGTTTTGCCTGCGGTGTACCTGAAATTCCAATCGCTACATTGTCATACTTTAATCCAAATACCTTGTGTTGTAATGAGGGCATTTCGTTTAATGCTTTGCAAAAATAAAGCGTTAAAGCAACAAAAGGGCGATAAATAGATTTTGTTAAAAGTTTGCTGTTATACGCATAACGGCGATTTTTTAGAAGATCGTTTTTTACTGCACGAGACCACTTAATTTTTTCATCAAAACTTGCTTTAAGCCGCCGCACAGATTCATAGTGACCAATAAAGTATTTTACTTTTTTAGTGACTTCTTGAACACTAAATCCATAGACCCATTCATCCCGACTGGTCACCACACCTAACGAATACAGCTGAAAAATTACTTCATCCGTTTTTTTCGCTTTTCCTTCCTTGTTGGCGACCGCCAACCATTGGCTCCAATCTTCATGCGGTTGATTCAACCATTCGCCGCGTTCATTGGGCGTAATCCGATTAAATTCTCCAGCTCTTGCTAAAACACGCAGTTGATTTCGGAGTAACCAACAGCGTTTTTCAGTTGCAGGGAGAAAATCATCCAGTGCAATATAGCGAATAGCGCAGTCCTCAACTGCTGCTGGTTTTCGTACTAAAAACATGATAGCAACACCAGTTTGAATGCCAAAAATATTGTGCTGAGTTCCAGATATTTTGGGATTTTTACGCACGTCACTCATTAAATCGACAATCCAAATTTCCTGAAACTCCGTTGCCAATGTTTTACGTAAACCATCCGCTTGACGCGAATCCAGATAAGAGCGATTGGTGATAAAGCCAATGATTCCCTGTTCACCAATTCGATCCGATGCCCAGCGTAAAAATCGCACATAAGGATCATAGAGCTTGGTTTTCTGTGCTGTACTCGCTGCCAGATAAGTCTCTTTAATGCGTTGATCAGCTAATAACGCCGGATCATTTTTATTGTTGTCGTTTTCATTTTTCTGGTTGGCATTATATGGCGGATTGCCCAAAATCACCGGAATCGTGCATTGATTTTGGTTCAAAATGCGCAGTTGGTTTTCATTGGTAATGCTCCCCAATAAATCATTTACTGCGCCTTTATGTTGTAACTGAAACCCCCAGTTTTCTAAAGTATTGACAAAACAAGCTCCGCTAAATTCACGCCATTGTTCAGTTGCTTCATAATAGGCTTGTTCAATGTTTAAGCACGAAATGTAATACGGTAAAATTGAAATTTCATTGGCGTGAATTTCACCATCAAATTTACGGATTAACGCCTGCTTATCACCGCGCAGATATTCAATCAAATCGACAATAAAGGTGCCGGTTCCCGTGCAAGGATCAAGAATATCTAAACCGGGATCCGCCAAGCGTTTATTAAAATGCTGCTGTGCTAACCAATCGCAACCCGCAATAATGAATCGCACCGCCTCGCTGGGCGTATAGACAACGCCTAAGCGATCTGCATCCTTTGGATTGTAGGCACTATAAAAATCTTCATAGACTTGTTTAAGAAAATCCTGTTTTTCTGCGGAAGTGATTGCATTCGCAGCAGTACGTCGAATTGCAGCAAAATATGGCTCTAAGCGTTTTAATAGTTCTTTACGAGTTCCGCCATAAAAAAAGGTGCTTTCCAATTCACAGATTGCGCGTGCTAAATGGTTTTCTTGATGAAAATTAACATCAGAAAAAATCGCCCGAAAAATTTGATCGGTGAGAATATGCTGAATCAGCATTTCATCCACATGATCGTTGGTGACGCGCTCGCCAATTGCCCGTTGACACAATGTAAAGAATTGAGTTGCTTGCGCTTGAAAAGCGGCATGATTGCGGTGCGCAGCAACTAACAACTCTTTCAATGCCCGTGCCACACCCGGCAATTCAACCATGAATTGACTGCGAGCAATGCGGAAATCCTGCACTGCTGGCAATTCATAATTAAAAAAGCAATCCAGCAACCGCTTCAATGCTTTGCCATCTGTCACCGCGCACCGCATCACTTCTGCGCCCTGCTGCAATAAAATGGCAGTGCGGGTATCTTCAAAAATGATGTTATCGTTGGGATAACCTTTGGCTAATTTAGCGGCGATTTCTTTTTCTAAATCATCTTTTTCATCTTTTGCTTCCCACCAGCCATGAACCAATCGCAGCCGATCTAATAACACACCATCGGCGCGTAAATTGGCTCCGTTGGGCGCTTTGAATGGATATTCAGCCACGACAATCAATTGTTGCTGTTCACCAAGATCACGCAACAAATTTTGAAACGCAGCGCGTAACATGCTTTCATTCTCTGCGCCCGCGATGCGCTGTAATTCATCAAGTTCGCGCCAATAGTTTTGAATTTCAATCATTGTCTGTTCAGCTCTGTTATTTATGCTAAAAGTGACGCAACAAATAAATTGTAAAATTTAATAGTCGCTTGAATTATAACCGAAATTCAATCACTATTCCATGACAATTGTTCTAGTTGGTCAATTGCCGTCATTGTCTCCACGCTTACCTGACACACCCGCGCCAATAATTCAATTACCTGCTCTTTATGGTCAGCAAAGCGATAGGTATTGAAGTGCTCACGAATAGTTAAATCCTTCGGTGTTTTCTCTTTGTATTGATCCAACACCCATTCCAACGCCGAGCGATTGCCGAGTTGATACTGCCACGCTGCTGGCGGGATATTTTCCAAAGTCGTCACGCCGTCAATCTCAATTGATCCCGCTGCTTTATCGGCTTTTAAGCGACATTTAGGCGTTCCCGTTTTTTGATCCACGCGCTTGAATGCAAACGGTTTGACTTGCTCAAAATACGCATGAGTTTGAATTAACGTTGCGCCAATCGCCGCCCATTGTGTGAATTCAGGATGAAACGGAATGCGCGGAATTTCCGCTTTGAGATTCAAAGCGAATTTGTGCCGATAACGCGGATCATGCAGCACAGCGTAAACGTAATTGAAAATATCGCGCTTGGTGATTTCTGTATTCGTATAATGCTGTTGGAATTGCGTTAATGCCCAATTCGTGATGTTGTCATGTTTGGAACCATCAGCGGCATAAACCCAGAGCGGAAAAAAGTTAGGCTGTTCAAGAAAGTGAAGGTCTGGCAGCATTGATACTGCTAATGCTTGAAACGGTTTTTTAATGGGTATGCCTGAAATGCCAATTGCTAAATTGTCATACTTTAATCCAAATAATTTGTGCTGCAATGATGGCATCTCATTTAATGCTTTACAAAAATAAAGTGTTAAAACAACAAAGGGACGGTAAACAGAGTGTATCAACAGCGTACTGTCATAAGTATAACGGCGATCTTTTAGAAGATCGTTTTTCACTGCACGAGACCACTTGATTTTTTCATCAAAACCCGTTTTAAGATGACGCACAGATTCATAGTGACTAATAAAGTATTTCACTTTTTTAGTGACTTCTTGAGTGGTAAATCCATATACCCATTCATCTCGACTTGTTACCACGCCTAATGAATACAGCTTAAAAATCACGTCCTCAGTCTTTCCCGCTTTTCCTTCTTTGCTGGCTACCGCTAACCAATTACTCCAATTCTCATATGGTTGATTCAACCAGTTGCTGCTGCTATTGGGACGAATACGATGAAAGTCACCAGCTTGCGCTAATTGATGCAACTGATGTCCTCTTAACCAGCGGCGCTTGTCAAGTGCAGTTAAAAAGTCATTCACAGCGTAATAATGAATAGCACAGCCCGTCGTTAATGACGGATTGCGCACCAGAAAATAGAGCGCAATGCCCACGCGAATTTTATCATCAAATACATTGCCACCTTCACAACGACGCTGGTCGCCGCTGGTGCGGGCATTTCCTTTTAGATCAACAATCCAAATCTCTTGAAATTCCTGCGCGACTACTTTACGCAATCCATCAAATCCTCTTGCTTCAATAAAAGAAGAATTGCTAATAAAGGCAACAATTCCCTGCTCCCCAATCCGATCTGATGCCCAGCGTAAAAAGCGCACATAAGGATCATAGAGCTTGGTTTTTTGCGCCGTGCTCGCTGCTAGATAAGTCTCTTTAATACGTTGATCGGCTAATACTTCGGGATCATTTTTGTTGTTATCATTCTCGTTTTTCTGATTGGCGTTATAGGGTGGATTGCCTAAAATCACCGGAATGGTGCGCTGATTTTGATGTTGAATCCGCGTTTGATTTTCGTCGGTTAAACTGCCAAATAAATCATCAATTGAACCTTTGTGTGCTAACTCAAAACCCCAATTCTCCAGCGTATTGACAAAACAAGCACCGTTAAATTCGCACCATTCATTGGTTGCTTCATAATAGGCTTGTTCGATGTTTAAGCACGAAATGTAATAGGGCAGAATTGAAATCTCGTTGGCGTGAATGTCGTGCTTAAATTTACGGATTAACGCCTGTTTATCACCGCGCAGATATTCAATCAAATCGACAATAAAGGTGCCGGTTCCCGTGCAAGGATCAAGAATATCTAAACCAGAATCCGCCAACCGCTTATTAAAATGCTGCTGTGCCAACCAATCGCAACCCACAATAATAAATCGCACCGCCTCGCTGGGCGTATAGACAACGCCTAAACGATCTGCATCTTTGGGATTATAGGCGCTGTAAAAATCTTCATAAACTTGCTTGAGAAACCCTTGCTTTTCTGAGGAAGTAATTGTATTTGCAGCAGTGCGGCGAATGGCAGCAAAATAGGGTTCTAACCGCTTTAATAACTCCTTGCGCGTACTGCCGTGTAAAAACGTATGTTCTAATTGACCAATCGCCCGCGCTAAATGGTTTTCCTGATGAAAATTAACATCAGAAAAGATTGCCCGGAAAATTTGATCGGTGAGAATATGCTGAATCAGCATGTCATCCACATGATCTTTGGTCACGCGCTCGCCAATTGCGCGTTGACACAATGCAAAAAATTGAGTTGCTTGTAATTGAAAAGCGGCATGATTGCGGTGCGCAGCAATTAACAATTCTTTCAACGCCCGCGCCACACCCGGCAACTCAACCATGAATTGACTGCGAGCAACGCGGAAATCCTGCACTGCTGGCAATTCATAATTAAAAAAGCAATCTAGCAACCGCTTCAATGCTTTGCCATCTGTCACTTCACAACGCATCACTTCTGCGCTCTGCTGTAATAAAACGGCAGTGCGGGTATCTTCAAAAATGATGTTATCGTTGGGATAACCTTTGGCTAATTTAGCGGCGATTTCTTTCTCTAAATCATCTTTTTCATCTTTGGCTTCCCACCAGCCATGCACTAAACGCAGACGATCTAATAACACACCATCGGCGCGTAAATTGGCTCCAGTAGGCGCTTTGAATGGATATTCAGCCACGACAATTAAGTGCTGTTGTTCACCAAAATCACGGAGTAAATTTTGAAACGCGGCGCGTAACATGCTTTCGTTTTCTGCACCGGCGATGCGCCGCAATTCGTCAAGTTCACGCCAGTAGTTTTGAATTTCAATCACGGTCGTTTTCTCTCTCTACGTTATGATAATTTTGCGCCGTCCAAGGCAATAAACGAGCGTCTGGATTCCACAAGCGGTTTAATAACTTTTGCGTATGCGCCAATTCGCCACTTGTCCAAAACCATTCCTGTCCTATTTGCGACGGTGGTGCAAGTAACGCCGTTTCCGTCAAGCGCCGGCGTACCTGCCGCGCCACCGCCGCGCCAGAATCCAAAATGGTCACGTTCGTGCCGACAAGTTCCGCGATCAGGGGCGTTAAATGCGGGTAATGGGTGCAACCGAGCACGAGCGTGTCAGCACCAGCATCCAGCAATGGCGCGAGTAATTCGGCAACCAAGCGGCGCGTCACGGCGCTGTCAAGATCGCCCGCTTCCACCTGTTCCACCAAGCCCGGACAGGGCTGCGGCACGATTCGTACCGGCTGATGTGCAAATTTGGCGATCAAGGTGGCGAACTTGGCGCTGGCGAGCGTTTGGCGCGTCGCCATGACGCCAATCACGCCGGAGCGCGTGTGGGCGAGCGCCGGTTTGACAGCGGGTTCGAGGCCGATGATTGGCACCGCATAACGCTGCCGCAGCAGTCGCGCTGCCGCGCCAGTGGCGGTGTTGCAGGCGATCACAATCGCTTTAACACCTTGATTTAACAAGAATTCAGTGACGGCAACCGAGCGGGCGACAATCATCGCAGTGGGTTTGTCGCCGTAGGGCGCATGGCCAGAATCGGCGACGTAGAGCAGGTGTTCATGTGGCAATTCGCGGCGAATGTCGCGCAGTACGGATAAACCGCCGACGCCGGAATCAAATACGCCGAGCGGGTGATGCGGTAGCAGAATAGAAGTTGGCGCTTGTTTGACGTTTGCTGCGCTAATCATTGCGCAATTCCCAATTGAGCGCGGTATGCAGGCGCTGGTGCAGATTCATATTCAAGTTGGTGCAGATTTTTTGTGGGTTTCAACTCCCATAATCATTCCAAAACCAATTAACAATGTCACCATTGAGGTGCCGCCGTAGCTGATTAACGGCAAGGGCACGCCGACAACTGGCAATAATCCCGTCACCATGCCGGTATTAACAAAGATATAAACAAAAAATACCAGCGTTAAACCTCCCGCTAAAGTGCGTCCATAGCTATCAATGCTGCGCACGGCAATCACTAAGCCGCGTCCAATAATAAATAAATACAGCGCCAGCAAGATCACAATTCCGGCAAAACCGAATTCTTCACCGATGACGGCAAAAATAAAATCGGTGTGGCGTTCGGGTAAAAATTCAAGATGGGATTGTGTGCCGTTGAGCCAGCCTTTGCCATATAAACCGCCAGAGCCAATGGCGATCTGCGATTGAATAATATGATAGCCAGTGCCGAGCGGATCGGATTCAGGATTGAGAAATGTGAAAATACGGGCGCGTTGATAATCGTGCATTAACAGCCATACCACCGGCGCAACAGCGGCAACGGCTGCGCCCAATCCTGCAATCATGAGCCAGCTCAATCCCGCCATAAATAATACCAACGCGCCGGCGCTCAGAACCAATAATGAAGTGCCTAAATCAGGCTGTTTGGCAATTAATAACACCGGAATTAACGTCACAATAATGGCGGCGAGAATCCAACTCGGACGCGGCGGCAGCGGGCGCAGTGATAGCAGCCACGCGACCGCCATCGGTACTGCTAATTTGAGCAATTCGGAAGGCTGAAAACGGATCACGCCGAGATCAAGCCAGCGTTGTGCGCCTTTGCCAATAGCACCAAACAGCAGGACGGCAAACAGCATCAGAACGCCGAATAAATACAGCGCCAGCGACCATTGCCGCAGCAGGCGCGGTGGCACCTGCGCAATGGCGATCATCAAACAGAATGCGACGGTCAAGCGCACCAGTTGGCGCTCAACGATTTCAAAATTGCGATCACCGGCGCTGTACACCACGAGCAGGCCGAAGCCGCACAGCGTCAGTAAACCCAGCAGCAGCGGGGCGTCGAGATGCAACCGGCGCAGCACGCCGAGCGTGGCGGCTTCCGCTGCGGCGTTGAGCTGCGCCGATAAAGTTTTAATCGCCATCAGTTGCCTCATCAGGCGGCAGCGGTGATTTGCTGCCGAGATACACATCCATCACGCGCCGAGCGATGGGCGCAGCATCGGAGCCGCCATGTCCGCCGTTTTCCACCAGCACGGCGACGGCGATGCGCGGCGCGTCAACCGGAGCGAAGGCGATAAAGAGCGCGTGATCACGCATCCGTTCTGGCGTTTTGGCGGCGTTGTAAGTCTGTTTTTGTCCAAGCGTGAATACCTGCGAGGTGCCGGTTTTGCCAGCGATGCGATATTCCGGGCTGCGAATCCGTTTGGCAGTGCCGCGTGGACTTTCCACCACCTGCGTCATCGCGGCGATGACTTGATCCCAATAACGCGGATTGCCAACGTTGATTTGCCGCGCTACCACTGGAAACGGCGTTTCGGTCGCAGCGCCGGGAAAGCGGCTGGCGCGAGCGAGGCGCGGCACGATCAAGCGTCCGCGATTGGCGATGGTCGCGGTGGCGACGGCCAGTTGCAGCGGCGTGGCGAGAAAGGAACCTTGCCCGATGCCGACAATCAACGTCTCGCCCGGATACCACGTTTGCTTGCGCACCCGTTGTTTCCATTCCCGCGACGGCAGCAGTCCGGCGAGTTCACCGGCGACATCAATGCCGGTGCGACTGCCGAAACCGAATTGGCTGAGAAAGCTGTGCAGGCGGTCGATGCCCATTTGATTGGCGAGTGAATAAAAATAGACATCGCAGGATTCAATGATGGATTTTTCGAGATCGACGGTGCCGTGCCCGCCTTTGCGCCAACAGCGGAAGCGGTGATTTTGTCCGGGCAGCGAGAACGCGCCGGAGCAATAAACCGTTTTATGCGCGGTGGTGACGCCGGTGGCGAGTCCGCCGAGTCCAATAAACGGTTTGACGGTGGAGCCGGGCGGATATTGCCCCCGCGCTGCGCGATCAAACAGCGGTTTATCCAGCGAGTGCAGCAGGGCGTTGTATTCCTTGCCGCTGATGCCTTCGACGAAACGATTGGGGTCGTAGCTGGGTTTGCTGACCATTGCCAAGACGCTGCCGTCGCGGGGATCAATGGCGACCACGGCACCGCGTCGGTCGCCGAGCGCGTCAATCGCCGCCTGTTGCAGGGTCATGTCAAGCGATAAAAAGATGTCTTGACCGGAGGTGGGCGGAGTGCTTTCGAGAGTGCGCAAAATCCGCCCCCGCGCATTGACCTCAACCTGTTGATAACCGACTTTGCCGTGCAGCACGTCCTCGTGCGCTTTCTCCAGCCCGCCTTTGCCGATGAAATGGGTGCCGGCGTAATTGCTGGTATCAATCTGGCTCATTTCGCGTTCATTGATCCGGCCGACATAACCGAGAACGTGCGCGGTGGCTTCAGCAAAGGGGTAGGTGCGGATCAGTTCAGCGCGGACATCGACGCCGGGGAAGCGGTAGCTGTTGACGGCGAACCGGGCGACTTCTTTGTGCGAGAGGTTGAGGCGGATGGGGACGCTTTGAAAGCGCATCCGCTGGCGCTTGAGGCGTTCAAAACGGGCGCGGTCGCTGGCTTCGATGGGGATGATTGTGGCGAGATCGTCGATGGTGGCGGCGAGGTTTTCGACTTTTTCGATGGTGATTTCGAGTGCGAAGGTCGGATGATTATCGGCGAGCAACACGCCTTTGGCGTCATAAATCAAGCCACGAGTGGGTGGAACTGGCTGAATTTTAACGCGATTTTCCATTGATAACACGGAAAAATGCTCATGGCGATCCACTTGCAAATGCAGCAGCCGCACGCACAGCAAGAGCAAGCCGACGATGACGACCGCACCGGCGACGAGCGCACGGTTGGTGACGAGGCGCTGCTCGCGCTGGCGTTCTTCGAGACTGGTCAGGCGCATGTGTTGAGTTGTCAGTGGTCAGTGAGCAGCTCAATTGCCGCGTCACCGCCTGACAACTGACAACTGTGTGTCACAACGCCCCCGTGTGGCGACCAATCCACGTCAACCCCCGCGCCAGCCCCGGCCAAAGCACCAATCCGACCAGCGTTGGCAGCCAATAACTCAACGTCGGCATCGGCTGTCCCGTCGCCCCTAAAATCCACAGCGTCAGCAAGCGCTCCGCCAACAATACAATCCACACGAAAAAACTTTGCTGCCAGCGTGGAAATAGCCGGACTCGCGCATGAAGCGTGATCGTCACATACGCCACCAGCGCCAAGCTCAGTGCCTGTTGTCCCAGCAGCCCGCCCGTGAATAAATCGAGCATCAAACCGCTGCCAAAGCCCCAAAAGACGCCAATCCGTTCTGGCGCAGTCAAGCACCAGAAAATCACACTCAGCGTCACCCACTGCGGACGCCACTCGCTGAGATCGGGCGGCAGCGGCACGATGGTTAAAAACAGCGCCACGATCAGATTGATGACCACCGTCCACCGCATCACCATCGTCATTTAACGTTGCCCACTGCGGCGGTTGGCAGCGCAGGCGGCACCACCGCTGGAGTTAAATTCAGCGCCCACACCAACAACACCTCGCGGCTGCGATCCAATCGCGCCGTCGGTTCAGCGATCACCGTCGTAAACGGGTTATCCGGGTCTTGCCGCACCGTCTTCACCCGCGCCACCGGATAGCCCGGCGGAAAACGCTCATCCATTCCCGATGTCACAAATAAATCGCCGACGTGAATATCAGCATTTTTAGAAATGTACAATAATTCAAGCTCTTGGCTCGAACCCTTGCCCGCAGCAATCGTGCGCAACCCGTTGCGATTGCTTTCCACCGGCAGCGCATGATCCGCATCCGTAATCAGCAACACCGTTGACGACAGCGCATTCACCCGAATCACCTGCCCCATCACCGCTTGCGCATCCAACACCGGTTGACCGACAAACACGCCCGAATTGGAGCCTTTGTTGATGATGACCTGCTGCCGATACGGATCAAGGTCAACCGCCAAAATCTCCGCAATTAACACCCGCTCGCCCACATCAAACGATGATCCGAGCAGATCGCGCAGGCGCATGTTTTCCGCCCGCAGCGATTCAAACTGCTGCAATCGCCCTTTCAACACCAGATTTTCATGTTGCAAATCATCATTTGCCCGCCGCAACTGCGCCTCGTGATCAAGCCGACCTTGCGCGGTGCGCACCAATTGCGCGGGCAAACTTGCGGCGTATTGCATCGGATAAATCACCGTCTCCAGCGTGGCACGAACCAGTTCTAAATGATGATAGCGATGATCCGCCACCATCAGCCCCAGCGCGATCATTGCCGCCACAAGCACGCGAAATGTTGCCGAGGGCGCGTGGACAAACAGCGGTTTAATAACGGCATTCCTCAAAAAAAATGATTGCCGCGCTCATTCGTGGGAAAACAAACCACTGTCTCGCGTGTCCAGCATATCCAGCGCCTTGCCGCCGCCCCGCGCCACGCAGGTCAACGGGTCTTCCGCCAACAGCGCCGGCAAGCCAGTTTCCTCTTCAATCAAGCGATCAAAATCGCGCAGCAGTGCCCCGCCGCCAGTGAGCACAATCCCGCGCTCGGCGACATCAGAACCGAGTTCGGGCGGCGTTTGTTCCAGCGCCATTTTGACTGCGTGGACGATCATTCCGAGTGGCTCTTGCAGCGCCTCTAAAATCTCATTGCTATTCAACGTAAAGCTGCGCGGCACTCCTTCCGCAAGACTGCGCCCGCGCACTTCAATTTCCAACATTTTATTGCCCGGAAATGCCGAGCCAATGGTGTGTTTAATTCGTTCTGCCGTCACTTCACCAATCTGGGTGCCATAATTGCGGCGCACATAATTAATAATGGCATCATCAAACGTATCACCGCCCACGCGCACCGAAGCGGAATACACAATGCCATTGAGTGAAATCACCGCAACTTCTGACGTGCCGCCACCAATATCAATCACCATGCAGCCGCGTGGCTCGTGAACCAATAACCCAGCACCAATTGCTGCCGACATCGGTTCTTCAATTAAAAATACTTCGCGGGCACCAGCGCCAGCGGCCGATTCTTTAATTGCGCGGCGTTCCACTTGCGTTGAGCCACA
Organism: Chromatium okenii; assembly: GCF_016583745.1. Taxonomy (GTDB): domain Bacteria; phylum Pseudomonadota; class Gammaproteobacteria; order Chromatiales; family Chromatiaceae; genus Chromatium; species Chromatium okenii. The sequence continues at coordinate 23,716 of NZ_NRRQ01000027.1, forward strand.
AGGCACACAAATCAACACCCGTGGGCTGGGTTGCAGCAGCCGTGATTCGTGTACTTTGTGAATGAAATACTGCAACATTTTTTCAGTGACGGTGAAATCTGCAATCACGCCATCTTTTAATGGACGAATTGCAGTAATGCTTTGCGGAGTGCGCCCCAGCATTTGCTTGGCTTCCTCGCCAATGGCGACAACTGATTTGCCGCCGCCACTGCGGTCGTGGCGAATAGCAACCACCGACGGTTCATTCAGGACAATTCCCTGATTGCGGGCAAAAATCAAAGTGTTAGCCGTTCCCAAGTCGATTGATAAATCGTTGGAAAACATCCCGCGAATACGTCGGAAAAACATCAGGTCATTACCTTCAAGAAGTGGAAGAACGTCGGGCGCTCACAGAGTTGGAGTGTGTGACCGATGAGTGCGGTGATCGCGCCAGTCACAAAGCAAAAATAGGGCAACTAATCTAGCAATGCGTTGAAAAATCGGCAAGATGGGAATGTCCGCACTGTCAAGTCTGCTGTCTGAAAACACGCAGTTTAAGCACTAAAACAGTGTTGGAACCGATTGGGCGTTAATTGGCAACGTCCGCTGCGAAATGCTGCTTGTAAACTCTCCCAAGTGAACTGTTGCGCTGCCGCGACTGCGTCCACCAGCGGCATTCCCAGCGCCAGCCGGACGGCAATGGCGCTGGTTAAGGTGCAGCCGGAGCCGTGATAGTCATTCGGCAAGCGCGGCCATTCCCACGCCTGTTCACTGCCATCTGCGCCGTAGAGCCGATTGGTGACTTGCGCGGTGGCGGCGTGAGTGCCGGTGATGAGCGCCCAGCGCGAACCCAGCGCCAGCACGCGGGCAGATAATTCGGCTGGGCTGGACATGTGCGTGGTTAATGCCACTGCTTCCGGCACGTTGGGTGTGATGAGGGTGCAGCGTGGGATCAGCCGCTCGCGCAGTTCGCGCAGCAGGGCGGCGTCAGCAACGGCTTGTCCGCAGCCGGTCGCCAGCACCGGGTCTAAAATCAGCGGCAAGGTCGGGTGCGCATCGTGCAGTTCGCTGACGACGGCAGCAGCAGCGGCGCTGCCGAGTAAACCAATTTTGATGACGCTCGGGGCGCTGTCAGCAATGAGCGCCTGACACTGCGCGGCGATTTGCGCTGGCGGTTGCGGATAAAGCTGGCGCAGGCCGCAGGTGTCTTGATCGGTGAGCGCGGTGATGACGGTGACGGCAAAACCACCCGCAGCGCGAATCGCTTCGGCGTCGGCGAGAATGCCAGCACCGCCGCTGGGATCGTGACCGCCAATGCAGAGGATGATGGGAGGATTGGGCATTTTGAGAAGTTGTCAGTTATCGGTTGTCAGTGTTGATTGTGCGCTAAATTGAGCGGATCACTGCCGTATAATCGCCGCATCAACTGTCCGCGTCGCGCCTCATTTATTTAAGAACAATTTCACATGACTGAGCTGTTAGAACAACGCAATAAACGCCGTACCTTCGCCATCATTTCCCATCCCGATGCTGGTAAAACCACCTTGACTGAAAAGTTGCTGCTGTTTGGCGGCGCGATTCAGCTCGCCGGCACGGTCAAAGGACGCAAAGCGGCGCGTCATGCCACCTCCGATTGGATGGCGCTGGAAAAAGAGCGCGGCATTTCCGTCACCTCGTCGGTGATGCAGTTTCCGTATGACGCGGCGATCATCAATCTGCTTGATACGCCCGGGCATGAGGATTTTTCTGAGGACACTTATCGCACGTTGACGGCGGTCGATTCGGCGCTGATGGTGATTGACATCGCCAAAGGTGTTGAAGAACGCACGATCAAATTGATGGACGTTTGTCGGCTGCGCGATACGCCGATTTTGACTTTCGTGAATAAGCTCGACCGCGAGGGGCGCGATGCAATTGAAGTGCTCGATGAAATTGAAAGTGTGTTGAAAATTCAATGTGCGCCGGTTACTTGGCCAATTGGAATGGGCAAGCGATTTAAGGGCGTATTTGATTTGCGCACCGGGCGCACGCATTTATTTAGCGCCCAACACGGCGGGCGCATCACGGAAGGTGAAGTGATTGAAGGGCTGGATAATCCGCGCATGGATGCGGTGCTCGGCGATCAAGCGCAGGAATTGCGCGATGAAATGGAGCTGGTGCAGGGCGCGAGTCATGCGCTTGATCTGGCGGCGTATCGGGCGGGCAAACAAACGCCGGTGTTTTTTGGTTCAGCAATCAATAACTTCGGGGTGCGTGAGCTGCTGGATGCCTTTGTCGAATATGCGCCACCGCCCCGCGCTCGCCAGACGCGCCAGCGGGTGGTGGAACCGACGGAGGCAGCATTTAGCGGGTTTGTGTTCAAAATTCAGGCCAATATGGACCCGGCGCATCGGGATCGGGTTGCTTTTTTACGGGTTTGTTCCGGCAGCTATCAAAAAGGGATGAAGCTGCGGCATGTGCGCACGGGCAAGATGATTCAGGTCGCCAACGCAATTACTTTTCAAGCGGATGAGCGGCGGCAAGTTGAGGAGGCGTGGCCCGGCGATATTATTGGGCTGCATAATCACGGCACGATTCAAATCGGCGATACGTTTACTGACGCAGAAGATTTGAAATATGAAGGCGTGCCTTATTTCGCGCCGGAGTTATTTCGGCGGGTGATGCTGCGCGATCCGCTGCGCACGAAGGCGTTGCAAAAAGGCGTGGTGCAATTATCAGAAGAAGGTGCGACGCAGGTATTTCGCCCATTAAAAAATAATGATTTGATTTTGGGCGCAGTGGGCGTATTACAGTTTGATGTGGCGGCGTATCGACTGAAAGATGAATATGGCGTCGATGCGTTTGTGGAAGCGGTCAATGTGAAAACGGCACGCTGGGTGACGTGTGACGATGCCAAGATGTTGGAACAATTCAAAGAAAAGAATTATGAAAACTTGGCACTTGACGGCGACGATCAACTTGTTTATCTGGCACCAACGCGGGTGAATTTAAGTTTGGCAGAAGAACGCTGGCCAAAGGTGCGTTTTTCTGCTACGCGTGAGTTATAAAATATGACATTGGTTTATTCATTGCGTTGACAAATACTGCCAATGCCAACAGCGTTTTTACTGACAACTGAATTCCAGCCCGGAGCGCCGCCATGACTGACCAACCGACTGATAAATTAGTGCAGGCGTATGAGCAAATGCTCAAACAAACTCACGCGACGCTAGATGCGGCGCAACAAGAATCGATGCCGCGTTTCCGTGAGTTGTTAAACCACACGCGGGAACAGATGATCGAAATCGGCGAGTTGACCCGCGAGGAAGGCGAGCGGGTGTCGGAATACATCCGCCGTGACATCGAAGATGCGGCTAATTATCTCGTCGAAACTGGACAGGAAATGCACGATTGGTGGCAGTTTGATCTGCAATTGATGGAGAAACGGCTGCTGGATATGTTTACGCTGGTCGCCGATCAAACCAGCTTGCAATTGGCGCAGTGGGCGGAAACTGCCCGCCAGATGAGCCTGTATCAAGCAGGCGAAATCACCGGACCGGGGACGTTGCTGTGTGATCGCTGCGGTGCGCCAACGCATTTTGTCTGTGCTGGACGCATTCCCGCCTGCTCTGACTGCGGTGGCACCCAATTTCGCCGCCGCACAGAAAACTCCGATTCTGCGACCTAAACACTGGAATGCTTGCGCAAATTGTGGGCTTCCCCTACCATGCGCGATCTTTCTCGACTCAGAAATCGATATTTTTTACGACCTGCAACTTTTACCTAAAGTGCGGTCGCTTCCGGAGTGAAGGACAATGACGACGACTGTTAGCGCCAAACCCGCCGAGGTTCGCCGCGCCTGGTATCTGGTTGACGCCGATGGTAAAACCCTCGGACGGCTGGCAAGTGAATTAGCTCTGCGGTTGCGCGGCAAGCACAAACCGCAATACACACCCCATGTCGATACCGGGGATTATCTCGTCGTCATTAACGCCGAGAAAATTCGCGTCACCGGAAATAAACTTCAAGACAAGATGTATTACCGCCACACTGGTTATGTCGGTAATCTCAAATCCACCAATCTTGCAAAATTACTTGAGACCACCCCCGAGCGTGCTATTCAATTAGCCGTCAAAGGCATGTTGCCGCGTGGTCCGCTGGGGCGTGAGATGTTCCGCAAGCTGCGTGTTTACGCCGGCGCTGAACACAATCATCAGGCACAGCAGCCTCAAGTTCTCGAACTCAACGTTTAGGAAATAGACGCATCATGTCGGAGACGCAACACGCAATCGGTCGCCGCAAGACTTCCGCCGCTCGAGTCTTTTTATCGGTCGGTTCCGGCGCTATCACGGTGAACAATCGCCCGCTCGACGAGTTTTTCGGTCGTGAAACCGCACGGATGGTCGTGCGCCAGCCGCTCGTCACCGCTGGTTTAGTTGACCGCGTTGACATTAAGGTCACAGTGACCGGCGGTGGTAACACCGGACAAGCCGGTGCCATTCGGCACGGCATCGCCCGCGCCCTCGTTGAATATGATGAAGGATTGCGCTCGCCGATGCGCCGCGCTGGCTTTTTGACCCGCGATGCCCGCGAAGTGGAACGCAAGAAAGTCGGTTTGCATAAAGCGCGGAAACGTCCGCAGTTCTCGAAACGCTAAACGATTCCCGTGGGGGATCGTCCAGCGGCAGGACAGCGGACTCTGACTCCGCTAACCTAGGTTCGAATCCTAGTCCCCCAGCCAATATAAACAGCGCCAGACCCAGCGGTCTGGCGCTTTTTTTATGTTTCACAAATCAATTTGCGCGGTCTGGCGCTCGCACAGCACAATTGCCACAGGACTGCGGCACACTGCGTAGTGTGCTGTCAGATTTAGACTCGCTCGCCATTCCAAAAATTCTAGAATCCGCCATTCCCGTCGTTATCCAATCACGGTTATTTAGCTCAGGACATCGTCATGGCACTCGTGAAAAAAACCAGCCTCGCTCCCTCATCAATTCCTGCCGCCGAGGGGCGCTCAAATGCCGCCACCACCCGCGAAGCTGAGGCACAACGCAAACGCGCTCGCACTCTCGCCAAGCAGCAGCAAGCCGCCGAGCGGGTCGCCTCCGCCACCGCCCAGCTCGCCTCCGGCATCAATGAAGCTGCATCCGCCGCCGAAGAACTCAAACGTTCTGCCGATCAAATCGCCACCGGCGCTGAGGAAGCCTCCGGTGCTGCGCAGGAATCGTTGGCGGCGTTCAAACAGGTGAATGTCGCGTTAAATCGTCAGCTTGACAGCGCCAAACAAGCCCAAAGCAAGGTTGATGCGTCACAAACGCTGATTGTGCGCGTGAGCGGTGAAGTGGTCAGTTTGATTACCAACGTGGGGCTGGCAGCGCAGCGGCAGAGCGATTCCGTCAAGACGGTGGCGGAGCTGGAGCAGCAGGCCGCCAACATCGGCGACATCGTTAAAGCCGTCGCCCGCATCGCCGATCAAACCAATTTGCTGGCGCTCAACGCTGCGATTGAAGCCGCCCGCGCCGGCAAGCACGGCAAGGGCTTTGCCGTCGTCGCCGATGAAGTGCGCACCTTGGCGGAAACCTCGGAAAAGAGCGCCAAACAGATTCAAGATTTGGTCGGGCAGATTCAGTCGGAGGTCAAAATCATCTCCGATGGCATCAATGAATCTGCCACCAAGGTGCAGGCGGAAGTTGAAAACAGCCGCGTGATCAATGCGCAGTTAGAGCAAATCCGCGTAGATGCCGTTGATGTGACACGCGGTGTGCAGGAAATCGCCGCTGGCGCTCAACAATCCACTACCGCGGCGTTGCAAGCCTTGAAAGGCACTGAAGAAATCGCCGCTGCCGCTGAGGAACAATCGGCAGCATCAGAAGAATCCGCCAAAACCGTCGCCGAACAGACGCAGGCGCTCGCCGAATGTGAGCAGGCCGCGCAGAACCTGTCTGAATTGGCAGAAGAATTGAAAAATTCAACCGACATCGCCAAGAGCGCCGAAGAAGTCGCCTCCGCTGCGGAAGAGCTGTCTTCTGCCGTGCAGGAAATCAACCGTTCAGGCGGACAGATTACGATTGCTGTCGAGCAAATTCGGAAAAGTGCGCAGGTGCAGGCTTCCGCCACTGAGGAATCAGCCGCAGCGATCAATCAGATTGAAAAGGGTTTGGAAATCGCGCTGCAACGGGCGCGATTGGCGGGCGATAAAGTGCAGGCAATTCGGACGCTGCTTGACTCGAACCGCGCCAGCGTGGAGGCGCTGATTAGCGGTGTCACCGATTCGGTGGATTCTTCGCGCTCGAATTTGAAGCAGATCAAGGGTTTGGAGCTGGTATCGCGGCGGATTGATAAAATTGTGGATGCGATTACCACCGTGTCGATTCAAACCAATATGTTGGCGGTCAATGGGTCGATTGAAGCTGCCCGCGCTGGCGAATTCGGCAAGGGTTTTGTCGTGGTCGCCACCGATATTCGCAATCTGGCGCACGATTCCGCAGAAAATGCGGATCGCATCAAGGATTTAGTGAAGGCAGTGCAGGATCAAATTGGCATCGTCGGGCGCGATTTGGAGGAAATCATTTCGTCTGCCAGCGCCGAGGCGGAAAAAGCCAAGGCGATCACCGCCGGGTTGATCACGATTAGCGCGGATATTGGCGCAGTAGAGCAGGGCACGAGCGACATTCTCTCCGCTGCGGGCGAGATCGCAGCGTCGATCACGCAAATCAAAACCGGTGTTGAGCAGATTTCTGCTGCCGCGCAGGAGGCGGAAAAAGCGGCGGCTGAATCCGCAGCGGCGGCGAAACAACAGTCGCAAGGTGCGGAAGAATTGGCGGCTGCGATTGAGGAAATTGCTTCGCTTGCTGATGAATTGCAAAGCGCCTGATTGCTGTCACTTTTGCGCGGGAGTGCATTGACATGACCACTGAACAGACCGAAGCGGCATCGCCGCTGCGGGCAGTGACTACGGATGAGGCAGCGCCAGAACGTGAGGCGGATATTCGCCAATTCGTGATTTTTGTCTGCGACAGCGAAGTGTTTGCGGTTGATATGACGCCGGTGCAGGAAATTATCCGCGTGCCGGAGGTGGTGCGGGTGCCGCTGGCACCGGCAACTTTGGAAGGCTTGGCGAATTTGCGCGGCAAGGTGTTGCCGATCATCAGTTTGCGCCGTCTGTTTGGCTTCACCGAGCGGGCGAATGATGATGCGACGCGGGCGCTGGTGATTGATCTGGGGCAGCCGCTGGGATTTGTGGTGGATCGCGTCAGCAGCGTGGTGGGCGTGGAGCCGGGGCGGATTGAAAGCGTCGATGCGTTGACGGTGACGGTGAAAACCGAGCTGCTGGCGGGAATGCTGAAGGATGTCGGCGGCTATCCGATGGTGATGGTGCTCGATTTTGAGCGGTTGATTGGCAGCGAATTTGCCGCCATCGCTGCCGTATCACGCAGCGGGGCAGCGGCGACCAGCGGCATGGCGGATGCGGAAGAAGAAACCGTGACCGATGAGCTGCAATTGGTCAGTTTTGAGGTTGCCGCGCAGGAATACGCGATCCCGATTGAAAACGTGCAGGAAATCGTCCAATTCCCGGCACAGATCGTACACGTTCCCCGTTCTGAGGCGCATGTGTTGGGCGTGATGACGCTGCGCAATCGGTTATTGCCGCTGGTGTCGCTGCGCTGTTTGTTTGAACTGCCCGCGCAGGCGGCGGATGAGCGCAGCCGCATCGTGGTGGTGCGGCTGGGTGAGGTGTCGGTGGGATTGGCGATGGATAGCGTCAACGAGGTGCTGCGGGTGCCCAAATCGGCGGTGGACGCGATGCCGAAATTGCTGGCGCAGCACGGCGATTTGTCGGAAATCGCTGAGATTTGCCGCCTTGATGGTGGGCAACGGCTGGTGTCGATTATTTCGACGGACAACCTGTTCCGACATTCCGTGATTCAAGAGGCGCTAACCAGCGTGGCGGCGATGAGTGATGACGTGCGTAATGATGACGAATTGGAAAGCGAGGCGCTGACCGATGATGAAGAGCAGGTGGTGGTATTCCGATTGGATAAAGAAGAATTCGGAGTGCCGATTGAAAGCGTACAGGAAATTGTGCGCATTCCCGATGAATTAACGCATATTCCCAAAGCACCGCCTTTTGTGGAAGGTGTCATCAATTTGCGTGGTTCGGTATTACCCGTGATTGACCAACGGCGGCGCTTGGGATTACCAACGGTGGCGCGTAATGACCGGCAGCGCATCATGGTTTTTTTATTGGATGGCGTGCGCACTGGCTTTATTGTTGATTCGGTGGCGGAAGTGCTCAAAATTCCAAAATCTGCGATTGAACCCTCGCCGCGCTTATCACTGGAACAGGCGCGTTTAATTGGGCGGGTGGCGAATTTAGAGCGCCAGCATCGTATGATTCAATTGATTGAACCGTCACATCTGATTGCTGAAGAACAGCGGGAAGAATTATTGGCGGCGTTGGGTAAACAGTGAGTCAGTAAGTTGGGTTGACGCTGTCAACCCAACCTACTTTTAAGACACTCCTAGTTGATTAAAAATAGCGATGATTAAATTATTGATTGTTGATGATTCGGCATTGATGCGGCGGCAATTAACGACGCTGTTTCAAGCTGCGGGTGATTTTGAAATTCGTATCGCCCGCAATGGACGCGAGGCGGTGGCGGAAAACCTCGCTTTTATGCCGGATGTGATTACGCTCGACATCAATATGCCGGAAATGGATGGCTTGACGGCGTTGTCGCTGTTGATGGCGGAACGTCCGGTGCCGGTGGTGATGGTGTCGTCGCTGACCGAACAAGGCGCACTGGCAACGTTGGAGGCGCTCAATCTCGGCGCAGTGGATTACATCCCCAAACCGGGCGGCACCATTTCGCTGTCGATCGTTGCCATTGAAGCGGAAATCATCAGCAAGGTGCGGGCGGCAGCGCAGGCGCGGCTGAAAAGTTCGCGGGGTTTGGCGGCGCGAATTCGCGGCGATCAACCAACCAGACCGCGAGCTGCGCTGCCAGCGGAAGTGCCAGCCAGTCGCACGGTGATTCGGCGCAGCGGGGCGCGGCGCGATGGCGTGGTGTTGATTGGTGTGTCCACCGGCGGGCCGCGCACTTTGGAAGACATCTTGCCGCTGTTGCCAGCAGATTTGGCATGGCCAGTGCTAGTTGCCCAGCACATGCCGCCGAGCTTCACCCAGCCATTTGCCGAGCGCATGAATGCGCTGTGTGCGCTGCAAGTGTCCGAGCTGAATCGTCCGACGCCGCTGGAGCCGGGCAACATTTATATCGGTAAAGGTGGCGCGGATATGGTGCTGGTGCGGCGGACGAATAAACTCACGGCGCTGGCGCGTCCAGAAAATGCTGAGTTTCTCTGGCATCCGTCGGTGGAATTGTTGGGACGCTCGGCGTTGGAACATTGCGATCCGGTGGACGTGATCGCGGTGATGTTGACGGGCATGGGATATGACGGCGCGGACGCTTTTACGGAATTGAAACGACGCGGAGCGCGGACAGTTGCCGAATCAGAAGAAACGGCGGTGGTGTTTGGGATGCCAGCGGAATTGATCGCTCGCGGCGGGGCGACGCTCACCTTGCCCGCCGACCGAATCGCCATGCAGATTCAAAATTGGGTCGAACGATAAAAAAGTTTTCAGTTGTCAGTAAAAAACAGCGTTTTACCGATAACTGAAAACCGCAAACCACCAACTGAAAACCGCCAACTAAAAATCCGATGGATAAACGTCATGGCACTGAAAAAAGCAGCGGCGCAAGCCACCACAACCGATGACGAACGGCAACGCGACCGCGATCTGGACGGTTTAGTGCTGGCGTTAGCGGATGCCGATCCGCTGGCGCGGCGCTGGGCAGCACGGGATTTGGTGGCATATCCGACGGCGACGACGGCATTGATTGCGCAGTTAATGGTCGAGTCGGAGCCGAGCGTAATGGAGGTGATTTTGACCACCTTGACGCGCATCGGCGATGAGCAGGCGGTGATTGGGCTGGTGCAGTGTTTGCGCAGCGAGGACGCGATGCTGCGCAATGCGGCGATTGAAGCGATGAAATTGTTACCTGATGAGGTGGCACCGATGATGGGACGCTTGCTGGCGGACGCTGATCCTGATGTGCGCATTTTTGCGGTGAATGTGCTCGAATCGCTGCGCCATCCGCAGGTAGAAAACTGGTTGCTGCGGGTGATTACTGACGATGCGCATATTAACGTCTGCGCGACGGCAGTGGATTTATTAGGCGAAGTCGGTTCGGAAGTTGCGGTGCCAGCGTTGCGGGCGTTAAAACAGCGATTTACTGAAGAGCCGTATATTCAATTCGCTGCTGATTTAGCCTTAAAGCGGATCGCTGCGGGTTGAGTGTTATATGATGGAACCAACCACAATCAGCGATGATGAATTCCAAAAATTCCGCGAGTTTTTTTATCGCAAAACCGGCATTTTATTTGAAGACAGCAAGCGTTATTTTGTCGATAAACGTTTGTTAGAACGCATGACGTTGACTGCCTGCGAGACGTTCCGCAGTTATTTCACCATGCTGCGGTTCCAAACTTCAGGCGAGGAATTGCAGGCATTGATTAACGCGATGACCGTGAATGAAACGTATTTTTTCCGTGAAGAATATCAGTTTCAATGTTTGGTCAATTCGATGTTAGAAGAAATCGTGGCGCAACGTACCACTAACGCGCCGATTCGGATTTGGTCAGTGCCGTCGTCATCGGGTGAAGAGCCATATAGCATCGCCATTTATTTGCTTGAATACTGGCCGCATCTCACGCGCTGGGATGTTGAAATCATTTCGTCGGACATCGACACCCAAATTCTTAATCAAGCGCGGCGTGGTCTTTATACGCCGCGAGCGGTTCAACATTTACCAGCCAGCCTGTTAAAAAAATACTTTCAGCGTGACGGTGAGTATTATCAAATTGGTACCGAGTTGCGCGATGCAGTGGAATTCACCCGCGTAAATGTCAGCGATGCAGCGGATATGCGTTTACATCGTCAGTTTGATGTGATTTTTTGCCGCAATCTGCTGATTTATTTTGATGATTTATCGCGCAAACAAACCGCAGAATCTTTTTATGATGCACTCAATCCGGGTGGTTTTGTGTGTTTGGGGCATTCGGAATCTATGAGCCGTATTTCATCGTTGTTTCGAGTACGCAAATTTCCAGAAGCCATCGTGTATCAAAAGCCGTGGGGGTCACGTTGAAACGCATCCTCGTCATTGACGACGCCGCCACTGTGCGGCTGTACCACCGGGGCATTTTGGAAGCAGCGGGCTTTGCCGTGAGCGAGGCGATCAACGGCTTGGAGGCGCTGGAACGGGTGGCGGAAGCGCCATTTGATCTGTATGTGGTGGACATCAACATGCCCAAACTTGACGGTTATGGCTTTTTGCGCGAGCTGCGCAGCAAGGACATTCCACAAGCGCCCGCGATCATGGTGTCTACCGAAGCGGCGGCGAACGATCAAAAGCTCGCGTATGTCAGCGGCGCAAATTTGTATCTCATCAAGCCGGTGCGACCGGAGCGGCTGCTGGCGCATGTGTTGACCTTGCTGGGGTTGAGCGTCGCGCCGCGTGATCCACATCAGGGGCGGCATCAATGAATCCCTTGCTGCTGCAATTTCTGACCGAAGGGCGCGAATTTCTCCAAGGCATTGGCGAGAAACTGCTTCAGCTTGAAGACAATCCCGCTGACAGCGCCTGCATGGATGATTTATTCCGGCTAGTTCACACGCTCAAAGGCAACAGCGGGCTGTTTGAGGTGCCGGAAATGACCCGCGTGTTGCACGCGGCAGAGGATTTGATGGACGCCACTCGCGCTGGGCGCGTCGCCTTTAGCCGGGCGCTGGCGGATCAATTGCTGGAAGCGATGGATTTTGTTGCCGTTTTGCTTGATGACCTCAGCGCCGCTACCGGCGAGCAGTTGCCCAGCACCAGCCACCACGCCGCCGAAGCGGTGCGGCTGGGCGAGTTGTTGCGGGGATTGATGGCGCAGGCGGGAGAAGTTGTCAGCGAGCAGTTGCCAGTTGCCAGTGCTGCGCCGTCCGCGCCCACTGCCGTTGCTGATAACGTCACTGATAACTGGCAACTGACACCTGACACCTTCATTCACGTTCCCGAAGCGCAGCGCATGGACTGTTATCGCCGTCTGAGCGCGGGCGCGACGCTGTGTTGGCTGGTTTATCAGCCAGATGAAGATTGTTTTTTCAAAGGCGAAGACCCGTTTTTTCAAGTCATTCAACTGCCTGACATCCTGTGGCAGCGCGTCACCTCGCGGGAACAGTGGGCAGCGTTGGCGGAATTGGACGCCTACCGCTGCCTGTTGCGCTTTGAGTTGATTGTCAGCGCCAGCCCCGCCGCGCTCGCCGAACATTTCCGTTATGTGCCCGATCAAATTGAGATCGTGCCGCTGACCGCAGCGGCGTTATTGATGCCCAGCGGTCGCGTTCACACGGAACCGCTGGCAGCAGAATTCACCCGCACGGCGCAGGCGCTGCTCGCCGCCGGCAATCTCACTGCGCTGACGCAAGCTGCCCGCACCTTGTTGGAACTGTCCGCGCCGGATTTATGGCTGGCATCCGCGCTGCGCTGGCTGCTGTTGGTGGTGGAGCACACGCCGCAAGAGATTGATCTGCAACGGCAAGTGCTGGCGCAGATCGGCGAACTCGGTGCGCAAAATCCCCCCAAACCCCCTTTTTCAAAGGGGGGCTTTGCTGCGGTGAATGCTGAGGTACTTGAGGCAGCGCAGACCGTGCTGGCGGCGCAGCGCGACATTCTTAGTCTCACCGACAGCGCCCCATGGTTGACGGGGCGGCTGCAAGCAGCGGCAGCGAGTTTGGCGGGAACCTGCGCCAGCTTGGGATGTGACGCAGAATTAACCGCGCTCAATCACGCATTAACCGCCGCCATCTCTGCCAAAACACCAGCGCCATTGTTGGCGTGGCTTGATAACTCACCCCTCCCCGTTGAAAAAGGCACCTCTTCATCTCCCTCCTTTGGAAAAGAGGGGCAGGGGGGGATTTTGTCCACCGCAGGTGGGCTTCTGAGCCAACCGCCTGATCTCAAATCCCCCCAACCCCCCTTTTCCAAAGGGGGGCTTGATGCAGTTTCAAATCCCCCCAGCCCGTCTTTTCCCAAAGGTGGCTTGGATGCGCCCTTATCCAAAGCAGGGCTTTCTGAAGAACCCGCTTTCAATCGTCGCGCCGAAGATCATCAAGTGAGCCCGCGCACGCTCAAAGTCGATCAAGTCAAAATTGATCGGCTGATGAATCTCATCGGTGAAATGGTGGTGGCGAAAAACGCGCTGCCCTATCTCGCCGGACGCGCTGAGGAAGTGTTTGGCGTCCGCGAGCTGTCACGCGAAATCAAAAGCCAATACAGCGTCATCAATCGCATCGCCGAAGAAATGCAGGACGCGATCATGCAGGTGCGTTTGCTGCCGGTATCCTTTATTTTTCAACGCTTTCCGCGTTTGGTGCGCGATCTGGCGCATAAATTGGGCAAGGAAGTGCGTTTAGTCATGGAAGGCGACACCACCGAAGCCGATAAAAACATCATCGAAGCACTCAGCGATCCGCTGATTCACATCGTCCGCAACAGTTTGGATCACGGGCTAGAAACGCCCGCCGTGCGCCAAGCAGCTGGCAAACCCAGCGAAGGACGCTTAACTATTCAAGCGCGGCAAGAATCAGATCGGGTCGTCATTACCATCAGCGACGATGGACGCGGCATTGATCCGGTGGTGATTCGCCATAAAGCCTACGAAAAAGGCATCGTCGATGAAGTCGAGTTGGAACGTTTGACCGATCAAGAGGCGATTAACCTCGTGTTTGCTGCGGGCTTTTCCACTGCGGAGACGATCACTGATTTATCCGGGCGCGGCGTGGGCATGGATGTGGTGCGCGATGCGATTGCCAAGGTCAACGGCACCATTGAACTGCGCAGCACGGTCGGCAAGGGCACTCAACTGCGTTTATCGCTGCCGCTGTCGATGGCGGTGACAAATGTGATGATGATTGAATCCGCCGGGCAACGCTTCGGCGTGCCGATGGATGCAGTGGCAGAAACGGTGCGGGTGCCGCGTCGCGCCGTGCGCACCATCAAACGTCGGTTGACGACGGTGCTGCGAGATCGTTTGGTGCCGCTGGTGGCGCTCAACGAACTGCTGGCGCTGGAGGTGCCGCAGCGCACCAACGGCGATGATGAATTTGCCGTGCTGGTCGTGCGCATTGACGGCGATTATCTCGGCATCATCGTTGACGAGTGCCGCGAAACGGTGGACATCATTTTGAAACCGTTGGCGGGTTTTCTCGGCAGCCTCAACGGTTATGCGGGATCGGCGCTGCTCGGCGACGGTTCGGTGCTGTTGGTGCTCAATCCACGGGAGCTGCTGTGATGCCGTTTGAAACTAAAAAAACCACGCTGATCGCCGCCGCGCTGCTGACGGTAGAAGATGCGGAATTGCTGTTGGAATGGCTGCTCAAACATCCGCGAGGTCGGCTTGATCTCGCCGCCTGCACTCACCTTCATGCCGCTAATTTGCAGGTATTGATGGCGGCACAACCTCAAATTGCTGCGTGGCCGCGTGATGCAACGCTGGCTGCTTGGCTCCAAACTGCTTTGACATAGGAACCGTTTCATGTCGAAAACAATTCTGGTCGTTGACGACTCCGCAACGATGGTGATGAGCCTGAAAGGAAGTTTAGAAATTGCTGGTTTCAAGGTCGAAACCGCCAACGACGGCGTGCAAGCGATCACCAAGCTGCAAGCCGGTGTCAAACCCGATCTCATCATCACTGACATCAACATGCCCAACATGGGCGGGATTGATTTCATCCGCAATGCGCGGGCGCTGCCGGGGCTGCGGTTTATCCCGATTTTGGCGCTGACCACCGAAAGCCAGCAGGAAAAACGCGATGAGGCGAAAAAGCTCGGCGCGACCGGCTGGCTGTTGAAACCGGTGAGCGGAGCGGATTTGCTCAAAGTCATCAAACAAGTCTTGCCGGGCGCATAACAGTTGACCATTATTTTGGATAATCTATTCCAATTAGAAGTTACGAAATTAGATGCCTCTAAGTGCCCGATTTAATGGAAACTTTGTTTATGCAGTGCATAAACGCGTTTTCATAAAAATCAATGGTTTGACTTTCAACTGCGTAACTCCTAGATACTAGGAGTTACGCAGTTGACCAAAAATAGCTTTAGAATATAGTCGATCCACCACAAAATGATTGTTAAAATCGGCGCAGCACCTTCAATCCTACTGTTGTGCCGCAATCAATTTATTCTGGCTTGGCTATACAAAGATGAACGCTGCAAAATGTACCGAACAAGATTACATTCAGTTTTTAATCGCTACTCCG
>NZ_NRRQ01000028.1:0-34773 GCF_016583745.1 Chromatium okenii
CGGAGTAGCGATTAAAAACTGAATGTAATCTTGTTCGGTACATTTTGCAGCGTTCATCTTTGTATAGCCAAGCCAGAATAAATTGATTGCGGCACAACAGTAGGATTGAAGGTGCTGCGCCGATTTTGACAATCATTTTGTGGTGGATCGACTATATTCTAAAGCTATTTTTGGTCAACTGCGTAACTCCTATAAAGAGTCAACCGGTAATGCTGGAACCGTGACACTGATTGTTGAAGACCTGCTAGAAATGCTCAACGAGGCGAAGATTTCCAGCAGCACTTTTGCGACGGGTGATGCGGGAACAGTAACGGTTAAGGTCAGTGGTTTACTAGATATGCGCAACGGAGCGAATATTTCTACTGAAACAAAGGGCTCTAGCGCACTAGAGATGCCCAATGGAGCGAATACAAAGCAATCCGGTAATGCTAATACCATAATTATACAAGCTGACACGTTACGCCTCGACGGTTCTTTCACATCGATATCTAGTAATACTTCTTTAGGAACAGGTAATGCTGGCATGGTGTCAATCTCGGTTGACAATCTGCTAGAAGTTTCTAATTCAGCCAAAATTTCCAGCGACACATGGTTTTCTTCCGGTGACGCGGGATCAATATCGCTGATGGTTAATGGTTTACTGAAAGTGTTTGATGCGGCGTCAATTTCTAGTGATACATGGTTTTCTTCCGGCAACGCAGGGGATGTCACTGTGCGAGCTAATGCCATGTATCTTAGCAATGCAGCTTTCGCTTCGATATCGAGTACCGCTTTTAGTGGAACTGGTAACGCAGGCGATGTGACGTTAATAGTTGCAGATTCACTAAAAATAGTTAATGAAGGGGCAATTTCTAGCAATACCCAAGGTGGTACAGGTAATGCTGGAAGTGTAACAATACAAGCAGAAACAGTAAGCATCGATGGCGATATTGCCGATAAGTTCACAGGGATTTCAAGTGAAGCAAAAAAAAGTTCAACTGGCAATGCCGGAACTGTAACCTTAACTGTTGACGGATTATTGGAAGTGCTCAACGGGGCAGAAATTGCTAGCAGCACTTTTGCCACCGGAGATGCGGGAATGGTGAGAGTGCAAGCTGGTGAGTTGCGTCTTGATGATGCGGGGATTTACAGCCAAGCAACCAAAGATTCAACTGGTAATGCTGGAGCCGTGAATCTGACTGTTGACGGATTGCTGGAAGTGCTCAACGGGGCAGAAATTGCTAGCAGCACTTTTGCCATAGGCGATGCAGGAACTGTGACGGTGCAAGCTGGTCAGGTGCGTCTTAATGGTGCTGGACTTACCGATCAACTTACGGGAATTGCGAGCAGCGCAGAAGCAAGTTCAACCGGCAATGCCGGAACTGTAACCCTAACCGTTGACGGATTATTGGAAGTGCTCAACGGAGCTGTGATTATCAGCAGCACTTTTGCTATAGGCGATGCTGGCATGGTGACAGTGCAAGCCGGTGAGTTGCATCTTGATAGTCAAGGTTTCACGAATTGGCTTACCGGAATCGCAAGTGGTACGGAGTCAACCGGCAATGGCGGAGCTGTGAACCTGAGCGTTGATGGATTGCTGGAAGTGCTTAATGGGGCTCAGATTATCAGCAGCACTTTTGCCATAGGCGATGCTGGCATGGTGACAGTGCAAGCCGGTGAGTTGCATCTTGATAGTCAAGGTTTCACGAATTGGCTTACCGGAATCGCAAGTGGTACGGAGTCAACCGGCAATGGCGGAGCTGTGAACCTGAGCGTTGATGGATTGCTGGAAGTGCTTAATGGGGCGGCGATTTCTAGTAACACTTTCGCCACTGGCGATGCGGGAACAGTGACGGTACACGCCGGTGAGTTGCTTCTTGATGGTGGCGGACTTGCAGATCAATTCACGGGAATTGCGAGTAGCGCAGAAGCAAGTTCAACCGGTAATGCCGGAGCTGTAAACCTGACCGTTGCCGGTTTACTGGATGTGTTTAATGGGGCGGAGATTTCTAGCAGCACTTCCGCCACAGGCGATGCCGGAGCAGTGACGGTAAAAGCCGGTGAGTTGCGTCTTGATGATGCGGGGATTTACAGCCAAGCAAATGAAGATTCAACCGGACGAGTCGGCAATCTCAACATCGCTGCCACCACAATCACTCTCACCGATAACGCACAAATCAGTATCGCCGCGCTGCAAAACATTCCCGATCAAACGTTGTCGCTGGATCGGCGCATTCAAATTAACGCCGCATCGCTCGCACTCAACGCCAGCACCATCACCGCCCAAAGCACCGGCAACGTTCCCGCCGCTGCAATTCAAATCAACGCTGCCGACCTGCGTTTGAATGCCGCCAGCCGCATCACCACTGAATCACTCGCTGCCAACGCCGGCGCAATTACCATCGACGGCGACATTCTCTGGCTGCGCGATAGTCAAATCACCACTTCCGCCGAAGGTCAAAACGGCGACGGCGGCGACATCGTGCTCACGCCGCGCAATCTCATTTTGCAGAGCGGATTTATTCAAGCTAACACTGCTGCCAGCGGCGCTCGCGGCGGTGATATTCGCATCAATTCCGACACGCTAATTGCCAGCCAGCGGCTGCTCGCCGTCGGCGGCAATGAACGCCAAACTTTCATCGCAGGCGATGGGCGCAACATCATTCAAGCTGCCGCGCCCGGCGGTGAGCAGGGCAATATCAACATTCTCGCACTCAATCTGGACATCAGCGCGAGCGTGGTGCCGCCGTCTGCGCCGTTTGGTGATCCTGATGATTTGCTTGCAGATATTTGCCGCACGGTGAACGGCCCGCTCGCCAGCTCGCTGATTGATCGCGGCAATGGCGGCGTTCCTGCCGATCCCAGCGCCCCGGTCGCCGTCTCGCTGGGCGGAACCCGACTGGATCGGATTTTGAATCACGCGCCCGAATAATCCGCCCTTTGCCGCGAGGATCACGTTAATGAACAAACAGTTATGCGTTATCTGGCTGGCGCTGCTGTGGTTGCCAATGGCGACCAGCGGGGCAGTGGAAAATCCAGAGGCAACTGCTGCCGGTTTTGTCCTCAATCGCGTGCAATTCGAGGGCGGCGCGTCGCTGCCGCAAACCGAACTGAACGCCATCGTCGCGCCAGCCATCGGTCAACGGGTGACGCTGGCGGATGTCGAAGAGCTGCGGTATCGCTTGACGAAACACTATGTCGATCAAGGCTTTATCAACAGCGGCGTCGTGATCAAACCCAACCAGACCCTCGCTGACGGCGTGCTGATGTTCCAAATCATTCCCGGTCAACTCACCGAGATTCGCGTCAGCGGACAGGAGCGCTTGCGCCCGTCTTATCTCACCAAACGCCTCCAGCCCGATCCGACTGCGCCGTTCAACCGCTTGAAATTACAAGATCATTTCCAACTGCTGCTGCAAGACCCGCTCATTGCCCAATTGAAAGGGACGCTGCTGCCGGGTGCCGCGCCAGCCAGTGCCGTGCTTGATCTCGCCGTCACTCGCGCCCGAGCGTGGGATGTGGCGCTGCGCACCGATAACCATCGCCCGCCCAGCACCGGCGCAGAACGCGCTTATCTCACCGGCACGGTGCGCAATTTGACCGGCTTCGGCGACGCGCTTGATCTCAATTTCGGGCATGGTGACGAAGGCGACGGGCGCGAGGGCAGCATCAGTTGGTCGCTGCCGCTGACGGCGCAAGACACGCGGCTGGCGCTGCGTTATGAACGCAACGATGCGTCGTTGATTGAGGAACCGCTGGCGGATTTAGCGATTGACAGCGCCACCGAACGGCTGATGGTGGAGGTGTCACATCCAGTCTGGCACACGTTGCAAAGCACTTTGCGGCTCGGGGCGCAGCTCAGTCATGCCGAGAACACCACGCATCTGCTCGGTGAACCTTTTTCGTTTTCGGAAGGCGTGGTCAACGGCGCCAGCCAAGTCACCGCGCTGCGGCTGTCTCAGGAGTATTCGCGGCGTTTGACGCAGCAGGCATTTGCGCTGCGCTCGGTGTTCAGTTACGGGATGGACGCGCTGGATGCCACGATTCAAGCTGGCAACACGCCCGACAGCCGTTTCGTCGCTTGGCTTGGTCAAGGGCAATACGTCCGGCAATTGAGCCAGCACGGGACACAAATGATCGTGCGCGGCAGTCTGCAATTGGCGGGTGAACGGCTGCTGGCGCTGGAACAGTTTTCGCTTGGCGGTGCCGGCTCGGTGCGCGGTTATCGGGAAAATCAACTGGTTGGCGATAACGGCTACACCGCGTCAGCAGAAGTGCGTTATCCCGTTTGGGAAGGCGTGAAGTTTTTTGCTGCCAAACAACTGCTGCAACTCGCAGTCTTTACCGATGTCGGCAATGCGTGGGATCACGGTCATTACTCAGAACGCGACGGCGATCTGTGGTCAATCGGCGTGGGCGCGGTGTGGACGATTGAGAAACGGCTACAAGCGGAGCTGTATTTTGGTCACGCGCTCAATGATCCGCCGCCGGAGAAAGAGCACGACTGGCAGGATGAAGGCGTTCATTTCATGGTTCAGGTCGATTTTTAAGCGAGGCGACAAGATGCACATCCGAATCCTGCACACACTCACCTTGACCGCCGCGTTGCTGACTGCGCCACTCGCGCCAGCAGCAACCACCTGTCAACGCCCAGCCGCTGCGCCAGCCAGCCGTGAACAGGCGACTGCGCTTGCCGCGTGGAGCGCCACCATCGCGCAGCATTCCGCGCCAGCCGCTGCCATCATTGAGGCGCGGATTCGTCGCGCTGAAACCTATCGAATGCTGGGGCGTTATGCCGACGCGGAAGCAGATTTGATGACGGTGCTTAAATCCCCCCCAGCCCCCCTTTTTCAAAGGGGGGAGGAAGAAGAAAAGCCACCCGTTGATAAATCCCCCCAGCCCCCTTTGCTAAAGGGGGAGGAAAAGCCCCCCTTTGAAAAAGGGGGGTTGGGGGGATTTGAGATCGGGCAGTTAGGATTTTCAACGTTACACGCTACCGCCACGACCGCACTCGGTTTGCTTTATGCCCAGCAACGCCAATTCGCTCGCGCTGAAACGCAATTGCGCGACGCGCTGAATCAAGCCCGCGAACTCGCTGATCCGACGTTGATTGCCACTGCCGCCAACAGCTTGGGCAATGTCTTGTTGGAACAACAACATCAACCCGCAGCCAGCGCCGTGTATCGGGAGGCGCTCGCCCAAGCTCGCGCCGCCAACGATCCCGGATTAATAGCGAGCATCTCCCTCAATCTGGCACGAGTGGCGGGGAATTCCGCGCAGGCGCAGCGTGAATTGCAGACCGCTCACGCTGCGACGCAGCAAATCACCGTTGCGGCAGAACGGGCGGAATTGTTGCTGGCGCTGGCAGCGCGGGCGCGAGAATCCGGCAGCAGCTTGGCGCGTGAGAGCTTGCTGGAGGCAGAACAGATCGCGGCTGGCGCTGGTTTGGCGCGACTTCACGCGCAGGCACTCGCGCAGTTGAGCAGCTTGGCTGCCGCGTCGGGTCAATCTGATGAAGCGCAGGATTTAATCGCGCAGGCGCTGCGGTTTGCGCCGCTGGAGGCGTATGACTTGCGCTATCAATGGGAATGGCAATTGGGGCAATGGCTGCGCGATGCCGGTGAGCGACCGCGAGCGATTGCGGCATATCGCCGCGCCGTCGCGCATTTGCAGCACATCCGTTTGGATATTCCGGTCGAATACGCCGAAGGGCGCTCATCATTCCGCGAGACGCTCGCGCCGCTCTATCTCGGTCTCGCCGATTTGCTGTTTCAGGAAGCAGCGCAGCGCGACGACGCGGCACAACCGTTGCTGCGCGAAGCCCGCGACACGGTGGAACAGGTCAAACTCGATGAATTGCGGGACTATTTCCGCGACGCCTGCATCTTGCCGCTGCGTGAAGACATCGGCGCGTTGGCATCGCGCTCTGCCGTGTTTTATCCGGTCATCTTTGCGGAGCGGGTGGAATTGCTGGTGAGCATCGGCGAGCGGTTTTATCGCACGACTGCGCCGGTATCTCGTGAGCAAATTCAAATGGTTGCCGAGATTTTGGCGCTCAAATTGCGTTACGACAAACCGGCGGAGGCGGAATCCGCGCAACTGTACGAGTGGCTGATTGCGCCAATTGTGCCGTGGCTGACGGAACAGCGGGTTGAGACCTTGGTATTCGTGCCGGATGGCCCGCTGCGGGCGGTGCCACTCGCAGCGTTACGCGCCAGCGATGGGCGCTATCTCGTTGAAAGTTATGCAGTGGCGACTGTGCCGGGCTTGAAATTGCTGCCGCCAGACGACACCGCTCATGCCGATTTGACGACGCTGCTGGCAGGGTTGAGCCGACCGGGCCCGGTGGTGGATGAATTGCCGGCGTGGTGGGTGAACGCGCTGGTGCAACAAAATCGCGGACATCAATCCCCCCCAGCCCCCCTTTTCCAAAGGGGGGAGAAGGAAAAGCCCTCCTTTAGCAAAGGGGGGTTGGGGGGATTTGATCGGCGCGGCGTTTCAGCCTCCGCGCAGCAGTTGACTGCCGAACCGTTGCGAGCGGCACAAGCGGAGAAAATTGAGGCGCTGGCGCTGCCCGGCGTTGCTGAGGAAATCAAACAGTTAGCGGCGCGACTGCCGGGGCGCACGCTGCGCGATCAAGATTTCTTGCTGAAGCGTTTTGTCGCGGAGGTTGGCGGGCAGCCGTATCGCGTAGTGCATATCGCGTCGCATGGGCTATTTCAGGGGCCGCCGGAGGACAATTTCATCGTCACTTACGACCGCAAGCTCGACATGAAAACGCTGGCAACGATCTTGAAACCCAAAGAGTTAGCGCAGCGCCCGATTGAATTGTTGGTGTTGAGCGCCTGCCAAACGGCGGAAGGCGATGATCGCACGCCGCTGGGGTTGAGCGGCGTCGCGCTGCAATCGGGAGCGCGGAGTGCGCTGGGTTCGCTGTGGCCGGTCGGCGATGCGGCGACGCAGTTGTTAATGCAGCAGTTTTATAAGCAGCTCAAGCAGCCGGGCATGACGAAAGGACGGGCGTTGCAAGCGGCGCAAAAGGCGTTGCTTGCCAGCGACCAGTACCGCCAACCGAATGATTGGGCGGCATTTATTCTGGTCGGCAATTGGTTGTAATGCCGCGCATTAGCCACCGCTGGGGCGCAGCCGCACGCGGCGATTGATGCTGGCGCGGGGATTGTCACGATCAAACGGTTCGCTCTCGCCCTTGCCAACGGCGTGCAACCGCTCCGGCGCAATGCCAGTGGATTCAACGAGATAATGCTGCGCTGCTTGCGCCCGCTGTTCTGACAATTCCTGATTGTAGGCGGCAGAACCGGCATCATCGCTGTGCCCTTCAACCAACCACGAAATCCCCTCAAATTGCGGTGAAGTCAACGCTTTACCGAGTTTTCCCAGCTCGGTCATCGCATCCTTGGTCAGTCGCGCTGAGTTGTAGCCGAAATAAATCGACACGCCATCGGCAGTATCTGCCCGCTCGCTGGCGCGGGGCGCGTAAACATCTGGCACGGGCTGGCGGCGCGGTTTGGGCGCAGCAGGTCGCACGTTTTCATCAGTATCAACGACTTTGCGCGGACGCGGTGCCGGGGCTGGCGCATCTGCTTTGTGGTGCGGAGTGGGCGCAGCAGTCGTTTTCCGCGCTGGCGCAGCAGCCGGTTTTTCAGCCGGAGTTTGCAACTCCCGCCCCGTCACCAAACCGCGCTTGCGCTCCATCACGCGATTGAGCGCCTGTTCGTAATCATCGACGCTGGCACCGCGCTTCATGTATTCCTCAGCGGCTACCGCTGCGCTGCCGCTGCTGAGCGCCAGCATCAGCGCGATTTCAATCAAATACTTGTTTTTATTACTCATCTTCGTGCCTCCTCCGGTTGTTCCTCGCCTTGATGCGCCAGCAACATCGACGGCTGCGGATCATCAGGCGGGACGTTAAATAACCGCAACGCGCCTTCCATCACTTTTTGAAACACCGGTGCCGCTACCAAACCGCCGTAGTATTCCTTGCCGCCCGGCTCGTCGATCATCACCACCATCACCAAACGCGGCTTGCCAGCGGGCACAAAACCCGCAAACACCGATTGATAGCGTTTGCTGCCATATCCTTTTGGCCCCGCCTTTTTCGCCGTGCCGGTTTTACCGCCGACGCGATAGCCAGCGATCTTGGCCTTGATCGCAGTGCCCTGTTCCGACACCACCGTTTCCATCATCGCCCGCAATTTGCGCGTGGTATCGGCGCTCAGAATCCGCACCGATTTCCGTTTTAGCGCCGTTTTGCCCGGCTCATATTTCACCAACGTCACCGGATGCTTGATGCCATCGGCTGCCAACACGCCATACGCCTGCGCGAGTTGCAGCGCCGTCACCGAAAAGCTGTAGCCAAAAGACATCGTGGCATGTTCAAACGGACGCCAGCGCGAGTAGTGACGCAAGCGCCCGGTGCTCTCGCCGGGAAAACCCACGCCGGTGACATGCCCGAAGCCGAGCTGGTCATACAGTCCCCACAGCGTGGCGTAATCCATTTTTTGCGCGATCTTCACCGAGCCGACATTGCTGGATTTCGTAATGATTCCAGTGACATCGAGATTGCCGTAGTTATGCACATCGCGGACGACATTGCTGCCGATTTTGAGCGTGCCGGAGCTGGTGCTAAAGCGCGTGGTCGGCGCGATCAAACCGCGTTCCAACGCTGCTGCGACCACAAATGGTTTTGCCGTTGAGCCGGGCTCCATCACGTCCGTCAGCGCCCGATTGCGCCGGCGTTCGCCGCTGCCGCCGCGCTCCGTTTCGACATTCGGGTTGTAGCCGGGCTGATTGACCATCGCCAACACCTCGCCGGTGTTGACATCCAACACCACGACCGTGCCGCTTTTGGCTTGATGCTTTTTCACCGCCTCCATCAATTCGCGGTAAGCGAGAAATTGCAGCCGCCGATCCAAACTCAGCACCAAATCCTTGCCCTGTCGCGGCGGTCGAATTTGCTCAATTTCCTGCACGATGCGCTGGCGTCCGTCGTGCAGCACGCGCCGCAAACCGGGTTCTGCTTTCAAATGATGGTCATACGCCAGCTCCAGCCCTTCTTGCCCGCGATCTTCAATGTTGGTGAAGCCAATCAGGTGACTGAACACCTCTGCGCCCGGATAAAAGCGCCGATATTCGGTTTCAAACGCGACGCCTTCGAGCTTGTGCTGTTTGATCAGCGCGTGGACGGCAGCCGCCTCATCAAAACCCAGACGGCGCTTGAGATACAAAAAACCCCGCGTGCGATTGATCTCAATTTTTTCCCGCAGCTCATCCGCCTGCAATCCCAACGCTTGCGCCAATGCCGGGATCAGCGTCGGCTGCGTGATCAATTTGCGCGGATCAGCCCACACCGTTTCCACCGGAGTGCTGACTGCCAGCGGTTCGCCGTTGCGATCCATGATGACGCCGCGCCGCGCTGCGATTTCCGCCACGCGCAGATAACGCCGTTCGCCCTGCGTTTGCAGAAAGTCGGTCTCAATCACTTGCCGATAAAACACCGCGCCGCACAGCAGCACAAACGCGGTGGATAACGCGCCCACCAGTAACTGACGCCGCAGTTGGAAGTTGGGTTTTGCCAGTGGTGGCGGCGTGGCGCGAGCACGGCGCGGCGGATTGGTGCGAGAACGGCGCGGCGAGCTGCTCGCACCTTGCGGGGCGCTGGCGCTCGCCGCTGGCGCAGCGGGAGTGGAGTCTTCAACGGTCATGGGTGGTGTCCTCAATGAACAGAACGTCGCTCAAACGCGGCGCAAACATGTCGAGTTCATAACGCGCCTTGCGTTCGATGCGGACGTGGGTAGACAACGCAGCTTCCTCCAACCGCAGGCGATTCCATTCAATATCAACGGCATCGCGCTGGGCGCGGAGTTCTTGCAACTGCCCAAAATACAGGCGAGCGCGGTATTTGGTATGCACCACCGCGACGGCGGAGGCGATGACTGCCAGCGCCAGCACGGCAACCATCCATAAACCGGGGCGAATCATGCCGCACCGCAGCGTTCGGCGCTGCGCATGATGGCGCTGCGGGCGCGGGGATTGGCGGCGACTTCGGCTGGCGCGGGGCGAATGGGTTTATTAAGAGCGCGTAAGCGCCCTTGAATTGCCGTGTATGGAATAGGCAATCCTTTCGGAAAAATGGGCCCTTGTTCTTCACGGCGAATAAATTGTTTCACAATACGATCTTCCAAGGAGTGAAAACTAATCACGACGAAACGCCCATTAGTATTTAATTGCAGCAGCATTTGCGTTAAGCATTGCTGCAATTCAGTGAGTTCATTATTGATGTGAATACGCAAGGCTTGAAAAGTCCGAGTAGCGGGATGTTTGCCCGGTTCGCGGGTCGGCACCGCCCGTGTGACCAATTCTGCCAATTGGGTTGTGGTGAGCAAGGGACGTTCTAAACGCGCCGTGATGATGGCATTGGCGATGCGTTTTGCAAAGCGTTCTTCACCAAAATCTCGCAGCACTTCAATGAGTTGTGTTTGCGTGGCGTGTGCCAGCCACTGTGCGGCAGATTCGCCACAACTGGGGTCCATCCGCATATCCAGCGGGCCGTTGGCGCTAAAACTAAACCCGCGCTCGGCGGTGTCCAGTTGCGGTGAGGAGACGCCGAGATCAAGCAAAATCCCGTCAACCGGTTGCGAGAGATGCGTTGCTAACGCACTGAATGGACTGTGAATAATGCTAAAGCGCGGATCAGCAGCGGCGAGGGTTTGGGCGGCGGCGATGGCGGCGGGATCGCGGTCACAAGCGATCAAGCGTCCAGCGGCATTGAGACGCGCCAGAATAGCGCGACTGTGTCCGCCGCGCCCGAAGGTGGCGTCAAGGTAACAGCCAGCGGGATTGTGTACCAAAGCGGTGACGCTTTCTTCTAATAAAACAGGGAGGTGCATCGTTATATCCTAAAATTGAGCGCGGTGCTTCATTCGCGGGCTGCGAATCATGCCGCAATCAATTCTATGCGATCAATTGCGTCTCCATGCTGCCGTTTAATGGCTGTGTTGCGCGAGTTGGTGGCTAAAAATAGCGAGAAAGGGGCGGGACTGAGAGTGCATTCCAATTTTGTCGATCAATTCGCAAAGACGCTCGCCGCAAATGGTCTAAAATCCACCTGCCAACGTCGTTGGCTGCATAACGTCCTCAACATCATCGGAGTTTCATTATGACCGTTGCTTTCCAAACGACTGACACGCTGCTCGACGACCTCAACCCACTTGATGCGGCAGCGCCCGCTGGCGCAGTGCGAACCAGTTATGCCGACGCGGTGATGGATGAGACGGTGTCGTTTGCCGAGAAGATTGATTTTGAAGCAGGAGATTTCCCGCATTCGCTCGCCACCGCTGATTTTGATGGCGACGGCAAGCTCGATTTAGTGACGACTAACTTTAACGCGGACAAGGTTTCAGTGCGGTTCAACACCAGCACCGGCGACACGCTTTCTTTTGATCCCAGCAGTACTTTTGCCACCGGCAATCAGCCACATTCGGTGACTGCTGCCGACATCACCGGTGATGGCAAACTCGATTTGATCGTCGCTAATCACGACTACAACTACGACTCCGGAGCTTATTCCGGCACGATTTCCGTGCTGGAAAACACCAGCTTTCCGGGGGCAATTGGTTTTGCTGACCAGTTTCAGTTAACTACTGGACCGCTGCCCGCCTCGGCTATTAGCGCCGATATTGACGGTGACGGTTTCGCTGACTTGATCGCCGCTAATCACTACAGCTCTGGCGGCAACAGCATTTCCGTGCTGCGCAACACCAGCGCCAGCGGGAAATTCGGCTTTGCCGCCAAGATTGATGTCATTGTGGGTACTAATCCAGCTTCAGTGACCAGCGCCGACGTTAATGGCGACGGTAAGCTCGATTTAATCACCGCTAACTACTCCAGCAACAACGTTTCGGTGCTGCTTAACACTAGCACCAGCGGGAAGGTTAGTTTTGCCGACAAAGTTGATATCACTGTGGGTACTAATCCAATTTCAGTGATCAGCGCCGACGTTAATGGTGACGGCAAGACCGATCTCATCACCGCTAACGAAGGCAGCGACACCGTGTCGGTGCTTTTCAATACCTCCACTGCTGAAAGAGTGAGTTTTGCAAAAAAGGATTACGTCGTTGGCGATATCCCAGCGCGTGTCACCACCGCCGATGTTGATGGCAGTGGTCGTGCTGACATCATCGTCACCAACTCAGGCAGCGACACGGTTTCAGTGTTGAAAAACATTTCTGCTGTTGGCTCAACTCAATTTTTTGCAGACAAGATTGATTTTAAGACCGGCGATCAGCCGCTTGGCGTCACCAGCGCTGATGTCAACGACGACGGCAAACTCGATTTGCTCGTTGCTAATACCTACGGTGACACCGTTTCCGTGCTGCTTAACACGGGCGTCGGCGAGGCGAATCACATCCCCACCGGTAGCAGCCAAACGCTCACCGCCAGCGCCAATGTCGCCACGATCCTGACGCTTGCCGACTTTGGATTTAGCGACGCCGATCCCCGCGACACCCTGCAATCCGTCACCATCACCAGCTTGCCAGCGACCGGCAGCCTCACGCTGTTTAGCGACGCCGTCACCCGCAATCAAGAAATCACCGCCACCGATATTGCTGCCGATGGTTTGGTGTTCACCGCTCCGCCCAGCGGCAAGGTGAATTTCAGTTTCAAAGTCAGTGACGGCGTCGCGCTGTCTACTTCAGCCGCCACGCTCACCTTCAACATTGAAGCGGCGCTTGATGATCTGGTCATCACCGGCACGGCAGGCAGTGACCAGCTCGTAAGCAATGCCAACGTCGCCGGCAACGATCAATTAAGCGGCTTGGCTGGCAACGATAAATTATCCAGTTTTGACGGCAACGACACGCTTGACGGCGGAGCTGGCAATGACATTCTCGATGGCGGCGCGGGTGCCGACAGCATGATTGGCGGAGCAGGCAACGACAGCTATGCCGTTGATAACGTTGGTGATGTGGTGGTCGAAACCAGCACCGGCGGCACCGATACGGTTGCCAGCACTCTCGCCAGCTACACCTTGGCAGCCAATGTTGAAAACGGACGCATTGTGAGCACGGGCGCTTCTGATCTCACCGGCAACGCGCTGAACAACCTGCTGACAGCGGGCAACGGCGATAACGTCATCGACGGCGGCGCTGGCATTGATACCGTGTCGTATGCCAACGCCACCAAAGCCGTCACCGTGAATCTCACCACCAGCGCTGCGCAGAAAACCGGCGGCTCCGGCAGTGATCGCTTGACTGCAATTGAAAACCTCACCGGCTCAAATAACGCAGACACGTTGAGCGGCAATAGCGGCGCGAATGTGCTGGCAGGCGGCGGTGGCAATGACAAGCTGACCGGTGGCGCGGGAATAGACACCTTCCGTTTTGATAGTGCGCTTAAAGCCAGCAACGTCGATACCATTACTGATTTCAATATCAAAGATGACACCATCCAATTGGAAAATGCCATTTTCAAAAAACTCTTGACGGTGGGGGCGCTGAGTAAAACAACCAGCTTTGTCGCAAATACTGCTGGCGCTGCGAAAGATGCCAACGATTTCATCATTCACGATACCGACAGCGGGGCGCTGTTTTATGATGCGGATGGATCAGGCGCTGGCGCAGCGGTGCAATTTGCAATCGTCACCGTTGGCGTGGCGCTAACGGCAGCGGATTTCGTGGTGGTTTAACCACTTATTTTTAACGTAGCAACAGGCTTGCAGCAATTGCAAGCCTGTTTTAATCAACTGTTGATTTCATCAAACACCTTCGTTTTATACCGATCGCGCTTTAAGCGCATCCGCGAGGCAAATAAAATGACTACTGAAGTGGGTTTTTTTAGGAGAACGTGGGTTATTGTTTTTGGCGTTTGTAGCGTCATAACCACCGGCATCGGATTAGTGAGTAATGCTTTAAACATTACAGGTTACTTGGCGAGTGACTTAAAACAACAAGACGACGTTGCTCAATTTCAGCCGTCACAAAAAATGCAGCGGTATGGTGAAGAAGAACGTCAAGCAGAAAGGCAACGGTTGATTGAAGAGGAACGCCAAGCTGAAATGCAACGGTTGATTGAAGAGGGTACGCAACAAGCAGTATTGCGAATGCAGGAACAGCAACAAGAAGAACAACGTCGTGCGGAACAAGCGCGTCAATTTGAAGTGCAGCGGCTGTTTGAACAAAATCAACAGCAAGCGAAAATTGAGCAGGAACGTATTGATGAACAGAATGCACAACAAGCACTATTGCAAATGCAGGCACAGCAGGAACGGGAAGCGCAACGGGTATTGGAGCGTAACAATCAAGCATTACATACGGTGCAATTTTATTTTGAATCTGTGAACCGTCATCAAATCAATAAAGTCATCGACATTTTAGCAAATCCCACTGATAAAACCCGTAAAGTATTGGAAAATACCGAATGGGTTCGCCTGAACGATATTGCATTGGCGAGTGCTGATGACGATCAGGCAATTGTCAATGTGCGTTTCCAAGGCAAATCAAAAGATACTGCGGCGCGAGAATATGCTGGCAGTATTCCACTGCAATGGCGCGACCAAGAATGGAAAATTGTTACCCTCAAGCAATTGCAGCAGGTATCAAATACCGTCAAACCGCCAGTGACCGATCATGCGCCAGATCGAGAAGAAGAATACGAAGGTGTGACTGAAACAGAAGTAGATTCTCCAGATGAAAGCGTTGCGAATGCACCGAGCGTTACACAGGGGGATCGTTATATTTACGAATCGATTTACCCGAATAATCCTAAAAGCAACAATAAAACCGAACGAGTTGTTGCCGCTGTCACCAACAAAAAAATCCTGCTGTATTCAAAAAATCTCACCAGCGATTCTATTCGCCAACTGGAATATACGCCAGAATGGAATTTTTTAAGCAGTAAAAACAAAGAAGGCGCGGGATTAACATATCAGCCGCCGCTCAAATACTTTAAGTTTCCGCTAACGACTGGTGATTCATGGAATCAAGATAGCACTGAAACGAATACCAAAACCGGTAAGAAAAGAAAACACACTATCAAAGCAAGTGTCGGTGATTGGGAAGAAGTGACGGTGCCCGCTGGAACATTTACGGCAATTAAAGTTACTGCGCAGACGACAGTGATTGATCTTGAAACCGGGAAAATGACCGTCGGAAAAGATATTTCTTGGTATGCTCCCGATGTCGGGCGCTCCGTTAAATCTTTACTCACCAGCACGAGTCCTGATGGTCAACAGGAAAAACAGACCATTCAACTTCTTGAATATCATCCAGTCGAAACCGGTGATTAAAACCGCTTTGGATTTAGCGTTGCAACTGTTCATAAGGAGTGCGATTGCACCGCACTCCACAGCAGTTTTGAATGCGTCAAACAAATGATGCAACCCGCATTTTTTATTTCGGTAAATCCTCCAAACATTGCGCCAGCGAATACTGCCAAGCGGGCATCGCTAATCCAAAGGTTGTTTCAAAGTGCGTATTATCAAGCACCGAATAGAGCGGTCGCTGGGCTGGTGCGGGATATTCACTGGATGGAATCGGAATGATGGTGGATTGGAAACCACTGGCAGCAAGAATTGTTTGTGCAAATCCGCACCAACTCACTTGACCTCCTCCAGTTAAATGATAAATTCTGCCCGCTTGCGCTAAATTTATCTCATTATGCAATACCCGCTGCAATACCAATGCAGTCAATTCCGCCAACATGCGGCTCCAAGTCGGTGCGCCAATCTGGTCATCCACCACACGCAACACATCGCGCTCACGAAATAAGCGCAACATCGTTAATAAGAAATTTGCGCCGCGTAGACCATAAACCCAACTGGTACGCAGAATTAAAGCATTCGCACCAGAAGTCAGTAATGCCTGCTCGCCAGCAAATTTGGTTGCACCATATACATTCAGCGGTGCTGGCGTGTCAGTTTCAATATACGGTCGATTTGATGTTCCAGAAAACACAAAATCGGTTGAATAATGAATGATTGGAACGCCACGCGCTGCTAATAAAAACCCTAATTCGCCAACCGCATCAGCGTTAATCCGTTGGGCGCTAAAGTGATCCGTTTCAGCTTTATCAACAGCAGTATAAGCGGCAGCATTAACAACGGCATCTGGTGCGCTATCGCAAACGAGCTTTTCTAAAGCAGTTTGATTCATTAAATCAACGGTAGGGCCATATTTACCTTCTAACGAAGCAGCAATAACGGTACCCAATCCGGCAAGCGTGCGTTGTAATTCCCAACCAACTTGACCACTAGCACCAATGAGTAAAATACGTGGTGAATATGCCATAAATAAGTTCACAAATAAAGTTTAGTACAGTTGTAGTGTTACTCTTCTAATAAAATGCTGTTAAGCAAATTTAATTCATTAGAAGCCGCAATATAACGATCATCAAAAATCTGTTCAAATCGCGCCGGGTCTTGTACACCAGCAACTGCCGCATAAGGAATGCCATCATAAAGCGGAATCACCGGCATCACGTCCCGCTGCGCTGATAAACACCGTCCCAACGCATCGCGCCACAATGATCCATCGCCCAACGCTGGATAATGCCCATTAAAATCTGGTTGCCAAAAATGCGGAAAATCCACCGGAACTGCTAACCAAGTTGCATCTGATGTTAATGCTTTAACGGTTGAAAATTCACGATATATGTCATCTTGCGGACGATTCAAAATGCGATGTAATTCTTCAGCAGCGGTGCGTAACTTGTGCGGTAAATCCTGATCTTTGTGAATTCGCCATAATTGTGACAGCAGATTTTTTATCTGATGCGCAACGGTAGTCATCCAGCATTCAAAACTAAAACGTTCTGTTTTATTCACATCTTTCCAATGTTCAAGCCAGAACGGACCAACGCAATACTGATTATCATGCAATACGCATTCTGGCGCGTTAGCAGGATTTAATAATAATGGCGCATTATCGGCGCTGGCATTGGTGGAAAATTCTTCCATATCGTGAGGACGTACCACACTGCGCAATGTGAGTTTGCGATTGGTTGCTTCTAAAGAAAAATTAGCAAAAATTTCAGTAATTGCCTCCACTGCATTTTTAACTAAACCTTTTTGATCCAGATAATCATGTTCATCTGTGATGATTACCATGCTTTCATTCAAAAAAGTACGCACTTGCGTACTCATTAACGTCAACGTATCTTCACTGCCAATATTACCCACCGGCATAATTGCCAACCGTTGTTTATCTAATCCCGCATCACCACTGATGCGCGTGTGAATTGTCGCCCGCAGCAGCACGATAAAAGTTAATAGATCGCTGATTTGACGTAACCATTGGCGCGGCTCTGGCTTTTCTTCTTGCGGTAAAAAATCTTGTAATAGCATGACTAAATGCCGATTTTTCGTATCGCCATCCGTTGCCATTTTTTCATCATCAGTGAAGTATTCTTTACCCCGTCCGCGATAAATTAACTGTGCTACTTCCATTAACGCTGTTTCAATACCAAAACGCGGCATCAATGCAATAATCCAATCAGTTTTAGGAAACGAAATTCCACGCGCACCGCTGGAAGTCATTAAAAAGACTTTAACTTGATCGCGCCGACTTTTTTCAATTAAATTTTTACGTTCCGTGGCTGGAATACTGGAATCAATAATAGCAATTTGTGAAACGTTCAGCCCAAACTTTGCATCGTGTAGTTGATTTTTAACCAAGCGCAAGAAAGCCTTATCTTGTGCAAAAAAGATGATTTGCGCTGCGCCCGCTGTTAATGCTGCTTCAATCTCATGCAGTACATTTTTAATCAATACTGTATTTTGCTGTTCCGCAACGGCGCTACGAATCCCCTTATTTTGTTTTTCAAGTGGAATGACATCAAGCCGCACCCGATAATCAATCGTTAATTGGGTTGCTGGATAACTATTGGTCATAACATGCAACATGGGACGCGCTGCACCCGCAAAACGGGTTTTTTTAGTTACTGCCAGCCGAAATGGATATTTTTTTCCACTTTGCGTCACTAGAATTTTACTGGGAGCACGCGCACCGCTGCTGAGATAGCGATCTAAAACAACTTCATTACCCAGCGACGCATCCGACACAATGAGTATTATGCGAAAACACGGCTCACTTTTGAATTGACGAATAAACTGTTCATTTAACCAACGCGCCACTGCATCAACAAAAAGAGCGCCGGCAGAATCGCCAGTGAGTTCGTCAACCATGACAATAATAGTTGACATCCGTGCTGAAAAATTGCGTCTTTCCTGTATACCAAACTTGGTTGTCACTTTGTGAGCAAATAAGTTTTCTAGCGCATCGACGGTGCTTTTATTTTCGCTTAATTCTCGATAACCCTGACTTGCTGCCGTCAATACAATCTGCGTCACTGCCGGATTATTTTCAAGCAACGCTCGACTCGCTGTGGCCAGCACTTTTAATACACCGGGCAACTGACGATCACTAATTCTATCTTGGCGCTCCGTTTCCTGCTTTCTATTAGAACGCGAAGCAGTTTTAGTGCGTTCAACGTGCTCTTTTAATTCAGGTGTCAAGATGAGAATGCTATTGTGAGGAGGCTGTAACTCTGCGACGCCATCAGCAACTACTGCGCCTTCTATTCTGCGCGGTGACTTAAATTCGGTACTGACTTTCTCATCGTACCAAGATTGCGCCGCACTAATAAGACCGGAATTAGTGGTGACAGTGAGAATTCCAGTCGGCGTGTTATTTTCTCGCGCCAGCTTACTAATCACGTCGTCATTGATAATGACACGGGGACTGACATAAAGAAATAAAAAACCATCTGTTACATTGCGTAAATAGCGAACGACTGCCGTTGTTTTACCAATACCGGGATTGCCTTCCAAACCCAATACCGTCAGCTTGCCTAGTTCGGCGGCTCGTAAACCAGCAACCACGGCGGCAGCATGTAAATCGCGCAATGGTATAGGATCAGTCATTGTAAGATAGTCGGGGAATGCGGCAGCCAATGCGGCTTTAGCATCCTGTTTGAAAAAAGCAGTCAGATTATCATTAGCAGCAATTAACTTTTGCGCATCATCCCAACTCAATTCAGTCATTGGATGACAAAAATCTTCGAGCGTTTCAGTGACTGAAAAATTAATGGATGTATTCAAATAAGACAGACTTTCTAAATTACGCAATTGCTCACGCATGACTTTGGGTAGTGCTTTACGAATATGCGTAAATGCGCCATAAATGTGGTCGTTTATGGCTTCAACATCGTTGTCAGGACTTTTTTCCATGTTTCGATACGCTTCGCCCAACGTTGTCATTAACGTGCAGCGTGGATCGGATGTGTCATTTCTAAAAAATTGCGCTGCTACACTTTCAAATCCGTTTTGAGTAATTGCTAAAGCGCGGGTATTGCACGGTTGCATGATTAACTTGTGGTGATGCAACAAATGTACTGTTTTATCCACATAAGAGGCAGCTTGGCAGAGTTTGTACAGTGGTTTATCACGAGTAGTAAACGCAGGCAGATGATCTTTAAGTTGCGGTGAAAAAGCAAACCCGTCACCGTCTATTTCCGCGCAGATTTGTGAAAACACGCTACGCGAATCAATAAAGCGGGCATAACGTTGTAATTCAGCAAGATGCGGCTGCGGTTGACTATAATCGGCGCTCTCACGAAAGGCGTTTAGTGAAAATTCTAAACATAATAATTCATGTGCATAACGGTCATCATCTGGTATCAACCAGAGTAAAAAATCGGCTCGTGCCGGACGCCCTTTTTTAATTAGCGCACGATCGGCATTGCCTGTTAATCCAAAGGTCGTCCAGAATTCGGTCATTAATTCTGCCGCTTCACGTTCATAATTGCCTTGGTCACGCGGTAATTGCAGCGGGCACCACAGCGCCTGAATCCGGTAATTGGCAAGCTCAATTCCTTGGCGATTGCGTTCAAGATTGCGTAGATATTCACGCAATGCGGTTTGTCCCAATCCCATTCCCAATTGGAATAAATGACGAACAGTTGTTTTAGTATAAGATTTGAGATTAGGATCAACTTCTTTTAATTCTTGCGCCAGTGCAGTGTAAACATCACCAGTATCAAACTGTTTCCACACTTCTAATCCAGGCATTTCTGCGCGTTGCACACGACTATTCAACAATGCCACTAATACGCCGCGTTTAACAGCAATTTCAAAAACCTGTCCCCATAACGAAAAGTATTGATAAGGTTGTAACATTGTTAATGACCCAGATGCAGTACGTCACTGATTGTGGTCAATATCGCTGGCAATGATAATTCAGTTGCTCCGGCAGATTTACTTTTTGGAATGACTTGAATCTCACCCGCACCGCCAATTGTTGTCGGTTGAATCCAACTGAAAGGATCGAGCACTGGCTTATTGTAACCTTTTTGTGGTTGCTTTTCAGTTTCTAAAAAATGCAAACTACGCAATACCGCGAGCAGTGCATCACGGACGCCAGAATTAGTTAATAAATTAGCGCGAGCGCGTTCGCGCCATTCAACGTTATTGCCAGTATTTTCGGTGTCAAAAAAGTAGGTACAAAATCCCGATTGTGGGCGCTCAGTATTGTCATTCCCAACAATTGTCAGCGTGGCAAAAGTTAATACTGCAATCAATTGTTTGCCTAATTCCCCCGGTAGAATAGCGGCATGATTATGATCGGATAAACCGGTGGTATAAAATGCGGATTCGTCTTTATCCCGTGACCGCAAGCGAATTGCAGTAAATACATCGCGGCGCAACATGTATAAATTGACCGTTGGAAAATGTGTTGCAATTTCTTCTACAAAACGGGTTTGCGTATGTGGTGAATGGCGGGGCGCGGAACGATTGATGCGACGATTACTATAGTGATCAGAAATTAAAATAATATGTTCGTAGCCAAGACGATTTAGCCGCGCTATTTCTTCAACGATCAATTGCGGATTTTCAAAGGTATCTTGGTTGGGTACAACTTGCGATTGCATTCGTTCACAGCGCAACCGATAACCAGTCAATGGCGCTGTTATAGCATCAGCAAGATACGTTTTAGCACGAAATATAAAACCATCTGCATCTGGAATTTGGGTATTCGCATCACAGGGGCGCGTTGCATAAACTACGATGGCAATGTTGTTGACTGTTGGCGTTGCACTAAACAGCAATGGAAATGCAGCAGAAAATGCAAACGCGGCACCCTGTTTTTTATAGTTACTTGCTTTTTCAGTTACCAATCCCTGCATTCTTACTGGTAAATCCCGCATTAATGCTGATTCAATTGCTTGCGCAGCAGCATAAACTAAATGATCCCCTGCTTTATCATCCGCATCTTTACCTTGTGCCTGAATGCGCAACATTAATGCTGTGAGTGGTTGTTCACGCCCTGAATTTAATCTATCAACAATTATTTGCAATACCGTGTACACCATAATAGTAAATGCAGCAATTGCAGCAGCGCGATATTGACGACGATCCGCATCGGGATGATTCGGATGATCTTTTTGATTAAAAAAATCCGGTTCATACCAAATGGTGACACCCGCACCCATTAACCATGCGGAATCAATTTTACTAAGGCTGATCGGAGCGTGTTTTTCTAATGTACGTTCAACCTTCAGCGGTCGCCAAGTGATATTTAATAATTGAGCAGGAATCTCGCGCATGGTTTGTATTGTGGTGACTGCATCATCTTGGCTGATGAGTGTTCGTTCGTGCAGCGTAGTACGCACCCGCACCGAAAATAGTGAATCAACAACTTCATTGGGATGATGGGTAATTTGAAGGTGCTTAAACCATTCAGTCATTTCAGGCTGACCATGATTTGGTTTCACGAGCGGATTGGGTACTGTACCGCGCCACCGTTCTAATGCTGCCCAATCAATAATTGCTTGCTGTATCACTACATGCAAATCACTCACATCACTTCGACTATCATCAATCACGTCGGGAGAATTTTTTATCAACTCTTTTAACGCTTGGCTTATTTTTTTGACGCGCTCACTCCAATTCCATAACTCGTCAATCAATTGCAATATACCATTGCGACCATCGCGCTTGAGACGCAGTGACAATGCTTCTGCTGCCATTTGTAACTGCGCCAAATGAATATTTGGATTCAGTACTAACCACAGAAATGCGACCTGCATGATATTACGTGTTGGCTTTTGTACAGTGTCCGTTTTTTCTAAAGTATCTCGCAACTTTTCTAAACGGCTGATAAACGCTGGTTTTAACTCGTTTTGTGGGTCTTGACCGTTTACACGAAAACGATAACTGACTTCACGTTCAGTTTCCACTGAATGCGGTTTACGCGCTTCAAAAATTTGCGCTTTCCATTCTGCCCACACGGGTAAACAATTGTAAAAGCCATTTTTCACTAATTCATCAAACGCAGAAAAATGTGCCGCTTCACCATAATCGCGTGATACATCGAGCTGCCAAACCTGTTCGGTTTCAGGTGTACCATACAGCCAAAATAATTCAATGACGCGCCGTACATAATCAATAAATAATTCGTAATTATCGCCATTAAGTGTGTCGGCGCGTTTAGCGAGATTGCGCATGATGGCAAAGCTAACTTTTAAGCGTACCCGTGCTTGAGCGTTATCTTCAATAAAGTTTAGAAAGCGTGTGATCTGACTATCTTTCTGATTGGCTTCCTGTAGTAGCGCCGTTATTAATTTTCCGCGCTGCGTCTCACTAAATTCATCATCACGTTGTTCCAACGCATCGGCAATGCTATTTGCTAATAGCTGCGCCCAATTATCTTCTGGAATTGACTCGGTTGCTGAAAAAATTCGCGCCACCGGGCGCTGCTTAGATGTGCTCTTTGCTTTGGCAAAGGCGATCGGTACCATTTTTGCGGGCAGTGTTCGATAAACAGCATTATTTAAACTCACAGCAGCGCCTAACGTATCCAGCGCCGCTTTTGGATCACTCACTAGCAACTGGTCTGTACTGAAATTGAATTGGTCGAGTTGCGCGTTAATGCAGCTTTTTAATTTATCAGTGGCTTGCGCCAAACCGCCAAAATTATCTTGAAAAATTCTCCCGCCCATTTTTGCAGTAGTATTTTTAGCTGGCTTGACTAAATCTCGTAAAAATCCACTGCTGTCTGTCTCCTTAAATTGTTCACGCATTTTTTTATGCGTCATCAAACGTCGCATCACGCCGCAGACGTTAATACTCAGTCGTTGCTTTTCTGGTTCAAACGATAATACGGGCCAAGCCATATCTTGATTGTTTTGATCTATTTGTGCAGGAAATGCTGCTACCAGAAAAGAAACTAACGCGGTGAGATCAACAGAAGGAGTTTGAGCATTGGCGCTTACGGTTGCACCGCGTTGTTGTGTTGATTCTGACATGAGATGTAGCCTTTTTTAGGTGTTAGTTTTCAATGGTGCAGTTTTTTAAGTGTTCTTTTTAATCTGGCAAGCGATCAAGGGGTAGATTGTGCAAATATACGCCAGCACGATCTTTCGCTGACAGTTCTGGTGTTCCCGTGCATGGCCAATCAATGCCAATATCTGGATCATCCCAGCGAATACTCAATTCATGTTCTGGACTATAATAAGCGGTGTTTTTATACATGAACAGTGCATGATCACCAGTCACTAAAAATCCATGCGCAAACCCTGCTGGAATCCAAAACTGGCGTTTATTTTCACCGGATAACGTCACGCCGACCCAATTGCCAAAAGTCGGCGAACTGCGGCGAATATCTACCGCAACATCAAATACTTCTCCGGCAAGCACTTGAATCAATTTGCCTTGCGCATTCGGATGTTGTACATGCAGCCCGCGTAAAACACCTTGACGTGAAAACGATTGATTGTCTTGCACGAAAGGCGCTGGAATGCCCAGTTCTGCGTAGCGATTAGCGCGATAAGTCTCTAAAAAGTAACCGCGCTCATCTCCCCAAACTTTAGGCTCAATAATCAGTACACCGGGAATTGTGGTCTCAATAATATTCATACCCGCTCCCGTTGTAATAAACCGAGCAGATATTCACCATAACCGCTCTTTTTTAATTCCTCGCCGAGAACGGTGAGTTGGGCATCATCAATCCAACCGTTAAAATAAGCGATCTCTTCGGGACAGCAGATTTTTAAGCCCTGCCGCGTTTCAATCATTTCAATAAATTGCCCCGCTTGCATTAACGATTGATGAGTGCCGGTATCTAGCCACGCGGTGCCGCGTCCAATGCGGGTTAATGATAAATTGCCAGCACGCAAATAACAGTTATTCAAATCGGTGATTTCTAATTCTCCCCGCGCTGATGGTTGCAGCGTTGCCGCTAATTCGCAGACGTGTTCATCATAAAAATATAAACCCGTCACCGCCCAATTTGATTTTGGCACTGCGGGTTTTTCTTCTAAACTGAGCACCTGTCCATCCGCTGCAAATTCAGCGACGCCATAGCGTTCGGGATCAGCAACATGATAACCAAACACCGTCGCGCCCTGTTGTCGCGCATTTGCAGCGTGTAATTGCCCAACCAAACCATGACCATAAAAGATGTTGTCGCCAAGAATTAAACAGGATGGCGCACCAGCAATAAATTCTCGCCCAATTAAAAAGGCTTGCGCTAATCCATCTGGACGCGGCTGTTCGGCATATTCAAGCGTTAAGCCCCATTGCGCTCCGTCGCCGAGCAAGGCGCGAAACATCGGTAAATCTTGCGGAGTCGAAATAATTAAAATCTCGCGGATTCCCGCCAGCATTAACGTTGCCAGCGGATAATAAATCATCGGTTTGTCGTAAATCGGCAGTAATTGCTTGCTAATGGTGCGGGTTAAAGGATACAAGCGCGTTCCCGATCCGCCCGCTAAAATAATACCTTTGCGATTCATCTTTATTGCTCCATACCTAAACGTTCGCCACGATAACTGCCATCCATCACTCGCGCACACCACGCGGGATTGTCTAAATACCATTGCACGGTTTTTCGCAATCCAGATTCAAAGGTTTCAAGCGGTTGCCAACCTAATTCGCGCTGCAATTTACTGGCGTCAATGGCATAACGGCGGTCGTGACCGGGGCGATCACTGACAAATTGTTTGAATTGCGCATGAGGGCGTTGTGGTGAATCTGGCAATAATTCATCCAATAGCCCGCACAGCGTATCAACGACTTCTAAATTGGTGCGTTCGCTATTCCCGCCAACGTTATAAACCTCGCCTGCGATTCCCGCTTCTAATACGCGCCAGATGGCGCGGCAATGATCGCCGACAAATAACCAATCGCGGATGTTGCCGCCGTCGCCATAAATCGGCAGCGGTTCGCCGCGTTGCGCTTTTAAGAGGATTAACGGGATGAGTTTTTCCGGGAATTGATAGGGACCGTAATTATTCGAGCAGTTGGTGGTGAGTACTGGCAAGCCGTAAGTATGAAACCAAGCACGAACTAAATGATCCGAAGCGGCTTTGCTGGCGGAATACGGCGAATTGGGCGCATACGGCGTTGTTTCCGTAAATAGTCCGGTGGCACCCAGTGATCCATAGACTTCATCTGTGGAAACGTGCAAAAACCGAAATGCAGCTTGCTTTGCAGCAGCGCAGCTTAACCAATAAGCACGGGTCGCTTCTAACAGCTGAAAGGTGCCGCTGATATTGGTGTCAATAAATGCGGCAGGGCCATCAATAGAACGGTCAACGTGGCTTTCCGCCGCAAAATTGACCACTGCATCAACTGCGTATTCAGTCAGCAGTTGTTTCACTAAAGCACGGTCGCTAATATCGCCGTGAATAAAAATGTGGCGCGGTTCGTTATTGAATGCCGCTAACGTATCTAAATTACCGGCATAGGTGAGCGCATCCAGATTAACCACCCGCACGGCGGTTTTTTCCATTAGGAAATGCACAAAGTTCCCGCCAATAAAACCCGCCCCGCCAGTGATTAAAATGGTGCGCATCGTTGTCTCCTAAACTGAAATCAAACCGGAATTAAAATGGAATATCATCATCATAGGTGCTGCCGCCGCCGTAATTACTCGCCGGCGCGGAGCTGGATGGCGCGGGCGCAGGTGCAGTTTGCGGACGACTGGCCGGCCGCCCTTGCCCTTGATAGTGCGCTTCCTCATCAAATGGCACCGACGATCCGCTGCTCGGCTGCTCTTGCCGTCCGCCGAGCATTTGCATGGTGCCAGTGATGTCCACAACGACCTCGGTGGTGTAACGATCCTGACCTTCTGGCGTTTGCCATTTGCGCGTCCGCAGCTTGCCTTCAATATAAATCTGCGAACCTTTATGCAGATATTGCTTGACGATTTCCGCCGTCTTGCCAATGAACACAATCTTGTGCCATTCCGTGCGCTCGCGTTTTTCCCCGGTGGCGCGATCTTTCCAAGTTTCAGTGGTTGCCAACGTCACGTTAATCACCGCGTCACCGCTGGGCATATAACGCAACTCGGCGGGATCAGCGCCGAGATTTCCGATTAAAATCACACGATTAATACCAGCCATCTATCTTTCTCCCGCCCCGCAGGGCGCACTGTCGTTGCTCAAAAATCAATCATAGCAGTCGCACCACAGCGGTGGCAGTTACCATGATCGGTTCTCCAAATCTGCACTGGCAACGCTCACTCATGCACGTTCTTCACATTCGCGGTGCCCGCACCCACAACCTCAAAAACGTTGACCTTGACCTGCCCCGCGACCGCCTGATTGTGTTCACTGGCTTGTCGGGATCGGGCAAATCCTCGCTCGCATTTGACACCATTTATGCCGAAGGGCAGCGCCGTTATGTCGAATCGCTGTCCACCTATGCGCGGCAATTTTTGTCGGTGATGGAAAAACCGGACGTCGATCACATCGAAGGCTTGTCGCCCGCCATTTCGATTGAACAGAAAACCACGTCGCACAATCCGCGCTCCACCGTCGGCACGATTACTGAAATTTACGACTATCTGCGGCTGCTATTTGCCCGCGTCGGGCAGCCGCACTGCCCAACGCACCTGCTCCCGCTTGCCGCGCAAACCGTCAGCCAGATGGTCGATCAGGTGCTCGCGCTGCCGGAGGGCGACAAGGTGATGCTGCTCGCGCCGCTGATTGCGGCTCGCAAAGGCGACTATCAACGCCTGCTCGCCGAGCTGCACGCGCAAGGCTTCATCCGCGCTCAGATTGATGGGCAAGTGTATGAATTGGACGCTGCGCCGGAGCTTGATCCCAAACAAAAGCACGATCTCGCCGTCGTCATCGACCGGTTTCGCGTGCGCAGCGATCTCACGCAACGGCTGGCGGAATCGTTCGAGACGGCGCTGGCGCTCGCAGGTGGCATCGCTCGCCTCGCGTGGCTCGATGAACCGGAGCGCCAGCCGCTGACTTTTTCGGCCAAATTCGCCTGCCCGCAGTGCGGCTACAGCGTGACCGAACTCGAGCCGCGCTTGTTTTCATTCAACAATCCGGCGGGCGCGTGTCCGAGCTGCGATGGGCTGGGGGTTGAGCAATTTTTTGATCCCGACAAAGTCGTCGCGCATCCGCAGTTGAGTTTAGCGGGGGGCGCGGTGCGCGGTTGGGATCGCCGCAACGCCTTTTATTTCCACATTATCAGCGTGTTGGGAGCGCATTACGGTTTTGATGTTGAAACGCCGTGGCTGGAGCTGCCGGAAAGCGTTCGCGCTGTCATTTTGCACGGCAGCGGCAGCGCAACATTCCAGTTATCGCTGCTAAAAACCGCGAAACCGCAGCCTTTTGAAGGCATCTTGCGCAACATTGAGCGCCGCTATCGTGAGACCGATTCCAACACCGTGCGCGAAGAGCTGGCGCGGTATCTGTCGCAGCAACCGTGTCCGACCTGTCAGGGCGCTCGGCTCAATGAAACGGCGCGGCATGTCTTTTTGCTTCACGAATCAGCCGCCGCCACCCAACCGCCGCTCAATCTCCCCGCCGTGACGCGACTCCCGATTGGTGCCGCGCTGCAATTTTTCGAGACGCTGACGCTGCCCGGACAACGCGGCGACATCGGCAAACACGTCATCAAAGAGATCGCCACCCGCCTGCGTTTTCTGGTCGATGTCGGTTTGGATTATTTGACGCTGGAGCGCAGCGCCGAAACGCTCTCCGGCGGCGAGGCGCAGCGCATCCGTTTGGCGAGCCAGATCGGAGCCGGTTTGGTCGGCGTGATGTACATCTTGGATGAACCGTCAATTGGGCTGCACCAGCGCGACAACGCCCGTTTGCTCAAAACGCTCAATCACTTACGCGATCTCGGCAATACCGTGATTGTGGTGGAACACGACGAAGAGGCGATGCGAGCGGCGGATGTGGTGGTGGACATCGGCCCCGGCGCGGGCGTTCACGGCGGTCAAATCATCGCCATCGGCACTGCCGCCGAACTCGCTGCCGCGCCCAACTCGCTGACCGGACGCTATCTCAGCGGCGAGCTGCGGATTGAGATTCCGCGCCAGCGCACCGCCAACGATCCAGCGCGGCAACTGCGCATCATCGGCGCGACCGGCAACAATCTGCGCAACGTCACTGCCGCAATTCCGGTCGGCACCTTGTGCTGCGTGACTGGCGTGTCGGGTTCCGGCAAATCGACGTTGATTAACGACACGTTATTTCCAGTGCTGGCGCGGCAGCTCAACGATGCCAGCGTCACACCTGCGCCGCATCAAGCGATTGAAGGGATTGAACATTTCGACAAAGTGGTTGACATCGACCAAAGTCCGATTGGACGCACGCCGCGTTCCAATCCCGCGACCTACACCGGTTTATTCAATCTCGTGCGCGATTTATTTACGGCAGTGCCAGAAGCGCGAGCGCGAGGTTATACGCCGGGGCGATTTAGTTTCAACGTCAAAGGCGGGCGCTGCGAAGCGTGTAAAGGCGACGGATTAATTCGCGTAGAAATGCACTTTTTGCCCGATATTTACGTCCAATGCGATGTTTGTCAGGGACGGCGCTATAACCGCGAAACGCTCGATATTCGTTATAAAGGCAAAACGATTGATGAAGTATTAAAACTCACGGTAGAAGATGCGCTGACATTTTTTGCAGCAGTGCCGGTGCTGGCGCGGAAATTACACACGTTAATTGATGTCGGTTTGGGTTATGTGCAACTCGGTCAAAGCGCAATTACGTTATCTGGCGGTGAAGCGCAGCGCGTAAAACTCAGCCGAGAATTAAGTAAACGCGATACTGGGCGCACCCTTTATATTCTCGATGAACCGACC
Organism: Chromatium okenii; assembly: GCF_016583745.1. Lineage (GTDB taxonomy): Bacteria > Pseudomonadota > Gammaproteobacteria > Chromatiales > Chromatiaceae > Chromatium > Chromatium okenii. The sequence goes on from NZ_NRRQ01000028.1 coordinate 29,109, forward strand.
ACTGGCTTGCATTTTCACGATGTCAAACATTTGCTCGACGTGCTGCATCGTTTGCGGAATCAAGGCAATACGCTGGTAGTGATTGAACACAATTTAGACGTGATTAAAACTGCCGATTGGATTATTGATTTAGGTCCAGAAGGCGGCAATCGCGGCGGTGAAATCATCGCAACTGGAACACCGGAAATGATCGCAGCAATCGCGCATTCTCACACTGGACACTTTTTAGCGCCACTGCTGGCGCGGGGATGGTGAAATGCTAACTGAGATTCATGCTTATTTCTGACATTTGTCATTTTCCGTTGACACTAAAAAGCAGACACTTCGTCTGCTTTTTTAACATTTAACGCTGTTGAGGAATCACCACAATGCCGACGTATCTTTGCACCTGCGGCACCAGCGCAGCTAAAAAGCTCTATGCACAAAAAATCACCTTCAACGCCAACTGGGTTATTGAACAAGGCGGCGTCTCCGCAGCCGCCAAACTGATTTACGACACCTTCCGCAGCGCCCGCATGGATGATGAATTGGTGTTAAAGCGCGATTTATCAGCGGAATTGCATTCATTGGCACGCATGAATGTCAACGCCAGCGATACGGTGGTTTTATTCAGTTCTGAAACTGCGGATGGACAAGCCTGCGCCGAAGCCATTAAACAGTATTTAGATCGCGCCCAGCCCGGCATCAGTTGTCGCATTGAAATTGTTGTCGGTTTACAGGTCATGGACGCGCAACAATTCCGCGCAGTTGGCGTGTTGAATTTTACCCAAGCCGTGCTGCGCGAGATTGAAAAATACGGCACCACAAACTGCATTCTTAATCCGACTGGTGGCTTCAAAAGTTTGGTGCCATACACGGTATTGATTGGAATGCTCAAAGGCGTTCCGGCGCAATACATCTTTGAACAATCCAGCGCCCTTATTCCGCTGCCGATGATGCCAGTTGAATTTTCCCGTTCACGTTTAGAACCGATTCGCACGCTGCTGGAACGCATTCAAAAGGAATCGACGATTGCCCGCACTGAATTAAATGCTGCCATTCCTTTTGAAGAACGTGCCGTATTAGAACCGCTTTTTGAAGATATGGGCGCGGAGCAAATGACGTTATCGCCAGTGGGTTTTTTAGTGTGGGAAGAATTAGAACGTCCCACTGCGTTGGTGCCCTTTTTATCACGGCGGGCACTTGATGATTTGCGCAAGGTGCGCGCAATTGATGGCTGTAAACCCATTGAGTATTTAGAGCGGGTAGCGCGGTTTCCAGAGCAACTGGCAGTTGGTAAACATGAAAGCTGGAGCAACAGTTTATTCTGGTTAAAACCAGGTGAACACACCCGTGACCGTTATCTCGCATCTATTGAAAGCTGGCGGTTGTTAGTTTGGCGCATGACTGATCACGACGAATATGAAGCGCTGCTTGCGCAAAAACGGAACAGTGAGATTGATAAACGCATTGTCGCGGAGCGGCGAGCGCAATATGAACCGTTTGTGCGGATGGAATTGTACGAAAGCTGAGGGTCTCGCTGGGGCGGCGGTCTTGAAAAAAATCGCCGCTGTTACGTTAGCCATGAGTAGATGCCTTATCTTTTTAAATCACCACCCGCCAAGTAATCTTTAATGTTCAAAGTATTACTCACTAACCAAATGCCGGTTTTCAAGACGCTACAAATGCCAAAAATGATATAGTTTATCCACCACAAAATGATTGTCAAAATCGGCGCAGTATCTTCAATCATGTTTGTTGCGCCACAATCAATTTGTTCATTAGCTATATTTTAATCTTCGTCGTATTGTTTCGTTTTAATTAAAATTTTTAATGTGTCATTAAAACTATTTATGTTAATACAAACCTACTATGTACTAAAATCATACTGCACGTTTTGTCAATCAACATTCTCTGTTTCTTGGAGTCCATCATGTTCAGCAGTTCGCAAACTATTTTAATCGCCGACGCCCAACTTGAAAACCTTGATCAACTGCTTGCTGGTTTGGATGCAGGCGTTGAGCCTTGGCTCATCGCATCCAATCAAGACGCAATGCCGTTGATTTTCAGGGCGCTGGCACAGCCAGATTTAACCCAACTGCATCTGCTCGCACATGGCGCGCCCGGTGAAATCCGGCTCGGTGAGCGGGCACTGACTGCTGCCGATTTCCACCAGCATCTCAATGGCGCTGTTGGGCGCGATGTGGAGATTGCTTTTTGGTCATGTTGCACCGGCGCGGGTGAATTGGGTGCAGCATTTATTCACGCGGTCGCGGTGACAACCGGAGCGCGGGTATTGGCGACAGAGGGATTGATTGGCGCATCGAATAAACAGGGTACTTGGGAATTGAATGGCATTATTGCGCCATTTAGTGATGCAGCGCGGGCGAGGTTTACGGAAGTGCTCGTCATCCGTGACCGCTTCGAGGACAACGACACATCAGCAACTGCTACCAACCTTGGCACTATTAATGGTACGCGCACTGAAAACGAACTTAGCATTGAATCATACGATACTGATTGGTTTCTTTTTACTTTAGATTCTATTGGGAACGCTAATACTGAGATAGTGATACCTCTTGGATATAAATCATATTTACGCGTTCTTCTTTACGATGCTACAGGAACTTCTATTGACTGGCCTAATGTTTATCCACCAATAGTTCCCGAAGCTGGTCATCTTAGTCTATCTGGTTTGGCGGCTGGTACTTATATGATTGCAGTAAGCACGTTTTTTGGTATGCCAGAAAATTATTCAATTAGTATAGAAAAGGGAATAGCTTTACCTTTACCCTTGCTTTCACTCTTATCGTTAAATCCATCAACTGTCACTGAAGGTAACAGTGGCTCCATGCTCATGACGATGATCGTTACCCGTAGCGGTGATCTTAGCGTCACGTCCACTGCAGATTGGTTTGTAAGTGGTAGCGTATCACCTGATGATTTCGTTGGCGGTATTCTGCCGACGGGCACAGTGAATTTTGCTCCTGGAGTGACAAATGCCACCATCACTATTAACGTTGCCGGCGATACAGTATTTGAGTCGAATGAAGATTTCACTGTGAGCTTGAATACGCCCGTGAATGCAACACTAGGCGCTAGTGTGAATACTACGGGCACGATCAATAATGATGACACCTTGCCCACGCTTAATCTTGCGCCAGTGTCAGCCATTACCGAAGGCAATAGCGGCTCTACTGCCGTGAATGTCACTGTTAATAGAACGGGTGATTTATCCACTGCATCAAGTGCGAATTGGTCAGTTGCAGGCAGCGGTACTAATCCGGCGATTGCTGCTGATTTCACGGGTGGCGTATTGCCGACGGGTACCGTGAATTTTACTGCCGGAGTCGCTACTGCCACCATTGCCATTAACGTTGCTGGTGATACGGTATTTGAGCCGAATGAAGATTTTATGGTGAGCTTGAATACGCCCGTGAATGCAACGCTGGGCAGCAGTGTGAATACCACGGGCACGATCAATAATGATGACACCTTGCCGACGCTTAATCTTGCGCCAGTGTACGCCATTACTGAAGGCAATAGCGGTTCTACTGCCGTGAATGTCACCGTTAATAGAACGGGTGATTTATCCACTGCATCAAGTGCGAATTGGTCAGTTGCAGGCAGCGGCACTAATTCAGTGATTGGTTCTGATTTCACGGGTGGCGTATTGCCGACGGGCACGGTGAATTTTGCTGCCGGAGTCGCTACTGCCACCATTGCCATTAACGTTGCTGGTGATACGATATTTGAGCCGAATGAAGATTTCACTGTGAGCTTGAATACGCCCGTGAATGCAACGCTGGGCAGCAGTGTGAATACCACGGGCACGATCAATAATGATGACACCTTGCCGACGCTTAATCTTGCGCCAGTGTCAGCCATTACCGAAGGTAATAGCGGCTCTACTGCTGTGAATGTCACCGTTAATAGAACCGGCGATTTATCCGCTGCCTCCAGTGCGAATTGGTCAGTTGCAGGCAGCGGTACTAATCCGGTGATTGGTTCTGATTTCACGAGTGGCGTATTGCCAACGGGAACGGTGAATTTTGCTGCTGGAGTCGCAACCGCCACCATTGCGATTAACGTTGCTGGTGATACGGTATTTGAGCCGAATGAAGATTTCACTGTGAACTTGAATACGCCCGTGAATGCAACACTAGGCGCTAGTGTGAATACCACGGGCACGATCAATAATGATGACACCTTGCCGACGCTTAATCTTGCGCCAGTTTATGCTATTACTGAAGGCAATAGCGGCTCTACTGCCGTGAATGTCACCGTTAATCGAACTGGCGATTTATCCGCTGCCTCCAGTGCGAATTGGTCAGTCGCCGGCAGCGGTACTAATTCAGTGATTGGTTCTGATTTCACGGGTGGCATATTGCCGACGGGCACGGTGAATTTTGCTGCCGGAGTGGCAACTGCCACCATTGCGATTAAGGTCGCTGGTGATACGGTATTTGAGCCGAATGAAGATTTCACTGTGAACTTGAATACGCCCGTGAATGCAACGCTGGGCGCTAGTGTGAATACCACGGGCACGATCAATAATGATGACAGCTTGCCGACGCTTAATCTTGCGCCAGTTTATGCTATTACTGAAGGCAATAGTGGCTCTACCACTGTAAATGTCACCGTCAATAGAACGGGTGATTTATCCACTGCCTCCAGTGCGAATTGGTCAGTCGCCGGCAGCGGTACTAATTCAGTGATTGGTTCTGATTTCACGGGTGGAGTATTGCCGACGGGCACAGTGAATTTTGCTGCTGGAGTAGCAACTGCCACCATTGCCATTAACGTTGCTGGTGATACGGTATTTGAGCCGAATGAAAACTTTACCGTAAGTTTGAATACGCCCGTGAATGCAACGCTGGGCACCAGTGTGAATACCACGGGCACGATCAATAATGATGACACCTTGCCCACGCTTAATCTTGCGTCAGTTTATGCTATTACTGAAGGCAATAGTGGCTCTACCACTGTAAATGTCACTGTTAATAGAACTGGTGATTTATCCGCTGCCTCCAGTGCGAATTGGTCAGTTGCAGGCAGCGGTACTAATTCAGTGATTGGTGCTGATTTCACGGGTGGCATATTGCCGACGGGCACAGTGAATTTTGCTGCTGGAGTGGCAACTGCCACCATTGCCATTAACGTTGCTGGTGATACGGTATTTGAGCCGAATGAAAACTTTACCGTAAGTTTGAATACGCCCGTGAATGCAACGCTGGGCACCAGTGTGAATACCACGGGCACGATCAATAATGATGACACCTTGCCCACGCTTAATCTTGCGCCAGTTTATGCTATTACTGAAGGCAATAGTGGCTCTACTGCCGTGAATGTCACCGTTAATAGAACGGGTGATTTATCCACTGCATCAAGTGCGAATTGGTCAGTTGCAGGCAGCGGTACTAATCCAGCGATTGGTGCTGATTTCACGGGTGGCATATTGCCGACGGGCACGGTGAATTTTGCTGCTGGAGTTGCTACTGCCACCATTGCGATTAACGTCGCTGGTGATACGGTATTTGAGCCGAATGAAGATTTCACTGTGAGCTTGAATACGCCCGTGAATGCAACGCTAGGAACTAGTGCGAGCGCGACGGGCACGATCAATAATGATGACACCTTGCCGACGCTCAATCTTGCGTCAGTGTCAGCCATTACGGAAGGCAAT
>NZ_NRRQ01000028.1:35034-36609 GCF_016583745.1 Chromatium okenii
CTAGGCGCTAGTGTGAATACCACGGGCACGATCAATAATGATGACACCTTGCCGACGCTTAATCTTGCGCCAGTTTATGCTATTACTGAAGGCAATAGCGGCTCTACTGCCGTGAATGTCACCGTTAATAGAACGGGTGATTTATCCGCTGCCTCCAGTGCGAATTGGTCAGTTGCAGGCAGCGGTACTAATTCAGTGATTGGTTCTGATTTCACAGGCGGAGTATTGCCGACGGGAACGGTGAATTTTGCTGCCGGAGTCGCTACTGCCACCATTGCGATTAACGTCGCTGGTGATACGGTATTTGAGCCGAATGAAGATTTCACTGTGAGCTTGAATACGCCTGTGAATGCAACGCTGGGCACCAGTGTGAATACCACGGGCACGATCAATAATGATGATTCAATCGCTATTGTTGGCACGAGTAACAATGATCGTTTAAAAGGAACTATTGAGAGCGACCAACTTGATGGTTTAGCAGGCAACGATTACTTTTTTGGTCTTGGTGGTAATGATACTCTTAATGGTGGTGCGGGCAATGATACGATGCGAGGTGGAACTGGTCTTGATAGTATGATTGGTGGGGATGGCAATGATCTCTACTATGTTGAAGAAATTGGAGATATTGTTGTTGAAACAGCAACGGGTGGAATTGATACTGTCAACAGCAGCCTCAATAATTATACGCTCAACGCAGCAGTTGAAAATGGGCGCATTTCTATTCCCGGAACTGCTAGTATTACCGGTAATGCTCTGGATAATGTATTGTTTGCCGGAGTTGGAAATAACATCATTGATGGTGGCGCAGGTACAGATACGGTAGTTTATTCCGCTCTGAAAACTAGTGTTGGTTCAACACTGGGAGTGAAAGTGAATCTGATGAACACTGCCATTCAAATGACCGGCAGTTCTGGAAGTGATTTATTGCGGTCAATTGAGAATCTCACTGGATCGAGTAAAAACGACACTCTTAGCGGCAACAGTGCGGAGAACGTATTAAATGGCGGGCTGGGAAATGACATCCTTACTGGCGGCGCAGGGAAAGACGTGTTTGTTTTTGATACTGCTTTGAATAGAAACGTCGATCAGATTAAAGATTTTAGTGTCGTTGATGATACGATCCAGCTGGAAAATTCAGTTTTTAAACAGCTTTCCAGTACCGGATCACTAAAGGCAAGTTATTTCGTGAAGAATACGACTGGAAAAGCTAATGACGCTGATGATTTCATCATTTACGACACCGACAGCGGCGCATTATTTTATGACGCCGATGGTTCAGGCAGTAGCAACGCAGTTCAATTCGCGTTGATTGGTGTTGGTTTGAAACTAACAGCAGTTGATTTTATAGTGAGTTAAATACTCACCAACGAGCACCATAAAGGCTTGCAAAGTGCAAGCCTTTTTTGTTAAAAGCAGAATAAAAAATCTCATTTGTTTTAGAGCGTATCTGTCAAGACCCGAGAGATTGTAGACCTGTTTTTTGAAGCGTTCGGGTTCTTTCTGCTGCCAGTTTTTCAACGCTTGCACCGGTGACACATGTCCGAGTGCTTTTTGGGGTATCTGATGGTTATACAT
>NZ_NRRQ01000029.1 GCF_016583745.1 Chromatium okenii
AAATGCTGGTGATGCGCTCAATATGCGTATTGGCAATTTTCGCAATATCATTGGCCCAATCTTCCCAATGATGGCGATTGCCGCATTTTTCTACCAACTTGGCATAAATCGCCCGCTCAATTTCGCCAATTTCAAATTGCAATTCACTTTGATCAGCCGCCGCTGATGATGATGGCGGTGCCGGGGTGCCAATGGTAAAATCATTGCGCCCGCTCTTCATTTTTTTACCTTTTCCAGCGGCGCTTTTTTTACCAATTTTATCGGTGATCGCAATGACTTCCATTTTTTGTGGATCGCGCCCAATTAACTCCAATTTATTCACCAACGCATCAAAATGATCGTCATGCGAGCGCAGCGCCTGTAAAACCTGCCACACCACCGCAAAAGTTTTATTATCATTTAACGCTTCGTGTGGTTCCATTCCCGCCGGAATCACCACCGGCAAAATCACATAACCGCGTTGTTTATTGGGCGCAGTCCGCATCACCCGCCCAACGGATTGCACCACGTCCACTTGCGATTGACGCGGCGTTAAAAACAACACTGCATCCAACGCCGGCACATCCACGCCTTCCGATAAACAACGGACATTACTTAAAATGCGGCAGGAATTCGCGGGTAAATCCGCTTTTAACCACTGCAATTTATCTTCTTTTTGCGCTGCGCCCATTGTGCCATCGACATGTTCCACTTCACAGCACAAATTCACCGCGGCCGCAGTAGGTTCATGCGCTTGATATGCCGCCACCACTTGCTGAAACATTGCTTTAATTTGTTTCGAGCTGACTTTATGGGTTTTAGCGGCTGTGGATTTTTCAATCACCTGACAAAACGCCACCGCTCGTTGCATCGCTGCGCCACCCGTGACTTCACGCCAATCTTGTTTTGATAACGCTTTCCAACAACCGATAATTTTCGCTGCATCATCGACTTTCAAATCGTTATCAGGACTTTTTAACAATTCCTGAATGCGCCGACTCACATAAACCTCATCAATTGAAAGCACAATCACTTTATAATCGACTAACAAACTGCGGCGCACAGCATCAGAAAACGTTAAAACAAAGAATTCTTTCCCATATAACGCTTCATCATCCATTGAACAGAGCGTGATCTTATCTTGTTCTGCTTTCGCTTTTGCCACATCCGCATAAATACGCGGCGTTGCCGTCATATACAACCGTTTCGCAGCGCGTAAATAATTGGCATCATGCACCCGCACAAAAGTACTTTCAGCGGCATCTTCAAAGATCGCGCCAGTGGTGCGATGCGCTTCATCACAAATCACTACATCAAACGCCGGCAATTGATACTGGTGCTGCGCCTGATGCACAACCTCCAGCGAGTGATAAGTGCTAAAAACGACGCTTAAATGCTGCGCATCGTGGCGTTTAATCATTTCCGCCGCCAAACGTTGCGCATTGGTGGTCGCCGGATACCGCAATTCATGCACCAACGTTTGTACTTGATCGGCATTTTTATCCCGTTTTTTGCCGATTTCACTATCCGAACAGACGGCAAAACTATGTAATGGCACCGCGCTTTCTTGCGTCCATTCCGTCAACGTTTGCGCCAATAAATTCAAACTTGGCACTAAAAACAACACGCGCCCACCGGCACCAGCAATGGCTTCGGCAATTTTTAAGGACGCAAACGTTTTGCCAGTGCCGCACGCCATAATTAACTTGCCGCGCTCGGCATGATGAAACCCATGCGTGACTGCTTTTAATGCCGAGCTTTGATGCGCTTTAATCGTTTTTTTGGGTTTTAATACCGGCGCGATGTCAGGATGATAACGGCTCCAATCAAGCTGACTGTTTTCTAGGTCATGTAAATCAATGGTGCTAACTGGCGGCTGCTGATTCTGAAATGCCGCAAATACATGATCGTTCCACTGCGTCGTGGTGGTTACAATCACACGATGCGTAAACGGTTTTTTCCCTGATGCAGTGAAAAAACTATCAATATCATTCTTGCAAATTGTATGATCTGCCGCATAAAATTTGCATTGGATCGCGTGATATTCATTGGTACCGCGAGTTTGCGCGACTAAATCAATGCCAGTATCACGGGCATCAAAATCTGGTCGCAGTTGCGCCCAATCTTTATAACGCCACACTTGGCAATATAAATCGTGATAGGTGGCTTCATGGCGCAAATAGCAAACCATCAATTCCTCAAAATAGGTGCCCTTTTCGCTTTCAGTGTGGGCAATGCTGCGATAATGCGCGAGTAAATTGGTGAGGGCGGACATCGCAAAATTCCTATTTTTAGACGGTGGAGCTGAGTTGGCGTAGTTGGTGCAGCAGTGCTGGTCACAACAGGAATAAACAGGTTAGCGATCATCATAACGCAAGCGGCGTTCAAATTAAAAGATGGTTTAACATTTTTTGCCAGCGTGTGATCAGTGGGCGCTGCATATTTAGCAGTTGTCGGGTGCGGAATCAATAGAATTGAAGTGAGATTTCCTCTAAAATAGGCGCACACTGCGATTCATCAAATCTTGACTCTTTCAACCCGTTGCGCTATTCATAACCCACAACTTGGAGTCCGCCATGTCTACTGCTACCTTGCCGCAATCCACTCCGCTGCCGGTCACGCCCCAAGATTTGCCGCTATCGTGTCCGCCAGCGCATACGCCCAATTGGAATCTTCATCCTCGCGTGTTCTTACCGATTGAGAAGAGTCCCAACCATGAAGCGATTTGTCCGTATTGCGGCGCACATTATGTGTTGACCACTTGATTCTGCGCCCCAAAGTCTGCATATTGAATGCACCATCTTTACCGTTGTTTTAACCCCTTGTTTGATTAGGAGTGACTGAAAAATGAGTACTGACAGTTTTCTGCTAAAAAGCGCCGAGAGCCGCGCCATGAGCGCCAACAAGGTGCTCAAAAACACCTACTTGTTGCTGTCGGCTACCCTCGGTTTCAGCGCCTTTACCGCGCTGTTATCGGTGGCGCTGGCAATGCCAAGCTGGACATATCTGGCGGCCGTCATCATTTCCATGATTTTAGGCGTGTTTGTATTGCCAAAAACCGCTAATTCTGCCGCTGGTGTGGGCGTGATTTTTGTCATCACCGGCTTATTGGGCTTTGGATTAGGCGCGATCCTGACGCAATATCTGGCGCTGCCGAATGGCGGTGAAACCATCGGTTTAGCATTTGGTGGCACGGCAGCAATTTTTCTCGGGTTATCCGGTTATGCGCTCACCAGCAAACGCGATTTTAGTTTTATGGGCGGGTTTTTATTCGCCGGCATGATGGTGGTAATGATTGCGGCGATTGCCAATATCTTCCTGCATTTACCGCTGTTGTCTTTGGTGATTTCCTCAGCAATTATTTTGCTGATGAGTGGCTTTATTTTGATGGATACTGGTCGCATCGCTCGCGGTGAAGAAACCAATTACATCATGGCGACCTATGGCATTTATTTGAGCATCTTCAACATCTTCATCAGCCTGTTGCAGATTCTCGGCATCATGGGCAGCGATGATTAAACGTTGCGCATGATCTGTCATTAAAAACCCCGACCCCGTGTCGGGGTTTTTGTGTCTGCTGTATTTGAGTTGTCAGTTAAAAAACAGCATTATCACCGACAACCGATAACTTTTAACATTAGGAAATCAATATGGATTTATTTTTACAAATTACCGCAGCGATAGCGATGGGTTTGATGCTGATCTATTTATGGCCGGCATATAAACATTGGCAACACAATAGCCCTAAAGCGCAACAAGGTGATTGGATGGCGGCATTATTGCCATTAGGTGCCGTCGTGCTGCTGGTGATTTTTCTCATTATGGCGGTGCGTTGACGCGATTTGCTGCGATTAGGGCAATATCTGGTAATCTTAAAACCGTTTTTTGATCGCATTCACGCCCATCGGAATCACATGAACCTCCAACCTCTTTTACTTCGCAAAGATCAAGAACGCCGCCTGTTGGCGGGGCATTGCTGGATTTATAGCAATGAAGTCAACACCCAAACGACGCCATTAAAGGCGTTTACGCCCGGGCAGCCGGTCGAGATTTTGAGCGATCACGACCGCTGGATTGGGCGCGGATATGTCAATCCGCATTCGCTGATTTGCGCCCGCATCGTCACCCGCAATCGGGCGCTGCCGTTGACGCCGGCGCTGTGGCTCCAGCGCATTCACGACGCGCTGGCGTTGCGCGAGCGGCTCTATCAACGCCCGTTTTATCGGCTGATTTTCGGCGAGAGCGACGGGCTGCCGGGGCTGATCGTGGATCGTTATGACCAACTGCTGGTGGTGCAAATCACGACGGCGGGCATGGAGCGGGTGCGCGGCGAACTGCTCGCGGCGTTGGAACAGGTGCTGCGTCCGCAGGCGATTGTGTTGCGCAATGACAGCGCCGTGCGCGAGCTGGAAGGCTTGGAGCGCACGGTGGAAACCGTGCTCGGCAGCCCCGCTGACAGTCTGATTTTGCTTGAACAGGAGCTGGCATTTGAGGTCGCGCCGTTGAGCGGACAAAAAACTGGCTGGTTTTTCGATCAAGCGGAAAATCGGCGGCGGCTGGCGCGTTACGGCGTGGGCGAAAAAGTGTTGGATGTGTGCAGCTACGTCGGCGCGTGGGGGCTGCGAGCGGCGGCGCTCGGCGCTAACAGCGTGACCTGCGTCGATAGTTCGGCGGCAGCGGTGGAACGGATTACTGCGAATGCCGCTCGCAATCAATTAGACAAGCGCGTTCATTCTATACACGGCGATGCGTTTGATGTGTTGCGCGATTTACGCGATCAAGGACATCGTTTTGACACGGTGATTCTTGATCCGCCAGCATTTATTAAACGGCGTAAAGATGAAAAAGAAGGCACCCAAGCCTATCAACGCTTAAATCGGCTGGGGATTGAATTATTAGAACCGGGCGGTTTATTGGTGACGTCTTCTTGTTCATTTCACATGGATCGTGAAACGTTTTTGCGCGGAGTGCAACTTGCAGCGCGACGGGCGGGACGCAGTGTGCAATTATTAGAAACGGGACAACAAGGGCCAGATCATCCGGTGCATCCCGCGATTGCGGAAACTGCCTATTTGAAAACCTGTTTTTTGCGCGTCTTGCCTGATTTTTAAGCTGCGCGTTTTATTCACGAGTGCATTATCGGTGCCGCAACTTGGGCACCGTTTTTTTTGAGAGTGTTGATTATGACTGTAGGTCGTTTATTTTTTGCCGCTTCCGTATGGCGGCGTACTGTATTGACGCTGGTGGCAATTGGTTTATTGGGTGTGACCAGTTGCAGCAATCACAAACCGCGTGAACCAAAAATCACCGGCCCGATTGATAAAGTGGTGGTTAAAAAAGCGCAGCGGCAATTGCAATTGCTCAGTCGCGGACAGGTGGCGCGAACCTATCGGGTGGCATTGGGTGGTTCACCGCTGGGGCATAAATACCGCGAGGGCGATCAACGTACACCGGAAGGGACTTATATTTTGGATTGGCGCAAACCGAAAAGCCAATTTTATAAAGCCATTCATGTGTCTTATCCCAACGCGGCAGATAAACGCAATAGTGCGCAACAAGGATATAAACCCGGCGGCATGATTATGGTGCATGGTTTTCCGAATTATATTCAATCGGAAGGCATGAAAAAGTATTACAACAGCCGTGATTGGACGCACGGCTGTATTGCGGTGCAAAACCATGAAATCGACGAGATTTGGAAACTCGTTCCTGATGGCACGCCGATTCAAATTTTGCCCTGAGTGCCGACTGCGCCCAGCCGTTGTCCGAGTTGCACCGGCTGTCCCACGCGCAGCGCCGCATCCCACGTCATTTGTGCGGGCGGAAACAGCACGATCACGGTTGAGCCGAGGTTAAATCGTCCCATTTCTGCGCCCCGTTCCAGCGCCAGCGCACCTGCTGGAAACGTGCGCTGTTCCAGCTTGCGCCCGGCATGTGGCGGCGTGATTGCGCCCGCCCACACCGTTTCAATGCCGCCAACGATCATCGCGCCCACCAACACCAGCGCCATCTCCGCTGCCGCCGTCGCAAAGTGACACGCCACCCGCTCGTTGCGGGCAAACAGACGCGGCACCAATTGCGCGGTGCTGTGATTGACGCTAAACAAGCGCCCCGGCACATAGGTTTGCGCGGTCAGGGTGCCGGTCAGCGGCATGTGAATCCGGTGATAATCGCGTGGCGACAGATAAATCGTGACGAATTGCCCGCCCACAAACGCTTGTGCGGCAGCGGGCGTAATGCCGAGCAGCTCGTGAACGGCGTAGTCCTGACCTTTCGCCTGCACGATGCGCCCGCCGGTGATGGTGCCGATCTGACTGATGGTGCCGTCCACCGGACTGACAATTGCCGCCGCTTCAGGTGCGAGCGGGCGGACATCAGGACGCAGCGCACGGGTAAAAAAAGCGTTGAAATGGGGATACGCGGTCAAATCTGGCTCGGCTGCCAACGTCATGTCGATGTGATATATCCGCGCAAAGTTTTGAATCAATAGGTTTTTCAGCGGTTGCCAGCGCACCAGCGCCAGCCGGTGCATCGCCATCGTCAGCAGGCGCTGCGGGAGCAGATATTGCACGGCGACAAACAGGCGAGCGCCGAGCGAGAGGGTGGTTGTTTCAGTCATGTGGTTGCATCCAAAAGCGGTGATTGTAAACGCGCAACAGCATCCGACCGCTGCTCACGCTGAACCCGTTGCGACTGCGGGCGACGTTGGCGCAGAATCATCATCACTTTTCTTATAAAATCAGATGATTGCGGCACTGCGCCGTGACAGTGGAGCAGAATCAATGCACATTCAAGCACTCACGCACGTTCCCTTTGAAGACCCCGCTGGCATCGGCGAATGGGCGGCAGCTCGCGGTCACACGCTGGCGCTCACGCCGTTATTTGCGGGCGCAGCGTTACCAAACTTAAATGCCTTTGATTGGTTGGTGGTAATGGGCGGGCCAATGGGAGTAAATGATGATGCTGAATATGCGTGGCTGACATTAGAAAAACAATTGATTCAATCAGCAATTGCGGCAAATAAAACCGTGCTGGGTGTGTGTCTCGGTGCGCAATTGATTGCGGCAGCATTGGGAGCGCAGGTAACGCGCAATGCACATCAAGAAATCGGCTGGTTTCCACTAGAATTAACCGCAGCGGGTCAACATTCACCGCTGCTGGCTGATTTAACGCCATCGCAGCGTGTTTTTCATTGGCACGGCGACACCTTTACTTTACCGCCGGGCGCAATCCAACTGGCTCGCAGTGCCGCTTGTGCGCAACAAATTTTTCTTTATGGCGAGCGGGTATTGGGTTTGCAATGTCATATAGAAGCTACGGCGACTAGCGTTGCTGCAATTGTGGCGCATTGTGCCGATGAATTAGTACCAAACGCGCCCTTTATACAAACGCCAGCGCAATTATTAGGAGTTGACGCTGCGGAATATCGTACACTCCAGAACGTGCTGTTTACTCTGTTAGACCAACTGGCGCTGGTACACTAAAAAAACCAGCTTGTTTCACTCAATAAGGAATAAAACAATGCACAAAATTGCATTAGCCGTGTTATTCAGTCTTGCGGGAGTATTGATGGCGCTGCCGGCACAAGCCGATAGCATTCGTGACCGTTTAGAACATCAGCGGGCAGTGATTGAACGCGGCATTGATAATGGTTCTATCACGCGACGCGAAGCGAAAGAATTACACAGTGAACAGCGCGATATTCGGCAATTAGCTGAAGAATTGCGTGATGCTGGAGCTTCTCGCAGCGAACGGCGGCGCGTATTGGAATCACGTTTAGATCGTATTGACCGTCGTTTACGCAAAGCCCTGCGCGACCGCGATGATCGCCCCCGCCGCGATGATCGTTATCGTCCTGATGCTGGCGAGCGTCCGCACCAATTTTTAGATCGAGATCAACCAGCGCCGCGTTTGTGGGAACGTTAGCAATTGCGTGAAGAGTTGATAGGACTGACGCAGTTGAAAAAAGTTGGCGGTTGTCAGTAAAAAGCACGGTTGTTACTGACAACTGAAAACCGACAACTGAAAAAAACCAATTCGTTAGGCAAACCACTGCCGATTGTGATTGACTTCTCATTATTTTTTCTGGCGCTCTCTGCTTATGACTTCAGAACCCACCACCTCGCGCCCTGCTGCTGAATCTGTTGCCACCACCATTGCCGCTCCGCCCGCAGCGGCGGAGCTGGCAACGGAAATTGCCCCGTTGCCAGCGGTTGAGATGGCGACCGAGATTGCGCCGTTGCCGCTAACCGTTGAGATGAAAACGGAAATCGCGCCGTTGCCGACCAATCCCGACGAAATCCCCGCCAATACGCTGATTATTAACACTTATCAGGTGAAACGCCTGCTCGGTGGCGGCGGCATGGGCGAGGTGTATTTGGCGCGTCATGCCCGCCTCGGCACGGAACACGCGATCAAGGTCGTGCGCCCGTCGATGGGCGATAACACGCAGGTGATGGATTTGTTTTACCGCGAAGCGCGGGTGCTGCGCGGAGTGCGCCACGATGCGGTGGTGAATTACGACGGCTTCGTGCAGGACGCCGAAGGGCGCGATTATTTGGTAATGGAATATGTCGAAGGGGTGCCGCTGTCCGACCGTTTGAAGCGCCAGCCGTTGACGGCAACGGAAGTGCTGAGTTTGCGCGACCGGCTGTGCGCGGGGTTGGCGACTGCGCATCGGCAAGGCGCAGTTCACCGCGATCTGTCGCCGGACAACGTGATTTTGCCGGGCGGCGAGATCGCAGCGGCGAAACTGATTGATTTCGGGCTGTGCAAACTCACCGATCCTGAGCAAAAAACCATCGTTGGCGCGGCGTTTGCGGGCAAATATCGTTATGCCGCGCCGGAGCAATTCGGCATGTTTGGCGGCGTGGTGGACGGGCGCACGGATATTTATAGCTTGGGTCTGGTGCTGGTGGCGGCAGCGACGGGAAGACCGTTGGAAATGGGCAATGAGTTCATGGACGCGCTGCGTTATCGGCAACAGGTGCCGGATTTGAGCGCCATCGCGCCGGAGCTACAGGAATGGCTGACGGCGATGTTGCAGCCCAATCCGGCGGATCGCCCGGCGACGATTGATGAATTATTGGAACGCTGGCCGGCAAAAACGCTGCTGGTGCCGCGTGCCTCCGCGCCAGCGCCCGCGCCGGAAGATGCGACGGCGATGGGTGCATGGCGCGATCCGCTCCCGTCGCCACCGCAGCCGCAGAATCGGCGCTGGCTGTTCATCGGCGGCGGGCTGATGACGGTCGCAGCGGCGAGCGCCGGGCTGTGGTGGGTGTTGCAACCGCTGCCGCTGGTGACGCTGCCGACTTCAGCGCCGCCAGTCACTGCTGCGCTGCCGGAGCGCCAGCCCGCGCTGCCGGTCGTGAGTGATGAATTGGATCAATTGATTCAATCCAATCAACTGGATGCGGCGCTGGCGCTGCTGCAAACGCGGCAGACGGCGGGCACTCCAGCGTCATCAGAACAGACGTGGGCGCTGGCGCAGCGCCTGCGGGCGGCGGGCAAATTGGATGCGACGTTCCCGTTGCTGCGCGGTTTGGCGACGAGCGGACATGGCGCGGCGTGTTTTGCGCTGGCGGAGTTTTATGATCCGCAGCATTGGTCAGCGGCGACTTCGCCTTTCTCAAAACCCAATGCTGAGAAAGCCCGCAATTGGTATCAGTGTGCCGTCAGCGGCGGGGTGACGGGGGCGGCGGAGCGGTTAGCGGCATTACCAACGGAGGCGGGGCGATGAACACAGTTGTCAGTTGGCGGTTGACGGTGATTAGTCGGCGCGGCGCGTGGGTGCTGGGCGCGGTGCTGCTGTGCGGTGGCATCAGCGGCGCGTGGGCGGCAGAGCGCGAAGCCTTGCCGATGGCGGGTAAAACCGGCTTGTATCAGCGCGTATTGACGCGCCCCGGAGCGCAACTTCAGCCGCAGCCCGGCACGAGCGCCAGCTCTGGTGGCGTGGCATTGCCGCCGTTGTCGGTGCTGTACGTTTACGGACGCCAGCGCGTGGCGGGGCAAGACTGGCTGGAAGTGGGTGCGGCAGCGCGGAATGGCGCACAAGGTTGGTTGCCTGCGCCGACGGCGATGGATTGGAAGCAAACCTTGACCGTTGCTTTCGCGCGCACCGCTGCGCGGGAGCCGACGCTGTTTTTTCGAGATCACGACGGTTTGACCAAGTTGCTGGAATCCGAGCGGCTGGTGCCGGAGGTCAACGCGCTGCGCTCGACGATCAAAAGTGGGCAATTTCCCGCCGATTTTCCGGTGCTGGCGCAGGAGCCAGACACTTATATCGACCCGAATCAGCAGTTTTATTTGCTGCCGATTCTCGGTTTTGAGGAGCTGTATTTAGACACCGGTCACACGACGACCTTGCTCAATGTCGCAGCGGTGACGCTAAATCCCCCCAACCCCCCTTTTCCAAAGGGGGGCTCTGATGCGTCCTTTTCCAACGGTGGTTTTTCCAAATCTCCCTCCGTTGAAAAAGGCACATCTTCATCTCCCCCCTTTGAAAAAGGGGGGGCGGGGGGGATTCCTAGTGATTACCGTACGGCGGTGGTGTTCGTGATTGACACCACGATTTCGATGGGACCGTACATTGATCGCACCCGCGATGCCGTGCGCCGGATTTATAACCAACTGAAAGGCTCGCCGATGGGTGAGGCGTTGAGTTTTGGGCTGGTGGCATTTCGGGATAACACTGACGCGGCACCGGGCACGGAATATGTCAGCCGCATCGTCGCCAATCTCAGTGATGGGCGCGATCCAGCGGAATTTATGACGCGGATTGCGACCGTAAAAGAGGCGCAAACCTCTAATCAGGGTTTCAATGAAGATGCGTTTGCGGGCGTGTATGACGCCATCGAGGAAATCGACTGGCGCGGTTATGCCGGGCGTTTCATCGTGTTGATTACTGATGCCGGAGCGCGGGATGCCAAGGACCCGCTCGGACGTACCAAGCTCGGCGCGGAGCGGCTGCGCTTGCTGGCGCAGGAGAAGGATCAAGCGGTTGGTGGCGGCAAGATTGCGATTGCCACGCTGCATTTATTGACGCCGGAGGGCAAACACACTCACGCCGGGGCAGCGGCGCAATATCGGGCGCTGAGTCGCTGGGGCGATGCGGGTGAGCTGTATTTTCCGGTGGCAGATGGCGCAGTGGAGGCGTTTGGGGCGCAGGTCGATACGTTGGCGGATGCGCTGTTGCAGCAAATTAAAGGCATTCGTTCTGGGCAGATGATCGCCGCGACGGACGATCCAAAAGCAACGGCGGTGCAGCGTGAAACGGCGCGGGTGGGGCGAGCGATGCAGTTAGCATATTTGGGGCGTGAGCGCGGCGCTCAGGCTCCACGCTTGTTGGAGGCATGGATTGCTGACCGCGATTTGCTTGATCCAACGCAGAAAACGCTAGAAGTGCGGGTGCTGGTCACCAAAAATCAGTTGAGCGATTTGCAGGAAACTCTGGAGGCGATTCTCAAAGCGGGCGAAGGGACGTTTATGACGCCGAAGGATTTCTTTGGGCAATTGCGCGGTGCGGCGGCGGCGCTGGCGCGAAATCCCAATCAAGTCAGTCAGGTGCAGGTCGGGCGGCTGGCCGATGTCGGCTTGGTGGGCGAATGGCTGGATGATTTGCCCTACACCAGTCAGATGATGAATCTCACCGAGGCGCGATGGCTGGCGCGGTCATTTGCCGAGCAGCAAGAAGTGCTGGATGCGATTGAAGAAAAAATCCAGTTGTATCGCCGCATTCACGATGACACCGACCGCTGGATCAGTCTCGCGCCGGACGCGCCCAAAGGTGAAATGGTGACGACGATTCCGCTGGATGCGCTGCCATGAGCGCCGTGCCGCCGGTGTATCTGTGTCGAGAGCTGGTGAAGCAGCGGGGCGGGGGTGAGAAGTTGTCAGATGCTGCCGCTCCATCCACTGCGCCAACTGACAATCGCCAACTGACAACGTTTGCGCTGCACGTTCCCAGCTTCACGATTCGCCCCGGCGAGATTGTGGTGCTGCGCGGAGCCAGCGGCAGCGGCAAAAGCACCTTGCTGGATATATTGGCGCTGGCGCTGCATCCCGACCGCGCTGCGGAGTTTCAATTTTGCCCCGAACACCGCGCTCCAACTGATCTGATGCACCTGTGGCAGCGCCACAATCTCAACCAATTAGGACGGCTGCGCGGCGGCGACATCGGTTATGTGCTGCAAACCGGTGGGCTGCTGCCGTTTCTCAGTGCGCGTGAAAACATCGCGCTGCCCGGGCGCTTGCTGGGACGTAAACCCGCCGGTCGCATTGAACGGGTGGCGGAGCGGCTGGCGATTACCGCGCAGTTGGATAAACGTCCGGGGCAATTGTCGGTTGGGGAGCGCCAGCGCGTGGCGATTGCGCGGGCGCTGGTGCATCGCCCCAGCGTGATTTTGGCAGATGAACCGACCGCTTCAGTTGATCCGCTCAATGCGGCGGTGATCCGCAAATTGCTGTTGGAATTGGTGCAAAAAGCAGGTCTCACGGCAATCATCGCGGCTCACGATTGGCCGCTGGAGCTGACGGCGGGAGTGCAATTTGTGCAACATCGGCTTGAACGTGACGACAATTTGACCCGCTCGCTGTTTTGGAACTGACGCCATGCACGCCACTCGTGAAATTTTCCGCTTGGCCGCTCGTGATTTTTTATACGAGCGTCGCTTATCGCTCTGTTATGTGCTGGCGCTGACGGCAGTGCTCGCGCCGTTGCTGATTTTATTTGGATTGAAATTTGGGCTGGTCGATACCCTCGCCCGTCGTTTGGTGGAATCGCCCGTCAATCGGGAAGTGATCGCAGTCGGCAGTCATCGCTATGACGCGGCGTGGTTTGAACGGATCGCAGCGCGGTCAGATGTGGCATTTGTGATTCCGAGCACGCGGCGGATCGCAGCCAGCCTGAGCCAATTACAAAATCCGGCGACGGGCGCGGTGGTGCGGGCGGTGCAGATGGTGCCGACGGGAGCGGGTGAGCCGCTGTTGCATCTCCCGCGCTCGCCATCTTCTGCCGCTGCCAAAGTGACTGAAGATGCGTTTGCAAAAATTCCCGAAGGCGTGACGGAGCTGATGCTGTCGGCGAGCGCCGCGCAGCGCCTCGGCGTGAGCAGCGGTGAGCGGGTGCTGGCGCGGATTGATCGCACGGCAGCGGGACGCGATGAGGGCGTGGTGTGGGAAGTGACCGTGACCGGCGTGTTGCGCCCAGAAGTGTTGACCGAAGAGGCAGCGTTGGTGCCGCTGGAGCTGTTGGTGGCGACTGAGGATTATCGTGACGGCGTGGCGGTGCCGGCGTTGGGCTGGTCGGGTGTACCGCCATCAACTGCGGCGCGACAATTTGCGCGATTCCGGCTGTATGCGGTGAGCATTAACGATGTGGCGCGACTAGAAGCGGATTTGACGGCGGAAGGGATTGATGTGCGCAGTCAGTTGACCGAAATCGCGGCGATGCAGGCGTTAGATCGCAATTTGACGCGGGTATTTTGGTTGATTGCGGGGATTGGCACGTTGGGTTTTCTCGCCTCGCTCGCGGCGAATTTGCTGGCAAATGTCGAGCGTAAACGCCGGGAATTGAGCATTTTGCGGCTGATCGGTTTTCCCACCGCCAGCTTGATGTTGTTTCCGATCACGCAGGCGGCGTTGATTGCGCTATTCGGGGCGCTGGCGGCAGTGTTGGTTTATCTGCCGGTGACGCTGACGTTAAACGATTGGTTTACGTTGAGTTTGCAGCCGGGCGAGTCGATTTGCCGCTTGTTGCCAATTCATCTGGCGCTGGCGCTGGGCACGACGCTGCTGGGCGCGATGACGGCGGCAGCATGGGCGGGATGGCGAGCAGCGCGGATTGCGCCAGCGGAGGGAGTGCGAGATGTTTGAGTGGAAAAAGTTGGCGGTTGGCGGTTGGCAGTTGGCAGTGGGGCGCGAGCTGGCGCGACTCTGGCCAGCATTTTTGCTCCTTCTCGCCGTCAGCAGCGCCAGCTCCGCCGCCGCCGAGATCACTTGGCAGACCAAGTTTTATAACCCCGCGCCAGCAGCCGCTGACCACGCTGCGGATTTGATTGTGCCGCTGCCGTGCGGCGGCGCGATGGCATTTCGTCCGGTCGAAATTCCCGGCAGCGGCTGGCTCGATGATCGCCCAGTCGAACTCGGTCAGAGCGACGCCGAGCGCGGTTACAAAGAAGGACGGCGTTTAAGTCATTTAGCTGGCGCATTCACCGCCGAGAATGGCGCGACCCGTCGTTATTACCTCGGCAAATATGAAGTCACCCGCGATCAATACGCCGCCCTGATGACGGCAGAGTGCCCCAAGCCAACGATTCGCGGACGCTTGCCGATGACCGGCATCAGTTGGTTTGACGCCGTCGATTTGACGCGCCGCTACACCGAATGGCTGCTCACTAATGCGCCGGACGCCTTGCCCACTGAAGATCACGCCGCTGGCTTTTTGCGCCTGCCGACTGAGGAAGAATGGGAATTTGCAGCGCGGGGCGGGCTGGCAGTCGATGCCGCTGATTTTCTTGCTCCGCGCTTTCCCATGCCCGACGGCGAGCTGGCGCGTTATGCGTGGTTTGAAAGCTCCGGCTCGGCAGAAGGTGAATTGCATCCAGTCGGCTTGCTCAAACCCAATCCGCTCGGTTTGCACGACGTGCTCGGCAATGCCTCCGAAGTGACGTTAGCGCCATTTCATTTGGATCGGCGCGGACGGGCGCACGGTCAAGCTGGCGGATTTGTCAGTCGCGGCGGCGATCTGTTCACGCCCGACAGTCAGCTCGCCAGCGCAGTGCGGCAGGAACACAACTATTTTGATCCCGGCACCAAACGCGCCAAATCAATGGACAGCTTGGGGCTGCGGCTGGTCATCACCGCGCCGGTGATCGTGTCGCCGGAGCGCCTGAACGCGATCAAAGATTCATGGACGGGTTTGCCCACGCTCAACGGCGATGCCGGCACTGACGCCAAGCTGGCGCTGCAACAGTTGCACACGCTGGCGCTGCAAACGCAGGACGACGCGCTGCGCTCGCGGCTGGAATTGATTCAACGCGATTTTGAATCGTCGCAAACTGCGCTCAACGCCGCACGAGCGCGGACGTTACGAGCGTTGCTGCGCACCGGTGCGTTGTTGGGCAAGCGCGTGGTGAATGACGTTCAGCGCGGCGAGGCGATTCGCACTCTGCGCCGGTTGGCAGAACAGCGGTTTGACGCCCTGCGCCAGCAAGCACAAGGCGTTGCTGGCAGTGATGCCGAGCTCGCCGAAGCGCGTAAACTTTTGACGGAAAAGCAGAAAAAATGGGATGAATCGCTGCGCGAGATTGACGCCAGCCTCGCTAACAGCTTGTCGTATTACGCCGATCTGACCGTTGAGGTGGGCAGCGATTATCCCGCCGCCGAACTCAGCACGCAGTTGCCGCTGGTGGAGGCGGAATTGGAGGCGAAAAGTAACGCCTATCTCATTGCTTATGCGCGGGTTTTTGTGGCGCATCTCCGCGCTTATCAGGATCGACGTGCCGTTGATAAAAGCAGTTGGCAGCGTGATTTGCTCCACATTGAAGCCGCGAGGAATAAAAAATGACCATGCGTTTCAAAGCCTTAGCCGTTAGCGCCGCGCTGCCGCTGCTCGCCCTCAACGGCTGCGTCGGTCAGCCAGTTGTCGATGCCACGCGAGCGCCCGCGCAGACCGGCGGACGCTTTCTGCTCGGCGGTTTGGAATTGCTCAAGCCGACGGATGATTACGGCTTCACCGGCGAATTGAGCGCCAGCGAACAGGCGCTGCGGGAACAGGGCAAGGCGTTTGATCGCACCGTCTGGCAGGCGACTTTGTTGGGCGCAGTCGCGGGTACGGCGATTGGCGCAGTCGTCGGCGGTGATGCGGAAGATATGGTGGGTGGCGCGATTG
Source organism: Chromatium okenii (assembly GCF_016583745.1). Lineage (GTDB taxonomy): Bacteria > Pseudomonadota > Gammaproteobacteria > Chromatiales > Chromatiaceae > Chromatium > Chromatium okenii. Next base: position 15,869 of record NZ_NRRQ01000029.1, read on the forward strand.
CGGGCGCGAGTTTGGGCGCACTGGCGGGGCTGTATGTCGCTAATAAACAAAAACAATTTGCGGCACAAGAAGATCAGCTTGAGGCGATGACCAACGATGTGCGCTCCGCCAATCGCAATACCCAAGCCTTGATTGATCAGTTGCAGAAGGTGATTGCCGAAGATCAACGGCGGCTGGCGGCGGTGCAGGCGCGGTTTCAACGCGGTCAGGCGACGGCGGCGGAATTGCAGCAGGAACGCGGTCGGATTTGGAGCAATCGCACGGTGGTCGAAAAAGCGACGACGGGTGCTAAAGATCAATATCGTCTGTTTGAACGCGCCCAACAGCAGGTCGTGAAAGCGCGGCCGGCAGCGCGAACCCAAACGCTCACCAGTGAAATCAGCGCCTATCGTCAAACGCTTGAGACTTTGGATCGCGTCGCCGCCAACATGGCAAAAGCCTAAGCCTAAATCCCCCCAACCCCCCTTTTTCAAAGGGGGGCAACCGACAACTGACCCAACACAGGCCGCCGTCATGCCGCGACTCTCTCCTCCGCTGACGCTCATCGCCGCCCTTTTCAGCGCCCTCACCACGCTCGCCGCTGCCGATCCCGCCGCCACTGCGCTGCCCAACGGTGGCAAGGTCGCCGCCGGTTCCGCGCAGATCACGCAGTCCGGCGCACAGATGACCATCGACCAAACCAGCCCTCGCGCCGTCATCAATTGGCAAGGCTTCGACGTCGGGCATGAGGCGGAAGTCAACATCAAACAGCCGAATCGTCGCGCCGCCGTGCTCAATCGCGTCACCACGCCGCAGCCCTCGCAGATCAACGGCAAAGTCAAAGCCAACGGACAGGTGTTCATCGTCAATCCCGCTGGCATCGTGTTTGGTGATAAGGCGCAGGTCGATGTCGGTGGCATCGTCGCCTCCACGCTGGAGATTGACGATGCTGATTTTATGGCGGGAAAACAAGAATTTAAGCGTAAAAAGAAAGCTGGCAAAGTCGTCAATCGCGGCAAAATCACCGCCACCGACGGCGGCTATATCGCGCTGCTGGCGCCAGAATTGCGCAACGAAGGCGTGTTATCCGCCCGTCTCGGCACCGTCGCCCTCGCCGCTGGCGATGCCGTCACATTGACAATTGGCGATCACGTCGCCGTCAAGGTCGATCCGGCAACGGTGGACACGCTGATCGAACAAAAAGCCATGATCCGCGCCGAAGGTGGGCGCGTCATTCTCAGCGCCAAAGCCGCGAGCGCGTTGTTATCCGGCGCAGTCAACGTCAGCGGCACCATTGAAGCTGGCTCGCTCACCCGCAGCGGTGGCGAGGTCGTGTTGGAAGGCAGCGGCGCGGTCACTGTCAGCGGCAAGATCAAAGTCGCTGGCACCACCGGCGGCTCCGTCACCGTCAGCGGCAAATCCGTCAAATTAACCGGAGCCACCATCGACGCCAGCGGCAAACACGGCGGTGGTCGCGTCAGCGTCGGCAGTTGGGAGAGCGATAAAACTGAGGTTGACGCCGCCTCCACGCTCACCGCTTCGGCGAAGGAGCGCGGCTCCGGCGGCACCGTCACCGCAATTGGCAAAACCAGCCGTTTTCAGGGCACGGCCACTGCGCGGGGCGGCGCGGCAGCGGGCAATGGCGGCGTGGTGGAAACCTCCGGTCACACGCTCGACATCGCCGGAGCCAGAGTGGACGCCGGAGCGCCAGCGGGTGCGGCTGGCACTTGGCTGCTTGATCCGCAAACGCTCCTGATTGACGCCGCGAGCGCCAGCAACATCGCCGCCGCTTTGAGCAGCGGCAGCAACGTCACGATCACGGTTGCCGACACCGGCAGCTCGCCCTGCGGCACCGGCGCGTTTGCAAGCTGCACGACTGACGACAATGGCGATTTGATCTTTGGCACTGGCGCAGAAATCACCATTGCACCTTCAATTCCCAGCATTGCCACTTTAACGTTGCAAGCAGATCGCAATATCACCTTTCAAAATCACGCCAGCATTAACGCCAGTGGTGGCGAATTAAATGTCATTTTGAATGCCGATTTGAATAGCGACGGCTCCGGCGCAATTGTCTTTTATTCTGGGGCCGCAATTAAAAGCAACGGCGGCGATATTATTCTCGGTGGCGGCACCGCTGCCGCAGGGTATCCCACTGGCTATGCCGTCGGCGATCACAGCGCCGATTGCGCTTTATTACCGTTCTGCGCCGATTATCTCAATGGCATTTCCTTATTTGGAGCCACCCTCGAATCAAAAGGTGGTGACATTCGATTGCGCGGTCAAAATGCTGCTGGCGCGGCACCAGATGCCGCCCACTCAACGCTTGGCAATAGCTACAGTTCGGGAATTTTAATCAGCGATGCTGGTGGCTTATCAACGACGCTCAATAGTGGAACTGGGCAAATTGAAATTGCCGGCATTTCTGAGTATTTTTATTACAACAGCGAGATCAAACGCCACGCCGTGCAATTATTAAGCGGCAACATTATTTCTGAAAGCACTGCCGCCACCGCCATTCAAATCAGCGGCGACGCGAGTGGCGCGGGTTACGGCAGCGAGAACGGCATTCAATTAGCGAATGGTTTAGAACTGAGCGGCGGCACAATTAAAAACCTCAGCAACGGCGGAATTATTTTAACGGGCATTGGTAGCGCAGATGACTTGGCGTTGACTGGAGAAGCAGTGATTGGTAATGACATCACTCTGGATGATGTCGATATTTATTCAGCAGGCGGCAGCATTCAATTCAACGCTGACACCAAATTGCAAGTCTCCTCTCGCGCCACAATCAATAGTTGGGATGAATACTACCCTGCTACGCTGATTATTCAACCGCGCACAATTGGCACAGCATTGACGCTCGATTTAACTAATCTTGTGACGACACAACTTGCACGCATCAATCTCGGCGGTTCTGATACTGAAACCATTGCGCAGGACATTACCCTCAGCGGCATCAATAACACATTACCGAGCCTGCATATCTATGGAACTGGCAATATCATTCTTGATGGTTCCTTTACTCTGAATGGCGGTTTTTTAGCCAAAGCGGACAACAGTATTGCTGTAAAAACCAATAGCGCAATCACCACGCGGAATGGCGACGCTGTATTATGGGCAGACGCAAATAATGATAACGCAACAACGGACACGATTCTTTTTGAGAACAACGCAGCATTAACGAGCAACGCCCGCATTTTAATAGCGGGTGGTGAAGATGCGAATAACGATGGTTTTCCTGATGGCGGCGCGATGGGAATCACATTAAATGACGCAGTCACGTTAGCGGCTAATCAACCCATTATCGTTCGTTCTGATGCGAATTTAACGCTGGGTGCGAATAGCACATTCAGCACCGCAACCACAGAAACCGACGCAGTAACTTTTATTATTGGCAATCAATTTATTAACAATGCTGGTGCGGATGTTATTACACTAACAGGCACTGGGACGCCGCGTTGGTTAATTTATAGCAATGATATTGATAGCGATGTTCGCGGTTCATTAACAAGCACACCGTTTTTTAATTATTATGGCTGCACATATAACGCGGCTTGTACCGCTGCATTGTCAAGTGGCAGCGGCTTTGTTTACTCAAAACAACCAATAATCACTGTTGTCTCTGACGCACTAACCAAAGAATATGGCGAAGATGATCCAGTATTTACTTATTCAGTCACCGGATTAAAAGATGGTGATGATCTATCTATTTTTACTGGAGATTTAGAGCGCCTTGCGGGTGAAACTGCGGGCGACTATTTAATTGAGCTGGGGACATTAGCCACCACCACCAACTACCAACTTGATTATATCAGCAACTATTTAACGATTACTCCAGCACTCCTAAAAATTCTAAATGTGAGTGGCAGTAAAAGTTATGACGGCACCCCCATTTTTACCTACAACCAATTAGCACTTGATCCCGCCACCATTATCGGCACTGATGATGTAACGTTACAAAGCGGCACGGCAACAGTGAATAGCCGCAACGTCGGAACCTATAACGCTTTTATTAGCAGCACGTTAGCATTAGGTGGCGGCGATGCAGCGAATTATAGTTTAATTGATGGAGCTGTGGCGGTGAGCATCAATCCGGCGCTATTAACAATTAACGCCGTGCCAGAAACCCGCACTTATGACGGCACCAAGTATTCAACTGCCAGCGTGATTTATGCGGGATTGCAAAGTGGCGATACGCTAACCGAATTAACACAAGAATTCGATAGTGCTCATGCTGGCGAGCGAATTTTAACCATTACACCTGATTATAGTTTAAGTGACGGCAATGGCGGTTTGAATTACAACGTGGTGTTAAATACTGCGAGCGGAGTGATTACTCTGGCGCTCGCTAGTTTGAATGCCACTAAGGATTATGATGGCACCACTCAATTCACGGCGGCGCAAATCACGATAAACGGTATTTTAGGAGAAACTTTAGTACTCAATGGCAGCGGTACTGCGACTGCTAATAGTAAAGCAGTGGCGGATAATGCGACTAATTATATTAACAATCTTGGTGGTTTAGTTTTAGCAGATGGCAGTGGTTTAGCCAGTGATTATGTATTACCTGCGCTCACTGCAGCGAACTCAAATAATCGCGTGACCATTAACCCAGTTGCTGCTTATTTAGTTGGGATTACGGGCAGTAAAAGTTACGACGGCACCCCAATTTTTACTTACAACCAACTAGCCCTTGATCCCGCTACCATTATCGGCACTGATGATGTAACTTTACAAAGCGGCACAGCAACAGTGAATAGCCGCAATGTCGGAACCTATAACGCATTTATTAGCAACACGTTAGCATTAGGCGGCGGCGATGCAGCGAATTATAGTTTAATTGACGGGGCTGTAGCGGTGAGCATCAATCCGGCGCTATTAACGATTAACGCCGTACCAGAAACGCGCACTTATGACGGCACCAAGTATTCAACTGCCAGCGTGATTTATGCGGGATTGCAAAGCGGCGATACGCTAACCGAATTAAAACAAGAGTTCGATAGTGTTCATGCAGGTGAGCGGATTTTAACAATTACACCTGATTACAGTTTAAGTGACGGCAATGGCGGTTTGAATTACAACGTGGTCTTAAATACTGCGAGCGGAATGATTACTCCGGCGCTCGCCAGTTTGAGTGCCACTAAGGATTATGATGGCAGCAATCAATTCACGGCTGCGCAAATCACGGTAAATGGTATTTCGGGAGAAACGTTAATACTCAATGGTAGCGGTACAGCGACTGCTAATAGTAAAGCAGTGGCAGATAATGCGACTAATTATATTAACACTCTTGGTGGTTTGGTTTTAGCAGGTGGCAGTGGTTTAGCCAGCGATTATGTATTACCTGCGCTCACCACTGCGAGTGCAAATAATCGCGTGACCATTAACCCAGTTGCCGCTTATTTAATTGGGATCACTGGCAGAAAAAGTTATGACGGCACTCCACTTTTTACCTACAACCAATTAGCACTTGATCCCGCTACCATTATCGGTACTGACGAAGTAAATTTGCACAGCGGCACGGCAACAGTGAATAGCCGCAATGTGGGAAACTATAACGCTTTTATTAGCAGCACGTTAGCATTAGGTGGCGGCGACGCAGCGAATTATAGTTTAATTGATGGAGCTGTGAATGTCAGCATCAATCCGGCGCTATTAACGATTAACGCCGTGCCAGAAACCCGCATTTATGACAGTACCAAGTATTCAACCGCCAGCGTGATTTATGAAGGGTTGCAAAGCGGTGATTTACTGACTGGATTGGTGCAAGAATTTGATAGTGCTCACGCAGGCGAGCGGATTTTAACAATTACACCTGATTACAGTTTAAGTGACGGCAATGGCGGCTTGAATTACAACGTGGTCTTAAACACTGCAACTGGAACCATCACTCCAGCAACCGCTAGTTTGAATGCCAATAAAGATTATGATGGAACCAATCAATTCACGGCAACGCAAATCACGGCAAACGGTATTTTGGGGGAAACTTTAATAATTAATGGCAGCGGTATAGCGATCGCTAATAGCAAACTGGTCGCAGATAATGTGACTAACTATATTAACAATCTTGGTGGTTTGGTGTTAGCAGATGGCAGTGGTTTAGCCAGCAATTATGTATTACCTGCGCTCACTGCTATGAGTACAAATAATCGCGTGACCATTAACCCAGTCGCCGCTTATTTAGTTGGCATCACGGGCAGTAAAAGTTATGACGGCACTCCAATTTTTGCTTACAACCAATTAGCACTTGATCCCGCCGCCATTATCGGCACTGATGAAGTCAATCTACAAAGCGGCACGGCAACAGTAAATAGCCGCAACGTCGGCACCTATAACGCATTTATTAGCAGCACCTTAGCATTAGGCGGCGGCGATGCAGCGAATTATAGTTTAATTGATGGAGCTGTGAATGTAAGTATCAATCCGGCACTATTAACGATTAACGCCGTGCCAGAAACCCGCACTTATGACGGCACCAAGTATTCAACTGCCAGCGTGATTTATGCGGGATTGCAAAGCGGCGATTTATTGACTGAATTGGCGCAAGAATTCGATATTGCTCACGCAGGCGAGCGGATTTTAACAATTACACCTGATTACAGTTTAAGTGACGGCAATGGCGGATTGAATTACAACGTGGTATTAAATACTGCGAGTGGAATGATTACTCCGGCGCTCGCTAGTTTGAATGCCAATAAAGACTATGATGGCACCAATCAATTCACAGCAGCGCAAATCACGGTAAACGGAATTTTAGGAGAAACGTTAATATTCAATGGCAGCGGTACAGCAACTTCTAATAGCAAATTGGTCGCAGATAATGCGACTAGCTATATTAACAATCTTGGTGGTTTAGTTTTAGCAGATGGCAGTGGTTTAGCCAGTGATTATGTGTTACCTGCGCTCACCGCTGCGAGTGCAAATAATCGCGTGACCATTAACCCAGTCGCCGCTTATTTAATTGGTATCACGGGCAGTAAAAGTTATGATGGCACCCCAGTTTTTACCTACAACCAATTAACACTTGATCCCACCACTATTATCGGCACTGATGATGTAACGTTACAAAGCGGCACGGCAACAGTGAATAGCCGCAACGTCGGAACCTATAACGCTTTTATTAGCAGCACGTTAGCATTAGGTGGTGGCGACACAGCGAATTACAGTTTAATTAATGGCGCTGTAGCGGTGAGCATCAATCCGGCGCTATTAACGATTAACGCCGTGCCAGAAACCCGCACTTATGACGGCACCAAGTATTCAACTGCCAGCGTGATTTATGCGGGATTGCAAAGCGGCGATTTATTGACTGAATTGGCGCAAGAATTCGATATTGCTCACGCAGGCGAGCGGATTTTAACAATTACACCTGATTACAGTTTAAGTGACGGCAATGGCGGATTGAATTACAACGTGGTATTAAATACTGCGAGCGGAATGATTACTCCGGCGCTCGCTAGTTTGAATGCCACTAAGGATTATGATGGCACCACTCAATTCACGGCTGCGCAAATCACGGCAAGCGGTATTTTAGGAGAAACGTTAGTACTCAATGGTAGCAGTACAGCGACTGCTAATAGCAAATTGGTCGCAGATAATACGACTAACTACATTAACACTCTTGGTAGTTTAGTTTTAGCAGATGGCAGTGGTTTAGCCAGTGATTATGTATTACCTGCGCTCACCGCTGCAAACCCAAATAATCGTGTGACCATTAACCCAGTTGCCGCTTATTTAATTGGCATCAGAGGAAGTAAAAATTATGACGGCACCCCAGTTTTTACCTACAACCAATTAGCACTTGATCCCGCCACCATTATCGGCACTGATGAAGTCAATCTACAAAGCGGCACGGCAACAGTAAATAGCCGCAATGTGGGAACCTATAACGCATTTATTAGTAGCACTTTAGCATTAGGTGGCGGCGATGCAGCAAATTATAGTTTAATTGACGGAGCTGTAGCGGTGAGCATCAATCCGGCGTTATTAACGATTAACGCCGTGCCAGAAACCCGCATTTATGACAGTACCAAGTATTCAACCGCCAGCGTGATTTATGCGGGATTGGAAAGCGGAGATACGCTAACCGAATTAAAACAAGAATTCGATAGTGCTCATGCTGGCGGGCGGATTTTAACAATTACACCTGATTACAGTTTAAGTGACGGCAATGGCGGTTTGAATTACAACGTGGTATTAAATACTGCGAGCGGAATGATTACCCCTGCGCTCGCTAGTTTGAATGCCAGTAAGGATTATGATGGCAGCAATCAATTCACGGCTGCGCAAATCACGGTAAACGGCATTTTGGGAGAAACGTTAATACTCAATGGCAGCGGTACAGCGACCGCTAATAGTAAACTGGTCGCAGATAATGCGACTAACTATATTAACAATTTTGGTGGTTTGGTTTTAGCAGATGGCAGTGATTTAGCCAGTGATTATGTATTACCTGCGCTCACCGCTGCGAGTGCAAATAATCGCGTGACCATTAACCCAGTTGCTGCTTATTTAATTGGCATCATGGGCGCTAAAAGTTACGATGGCACCCCAATTTTTACTTACAACCAATTAGCACTTGATCCCGCTACCATTATCGGCACTGATGATGTAACTTTACAAAGCGGCGCGGCAACAGTGAATAGCCGCAATGTCGGAACCTATAACGCCTTTATTAGCAGCACGTTAGCATTAGGTGGCGGCGATGCAGCAAACTATAGTTTAATTGATGGAGCTGTGGCGGTGAGCATCAATCCGGCGCTATTAACGATTAACGCCATGCCAGAAACGCGCATTTATGATGGCACTAATTATTCAACTGCCAGCGTGATTTATGCGGGATTACAAAGCGGCGATACGCTAACTGAGTTAAAACAAGAGTTCGATAGTGCTCATGCCGGCGAGCGGATTTTAACAATTACACCTGATTATAGTTTAAGTGACGGTAATGGCGGTTTGAATTACAACGTGGTCTTAAATACTGCGAGCGGAATGATTACTCCGGCGCTCGCTAGTTTGAATGCTATTAAGGATTATGATGGCGCCAATCAATTCACGGCTGCGCAAATCACGGTAAACGGTATTTTAGGAGAGACTTTAACATTAAATGGCAGCGGTACAGCGACTGTTAATAGCAAATTGGTGGCAGATAATGCGACTAATTATATTAATAATCTTGGCGATTTAGTTTTAGCCGATGGCAGTGGTTTAGCCAGTGATTATGTATTACCTGCGCTCATCGCTGCGAACTCAAATAATCGCGTGACCATTAACCCAGTTGCCGCTTATTTAGTTGGCATCACGGGCAGTAAAAGTTACGACGGCACCCCAGTTTTTACCTACGACCAATTAGCACTTGATCCCGCCACCATTATTGGCACTGATGATGTAACTTTACAAAGCGGCACCGCAACCGTGAATAGCCGCAATGTTGGTACCTATAACGCATTTATTAGCAGCACGTTAGCATTAGGCGGCGGCGATGCAACAAATTATAGTTTAATTGACGGGGCTGTGAATGTGAGCATCAATCCGGCGCTATTAACGATTAACGCCGTGCCAGAAACCCGCACTTATGACGGCACCAAGTATTCAACCGCCAGCGTGATTTATGCGGGATTGCAAAGTGGCGATACGCTAACTGAATTAAAACAAGAATTCGATAGTGCTCACGCAGGCGAGCGGATTTTAACAATTACACCTGATTATAGTTTAAGTGACGGCAATGGCGGTTTGAATTACAACGTGGTATTCAATACTGCGAGCGGAATGATTACTCCGGCGCTCGCTAGTTTGAATGCCAGTAAGGATTATGATGGCACCAATCAATTCACGGCAGCGCAAATCACAGTAAACGGTATTTTGGGAGAAACTTTAATAATCAATGGCAGCGGTACAGCAACTGCTAATAGCAAATTAGTCGCAGATAATGCGACTAACTATATTAACAATCTTGGTGGTTTGGTTTTAGCAGATGGCAGTGGTTTGGCGCGGGATTATCAAGTTCCTGATTTAACAAACAGGAATAGTAATAATCATGTGACCATTAACCCTGCGATAACACCTGAGCCAGAACCGACGCCCGATCCTGAGCCAGAACCGACGCCCGATCCTGAGCCAGAACCGACGCCCGATCCTGAGCCAGAACCGACGCCCGATCCTGAGCNCCGATCCTGAGCCTGAGCCGACGCCCGATCCTGAGCCTGAGCCGACGCCCGATCCTGAGCCTGAGCCGACGCCCGATCCTGAGCCGACGCCTGCGCCTATTCAAACTCGCGCTTCTGTCGTGACAATTCAATTGAATAAAAATACTTCATGTGTATTGGCGGATTTGGAACGTTTAACTGCGCTCACTAGCGCCAATAACACCTCAGAAGCAGGTCGCGCTGCATTGAATGCGTTATTTCAAACCACTACCGTTGCTACACAGCAAACGACTACTACCTCTGCCTTGCCGCTTGCATCATCAACCACGACATCAATAACAACTGTTGATGCTATAACGCCTACAGTGAATAGCGATCCTATTGCGTCGATTCCTGAAACGATCAATCTTCCGATTGAAGTTCCAGCGTATCAACCAATTATTACACCGCCGCACATTGAATTGCCGGTAATTGTTGCACCAGTTTCCACTGATGATGACGAAGCGACGAATGATGCGTGTAGTGGTGAAAACGCGCAGCAATCAGAAACATGCCGACGTGTGAATGTGCCTTAAAACCGATACCCAAAGTTAAATTCTAAACCTTCGATGTCGCCATCGCCGGTGAGGTATTTAATTCCTAAACCAAACGGATGACTTGATTGATTGGCTTCTAACTTCGCACTGGAACGCGCTGGTCCAAGAGATATTCCAAATTCTTGATAACTGTTGGTGTATAACGCATCACCAAAGAAACTGGTATCTGTTATAAAGACATCAACGCTAAATGCGCGATTCCAAAACCGCGTTTGCATTGGAATAGAAAATAACAACCCATTGCGAGTGATGGTATTTTTAAGCGTGTAGTTAATGCTGTATTCACCAAAATCAGTGGGTAAGGTTGCATAATAACCAACCATATTGCCCATGCTGATGCGTAAAGCGTCACTGCGATGCAAAATTAAATCACTCGTCAGCGAGCCAGAAATCATTTGACCTAATGATCCTAAATTTGAAGAACCAGAAATACCATAACCAAGCGCCGGCGTGATTGACCATTCAGTAAAAACGTTTTTACGATACGCAATACCAAGATTACCGCGATATGCAGTCGCTCCATCCACCTCAATATAGGTGATGGGGGCGCGAACAATAAGCCGATCATAATTGCTAAATGTGTAGCTATATGAAATAGGCAAAGTGAATACATTTTGCGTCACGTCGCCAATGCTATAGCTCCCAAAACGCGCATCTAAACTCAAATTTTGCCCGGTTGGTGTGGATTCATAAGTGGAACTGGTGCCAGCCTCGAAATCACCTTCTGACATCTGACTTTGTACGCTTGCTGGATTTCCGGCAATGGGATCAACCGGTGAACTTCGCAATAACTCTTTGGCAACTTCTTTGCCGCTTTCTTTAAGATATTGTTCAAATAAATCATTGCTCGCATTGCGATTGCCACCATCAAAAATTTCGCTAATACCAAGACTTGGCACCACAAACATCAATGCCGTTGAGCCATAGCTATAGCCCAAGGTTGCATCTAAACCGCGTAAATCAAGATGATACACTGCTGCGGAAACGCCTTGTTCATAAGTGTTGAATTGTCCAGCCAATTGTGTTTCATCCAGTTGCGCAATAATTCCGCTAATTGAATTTGCACTCGTTTGTGCTGATGCGCCATCAACACACAACGATAAATTGAATAAATCAGAACCCACTGGCGCCGGACAAGTGCAGGGCGGCAAGGTGCATTCTTCTTCTGCCTGTACGTTAAACACGCAACCAATTATCACCGCACCACATAATTTAAGCGCAAAACGTGCTGTATTCATAGTATTCTCCGCACTGTTGATCTCATAAAATGAATTGACTGAGGAAACCGCTGATGTGTTATTTCAATATTCACCGCCCATTTTACTATTGCTTGGTTATCTTGTGGGCAACTGCGAGCAGTGGGTGCGCAACCAATCCCGATCCGCATCAAGGCGGGTTTATTAACGGTCTTGCTGGTTTAGGTGGCGGTGTTTATCAAAACCGAGTGGATACGCGCACCGCGCAATATCATAATGAATTGCAGACTGGTGACCAACTAAAAAGTGAAGTTGCTGCTTTAGAAATTGAGCGGGCGCAATTAAATAGTAGTCTCGAACAAGCGCAACAGCGATTGGCGCAATTAGAACAGCGAATTGCACAAGAACAGGCGGCGCTTGCTAATCAACGCCGCCAACAACAAGCGGCAGTTGCTGCTGCCGCTGCGCAGGCGCGGCAAGCGCGTTTGGCGCAGGCACAAGCGCAGGTGGTGCGCACAAAACGTCAATTGACAACTTTGCGCCCGCGTATTCCAACCGCCACTGCGCCAACGGTGGCGACGCTTAAACAGCAGTCGCAGGCGTTACAACAAGAACTGAATGCAATTGATGAGTTAGTTGGCGTCATTGCTGGTTAATACGATTGGAATGATGCAGTTGCACTTTTTAGTTGAGTTTTAATTCAGCGTTATTTTATAACGAAACGCTCAATTGCAGCGTGGTTTAATAAACAAGTTGATAACAGTTATGATGAATGCGCCAGAGAGTTTACCCGCAGAACGCCTGCTTGATCCTGTGCTGTTGACCGATGATCGCGGTCTTGATCGCGCCATTCGTCCGCGTCAACTGGTTGATTATATTGGACAACCCGCCGTCTGCGAGCAGATGGATATTTTCATCAGTGCGGCGCGAGCACGCGGTGAGGCGCTTGATCATGTGTTGATTTTTGGCCCGCCCGGGCTGGGCAAAACCACGCTCTCGCACATCATCGCCCATGAAATGCAGGTGAATTTGCGCCAAACCTCCGGGCCAGTGTTGGAAAAGCCCGGCGATTTGGCGGCGCTGCTGACCAATTTGGAACGCGGCGATGTGTTGTTTATTGATGAAATTCATCGCCTTAGCCCGCTCATTGAGGAGATGTTATACCCGGCGCTGGAGGATTATCAGCTCGATATTATGATCGGCGACGGGCCGGCTGCGCGGTCGATTAAACTCGATTTGCCGCCGTTTACGCTGGTTGGTGCGACCACTCGCGCCGGGCTGTTGACCGCGCCGCTGCGGGATCGGTTTGGGATCGTGGCGCGGTTGGAATACTACGCGGCGGCGGATTTGACGCGCATCGTGACCCGGTCGGCGCAATTATTGGGTATTGACACGGACGCGGCGGGCGCGGCGGAAATTGCGCAGCGGGCGCGGGGAACGCCGCGCATTGCCAACCGGTTGCTGCGGCGGGTGCGCGATTACGCGCAAATTCGCGCTGACGGTCGCATCACTCACGCGGTGGCCGATCAGGCGTTGACGCTGCTCAAAGTTGATGCGCTGGGTTTCGATCACTTGGATCGGCGGTTGTTGGAGGCGGTGATTGAGAAATTTGCGGGCGGGCCGGTCGGGCTGGAGAGTTTGGCGGCCGCGATTGGCGAGGAACGCGGCACCATTGAGGATGTGTTGGAGCCGTTTTTGATTCAACAGGGATTTTTGATGCGGACGCCGCGGGGACGGATGGCGACGCCCCGCGCTTATCAACATTTTGGGCGAACGCCGCCGCCGAGTTTGGCAGCAGATGTCGCGCCGGATTGGTTCGATTTGAAGCTAAATTATTGATTTACGGTGCCATTTATTCACCGCAGCCGGCTCCAGCACCAACACTTCACCGCCATTCACCTCATCCCACGCCGCCAGCACCCGCCGCGTCGCACCGTTATCCAGATGGTCAGCGGGGCGATGCGTGTGTCCATGCACCATCTGCGTTGCGTCAAAACGGCGCAGAGTCGTCGCCACCGTTGCCGGATTCACATCCATGATTTCCAACGTTTTTTCTGCGGTTGCGGTCATGCTGCGCTGACGATAGTGCTGCGCCAGCGCCCGTCGTTTTGCCAGCGGTTGCCATAAAAAAAGCTGCTGCAACAAGGGGTTGTGGACATGACGGCGGAAGCGTTGATACGCGACATCATCGCTGCACAACAGATCGCCGTGCAGCAATACGGTCGATTCACCGCCGCAGTTGAGCAACGTCAGGTCGCGCAGACGCTGGCAGCCGGAGGTGCGGAAAAAAGCGCGTCCCAGCAAAAAATCGCGGTTGCCCGGCACAATCGCGCAGTCCACGCCAGCAGCGGTCAAGTCGCGCAATGCGGCGCAAATATCCCGCTGCAATGGCGTGTCGTCATCGTCGCCAATCCACGCATCAAATAAATCGCCGAGAATATAAAGCTGCTGCGCGTGGCGGGCGTGTGTGCGCAGAAAATGAATAAAACGCGCTGTTGTGGCGGGGCGCTCCGGCGCTAAATGCAGGTCAGAAATAAATAGAATCACGGCAGTGACAATGCAATTATTTTTGCGATGATGGCGCATCAAATAAATCAGTGAGACCTTCCAATTCTTCGGCGCTAATTTCCACTTCCGCTTCTGGTTCAGTTAATTTTGATTTTGCGCTTTTCACTGCGGGAGGTTCTTCGCCATCAGTGCTAAACGCCGCCGAATACTCTTTCATCAATTCATCGAGCGTGTGGCGGGTGGTTTCTAATTCTTCGGCAAGCTTTATTTTTTCACTTTCTAAGGCGCCATCTGACAGTTGTGTTGAGACCAAATCTGCCCAAGGATCGAGCACCATTGCCAATTCGTTGGGAATATCTGCTAATTTTTTACCATCGCGCTCTAAATATAAACTGAGCATCGCTTGATAAAAGGCTTGTTCGCGCCGCGCATATTCATCAACTTTTGCTTTTAGTGCGTCATCTTGTAGCTGATATGTTGATTCAAATAACGCGGTGAGCGCATCGCGCCGTGATAATTCAATCCGTTCAAATTTTTTAATCACTTCGCCAGCATGTTGTAAATCATCATGCACTTTTTGATTGTGATGGCGCATTAAAAAAAACAGAATTGCCCATGCCACCAGTGCGAATTCCGCCGCCAGAATGAAACTGCTTAACGTCAATGCGTTCATGCGGATGCCATTGTGGAAGAAGTTGTTATTTGTGCTGCTAATGCGCGTTGTTTGGAGCGGCGCAATAACCACCAAGTCAGGCCGAGAAATGCGCCAAGGGCGACGTTGCCCAACATGACATACAGGCTCACATCCAGCCATGACAGCGGCGCGGTTGGCGCATCCGCATCCGTCGCTGGCGCGGCAAATTGCACCTCAAGTTGTTCCGGTGCGGGAGTGACATCAATGGGTTCGCCGCTGCGGGAACGCGCCAGCAGCCGCCCTTCCACCCGATAACTGCCGGGGTGCGCGATGGGAAGTGTGAGCACCAGCGGCTGCGTGGTCGGTTGGGGAATGTCGAGCACGACCTGCTGTCCCGTTGTGCTGTGCGCCCGTAAATAGCCGGAAAGTGTTTTCAAATCAACCAGATCAGCTTCGGCAGTGAGGGTGGCGACGATGGTGGCAGTTGGCGTTACCTCTGTGGGTAATTGCACTTGGTAATTTACGGTCAGCGGTGCGCCAATCAGGCGGAACCGTTTGGCAAGCTGGCGCTGGAAAGTGCCGCTATCGAGAATGATTTGGAGCTGATAATTTCCGGGCGCGAGTGGATTGGTTTCGAGTTCGGTGTGATAGCGACCGGTTGCAGGATCAAGTTCCAAGCGCACTTCAATCGGCGCGAGATGATTTTTCTCAGCATCGTGTGACGGGGGCGGCACTTCTGCTGCATAAACATTGCCCACAAAATCAAGCAGATGTGGTGGTTCTAGCGCGGAATGTGCTGGCGCATCATGGTGTGCGGGAGCTGGCGCAGGATGATCCGGTGGGGCTGGCGCGGCGGCGGGTACAACCGCAGTGTCTAGCTGCGTCAACGTGACTTTAGCGGTGACGAGTTGTAATAAATCTTGGCGCGTCACTGGCTGCTGATGATTGGTGAGCCAAGCACTGATATTGAGTTTTGCGCCATGCGGCAACACCCCCGGCAGCGGTTCTAATTCCAATCCCAAATCAGTGACCACCACCACGCGATTATCGGGATCGCTCACGCCCTGCAATTGCCAACGCCCGGACTGCGGCGTGGTCAGTGTCACCAGATCGTAGCCCTCCTCTTCGCGCCACAACACATTCGGCGTGGGTTTGGTGCCAGAAATCGTTTTGCCGTCCGGCGTGATGAGCGCCGTTGCCATCTCGCCGCTGCGGAAAGCTAACAGTGTGAATTCAGACACTTGCGCGTCAATTTGAAACTGATTGCCGCTTAATGGCACCGTCGTCGGCGCTGCCGCTTGCTCAAGCATGTGCAGAAAAATCCGTTGCAGCGCGTCGGCATCAGCCGCTTTTTCCAACCAACCGCCGGTATCGCTGGTCAAGATGCGCAACAACTCAGCATCCACCGCATCCGACAACGCCACCGCGTGTACCTTGACATGCAACGCCCGCAGCCGCGCCAATTGCTCAGACAAAATGCGCGTCCGCGACGCCGCACTTTGCGTCGGGTCTTTACCGACATCGACCAACCCGTCCGTCAGCAACACCAGATGCCGATCCGTCGCCTCCTTGGACGCTTCCCAGCCGCTGAGACCGGCCGTCAACGCTTGCTCAATATCCGTCAACGCGCCCCGCGAATGAATCCGCTCTAACCGTGAGCGCGTGCGCGTTTTCCACGCTTCATTGACGACACCTGGCGGCACCAAAGCCTCAGTTTTATCCGCAAATAACCACACTCCCGCTTCTGCGCCCAGCGGCAGTAATTCATTCACCAATCGCAGCGCAGGTATGCGCAAATTTTGCGGATCGTTTTGGCGCATACTGCCAGAGACATCAATTAATAAACGGACATCTGGCGGCGGTGCTGCCCACAAACTGCTGGCGCTCAACAATAAAACGCACGAAAACAAAATTTGTCGTTTAAATAACAGCAAAAAGTGATCTTTCATAGAAAATACCGCCGTGTGGTGCGGTGAAGGCGCGGGGATTAAAAATTATGGCAACCACAACTCAAAACAACCGCCGGGGAGTGAATAGTCATTCCGCAATTGAATATACCCTTTACGCCCGTCGGGAGTGTGATGCAATTCAGCCACCCGCGCCGCAAAGTACAAACCGAGATGCGTTCGCGCCGGATCGCTGCTACCACCAGTGGACACCATGATCTGTTCAGGCTGCTGTTGTGAAGTAAACCATTGCAATAACGATTCGGGAAATCCTACACCGTCATCTTCTAAACGGATCACTAAATAGTTCTGGGTTTTAGCAGCACTGAGTTGAATTTTTGTGCGGGCATAGCGTCCGGCATTACCAATCGCACTATTGAGCAACCCGTGAATTAAATCAGCATCAAAATAACCAGTTGTTTGCGCGTCGCAAACATAGGTTAAATCAAGCGCCAATGCCCGACATAGCGCCTGATTATCAGCAATCACATCCTCAAAAAAATCACCAAGATGCTGCTTAGTGACTCGCGCTGTTAATTGCGCATTGCCAAGTTTATAGAGATTGAGCAATTGGATCAGCGTACTGTTTGCGCGTTGCGTTTCATGTTGCAACAGACTCACTTGTTGCGAATCAGCGAGTTGATTATCCGGGTTGTTAATCAACGCATCCAGCGTGTTAAGAATTGATCCGAGTGAATTCTTGATGTCATGGATGGAAGAAGCAAGAATATCGGAGAAGTCCATCATCCAGCCTCACTACTAATTCGTTGGCGTCATGTTTTTTAACCGCGAAGTCACTTCGTGCAACCGCCAATCTTGCAGTGCAAGTGCCTGTACACGATCAACATAACGGCGCACAGTGAGAATATCATCCATCGAAGCGCCCTGCTTTTCCATTCTAATAATCATTGCCTTGGCAGCATTGAGGTTAATGGTTTTATTGCCGGGCATTTCTTCGGCAGCTTCATTCAACAGTTTAATCGCTTCGTCAAACTTGCCTTGTTTAATTAAATACACACCGGTGTTGTTGGTTTTAACCACACGCTGTTGAATTTCACGAATGGCAGTTTCGGCGTCGTATTCAAAGTTTGCTTCCCGACACACCTGCACCAATTCCATCAAAAACTCTTCGTCATCATGGTTATTGGCAATAGCATGTTGTAGCAGCAGCGTGGCTTTTTCTTGTTCACCAATCTGGACATACGTTTTGGCCATTTCTAAGCCAAGTTTCGAGCGCGTCGTCTCACCGCATTGCGCAATTGCTTTTTCTGCATTCTGCATAGCATCCGCTGCAGCAGCCGTATCACCTTGATTCTGTTTCACCGCTGCCGTTGCCGTTGCTTTATAAAACACCGCTTCGGGTTGACCGGGAAAAACCTTGGTAATTTCACCGATGATCTTTAATGCCTCAATATGCTTGCTATTGCTCGATTTAGATCGCGCTAAACCAGCAAATAATGAGGGATGATTGAGTACTGAATGCTTGGCTAACGTCACTGCTTTCGTGAATGCAGTTTCCGCTTGTTCAGGATGACCATTGCTTAATGCTAAATCACCCAATTGTTGCTGCCGTTTCAAGGCGCGGGGCGAAATTTTCACTGCCGCATGTAACGTTTGCTCGGCTTCTTCAAATTGTTTTAATTCCGCCTGCGTTTTTGCCAGCCAATCATACGCGGCAACAAAATTCGGATCGTTGACGATCAATTGCTTAAACATCTCCATCGCCTGAGCATGGTTGCGCTTCCAATACAACGCTTTTCCCATGCCCCACCGCGCCCAAGAGGTTTCATGTTCAGCCAATACCTGCTCAAAAATCACTATCGCATCATCATAGCGCGTTGCGGTTAAACACACTTCGCTTTTTAACTTGAGCAAATCCGGTAAATTTTTCGGATTCCTTGCAATCAAATCGTCCAATTCAGCAATAGCGGCACTGTAATCTTTTGCCATCAGTGCTTTATTGACTTTTCTCAGATCAGCCTTGCGTTCAAATAGCTTATCTAACCGCCGCTTCAAGATGTCTTTGGTGAAAGGTTTGGAAAGATAACTATCGGGCGCGTATTCAACCGCACTCATCACCATGTCGCGGGTGTTTTCCGCAGTAATCATAATGAAAATGCTATCCACACCTAAGAGCAAATTATGACGCGCTTCTTCTAAAACCTGTTGTCCATCTTTGCCGGGACCAAGGTTGTAATCACAGAGCACGACGTCATAACGTCTACTTGTCATCTGCGCAATGGCATCATTACCATCACGCGCTTGATCGACCTGTGTCACTTCCAGTGAACGCAGAATACTTCTAATTGCTGAACGCACATCACTAAAATCATCAACAATCAGATACTTTTTATTAAGATATTCTTCATCTGCCATTGGATTGCGCCCCTAAGCGCCTTTTATTCACTCATTCTGCTACAGATCGTTTCAGATATTACTCTTTACTCTCTGTAGCGATCAAGACAGTTGTTTTTAAGATGCCATTGCAATTTCACGCGCAATGGCGCGATAACCAATATCACGGCGGCAAAATGCGCCTTCCCAATGAATATGATCCAACGCTTGATAAGCGCGTCGTTGCGCATCCGCTACAGTCGTCCCCAGCGCCGTCACGCACAGCACGCGCCCGCCATTCGTCAACAGCGCCCCGTCTACCATCCGAGTGCCGGCGTGAAAAATCATCGCTTCCGACGGCGGCACCGCCTCAACGCCAGTAATTAATTGTTCCAGCGCGTGTTGATCGGGATAACCGCCCGCCGCCAATACCACGCCCAGCGCCGGACGCGGATCCCATTCAACCGTCATCTGGTCGAGGGTGCCGGCAAGTGCCGCTAAACATAATTCAACTAAATCAGAACGTAAGCGCAGCAATAGCGGCTGAGTTTCGGGATCACCGAGACGGCAATTGAATTCCAATACCTTCGGCGTGCCATCAGCCGCAATCATTAAACCGGCATATAAAAAGCCGCGATAATGAATTCCCGCAGCTATTAAACCCGCCACCGTCGGCTCCATTACTTCGCGCAAAATGCGGGCTTGAATTGCGGGCGTTACAATCGGCGCAGGCGAATACGCGCCCATGCCGCCGGTATTCGGGCCGAGATCGCCATCATCTCGCGCCTTGTGATCCTGCGAAGTCGCCAGCGGCACAATCTGTTCACCGTCGATCATGGCGATAAAACTCGCCTCCTCGCCAGTCAAAAACTCCTCAATCACCACCCGCGCTCCCGCCGTGCCAAAGCGTCCGACAGTCAACATATCGCGCACGGCAGCCGCTGCGTCTGCCAAATTGTCCGCCACAATCACGCCCTTACCGGCAGCCAAGCCGTCAGCTTTAATCACAATCGGCGCACCCACTTGTTGCAAATACGCCAGCGCTGGCTCCACTTCGGTAAACACGCCGTAAGCGGCAGTCGGAATGTGATGCTGCGCTAAAAACTGTTTGGCAAAGGCTTTGGAACCTTCCAACTGCGCGGCGGCTTGACTGGGGCCAAAACAGGGTAAACCGGCCGCCAGAAACGCATCGACGATGCCCGCCACCAGCGGCAACTCCGGTCCGATGATAGTTAAATCAATCGCTTGCTCGCGGGCAAATTGCAGCAGCGCCGGAATATCGGTGGCGGCAATTGCCACATTTTCAACGCCGGCTTCTCGCGCCGTGCCGCCATTGCCGGGCGCAACAAACACCCGCTTTGCCAACGGCGATTGCGCCACTTTCCACGCCAGCGCGTGTTCACGTCCACCATTACCAACAATCAATATATTCATAATTCATCGTATTCGTTATGAGAAAGCGTGACATTGCGATAACTGTCCGCCAAGGTTAAACCACAATTCAATTAACCAAACGAAATTAAACCACGCCGACTGGATTGAATAAACTGCACAATATGCGCCGTTTCGGGGCTGGGATAGTCTTGTTCAGCCCGAATTAACGCCTGCGCCAAACGTAATCCCGAACGCAAAATTAACCGATACACGGCTTTAATATGCTGGCGTTGTTCGGCAGTAAATCCATTGCGGCGTAAACCAACCACATTTAATCCTAACATTTTAGCGCGATGTCCATCCGCTAATACAAATGGTGGCACATCTTGCGCCACGCCCGTCACTCCCGCCACCATTGCATACGCGCCAATCCGACAGAACTGATGCACTGCCACTTGACCGGATAAAAATACGCGATCTTCAATCGTGACATGCCCTGCGAGCGTGGCGGTATTGGCAAAGATATTGTGATCGCCAATCACGCAATCATGCCCAGCATGAGAAAATGCCATCCAATAATTATCGTTGCCAATTCGAGTGCCGTCGTCGGATTTAATACCGCAACTGATATTAACGCCTTCTTTGAAGTGATTGCGGTCGCCAATGGTTAATGGTTTAGCGCGGTCGGGAGTGAAAGTGAAATCCTGCGGCTCGGCACCGAGTGTGGCTCCGTGACACACGCGGTTATTCATGCCCATGCGCGTATTGCCATAAATACGCGCACAGCTATCAATAATGCAGCCAGCACCAATGACAGCTCCTGCTTCAATAATTGAATACGCGCCCACTTGCACCGTGTCGTGCAATTGAGCGCCAGCTTCAATAATCGCAGTGGGATGAATCCGCATGTTTAACTTTAACCCTTGCCAATCTGAGTAAAAAGCCCCCTTTGAAAAAGGGGGTTGGGGGATTTATAAAAGGGCTGGAGAATTTAATGGCGGAAATGGCGCATTTCTGTGAAGATCATCGCCATACCATGTTCATTTGCAGCGGCAATGACTTCAGCATCGCGCATGGAGCCGCCCGGTTGAATCACGGCAGTAATTCCCGCTTCTGCCGCTTGATCAATGCCATCGCGGAATGGAAAAAACGCATCGGATGCCATGACAGCGCCAGCAACAATTAACCCCGCGTGTTCGGCTTTAATCCGCGCAATTCGCGCCGAATTTACGCGGCTCATTTGCCCTGCGCCAACGCCAATCGTCATTTGTTCACGGCCATAAATAATGGCATTGGATTTTACAAATTTGGCCACGCGCCAGCTAAATAATAAGTCGGCATATTCCTGTGCAGTGGGAGCGCGTTCGGTGACTGTTTTCACCTGTTCGGTGAGACACAAATCCGCATCTTGCACCAGCAGACCACCGTTGACCCGTTTGAAATCAAGGCGATACGCAGGTTCTGCATTCCAACTGCCGCATTCGAGCAGCCGCACGTTTTGTTTTGCAGCGACGACGGCACGCGCAGCGGCGCTGATGCGCGGGGCGATGATGACCTCAACAAATTGCCGTTCAACAATGGCTTGCGCGGTTTCTGCGTCGAGTTCGTCGTTAAACGCGATGATGCCGCCGAATGCCGATTCGGGATCGGTTTGATAGGCGCGGTTGTAGGCGTCGAGCAGGCTGGTGCTGACGGCGACGCCGCACGGATTGGCGTGTTTGACGATCACGCAGGCGGGCGCTCCGCTGAATTGTTTGACGCATTCGAGCGCGGCGTCGGTGTCGCCAATGTTGTTATAAGACAGTTCCTTACCTTGAATTTGGCGGGCGGTGCTGATGCCGACTTCGCTGTGATCGTGTTCGACATAAAACGCAGCATTTTGATGCGGATTTTCGCCATAACGCAGCGCCTGCTGGCGCTTGAATTGCAGGCTCAAAGTGCGCGGGAAGGCGCTGTTTTCACCCGCCGCAGTCGCCACGCGGGCGCCGAGATAATTGGCAATTGCGCCGTCATAACGGGCGGTGTGTTCAAACACTTTGACTGCTAAATCAAAGCGCGTGGCGAAGCTGACTCCGCCGGTGCTCTCCATTTCGGACAAGACGCGGGTGTAATCCGCTGCATCAACGACGACGGTCACGCCGGCGTGATTTTTGGCGGCAGCGCGCAGCATGGTCGGGCCGCCGATGTCGATATTTTCAATCGCCGTGACCAGATCGCAGTCGGGATTGGCGACGGTCTGCTCGAACGGGTACAGATTGACGACCACCAAATCAATCGGCGCAATCGCGTTGACCGCCATCACCGCCTCGTCAATGCCGCGTCGTCCCAAAATGCCGCCGTGAATGCGCGGATGGAGCGTTTTGACGCGCCCGTCCATCATTTCAGGAAACCCTGTGTAATCAGAGACTTCGATGACGGGAATGCCGTGCGCGGTGAGCAGTTTGGCAGTGCCGCCGGTGGAAAGAATTTCGACGTTGTGCGCGGCGAGGGCGCGGGCAAAATCGACTACTCCGGTTTTATCAGAAACGCTAATCAGGGCGCGATGAATGGCTTGCATCAAATTGAGTCCGAACGTCGTTAAAGGGTTGAAAATTCAAGTTATATCCGCGCAGCGGGCGAAAAATGTTTGCACCAGCGCGGTTTGTTGGGCTGGCGTCTGCGCCTGATTGACCGTTGCCCGAAATGCCGTCGCCTGAGGAAAGCTGCGGCAATACCACGCGAGATGTTTACGCGCAATTTGCACGCCCATGGTTGCGCCATAAAATTGATATAATTCATCAAGATGGGTGCAGACAAGCGCGGCAATCCAAGCTGGCGCGGGCAGTGGCGGCGGGGCAACGCCGGTGGTCAATTCCGCCGCGAGATCACGAAATAACCACGGTCGCCCTCGCGCAGCGCGTCCAATCATAATCGCATCCGCCCCGGTTGCATCCACAATGCGGCGAACGTCCTCCGCCGTAGCGATGTCGCCGTTGGCAATTAAAGTGCCAGTGAACACCTCGCGGACGGCAGCCAGCGTGTCGTGTTCGGCCGGAATGTTGTAATGACAAGCGCGAGTGCGTCCGTGTACGGTCAACGCCGCAATGCCAGAATCGTGCGCGATGTGCGCAATGGCGGGCGCGTTGCGGGTTTCTGGCGACCAGCCGGTGCGAATTTTCAGCGTGACCGGCACCTGCACTGCCGCGACGACCGCCGCCAAAATCCGCCCAACCAATGGCTCATCGCGCAGCAACGCGGAACCGGCAGCGACGCGGCAGACTTTTTGCGCGGGGCAACCCATATTGATGTCAATAATCTGCGCACCTAAATCGACATTCAGCTGGGCAGCTTGCGCCAATTCAATTGGGTTTGCGCCGACAATTTGCGCGGCAATGATGCCGGATTCACCGCTATAATCAAGACGGCGCAATGATTGACGACTGCCCCATAATGCCGTATTCGCTGCGACCATTTCCGCTACAGTATAACCGGCACCGAATTGGCGACATAACACACGAAAGGGGCGATCCGTAATTCCTGCCATTGGCGCGAGCACCAGATTATTCGCAAATTGATGATTGCCAATGACAAAAGGGCGCAATGGTGATTGGAGGTTTGGTTGTGTTGCAGAAGGCGTGATCATAGAATAATGTATCAATCCTAAAGATGAGGTTTATCCATGAATATGCCACAGCTTGCCGGTACGACCGAGCGGTTTACTTATGGCGATTATTGCCAATGGCCTGATGATGAACGTTGGGAATTGATTGATGGACAAGCCTTTGCGATGTCCGCCCCCAGCCGTATTCATCAAGAATTCGTGGTGGAATTGACGCGCCAGATCGCCAATGCACTACAGAACCATCCTTGCAGCGTTTATATTGCACCGTTTGATGTGCGTTTACCGCAGCGCGACGAAGCGGATGATCAAGTTGATACGGTGGTGCAACCTGATTTGGCAGTGATTTGTGATCGGAATAAACTGGATGATAAAGGTTGTCGCGGTGCGCCGGATTGGATTATTGAAATCCTCTCACCGAGTACGGCTGCGCACGATCAAATCCGCAAACTGGCGTTATATGAACGGCACGGAGTGCGTGAATACTGGTTATTGCACCCACTTGATCGCATTTTAATGATTTATCTGCTGGGTGAAGATGGTCGTTTTGGCAAGCCAGAAGTGCGCGAATTAACTGATCCCACTGCGGTGATGGTGGTGAATGGTTTGGAGATTCAGTGGCCTGAGATTTAAGCACTGCAGATAACAAAAGGTGATATATGAATTTTGAGTGGGACGATAAAAAAGCTGCAAAAAATCTGAAGAAACATGGTCTTTCATTTCAAGAAGCGGCTTCAGTTTTCGGAGACCCTTTGGCTATCACCTTTGATGATTCAAGTCATTCTGTTAGTGAGTATAGATTGTTAACATTTGGGCGCACCATAAATGGAAAAATGGTTGTTGTTTCTCATACTGAAAGGAGTCAATCAATGAGAATTATCAGCGCCCGTCTTATGGCGCAACATGAGAAGAGTATTTATGAAGAAGGTTAAGGTTCAAAATGATGGAATGAAATCGGAGTACAAAAGAGAAGATTTAGGCGTTGGTGTGCGGGGAAAGTACTACAGCGCATACTGTGAGGGGCACAATCTTGTGTTGCTTAACCCAGAAGTAGCAAAAGCATTTCCATCTGATGAAGCAGTGAACGAAGCATTGTTGTCTTTAATCAGAATTGCGCAGGCATCAACCGGTTTGGTAAAATAATCAAGGGAAAAGTGATTAAAAATTTGCGCCCTAGCTGTGGATAAAAACAAAATCATTTACAGCTTTTGCGGATAGCATTTTATCAGATTTTTCTGATTGACACGCCTGACACCACCAACAAATAGTGATTTTACTGACTAGCGCGGGAGCACTGAATGGACATCGCCGAACTGCTCGCTTTTAGCGTCAAAAATAACGCTTCAGATTTACATCTTTCTGCTGGTTTACCGCCGATGATTCGCGTTGACGGCGACATGCGCCGCATTAACGTCCCGCCTTTGGAACATCGCGCCGTGCATTCATTAGTGTATGACATTATGAATGACAAACAGCGCAAAGATTATGAAGAATTTTTAGAAACAGACTTTTCATTTGAAATTCCGGGCGTAGCGCGGTTTCGTGTCAATGCGTTCAATCAAAAACGCGGTGCGGGTGCCGTGTTTCGTTCTATTCCGTCTAAAGTATTGTCACTAGAAGATTTGAAAGCTCCTGCTATTTTCAAAGACATCGTTAGCGTTCCGCGTGGTTTAGTGTTGGTCACTGGTCCAACGGGTTCGGGTAAATCAACCACCTTGGCAGCAATGGTTGACCATCTCAACGAGAATGATTATGCCCATATTCTCACCATTGAAGACCCGATTGAATTTGTGCATATCAGTAAAAAATGTTTAGTCAATCAGCGTGAAGTTCACCGTGATACGCACGGATTTAGTGAAGCCCTGCGTTCTGCGTTACGTCAAGACCCCGATATTATTCTCGTTGGCGAAATGCGCGATTTAGAAACTATTCGGTTGGCAATGACTGCTGCGGAAACGGGACACCTCGTTTTTGGCACCTTGCATACAACTTCGGCAGCAAAAACGATTGACCGTATTATTGACGTATTTCCGGCGGCAGAAAAAGACATGGTACGCGCCATGTTGTCAGAATCATTGCGCTCAGTGATTGCACAGACGCTCTTAAAAAAGGTGGGCGGTGGACGCATTGCAGCGCACGAAATTATGATTGGTACGCCGGCGATTCGGAATTTAATCCGCGAAGCCAAGGTCGCGCAGATGTATTCTGCAATCCAAACAGGTCAGGCGCATGGAATGCAAACCTTGGATCAAAATCTTAAAGAACTGGTACAAAAAGGATTGATTAGTCGCAAAGATGCGCGTAGCAAAGCGCAGAATAAAGATGATTTCATGTAATGGACTTAAAACGCGCCTTAGAACAGTTGCTCACTGCACTCGATGATAAAAAAGGTTCAGACCTATTTATTACCGTAGGCTGGCCGCCGAGTATAAAAATTAATGGCGCTATTTATCCGGCAGCTAAACAACCACTCACCGCCGAACAGGTACGGGGAATGGTTTATGAAATCATGAATGAACGGCAACGGGCTGAATTTGAAGACACCAAAGAATGCCAATTTGCTGTTGATCGTTCACCCCTTGGTCGGTTTCGCGTCAGCGCCTTTGTGCAACGCGATTCAGCAGGAATGATTTTGCGCCGCATTGAATCGCGGATTCCAACGTTGGAAGAATTGAAATTGCCTTCTGTGTTGCGCGATCTTGGTATGAGTAAACGTGGTTTAGTGATCTTTGTTGGCGCAACAGGTACTGGTAAATCAACGTCGTTAGCTGCTCTCATTGGTCATCGCAATCGTAAAAGCAATGGTCATATTATTACGATTGAAGACCCGATTGAATTTGTGCATGAGCACGACGGTTGTATTATTACGCAACGTGAAGTTGGCGTGGATACTGAATCCTTTGAGGTGGCATTGCGTAATACATTACGTCAAGCACCAGATGTTATTCTTATTGGTGAAGTACGCACTCGTGCTACAATGGAATACGCGATTAACTTTGCTGAAACTGGTCACTTAGTATTGGCGACACTACACGCAAATAATGCAAATCAAGCTCTGGATCGAGTGATTAACTTTTTTCCAGAAGAATCACGCAATCAAGTGTTGCTTGATTTATCACTTAATCTAAAAGCAATCGTTGCACAACAGTTAATTCCGCGCAAAAATGGTCAAGAACGTCGCGCCGTAATTGAAGTTTTAATCAATACGCCACTGGCTGCTGATCTCATTCGTAAGGGCGAAATTACTAAATTAAAAGAACTGATGAAAAACTCCGGTGAACAAGGAATGATTACCTTTGATCAGGCGCTGTTTAATCTCTATGCAGAAGGTGAAATTAGCCATGATGACGCAATTCGTTTTGCGGATTCTGCCAATGAAGTTCGTCTTGCGATAAAACTTCAAGGTGGTGAGGCGCAACGGATCGCCACCGGACGCGCTATCGACGCGATCACCTTGGTTCCAGAAGAAGATCGTAAAAAATCAGAACGTTAGAACAAATACATTCGTTGTGCGTGTCGGTGCTTATAAAAAGTAGCTTGACAGCATGTGAATACGTTGCTTTAATACGCGCCTCACTTCAGCAACGCTTTTGTTGAATACGCCCAGGTAGCTCAGTTGGTAGAGCAGAGGACTGAAAATCCTCGTGTCGGTGGTTCGATTCCGCCCCTGGGCACCAAACATCATCCTCGCTTTTCATCACGGAAAGCGGGGATTTTTTATGCCTGATTTTTTAGTACCTAGTTGATTCATGAGGAAATGAAAAATAATGACACATACACGTAACGCCCGGCCACCGTTAATTGCACATATTATTCACCGTTTAGCAATTGGCGGTTTAGAAAATGGTTTGGTTAATCTGATTAATCACATGCCTGCTACACGCTATCGTCACGCAATTATTTGTATGACGGAATACACTAATTTTAGTCAACGATTACAACGTTCAGACGTCACGCTTCACGCGCTACAAAAACGCGAAGGTAATGATATTGCTATTCATGGACGCTTGTGGCGATTGTTGCGACAATTACAACCAGCAATTGTTCATACGCGCAATTTAGCCACCTTAGAAATGCAAACGACAGCCGCTTTAGCTGGAGTACAGCAACGCGTTCATGGTGAGCATGGTTGGGATATTGGCGACCTCGATGGCTCTGGATTAAAACCACAACGCTTACGACGATTATTTCGTCCTTTTATTAAGCAATATGTGGTGCTTTCTCAACACCAAAGTCATTATTTAGCGGAGCAAATTGGAGTACCTAAGGCGCGGATTAATCAGATTTGCAACGGCGTTAATACCCAGCGGTTTTATCCCGCATTAAATAACAATCAGCGTGCATTGCCAGAAGGATTTGCACCACCGGGAACGCTCGTGTTTGGTAGTGTGATGCGAATGCAGCCGGTTAAGGCTCCAATGATATTGGTTGAAGCCTTTTTACAGTTATTAGCGCAAGAACCACGCGCACGAGAACGTATTCGTTTAGTGATGATTGGAGATGGTTCGTTGTTGCCAGAATTGCGCGAGCGCCTAATAGCAGCGAATGCGATGGATATTGCGTGGCTGCCGGGCGCTCGTGATGATATTCCAGAACTATTACGCAGTTTTGATCTCTTTGTATTACCATCTCTCGCCGAAGGAATTTGCAATACTATTTTAGAAGCAATGGCAACTGGACTGCCTGTTATTGCGACGCGAGTTGGTGGTAATCCAGAATTAGTTGTCGACCAACAAACTGGATATTTAATTACGGCAGCACAGGTTGATGAATTAACAATGGCACTCACAACCTACTTGAATAACCCTTTACAAATACAGCAACAGGGCGCAGCAGCGCGTATTCGCACTGAACAAACATTCAGTCTTGTTGCAATGGTAAACCACTATCTCGCGCTCTATGATCGGTTATTGCAGTGAATTTTTTACTGATGATTATCGTGTTTCAGAATCACCTGTTTTTGCTTGAATATCCCTAAGCCGTCGTGTCAGCATCTCTGATGTTTTACTGCGACTAATACCCTGCTGGAGAATTTTAATTGCTTTTTCTTTGTTGCCTTTTTCGAGGTAGTAATCGCTGAGACGTGCATAAGCGGGACTATAATTCGGGCGCAAAGTAATAGCTTTTTCAAGCCAAGGAACAGCGTCATTTGCCTGATCCATCTTGAAAAGAATTCGCGCTTTCGCAACATAAATTTCGGGAAGAAATATAAATTTAGGATCGTTGTTATTGTGTAACACATAGTCAATATTACTAATTGCGGTTCCAAGCCAAAACCGACCATCTGGGGGATGACGTTGAGAAATATCGTTTTCAGTATTTAATGCCCAACAATAGTGGTGTAAGTGATTATAAGTTGGCCCATACCGTTCTATGTATACGCTCATTGGTGTTGGGTCTTGACTAATAGCACGAACTTGTTGAGTACCACGACAATAGCTCGGCAATCCAAGTAGTTGGGATGCGCTTGTTACATTACCATCACCACTTGCATGGCTAACACCTAAATTTAGCCACAACAACATTGCAACAATCAGTCTCATGTTCATGTTTGGTCTCCTCTTACAATAAAATTAACTGTTATTGTTGACACCACAGTTCTCCATTCTTCACTTGAAAAAGTGTGATTGGCTTGTGGAACTAACTGTTGTGAAACACGCCGATTCTGAAGCACAGTGCGCCAGTGGCGATCACGCTCAGTTAATGAAATAAATTCTTGTGCGGTTAAATCGTTGCCACTTAAAATAAATAGTACCTGCCCCTTAAAGCATTGCAACCCTTCGCGCATCTTAATCACAAAACTGTGTGACTGTTTGGCAGTTTGTGGTGCAGATTTTATCCTGTCATCAGTAGATTGCAGCACGGTCGAACGTAACGAATACAATACATCTCGCCATGACGTTAGAAACGCAAAGCGTCCAGAAACTAATTTCCGCCAAAACGCCGGTTGTGTTAATCGCTGCACATAATAATGCGTCAAGCGAACGCGAGCTGCTGTTGCTTCTGTATGCACCCAAGGATTTAATAATACCAAACCACTCACTCGCGCATCTTGCGGCGCATACATTAACGCAGCAGCGGCGGCATCACATAAGCCCCAAATAATGACAGATTCCACACTCGGTACCTGCTGCAATAGCGTATCAATTGCTGCTTTAATATCCGCATCAATTGCCATAAAGGTGCGTAATTCTCCTTCACTATCACCCATGCCGCGATAATCAAAGCGTAAACTACTGATCCCTTTTTGTGCGAGATCACGCGCTAATAAAGTGAATTGACGATGACTGCCAGCGCGGTATTGTGGTCCGCCAACAACAATCACAACTCCAGTACGCACTGCGTGTTGATTCGGCTGCGCAATAATACCAATCAGTCGCTCATCTGCACATTGAAAAACCAGCGGTTGTTCTGTGAAGTTCATCGTTGTATGTGCTCAATCAATTCCAAAGTTACCTCGAATAGCGCCGGACAATCAGTGATTTCTTGTGTCACCCAAAAAGGATCACCCATTACCTGTTGATTGTGCATCACAACGCCTCGCGGCTGCCAAGTCTGTATGAGCTTTTGTAGTGCTGGCGGTGGCGCATGTGGTAATTCAGAAACCACTTCTATCCATCCCACCGGGCACGGTGGTATCATGCGTTCTAAATGCAATTCGCCAATTGCAGTAGCCAATTCTGCGGTTAAGCAATAACCACCAATTTCAATTGATAACCCCTGCTGAAACTGCTCGCGCAATTGACGTGTGCCAGTACGCGCTTGACCTTCATTCAATAGATCGCTGGCAAGTTTAAGCCGTAGAAATTGATTGAGGAATAGGTCGCCATTGATAATGGGTTGCCATAATAAAAGTCCATTGAGTATTGGCGTATGTTGCGCAACATTAACCGCTAACGTCGCTCCTAAACGCAAGCCCGATATAAACAAGGGTAATTCTTGATCTTGCTCTTTTAACCATTGTATCGCGCAAGCTGCATCCGCTAACCACTGCTCCCAACGCGCTGCACTAAAATCCCCCCAACTATCACCACAACCCGTTAAATCTAATTGTAAAACAGCATAACCGGCAGCAGCAAAACGGCGGGCTTGTAATGCTGCCATGCGCCGCGATTTGTGCATTTCTTCAGCAAACGGCGGTAGATATAATATCTGCCCGCGCCGCGCTCCGTGAGTTGGCGTGGTATACAACGCAAATAGTTTTCCCGCCGGAGATGATAAAAAGAAAGGAGTGAGAGTGATTGCCGCAGTGGTCATGCTGATTCATCAAGTTTGTGCGTTACAAATGCAGTTAAACTGCCTAGCGTTGCAAAATGATCGGCTTCTATTTCATCATCTTCAATACTAAATCCAAAGTATTCTTCTAATGCTGCAATGATGTTTACTACGGCCATAGAATCAAATTCTGGAATAGCGCCGAGCAGTTGTGATGCAGCATTCAAATTGGCGCCACGTTCACCTAATTGTAGGCTGTGGACTACAAGCGTTTTGACTTGATCTAAGGTGTTCATTGGCAAAAACCTGTGTTGTAACGTGCAAATGAATTAACTGTGAATGCCATTATTCAGCGGTAAGCGCACCGTTGCAATCGTGCCGCCGCCGCGCCGTAATCCTAAACGCAATTTCATTTGATTTGCCAGCGCCAGTTGATGGGCAACGGCTAATCCTAACCCACTGCCGCCCGTTTGACGATTGCGTGAGGCTTCGAGTCGATAATACGGTTGCAACACGGCTTCGCGGTGGGATTCGGGAATGCCCGCGCCGCGATCCAGTACAAAAATGAGTGGCTGCTGTGCTTTGCAATCTACATAGATTTCAACCGGATTGGCGCTATAACGCAGCGCATTTTCTAATAAATTTCCCAAAATACGGCGCAGTGCTAAGGCGTTGAGTCGATAGAAACATAGCGGCCCGCGTTGCCATATAATGCGGTCGCGTCCAGCCACTAAATCATCAATCAAGTTATTGAGATCAATCAGTTCGGTTTCACCTGCGCCGAGATGTTTTCCAAATTCTACCGCTTGTGTGATTAATCCATTCATCTCTTCAATATCGCGTTCCATGCGAGAAATTAACGTCGGGGCAATTGATGCCGGCAGCATTTCAATAGCGAGGCGCAAGCGCGTTAATGGTGTGCGCAAGTCGTGAGAAATTCCAGTTAATAATAACGTGCGATTCGCCAGCAATTCTCGAATTTGGCGGCTGGCGTGATTGAATTGTCGCGCAAGATTGGCTAATTCTGTTGGGCCGGTTTCTGGCAATTCATGCGGTGAAAACCCGTGTGCGACCTGTTCGGCAGCGCGGGATAATTGTTGCAGGGGGCGGGTGATGCGTCCGGCGAGAATGACGGTGGTGGCAAAAATAAGTAGGGCGGCGACGCCGATGATGATGGATAACCCTTCAATTGGGCGGGTGCCGAGGCGGCTGCGCGGAAAACCCGCCCACAAGTTGTGCTCGGCGCTGGGCAAGGCGACCCAAAACCAGCGTTCGTCGTCGCTCAGGCTGCTGATGATGTCAACGGGAGCGCCGAGGCGCGTGGTCAGCGCCTGTTTGAAATGATGCAAATACGGGAAAAAAAACTGGGTGTCGTCGCCGCTGGGGGGCGATTCGAGCAGGCGAATTTGATATTCACGGTCGAGGCGCTCGCAGTATTCCCGCCGTTGCGTGGGCGGAATCTGCGGCAGGGTTCGCGCTGCTAAAACCATGATGCTGGCTAAATCCGCTGCCGAGCGTTGCGCGATGGGGTGGAGCGCATAAGCGGCGATGGCACCAAAAGTCACCACCGCAAATAGTCCGAACGTGCAGATCAGGGTGAGCAGCGCCCGCCCAAATAATGTGCGCGGAAGCAGGCGCGGCCACTGGCTCATGTGTCGCCCTGCGGCGTGAACAAATATCCTTTGCCCCAAATCGTGCGGATATAACGCGGATGTTTGCTATCGGGTTCGATCTTGGCGCGGAGCCGTGCGATTTGCACATCAATGCTGCGATCAAAGGGCGAGCGTTCGTAGCCTTTGAGCAGATCAAGCAGGCGATCTCGACTCAGCACCCGCTCGGCGTGTTCGCTCAACACTTGCAGCAAATCAAACTCGCCACACGTCAAATTGACCAACTCCGCACCGAGCCGCAGCTCCCGCAGCACCGGATCAAGGCGATAGCCACCAAACCGCATCACTTCAGCGCGTTCTGGTTCCACTTCACGCGGGCTGGCGCTGTGGCGACGCAGCACGGCACGAATTCGCGCCAGCAATTCGCGGGGATTAAACGGTTTTGCCAAATAATCATCCGCGCCCACTTCCAGCCCCACAATCCGATCCAGCGCCTCGCCGCGTGCTGACAACATGATGATGGGCAAATCGGTGTGGGTGCGCATCTGCCGCGCCAGCGCCAGCCCATCTTCTCCGGGCAACATCAAATCCAAAATCATCAAATCAGTGGAATGCGCCGCCAGCCACGCCGTCATTGCTTGACCATCCGCCACTGCTGCCACCGCAAAACCTTCGCGGGTTAAATAATCACTCAATAACCCCTGTAATCCGGTGTCATCGTCAACGATGAGAATGTGTGTGGTGTGACCAGACATGTGAATGACTATGCAATGAGAAGCGGCGCGAAAGAATGAAACATCTTGATACAATATTAGCAGATAGCGAAATACTCTGGTAACGCCCCGCCTTATACACTGAAACCCATGTTGCTTGGTGGCACCTTGCAAACCGCTTTTATTAAGAGAAAGAGATATGAGCTTTGACGCCCTAACCATCACCGGCATTGCTGTTGCCATCGCGTGCGCCGGCTTTTTTATCGCGCTAGTCAATCGCAACGGTCGCGCTCGGTCGCCCCGACGCTAATCAATTCTCAGCAGCCCGGTGCTGCTGACCATCCGCTTTTTTCGGCAGCAAGCCAGTTCGATCGCTGCGGCAATGACACACCTGCCGCCGCGATCTTTTTTATGCGCCGCAATTCCTCGGTTTGACACACCGCGCTGCGATTTCTAGGATCGCCGACACTGTTTTCTGTTTATTGAGCATTGTCGATGCCAAAACTGTCACCACTTCACTGGGCGCTATTCATTGCCGGGCTGTTTGTATATGGCTTTATCGTCTTCGCACTGACCCGCGATTATTACCTCTATCACGCCAACCTCCCCATGACCGCTGCCACTTCCGCGCCCGGCAGCGCCGTGACCACCAGCCCCGCCGCACTTCAGCAACAAGCCGATCAATTGTTCAGCCAACAGCGGTATGCCGACGCCGTGCCGCTGTATCGGCAACTGCTCGCCCGCAATCCCGATGATGCTGGCGCATACAACGATTTAGGGCTGGCGCTGTTGTATTTGAACGACAAGCCCGGCGCACTCTCCAGCTTGCAAACCGCAGTCGCCAAGCGCCCGCAGTTGCAGCGCCCGTGGCTGACGCTCGGTTTTATTCAGTTGCAACTGGGAAATAAGGCAGACGCCAAGATCGCGCTGGAACGGGCGCGGGAGCTGAATCCTGAGACCGATGTTGGCAAGGAAGCGACGCGCCTGTTGGAACTCAGCGCCGCGCCAAAATGAACTGGTGATTTAGCGCAGCGCCAGCGCCACCGTGTAATGCGTGCCCTGCTTGAGCTTGTCGTAATTTCCAAACACCTCGGTCAGGTTGCGCTTCATGTACTGGCGCAACCCATTGATCGTCACCAGATACAGCCGCCCGCCGGGGCGCAGACGGGCATGAGCATCGTGCAGCAACAGCGCCAGCAACTCTTTACCCACCTTCGCCGGCACATTGCTGGCAATCACATCAAACTGCCGTCCGGGTTCCACCTGATCGAAACCGTTGCTCAACTGCGCGGTCGCGTTATGAATACCGTTGCGCAGCAGATTGCGACTGGCGTAATCAACAGCGACAAAATCTTTATCAATCAATAACGTGCGCCCTTGCGGTGCCCACGTTGCCAGCGCCAGCCCGATCACTCCATAACCGCAGCCGAGATCAAGACAATCCGCCGTCGGTTCTGGCTGCTGCACATACTCCAGCAGCAGCCGCGTCCCGTCATCAATCTCACGCGGCGAAAACAAGCCCCAAGTGCTCATCACCGTCAGCGAGCGCCCGCCGAGTTCAGCATTAAATTCAATATCGCGCCGTAATTCAGCGAGTTGGGCAGCGGTGAGCATGAGATGCACTTCCAAAGGCAGAAAAAAGCCCCCCTTTGAAAAAGGGGGGTTGGGGGATTTGAGATCGGTTTGATTACAGCAACAACCGCCGAATATCGCCCAGCAACTGCGCCAACAGCGTGGTAAATCGCACCCCGTCTGCGCCGTCCACCACGCGATGGTCATACGACAATGACAGCGGCAGCAGCAAACGCGGCACAAAGTCGCTGCCGTTCCAAACTGGTTTCATCGCCGCCCGCGACACGCCAAGAATTGCCACTTCTGGCGCATTGACAATCGGCGTGAACGCAGTGCCGCCAATCCCGCCGAGGCTCGAAATCGAAAAACAGCCGCCCTGCAAATCCGCAGGTAACAACTTGCCATCGCGGGCACGGGCGCTGAGTTCCGCCAGCTCAGTCGCCAGCGTCGTCAGGCTTTTCTGCGTCACATCGCGCACCACCGGCACCAGCAACCCGTTGGGCGTATCCACCGCGACGCCGATGTGCGTAAAGTGCTTATAAATCAAGCTCTCGCCATCGCTACTCAGCGAGGCTTGCAGAATTGGCATCTGTTTGAGCGCCACCGCGACCGCTTTGAGCAGAAACGGCAGCAAGGTCAATTTAACGCCATCTTTTTGATTCGCTTGCGCTTTGCGGAACGCCTCCAGCTCGGTGATGTCCGCCTCATCAAACTGCGTGACGTGCGGCACCGTCAACCAACTGCGGTGCAGATGTCGCCCGCTGAGTTTTTTGATCCGCGCCAGCGGCACGACCTCAATCGCCCCAAAACGGCTGTAATCCACTTCCGGCGCAGACGGCAGCGCAAACGGTGACGCAGCAGCGACGGCGGGAGTGCTGGCGCTGCCCTGGGTTAAGGCTTGTTTTACAAAGGCTTGCACATCGACCTTGGTCGCCCGCCCTTTCGGACCGCTGCCCTTCACTCGCGCCAAATCCACGCC
This sequence comes from Chromatium okenii, assembly GCF_016583745.1. GTDB lineage: Bacteria > Pseudomonadota > Gammaproteobacteria > Chromatiales > Chromatiaceae > Chromatium > Chromatium okenii. The sequence goes on from NZ_NRRQ01000029.1 coordinate 52,271, forward strand.
CAACTCCCGCGCCAACCGCCGCACGGTCGGGCTGGCGTGCGGTTTACGCCCCACCGCAATCGCGGTCATATCGTCCGGGCGCGGCAACACTGGCGCTGGTCGCCGCTCGGCTTCACCGTGCGCCCGTGTCGCAGCTTCCGCTGGCGCTGGCGCAGCGGCTGCGACTGGCTCCACCGGCGCTGGCTCCGCCAACAAGGTCAAAATCAAATCGCCGGGATTGAGCACATCGCCGATGTTGACCAGCACCTGCGCCACGACGCCGGACTGCGGGGCAGGAATTTCCATCGTTGCCTTATCGCTTTCCAGCGTCAGCAGCGATTGATCGACGGCGATGCGGTCGCCGGGCGCGATCAGAATTTCCACCACCGGCACGTCGGTGAAATCGCCGAGATCGGGCAACACCACCGCAACCGTGTCGGCGCGAGCTGCCGCCGCTGGGCTGGTTGCAAGCACCGGCGCTGGTACCAGCGCGGCAGGTGGCGGTGCGACTGGCGGCGCAATGGCTGGCGCAGTCACGGCAGCCGCCGTCGCGTTCTCCACCACCACCGTCATCAGCCGCGCACCTTGGCTGATGCGGTCGCCCACTTTGACGATGATGTCCTGCACCGTGCCCGCTGCTGGCGCGGGAATTTCGATGGTTGCTTTATCGCTTTCCAAGGTCAGCACCGATTGCTCGGCCTGAATCTGGGTGCCGGGGCTAACCAAAATCTCAATCACCTCAACATCAACAAAGTCGCCGATGTCTGGGAGCAAAATGTCTTCAATCGTTGCCACGCAAATTCTCCTTTTAAACAGCGATCTGGCACGAAAATCTTATAAAATTAACACTATTTTCCCGCATTTCAGGATGTGTTTTTACGCAAAACTGCTGAATACGCTTGGGGCAGTCTAACGTTCTTAGCCCGAGATTCAATCTGAGATATTCCATGAAAGAATGATGGTTCGATGATGTTGTTTTTATCATCTTCATCTTCACAGATGAAAACCAAAATCAAGTATAAATTTTTAATATACCCACACCAAACACAAACAACCTAACAATTCGAGTTACGAAAAACTAAGTATTTACTCATAAAGTAAGATGCAACTGTAAATACTGGTATTCCAAGCGCCTGAGCGAGATAACTATTAATTCCTAAATACTCTATAGATGTTAATACTGTGACTAGATTCATCCCGTAGGCTATAATGCTTGTTATGCTAAACTTAATTAAAGCTGTAGCAAAATTACCTTTATAAGCAAACGTCCACTTACTGTTCAGTGAAAAACTGATAAATAACCCAACAGTGTAGCCTATTAAATTAGCTGCCAAATCCCCCATCAAAAAAAACCATTTTGCTGTGTAGATCAAGGATAAGCCAATCAACGAGTTGACAACGCCAACACTTATAAATTTGAAAAACTGATGGAGTTTAGTATAAGTCATTTTTGCGACATTATGTAATACTGTGCCCCAAGTGGTAGCCTAGAAAACAATGCTTCTAAGGGACGAACTGCTCTCAGTACATGAGGAAAGAATACGCGATACCGAATCTTTGCATGTGAAAATCCGGCTGAACACAAATGCTGTGCCATTTTTCCTGCGGTTATTAACTGGGCGTTTTCGTCGAGAGGACAGTTCCTAACGACACGCACAGTCAGCGGATTATAAGGATTGTGTTCAAATATAAATAGGCTCCCTTTTGGTCTTAATACGCGCCGCAGTTCTTTCAGTAGAGGCACATGTTGATTGGGTTCGATGTGATGAAAGACGCACATTGCGTAGGCAATATCGAAGTGCCCAGTTGGAAAAGGAATATCTATTCCGTCGAAGTGAACATAATCCGCTAAAGATTTAAATTGATCTTTTGCGAGGTCTAAACTGCGTTTCGAGACATCCAAGCAGGTGATTTGAGCTGAGTTGAAATGCGCAAGGGTAAATGGGATTAATTTTCCCGTGCCAGAACCAAAGTCAAGAATGTTTACTGGAGCTGTAATTGCGTCAATAGTTTTTTGATATTCGCGTGCAACGTCCTTAATTTTATATTCATGGAAATAGTCGTGTGTTTCACCGGATGTTGAAATTGCCTCGGACATCATTGCATCGTATTCATCAGCAAAAGCATCAAACTCTGCTTTGCTTGTCGATTGATGTTGGCGTGGTTCCATTGTGTTCTCCGCAATACTGGCTTTTAGTAAAGATAGCACGTTCCGCATTCATAAGTTGGGAAATACCAACAAACAGGCTTCGGGGTTGTGGTTTTTCTGAAAGGACGATAGAACGAAATCGTAAACGTTTGGTATAAAGGGAAGACAGTTGATTAGCACTCGTGATAATCCGAGGCGGACGTGGTGAAAGTCTTTTGAAAATAGAAACAATCTCAGCAATTGTTGTCGGTTGTTCTGAAGCGATGATTTTGGTAAGCATACGAAACCTTCGCTGGGGCATACGCACGGTATCGACAATAGCCGCTGCTGCATCGTCGGCAGCAATGTAATCACGAATTGTATCGAAAGGAACGTAAATTTGTATCGGTTTGGCTCTTAAAATGCTGCGCGCTATGTGGGTCAAAAGCCCTTGCGACTTTCCCGAAGCCTGACCGCAGCCATATAATGTAGAAAGACGGGCGAGCAAAACTGACATCTGCTCATTTTCTGCCGCAAAACAACTTAATAATTCCTCTTGCTTGAGTTTTGCATGTGCGTAGGGAGTTGTGGGAGCAGGTGGGGTATTCTCTGTGATGAGGTCGTCTAAAGCTCCAGCATAAATTGCACCTGCTGAACTCGAAAAAATCACTGCACCAGGCATATCCATGAGCTGCACATTTAACTGCAAATGCTGTAGCAGCACAGATAAAGCAAGAGTTTCGGGAGCAAGTGCCTCCTCGGAACAACTCATCGTGCCTACTCCAGCCGCCCAATAAATCTCCCATTGACCTGTTTTGGCTGCTTGCAATGAAAACGCGCGCACACTCTCTTCGATCTGAGAGGGTAGTCGCTGCATGTCATCCCAACAAAATTTTTCAGCAGAAAAAAAGAGATTGTTGTCGTCGCGGGATAGCCTGCGACAAATAGCCGAACCAAGAAGACCTCTACTCCCAAGAACCCAAGTAAGAATCATAGATCGACCGCCGGTTTTATTGGCTTAGAGCTAACAACATACAGAGGTTTTCCCATTACAATACCCATTGTGACCGCAAGATATTCAGCAATGATACCTAATGCGGTCAGAATGATTCCAGAAAAAAAAGCGACGACGATAAAAAGAGAAGCCCAACCTTGGATCGGTACTTGATCGGTATATTTTTCATAAATTGCATACATCGTGAGAACGACAGATAGCAACATAGAAATAAAACCAACGATTGTGATCAGCCTCAACGGACGGGTTCCGGACGTAAGAATAAGATTCCAAAAGTGTCCAAATAACCTGAAATAAGAATACCCTGATGGTCGTCCTAGTTCATTTCTCAAAAACACTGAACAATGACCAATGCGCCCGGTAATCCAAAAAAGACCTACATCTAAGTAAACGCCGTTACCGCAGTAAGCTGCAAGAGTTCTAGCGATTTCACCGTCAATCAATCTGAAGCTATTGAAATGCCCGATCGCGTTATTACCAAGAAGTCGTGAACTGATTTCTTTTGCCGTTTGGCTCAACGCATTGCGTAGCCAACCATGAGGCGGCGGATTGATTGGCTTTGCATAAACTAATTGCAATGAATAGCGCATTGCGTGATCCAGCATTTTCCCTATATCTGCAGGATTTTGTTGACCATCCTCATCCATAGTAATGATCCAATCACCAGTGGCGCTTGCCATTCCTGCCATAGTTGCAGCGTGCTGTCCATAGTTACGAGAAAGCCATATCGGTTTTACAAAAGAATACGTTGCGCTTAATTCTTCAATCGTTTTATCAGAACGGTCAGCGCCACAATCATGTACGAGTAAAACTTCGTAAACAACAAAAGCATTGCCAGCCGCTGTTGTTTGTCTCTTAGTTAATGGCTCAATTTCTTTGATTAACGTTGGGAGGGTATGTTCTCCAGAATAAACGGGAATAACAACTGAAACTAACTGCGGTGTTTTTTTGTTCATATTTTTTAACCTAAAAAAGAGATAATTTATTTGATAGTCAGCTAGAATGATTGTATTAAAGTTAGTTAAACCTGTAGTGTTTGATTGCCATTTTTCCGTAGTTTCGAGTAATGATGAATGCACTTGAGTTTATGAGCAGTATTGCAGTTTAGCATTTAAGCAATCAAATTGATCAGATATGCAAGAAGATACATTTCAGCACACAACCACTCTGCGACATGATAAGTGAAGCAGATGGTGTGTGCATGATTTTAAAACCGATGATGATGCGCCTTTACACCGTGACCGGATTGGGTTTTTCGGGGTCGATGCGGTATTTAGCGATGGCTTCTGCCACCCGCGCCGCGGGGATTTCGCCCTCATCTGCCAGCGTTTTGAGCGCCGCCACTACGATGTAATAGCGATTGACCTCAAAGAATTTGCGCAACTGGCTGCGCATGTCGCTGCGTCCAAAGCCGTCAGTGCCTAATACTGAATACCGGCGCGGCACATACGGGCGGATTTGTTCGGCATAGATGCGCATGTAATCGGTGGCGGCGATGATCGGGCCGCGAGTGCCAGCCAATTGCGCCTCGACATAAGTGGTGCGCTGTTCCTGATCGGGATGCAGCATGTTCCAGCGTTCCACGTCGATGCCGTCGCGCCGCAGCTCATTGAAACTGGTGACGCTCCACACCGCCGAGCCGACATCAAAATCCTGCGCCAGCAATTCCGCTGCGGCGAGCACCTCGCGCAGAATCGTGCCGGAGCCGAGCAATTGCACACGATGGCTGCGCTCTTCACCGCGCTGGATGCGATACATGCCGCGCAAAATGCCAGCTTGACTGCCATCCGGCAGCGCGGGCTGAACGTAGTTTTCGTTCATCGCCGTGAGGTAATAAAAGACGTTCTCCTGCTCCTGATACATCCGCCGCAGCCCGTCGTGAATAATCACCGCTAATTCATAGGCATACGCAGGATCGTAGACGATGCAGTTGGGAATGGTGGACGCCAGCAGCGGGCTGTGGCCGTCTTGATGTTGCAGCCCTTCACCCGCCAGCGTGGTGCGACCGGCAGTGCCGCCAATCAGGAAACCACGCGCTCGCATGTCGCCGGCTGCCCACGCCAGATCGCCAATGCGCTGGAAGCCAAACATCGAATAGTAGATATAAAACGGGATCATGCTTTGGCCGTGATTGGCATACGCAGTCGCCGCCGCAATCCACGATGACATCGCGCCAGCTTCGTTAATCCCTTCCTCTAAAATCTGCCCTTTTTTGTCCTCGCGGTAATACATCACCTGATCGGAATCGACCGGCTCATATAACTGACCTTGCGAGGCGTAAATCCCAAGCTGGCGGAACATGCCTTCCATGCCGAAGGTGCGTGCTTCATCCGGCACAATTGGCACCACCAATTGTCCGAGGTGTTTATCGCGCAAGATGACCGTTAATAGCCGCACAAATGCCATCGTGGTGGACATTTCTTTATCGCCGCTGCCATCCAGCAGGGCTTGAAATGCCGTCAATTCAGGGATCACCAACGGTGCTGCGTCATCGCGCCGCGCTGGTAAAAAGCCGCCGAGCCGCTCACGCACCTTGTGCAGATATTTCAGTTCTTGACTGTCGGCGGGCGGTTTATAAAACGGCGCTGCGCCAATTAAATCGTCAGAAATCGGGATATTGAAACGGTCGCGGAAGGCTTTGAGGTGGGTTTCGCCCATCTTTTTCTGCGAGTGGGTGATATTCATCCCTTCACCAGCGACGCCCATGCCGTAGCCCTTGACCGTTTTGGCGAGAATCACCGTCGGCTTGCCATTCGCAGTCATCGCCTGCGCATAAGCGGCATAAACCTTGAGCGGATCGTGCCCGCCGCGATTGAGCCGCCAGATGTCTTCATCGGTCAGATTGGCGACCATTTCGCGCAATTCGGGATATTTGCCAAAGAAATGCTCGCGGGTGTACGCGCCGCCCCGCGCTTTATAAGTTTGATAATCACCGTCCACGCATTCTTCCATACGCTTGAGCAATAAGCCGTTTTTATCCCGCGCCAGCAGCGGATCCCAATAACTGCCCCAAATCACTTTGATGACGTTCCAACCGGCACCACGAAATACGGCTTCCAATTCTTGAATGATTTTGCCGTTGCCGCGCACCGGGCCATCAAGCCGCTGCAAATTGCAGTTGACGACAAACACGAGGTTATCGAGCCGCTCGCGGGCAGCCAGCGAGATCGCGCCGAGTGATTCTGGCTCGTCCATTTCGCCATCGCCGAGAAATGCCCAGACTTTGCGCTTGGCGGTGTTGACCAGCTCGCGGTCGCTGAGATAGCGCATGAATCGCGCTTGATAAATCGCCATCAGCGGGCCGAGTCCCATCGACACGGTGGGGAATTGCCAGAAATTCGGCATCAGCCACGGATGTGGATAGGACGATAGCCCGTTGCCATCCACTTCTTGGCGGAAGTTGTAAAGCTGATCTTCGCTGATGCGCCCTTCTAAAAAGGCGCGGGCATAAATGCCGGGCGCGGAATGTCCTTGAAAAAAGACGAGATCGCCGCCGTGATCTTTGTTGCGGGCGTGGAGAAAATGGCTGTAGGCGACATCAAATAGCGTGGCGGATGAGGCGAAGCTGGAGATGTGTCCGCCCAATTCGGTGGAGAGCCGATTGGCTTGCACGACCATCGCCATCGCGTTCCAGCGCACGAAAGAACGGATGCGCCGTTCCATCGCCCGATCACCGGGGAAACGCGGCTGCTGCTGCACGGGAATGGTGTTGAGATAGGCGGTGTTGGCGCTATACGGCAGATAAGCGCCGGAGCGGCGGGCTTTATCAATCAGGCGTTCCAGCAGGAAATGGGCGCGTTCGACGCCTTCGTTTTCGAGCACGGCATCGAGCGAGTCGAGCCATTCCTGTGTCTCTTGCGGATCGATGTCCGGCTTATTAGTCATGGTTGGTCTCAAAGCAAGTGCTCACCGGCGACGGTGGGCGGGAAATGGCAAATTATACTCTTAGAGTCAGTCACTCAATCAGGGTCATGCTGCCCGATTGTTGATTCAGGCGGTGGTCGCCAGCGTTGCGGGGTGTCGAATTTTTTAACAGTGGTCAGCGGCGGGCAATCAAAAATAACTGCTTGACTTTGCAGGATAAATACAAAAATCAGTGTTGATTCAGGCGGTGGTCGCCAGGTTGCGGGTGTTGAATTTTTTACAGTGGTCAGCGACGGGCAATCAGAAATAACTGATTGATTTTACAAAATAAATACAAAAATCAGTGTTGTGAAGCGGGAATTTAGCCGCTGCGAACTGTCGATATTTTTGACAATTTCCGCCAGAAAATGCGGTTTTGCTGCCGATTCTTCACTTAAATTATTGTAAAAAAAGGAGTTTTGATGGCTGGCATTTTTATTGAATGCTGGGTGTCCGGTGGTGATTGGTTGTGCCACGCGGTGAGTATCTCACCAAAAAAGGTTTTATATGTCAGAGTTGACGAATAACGAATTATTTTATACGGCAGCTTTGATAGATTTTTAATTGGGTCTTTGCCTCAAATTTGAGGTCGAAGTCTCGTTAGGCGTCACTTTAGCACCGTTACTACCACACAATAAATTCTTTGGAGATCCATATGAAATACCTTAATCAAGCTCTGATTGTCGCTTCATTGACGTTAATTGCTTCCGCCACGTCGTCGGGATCAGTAATTACAAGCCTTCTAAATCCATCTAACGACCATACTTATTACCTTCTAAGTCAAGCTAACTGGGTTAATTCGCAGGCTGAAGCTCTCACTCTGGGGGGGAACCTCGTAACAATCAATGATGCAGATGAAAACGCATGGATCTATTCCTCATTCGCTAATTTTTCTGGAATCCATCGTAATCTCTGGATTGGATTCAACGACGTTGCAAATGAAGGAAATTTTGTTTGGGCTAGTGGTGAACAACCTGGATACACCAACTGGTTCGGTAACGATCCTGACAACTATTTAAATAATCAGGATTTTGCTTTTATTATTAACGATAATTATAAAACGACTGCGCCAACATATCAGGGGCCTTATATTCAACGCTGGGGAGATGTAGATAATATAACATCAGTTGGTTCTTTGCCATTACATGGAGTGGTAGAGGTTACAAATGTACCACTACCTAGTACCATTTTTTTATTTTTATCTGGCCTTAGTGTTTTACTGCTTAGGTGTCAAGACCCGAGAGATTGTAGACCTGTTTTTTGAAGCGTTCGGGTTCTTTCTGCTGCCAGTTTTTCAACGCTTGCACCGGTGACACATGTCCGAGTGCTTTTTGGGGTATCTGATGGTTATACAT
>NZ_NRRQ01000030.1 GCF_016583745.1 Chromatium okenii
TATACTTAACTGAACTGTCTTCTTCACGTCTTAAGAAATTCAAAAGTTGGTCTTCGTTGCACAGTTTCACTGTCGTAAGCTCCTACATTTTCTCTTATAGTATAGTATGTTTTGCGGATAACTATAACATCTACATGACAGATAACCGACCTGAATGTGAATAACACCAGCCCGCCATTCAGGTCGGGTATTGAATACGCCGCTATTTGAATAGCGACCACACTTCGCGGAATTGCGCGTCGCTGGAATCACCGAGCCATTCAAAACCAACGGATTCCGTACACACGACTTGAATACCGGAATGCCGCATCCGCTCTAAAACATTCGCTTTGTGCGCAGCGTTGCGAGAAATAATCCCATCCGCTGGCACAAATACTTGATAGCCCCAGCGTTGCAAACCAGATACGGTTTGTGCAATACAAATATGCGCTTCCATGCCGACGACAATCAATTGCCGCCGATTGGGTTGCAGTGAAATGTTGCGTTCAAAGCCCGGCGCAGTGCAGCAGGAAAACGCAGTTTTTTCAGTTGGATCAGCGGTCTGCGGTAAATTCGCGTGGATAGTTTCAATAATAGGCCCCAGCCCTTTTGAATAATGCTGGGTCGCAATCACCGGAATACCAAGCGTTTTAGCAGCGGTAATTAAACGGTTAATGTTGTCTACCACCAGCGCCAATTCTTCTGGCTGCATGGCGGCGGCGAGACGTTCTTGCGCGTCAATAATTAACAATTGCGATAAACCGCGTTGGCAGAGCGGCATCTGGGCTTGATGTATCGTCATGTATAAAAGTCCTCCGATTGCTGCGTGTGATGAATGCGTGATTGTGACTGCGCAATCAGTGTGCGCTATACGGTCGCATCGGATCAAGAACGGACGCACTAAAAGTAATCAAACGCGCAAAAAAAAGCCCGGCAGGGTGCCGGGCTAAAGAACGTCTCATGATGAAAGAGACGAGGAGGACACGGAAATAAAATGAGGTGTGGCAGCCGCGCAACGTCAAGCGTCGCGCTGGGTGCTAGTGCATAAACAAACCGCCGTTGACGGGTAAATTTGCGCCGGTGATGTAGGCGCTGTCGTCGCTGGCTAAAAAGGCAATTGCGGCTGCAATTTCAGCCGGTTGCGCCATGCGCCGCATCGGAATCCCGCTGATAATGCTGGCGCGGACGGCGTCATCCATCGCCAAGGTCATCGCAGTGTCGGTGTAGCCCGGCGACACGGTGTTGACGGTCACGCCCTTGGCTGCGCCTTCCTGCGCCAGCGCCATCGTGAAGCCGTGCATTCCCGCTTTCGCAGCGGAATAGTTGGCTTGTCCAAACTGCCCGCGTTGTCCGTTGACGGACGAGATATTGATGATGCGACCAAAACCGCGCTCCAACATGCCTTCCCACGCCGGGCGAGTGACATTGAATACGCTGTTGAGATTGACATCAATTACCGCATTCCACTGCGCAGCTTCCATTTTTCTGAACGTTTTATCGCGGGTAATCCCAGCGCAATTCACTAAAATGTCTAATGTGCCATGTTGCGCGATGATGTCATTCACCATGCGGGTGCTGTCATCAAAAGAGGACACGTCGGCAGCGATAGTCGTAATCGTCAAACCTTCAGCTGCACGAGCAGCTTGCCATTCAGTTGCCGCTGCCGCTTCTGATGGATGACAATTAGCAATCACGGTACAACCGTCTTGCGCCAAACGAATACAAATTGCTGTGCCTAAACCGCCGATTCCGCCGGTTACTAATGCGATACGCGCCATAAAACTTGCCTCCAAATTCTTATTGTTATTGCAGTTAAAGTGTTCAATAAATGTTGTGATCCATCCTTGGATCACCATTCAATTATGCAGCAGGACGCAATTCAGCAGTGAGTTCTGCCGCATTCTTTTCCAGCCAAGCGCGGTAATCATCACGCGCTTCATTCACCAATTGCATGGTGGTTTTACTTTCTGCCATCACCCGCTCACTCAATTCCTTGGTCGCATCAACCTGACCTTGGAAAAATTCGTTATAGCCCTTGGCTTCAGTAGCGAGCTTGGTCAGGCGCAGCGTGTGATCCATATACAGCGTCAGCGCATCCATCTGACGTGCCGCCATTTTTTCAAAAATCCGCACGTTGAGTTCACCCAAACTGGTCAGGCGTTCAACATTTTTGGTGGTCATGTCGGTCACAGCGTTCATGGTCTCGGTGGTCGTCATGGTCAGTTCCTCTAACAGGGATTGTGCAGTGCAACAATGTTGCGATGCACAATAACCAGCTCCAGCGCAGCGGTCAAGCCCTGAGCGCGATTTTTTTTAACGCTCGTTGTCGCCGCTGCGGTCATGCTGGATCATCATCCTTGGGTTTACGTTTTGCCCCAAAACTGAATCCCGCTGCCCGCATAAAATCTTGCTGCAAATCCGCCCACATCTCGACATTTTTCTGCGTCAAACGCGACATCGCTTCAAATGGATTATCCGTCCACGCTTGCGTCATATCTTGCTGTTGTTTAGCGAACAATTCGAGTGACGTTTCCAAATAACGCGCAAACATTCCCTGAAAAGTGCCGCCATAAAAACGAATAATCTGCGCTAACATGTTGGCGCTAAATAACGGCTCGCCGCCGCTTTCTTCTTCCAACATGATTTGCAATAAAATTGCCCGCGTAATATCCGTTTCATTCGCCGTGTCGAGCACTTTAATGGTGATGCCAGTCATCACCAAACTGCGCACATCTGCTACCGTGATATAGCGACTCAATTCGGTGTCATACAGCCGCCGATTAGGATATTTTTTAATTAACCGTTCGCGTTTCATTCTATCCTCATAATGCAAAACCCGCCCAAGGTGGCGGGTCAAAAGAATAGTCGCAATCGCTTAAAAACGCTCCACTGCCAGCGCCACGCCCTGCCCGCCGCCGATGCACAGCGTCGCCAAGCCTTTTTTGGCATCGCGGCGCTGCATTTCATACAGCAACGTGACCAAAATCCGCGCTCCCGACGCGCCAATCGGATGACCGAGCGCAATTGCGCCGCCGTTGACGTTGACCTTGGCTAAATCCCAGCCCAATTCGTGATTGACCGACATTGCCTGCGCCGCAAAGGCCTCATTGGCTTCAATTAAATCCAATTCCGCCGCTGTCCAACCCGCTTTTTCCAAGCATTTGGTAGACGCCGGAATCGGTCCGGTGCCCATCACTGCGGGATCAACGCCGGCGCTGGCAAAGGCCACCAATCGCGCCAGCGGCGTCAAGCCCAACTCCCGTGCTTTGCTTTCCGTCATCACGATCACCAGCGCCGCGCCATCGTTGATGCCCGACGCATTGCCCGCCGTCACCGTGCCATCTTTATCAAACGCCGGGCGCAATTTCGCCAACGTCGCTGCGGTCGTGCTCGGACGCGGAAATTCATCGGTCGCAAACACCAGCGGCTCGCCTTTGCGCTGCGGAATCGTCACCGGAATGATCTCATCGGCAAAGCGTCCGGCATCCAACGCCGCTGCCGTTTTTTGCTGCGACGCCGCCGCAAATTCATCCTGCGCAGCGCGGCTAAACGCATATTGTTTGGCGATATTTTCGGCGGTGACGCCCATGTGATAGTCGTTAAACGCATCCCACAGCCCATCGACGATCATCGTATCTTTCAACTGCCAATCGCCCATCCGCTGCCCATCCCGCGAGCGCGGCAAAACGTGCGCCGACTGGCTCATGCTTTCCTGACCGCCGGCAATCACAATCTCAGCATCGCCGCAGGCGACCGCGTGCCATGCCAACTGCACCGCTTTTAAGCCACTGCCGCAGACTTTATTGATCGTCAGCGCGGGCACCTGCGCAGGTAAACCGGCCTTGAGCGTGGTTTGCCGCGCCGGATTTTGCCCCACGCCCGCCGTCAACACCTGCCCCAAAATCACCTCATCGACCTGTTCTGGTGCAATGCCCGTCCGCGCCAACAGTGCTTTCAGCACGGTTGCGCCCAATTCAGTCGCGGGCAGTGCCGCCAAACTGCCCCCAAAGCTGCCGACGGCGGTGCGCCCAGCGGCGACGATGACGACGGATTCGTTGCTTGCATTCATCATGTAAAAAGTCCTCGGTAATCGTTATGGTGAAAAAACGCAAAAACGGCAATGCAAAACACAATTCTACGCATCTTTGTTGCAGCGCACAAATAGCCGTGCTAACTTTCATTTTAATTTCACAGCGGAGCGCAGACTCGTGGCAAACGACACCTTTTTTAATGACGATTGGCTGGCGCTACAGCGCAGCTATTGGGACAACTGGACGGCGATGAGTCGCAAAGCAATGGGAGTGGAAGGTGCCGCGCCGCTCACCACACCTTGGGAAAATGCGCTGGAGCAATGGTGGAAGGCACTGGCTCCGGCAGCACCTGAGGCGTCGAAAGTGTTTATGGAACGGATGCTCGATCAAGGTAAAACCTTGTTTCAACTCGCAGAATCGTTTGCAACGCCGACTGGCAACGCCAATCCGCTGGCGCTGTGGACTTCCGCTTTGGAAGACCTGCAAGCGCGATTCAGCGGCGCTGCGACCGATCAAAATGGTGCCGCGCAGCGGATGTTATCGTTTTGGGAAATGCCGCTCGACAACTGGCAACGGATGATGTCATCGCTGTCGCCGCTGCCCGGTGATGCGCTGCGCAACATGCCGCACGATCATTTGCAAGATCATCTCAAACGCGCATTAGCAGCACCTGGCTTGGGCTATACGCGTGAAGAGCAAGGGCAATATCAAGAATTAACACGCTGCACCTTGGCATATCAGACAGCATTGCAAGAATACACGGGATTTTATAATCAATTGGGAATGAAATCGCTGCAACGTTTGGGCAGCCATTTTCAATCACTCAGCGATGATAAACCAATTGAATCAGCGCGGGCATTATACGATCACTGGGTCACCTGCTGCGAAGCCGTTTATGCAGAAGAAGTCGCCACACCTGAATACGCAAAAATTCACGGTCATTTAATTAACGCGCAAATGGCGTTGAAAAAACGCATGGCAGTGATGGTGGATGAACAACTCGGCGCTTTGAATATGCCCACGCGCAGCGAATTGCGCACGGTGCAGGATCGGCTGCAAGACACCCGCCGCGACAACAAAAACCTGCAACAACGGCTACATGTGCTGGAAAAACAACTGGCTACGTTGCTTGGTGATGCCGCTCCGAATCCGGCGCTGGCGCTGACCACTGCCGTGCCCGCTGCCGCCAAAGCGTTGCCGCGTCGCAAAAGCCCCCAGCCAGATTGAGGAAATAACACGATGATTTCAATCAACATTCGTCCCGATCAGCTCGCGCAGGAAATGCTTGATTACAGCCGCAAGTTGGGGCAAAGCATGGAAAACCTGCTGAATGCCGAGACCATTGACGAAGGCGTCAGCCCTAAACAGGTGGTTTATCAAGAAGATAAGCTGAAGTTATATCGCTACGACACGCCTGCTGGCGCGACACCGAGCGCAACGCCATTGCTGATTGTGTATGCGTTGGTGAATCGCCCGTATATGACCGACATTCAGGAAGATCGCTCCACAATTAAGGGTTTATTGGCGACCGGTCAGGATGTGTATTTAATTGATTGGGGCTATCCCGATCAGGCAGATCGGGCAATTACGCTGGATGATTATATCAATGGTTATATTGATCGCTGCGTCGAACATCTGCGCGAAGAATTGAACGTTGAGAAAGTCAATTTGCTCGGCATCTGTCAGGGCGGCGCATTCAGTTTAATGTACACCGCTTTGCACCCAGAAAAAGTCAACAATTTAGTCACGATGGTGACGCCAGTTGATTTCAAAACGCCAGACAATTTGCTGTCTGCATGGGTGCAACACGTTGATATTGATCTCGCTGTTGATACGATGGGCAACATTCCGGGTGAATTACTCAATTGGAGTTTTCTCACCCTTAAACCCTACAGTTTAATGGGGCAAAAATACGTCAACATGGTTGATGTATTAGATGATCCAAAAAAAGTGAAGAACTTTTTACGGATGGAGAAATGGATTTTTGATAGCCCCGATCAAGCGGGTGAGACCTTCCGTCAATTCATCAAGGATTTCTATCAACACAACGGGTTTATTAACGGCGGCGTATGGCTCGGCGGTCGTGAAGTTGATTTGCACCAGATCACCTGCCCGGTGCTCAACATTTATGCGCTGCAAGATCATTTAGTGCCGCCAGACGCATCGAAGGCGCTACAGGGTTTGGTGAGCAGCACGGATTATACGGAACTGGCTTTTCCGGGCGGACACATTGGCATTTACGTCAGCGGTAAAGCGCAAAAAGAAGTCACACCTGCAATTGGGAAGTGGTTGAACCAACGCGCTTAACTTGGCAGTTTCTGAGTCATGTCATCTCAGTAACATACAAAAAACCCCAATCACCAGATTGGGGTTTTTTATTCACGCCAGCACCGATTATTTCGTGCGCGTATCCAATTCTTCAATTACCTCAGCGGTAATATCGGCGGCGGGATCAAGATACAACATGCCCGCTTGACCGCGCTCAATCACCAACGCCAGCTTCTTTTTTTTCGCAATTGTATTCACCGCCTCACGCGCTGGAGTGACAATCTCGCGCCCCTTTGTTTGCTGCACCTTCACTAACTCCTGTTGCAACGGTTGCGTTTTTTTCTGATACGCTTCAATCCGCGCCACAATTTGTTTTTCTTGCTTTTCGGCTTGATCTTTACTCATCAAGGCCTTATCACGTTCAAATGCCTGCCGTAATGCTTGAATCTCCTTTTCTTCCTCAGCAAATTGACGGGTTTTAGGTTCAAATTCCTGCCGCAGTTGTTCTTGCAAGCGTTTACCGAGCTTGCTTTGTTCCAACACCTGCTGCATATCAACCACACCAATTCCGGTCGTATTGGCAGCCAGCACGGGTAATGTCATTAACAATGACAAGGTGATCAAAATTAGCAAACGCATCATTAGCGTCACTCCGATGTCAATAGTGAGAGTTAACATGATCATCATGTTATCAAAAAAAGCCCGCGTTAGTCGCGCATAGATTGCCCCCAGCTTCCGTCACAAACATTGATATTTTCAGGTTCTAACACGCTTAAATCATCACAACAATTAAGCAGACGAGGAATGAATCATTATGGGAAAACCAGCGGTTAGTTTACAGCGTCTTATCTATCGCAATTATTTACGCAGCGCCCTTTCGCAAATGCTGGTGATTGAAGTGGTGTTATTGTTACTGTATTTTAGTATCAATAACTACATTTCTGAACGCAACCAAGCAGTGTTATTGCAAGAAGTCACCCACAATCTGCACACGGTTGTATTAAAACAAGCGAAAAGCACCAGTTTACAATTAGAAGAAATTAACCGCTTGGCGCGTATTTTACAACAGGATCACAGCGATTTTTTTACGCATCCAGAACCGTGTTTTTTGCCGCATGGCGAGCCAGAATTGCGCGTACATGACAATGGCGCATATTACAAAGCAACTGATAATGGTGGCGGCAGTCTGTATTACGCGGCTACAACTACCATTGGTGCCGCAGAACAACAGAAAGCACGTTGTAGTGAGCGCATGGATAGCTTATTAAAAGCGATTGTGACCACCAATCCAATGGTAACGCAGGTGTATTTTAATAGTGCTGATGCGATGAATCGGATTTATCCTTTTATGACTGATGCCGCAGAGCGATTTGGTGCCAGTTGGGATGTCAATGATTTAGCATTTTATTTTTTAGCAGATGCGCGTCACAATCCGCAACGGCAACCCGTATGGACAAATGCGTATTTTGATCCGGCCGGACAAGGTTGGGTGATGTCTTGCATTGTGCCTATTTATCGCGGTGATGTACTTGAAGGCGTGAGCGGCATTGATATTACCATTGATAATTTAATTCAAAACATTTTGCAATTAGAACTGTCTTGGAATGCGGGCGCGATATTAGTTGATCAAACTGGCGCTATTTTAGCAATGCCATCTCAAGTTGAGCGTATTTTAGGAATTCAAACCGCGCCAGCATTACAGTATCAAGAACCAATCATCACTACTTTAGTGCCGTCCCAAGAATACCATCTCTTAAAAAGCACCGAGCCGACAATCCGCACACAACTTCAGAGTCTTTTTGATACCGGTCAAGCACTAACCGAATTACATATTGGCGACAATACTTATTTTATGCTGCAAACGGTTGTGCCGGAAACGGGTTGGCGTTTATTGGTATTGGTTGCGCAAGCTGAGGTTTTTGCGCCGATTGATGCCTTACATGCAACCAGTAATCGAATTGGTTATATTGCCATTGGCGTGATGCTTTTATTTTACATGATCTTCTTTGTATTGTTGCTGATCATTGTGCGTCGATTAGCCAATAAAATTGTCACTCCAATTCATTTATTATCAGAAGCGACGGCTGATTTTGAACGGTGGCGACGTTGCAATCATCATGCGCATGAAGTGGGTATTGTTGAACTTGATCGCCTTAATACGAATTTTAATGACATGGTGAATGCTTTAGAACAGCGCACCGATCAATTAGCCACTGCCGAGTCATGCGCACAATTACAGGAAAAGTTAGCAACTACTGATTTATTAACTGAGCTATACAATCGGCGCAAAATTGAAGCAGTACTCAGTGAGATGTTAATGCGCTGTGAGCGTTATGCCGAATCCTGTGGCGTGATTATCTGCGATCTCGATTATTTCAAAGCTGTCAATGATCAACATGGGCATTTAGTTGGCGATCAAGTATTAACAACAGCAGCGCGTTGCTTGAAACACAATGTTCGTCAAACAGATGTTGTTGGACGTTGGGGCGGAGAAGAATTTTTAGTGGTCTGTATTATGGTCGATGCCGCCGCAATTCACATGATTGCTGAAAAGTTGCGGCAAGCACTTGCGACCACTGCTTTTCCGGTTGTTGGACATAAAACTGCAAGTTTTGGTGTGGCATTACATCGCGCCGGCGAAACCCAAACCGCATTATTAGCGCGTGCCGATGAAGCGTTATATGAAGCGAAAAATCACGGACGCAATCGGGTTGCAATTGCGCCATAATTCCAAATGGTTGCCGAGTAATTATCCTTCTTCAGCGACGATTTGTGTATACGCAGCAGCATCAAGTAGCGTATCGAATGCGCCGTTATCTCGCACGCGCAAACGCAAAATCCAGCCCAGATCATACGGGCTGGTATTGATGGCTTCTGGAGTATCGGCAAGCTGCGTATTCGCTGCAATCACCTCGCCAGCCAGTGGCGCATAAATATCAGACGCAGCTTTAACAGATTCCACCACCGCCACCGCTTCATCGCATTCAATTATCCGCCCTAATTCTGGCGTCTCCACAAATACAATATCGCCCAACGCTTCCTGCGCGTGATCGGTAATGCCCACCGTCACTATTCCATCGCCATCATCGCGCACCCATTCGTGCGATTTGGTGTATTTCAATTCAGTTGGTACCGTGCTCATTTTAGAATTTCCAATCCAGTTGTGTTTACAAGTCAATTATAGTTCAATACGACTAACGCCGTTGCGCACGAATGGCGGTTTTACCAGTCGCGCTGCCACCGCTTTACCACGAATGTCTACCGTATAATTCCCATCAATACCGGTTTCAATCCGCGCCAATGCAATTGAACGTTCCAAAGTCGGTGAAAATCCACCCGAAGTGATTTCACCCACCACCACGCCATCGCGCAATACCAATTGATGATCGCGCATAATACCCGCACCAATTAGAATGAAACCCACCAATTCGCGCCGCGCCGGATCAGTGCGCCGCGCCGTCAGCGCCGCCCGCCCAATGAATTCGCGCTCCGCCGGTTGCCACGCCACCGTCCACTCCAGCCCCGCATCAAGCGGCCCGGTCGCGTCATCCATGTCGTGCCCGTACAAATTCATGCCCGCTTCCAGCCGCAACGTATCACGCGCACCGAGTCCACAAGGCTTGACACCAGCCGCTAAAAGTGCTTGCCACAGATCAGAAGCCTGCGCAGCGGGCATCATCAGCTCAAAACCATCCTCGCCGGTGTAGCCGGTGCGCCCGATAAACCATTGTTCTGATTCAAGTTCAGCACTAAAAAAAGGTGCCAACGTCTCTGCTGCTGCGCGGAGCGCCGCCGGCAACAGCGGAAGCGTTTTGGCGCGGGCTTCCGGCCCCTGCACCGCAATCATCGCTAAATCCGGGCGCGATTGAATAGTAACGGCAAATGAACTGCAATGCGCATTTAACCACATCAAATCCTTTTCAGCAGTGCCCGCATTTACCACTAAACGATAGCGTCCATTACAGCGCGAATAAACAATTAAATCATCAACCACCCCGCCTTGTTCATTCAATAAACAACTATACAACGCTTTGCCAGACGCAGTGAGTCGCGCCACATCATTAGCGAGCATATATTGCAAAAAAGCGGTCGCATCTGCACCGTCAATATCAATTGGGCGCATGTGTGATACATCAAACATTCCTGCTTCACGGCGCACTGCATGATGTTCTTCGAGTTGTGATCCATAATGTAATGGCATCTCCCAACCGCCAAAGGGCACCATCCGCGCACCAAGACGTTGATGTTCTAAAAACAACGGTGTGTGTAATCCCATTTTTCGCCTGATTTTTTGAGTAAAAATGTAAGTGCAACTATAAACTTTAATTGCTATCCTGACCAGTGATAATCATCGCATCAATTCAACCTCGCCTGCTTTTTTTACACATGATACTCACCACCACACAAGCGCAGCAACTCGCAACTCAGATTAAATACTGGGGACAACAGCTTGGTTTTCAGCAACTTGGCATTACCGACACCGATTTAACTGTCGCGGAAATGCGTTTGCAACAATGGTTAGCCGCTGGTCAACACGGCACAATGGACTATCTAGCGCGACATGGTACTCGGCGCAGTCGTCCCGCCGAATTAGTGCCCGGAACGCAGCGCGTTATTGTTGCCCGCATGGATTATTTCACTGCACCGTCGCCTGTTAATACACAGAAAACAACGGATTCAATTCACGCTTTTATTGCAAGTTATGCGTTAGGGCGCGATTATCATCGCGTCTTACGGCAACGGTTACAACGCCTTGCCACGCAAATTGAAAGCGCGGTAGGTGCGTTTGGTTATCGCGTCTTTGTTGATTCAGCGCCGGTATTAGAAAAACCACTTGCTGTAAAAGCTGGATTAGGATGGATGGGAAAAAACACAAATCTCATTCATCCGCAAGCGGGATCGTGGTTTTTTCTGGGTGAAATATACACAGATTTACCGCTTCCTATTGATAGCGAAATCCCAAATCATTGTGGAAACTGTCAATCGTGTTTAACACACTGTCCTACTGGAGCAATTATTGCACCATATCAATTGGATGCACGGCGTTGTATTTCTTATCTCACCATTGAATATCGCGGCAGCATTCCGCTAGACTTGCGTCCGTTATTAGGCAATCGCATTTATGGATGTGATGAATGCCAACGCTGTTGTCCTTGGAATCGTTTTGCCACAATAACCGCTGAGGCAGATTTTCAAGTGCGGCATTCACTGAATACTGCCAATTTAATTGAACTATTTGCATGGAATGAGGCGACTTTTTTACAGCGTACTGAAGGTTCAGCAATTCGGCGCATTGGTTATCAACAATGGTTGCGTAATATCGCAGTTGCTTTAGGAAATGTCCCGCCACATCCTGAAATAATCACTGCGCTGTATTCACGGCTTACCGCGTGTGATGATTCCTTGGTGCGTGAGCATATTGAGTGGAGCATTCAACATCTCACGGCGACAGCATCACTCTAATTGCTTACTGTCGCCAATGATAAACGTGAATTATAAACCTAGTTCATCTAACAGTGCTTGTTCAGCAGAAGACAATGGTGATGATTCGGCAGGCTTTAATAATGCGGCATTACTTGCTGCCGTCTTCTGTGCTTGTTCGGCCACGATACGATCAGGATCAGCATCTTCACGCTCGAAGTCATGTAGTTTAATGAAATCGGTTTTATCCATCGCCAATTCCATATAAAAGACATTGCGATTTACGGTATTAAAGGTCACGCGCCGAGCTTGCGGACGATCTAAATTGGTATCAATGCTCACCATGACTTCTTTGTTAATGGTCAACATTTTGGGTTGGTTCTGGTTAATACACACCTGCAATTCGTGCCCGACATTGCCAGTGAAATCACCCACAATCTGGTTCATCAATTCGCCAAGCGTATTGCCGACTTCTTCGGAAGTGTGGCGCGTCGCTAATTCAGATTCTGGCATTCCCATTGACATCATATAGGCGCGATATAATTCTAATGCTGAAGTCCCTGAGAAATTCATAATGACCAAGCCAGAAAAGCCGCCATCAAATAACACAAAGCAGCCAATATCTGGACGTAAACAGGTTCGGGTAATACGTTGTACCATTGCCGAATAAGTCACCTGAGTTTTGGTGGCAGCAGTCAGCACCTTGCGCACGGAATTACACAGCATTACCAAAATGTCATCAGTTGTGATGGTTTTAACTTTTGTCACTGGTGTTGTTCTCCAGAGTGAAATTGCTTACTTTAAGAATTTAGCGTTGCTATCGGATTGATTCCGCACAACGCTAACGTTTGTTCACGACGTAATGATTGATCGCTCGGTGGTGCGCATTAACCCTCATTGATACGCGATATTTTAGATTGGATGATACAACTATGATGCACAACTGGCAGCAGTTTGATAGCGTTTTTTTAGATTTAGATGGCACGTTACTTGATCTGCATTTTGATAATCATTTTTGGTTGGAGCATGTGCCGTTGCGCTATGCAGAAAAATATCATTTACCGCTGGCAGTTGCAAAAACTGAATTACTGACGCGCTATCGGGCGATTGCCGGCACTCTCAATTGGTATTGTGTGGAGCATTGGAGCCGAGAATTGGATTTGGACATTGTGGAATTAAAGCGAGAAGTCGCGCATTTAATTGCAGTGCATCCGCATGTGATCGACTTTTTACAGGCACTGAGTCGGTTGGGTAAACGTCGCGTATTGGTCACTAATGCACATCGTCAACCGTTGGCTTTGAAATTGGAACGCACGGGATTAACTGGCTATTTTGAGCGCATTTTTTCTGCGCATGATCTCGGCATCGCTAAAGAAGAACCCGCTTTTTGGTCACAGTTACAACTGCTGGAACCTTTTAATCCGCAGCGCACGTTGTTTATTGATGACAATCTCGATGTATTACACGCTGCCCGCGCCTTTGGTTTGCAAAACGTCATTGCGGTGGTGAAACCTGATTCTACCGCGCCCAGTCGCACCGCTGAATCCTTCATCGCTATTGATGATTTTTCGGCGTTATTACCGCTGCCATTGCCTTAACGTTCCTCAAAACCAGCCAGCCGATATAACCGGTTGGCTTCTTCTAGGTTTTTTTCTACGCCCAAACCTTGTTCATACATCATCGCTAACGTGGTGAGCGATCCAATTAAGCCTTGATCCGCTGCGCGGCGGAACCATTCAATCGCTTTTCTGGGATTTTTATCGGTGCATTCACCTTGCATGTACATAAAAGCAAGTCCATGTTGGGCGACGCTTAATCCCGCAGTAGCGGCTGCTTTCATATAGCTGAAGGCTAATAACGGGTTGGGCAGCATTCCCAGTCCATTTTGCGCCATGATGGCCATGCGATATTGCGCATCTACATTGCCGCATTCTGCTAATGGTGCGAGCAATCCGGTTGCGCGTGAAAACTGTTTTGATTCAAATGCGGCAATACCGCTACCCAATGTCATCTCTAATTCTTCTTGTTCACGACTCATCGTGCAGTCCTCCATTTTATGTCATCGTGCGCTTTGGTAATTGTACAAAGTCTAGCCAGAGATTAAACAGTTCCGTATTCGCTGCTGCAATGGCGAATTGTGGCGTTAAAGTGAGTGGCGACGTTGGTATGCAATCATCAGGATCATAATGCTGCACAATTGCGCCCGCTTCTTCTGCAATTAAACGTCCAGCGGCGTAATCCCATAAACGCTGCCCGCCGTGTAAATACAATTGATAACGTCCACTCGCCAGCCAACACCAATCTAATGCCACTGAACCAAGATTGCGTTGGGAGCGAAAACCGCCGGGACGAAAGAGCGCCGCCAAGTGCGCTGCCGGTAAGCGTTTGAGATCAATCATCGCTAAACAATCGCTCAAGGCGTTGCCGATGGCGTGGACGCGCAGCGGTTCGCCGTTGCACCACGCGCCCTGCCCGCGTGCGGCGCAAAAACATTCATCGCGCACCGGATCGAGAATCACGCCGTGCGTGATCTGACCGGCGTCGAGCAGCGCCAGCGAGATCGAAAAATAGGGGAAACCGGCGGCGTAATTGCTGGTGCCATCGAGCGGATCGAGAATCCACAGTCGCGGCGCATTTCCGTCCAACAACCGCTGCTGCTCGGTCGCCGTCATTTCCTCGCCGAGCAGCGGAATCTCAGGAAATACCAGCGCCAGCGCGGCGGTGAGATGCGCTTGGATCGCCAGATCAGTTGCCGTCACCAGACTGCCGTCCGGCTTGGCTTCAGCGCGAATTTCCTGCCAGCGCGGGAGCAATTCAGTGGTCGCCGTCGTGCGCAGCAATTGTGTGAGCAAGCGAAGTTTGGCGTTCACGCGCATTGCTCCCATGTTTGACCCTGACCGAACGCGGTTGCTCTAATCATTACATCTTCTTTCAACGCGGATTACCTCGTCATGTCTGTGCAACCTGTCATTCTCTCCGGCGGAGCCGGCACCCGCTTGTGGCCGCTGTCCCGCGAAGCCTATCCCAAACAATTTCTGCCGCTGACGAGCGCATTCACCATGCTGCAAGAAACGGTGCAGCGGCTCGCTGGTTTAGAAGCGGAACATCCGCGAGCGGCGTTGGCGGTACTCGCGCCGATTGTGGTGTGCAACGAGGCGCATCGCTTTTTAGTCGCCGAACAATTGCGGAACATCGCGCAGCCGCCAGCGGTCATCGTGTTGGAATCGGTGGGGCGCAACACCGCGCCAGCGTTGACAGTGGCGGCGCTGGCGGCACTCCGCAACGGCGCTGATCCGATCCTGTTGGTGATGCCAGCGGATCATACCATCCGCGATGCGCCGGGTTTTCGGGCGGCGGTGGCGGACGCCGTTCACGTTGCCCGCACCGGCGCAGTAGTCACCTTTGGCATCGTGCCCACCCAGCCCGAAACGGGTTATGGCTACATCCGCCAAGGCGCGGCATATCCGCTGGCGGGTTTGACGGGCGCGGCTTTTCAACTGGCGCAATTTGTGGAAAAACCCGATGCCGCAACAGCACAAACGTATCTTGCCGCCGGTGATTATCTGTGGAACAGCGGGATTTTTGTGTTACAGGCATCGCGCTGGCTGGCGCTGATTGCGCAGTGTCGTGACGATTTGGCGCAAGCGGCGACCGCTGCGTTTACGCAGGCGACGGTTGATGGTGATTTTTTGCGGCTGAATGCGAGCGCGTTCGCTACTTGTCCCAGCGATTCAATTGATTACGCGGTGATGGAGCATTTGACCGACGGCACGTTGACGACACCAGCGGTGGTGATTCCGCTCGCTGTGGGCTGGTCAGATGTCGGCGCGTGGTCGGCGCTGTGGGAAGTGCGCGAGCACGACGCAGCCGGCAACGTCGTGAGCGGTGACGCCTTCGTCCACGCCGCACACAACAATCTGGTGCTCGCGCAGCAGCGCATGGTGGCCGTGATTGGCGTGGATGATTTGATCGTGGTGGAAACGCCGGACGCGGTGTTGGTGACGACCAAAACCAAGGCGCAGGATGTCAAGGCGGTGACGCAATTTTTGCAGCAACAACAGCGAGATGAACATCGCCATCATCAGCAAGTGCATCGTCCGTGGGGTTCCTACGAAGCGATTGGGCACGGCGCTCGTTATCAAGTGAAGCGGCTTGTGGTGCAGCCCGGCGAGTCGTTATCGCTGCAAATGCACCATCATCGTGCAGAACATTGGGTGGTGGTGTCGGGAACGGCGCGAGTGACCTGTGATGAACGGACGTTTTTACTCACAGAAAATCAATCAACCTATATTCCGGTTGGCTCAACGCATCGTTTAGAAAATCCAGGGTGTATTACTTTAGAACTGATTGAAGTGCAATCAGGCAGTTATCTCGATGAAGATGATATTGTGCGTTTTGAAGATCGCTATCATCGCTAAATGATTCCACCATCACCGCAATTGAAGGAGCACCCATCATGTTGAGTTCACTGCGCTTCATCGTTATCGGCTTGCTGTTTTATTCTGCAACTGTGGCAGCATCAGCACCAACAACTGTACCGATCATGGCGCTTGATGTCACCCAATTAGCCACCATCAATCAATTATTAGATCGTATCGCCGAGCGGCGCGTGATCTTTATTGGTGAACACCATGATCGTTATGAAGATCATCTCACGCAATTAGCGATCATTGCAGGCTTGCACCAGCGCGGCAAATCAATAGTGATTGGCATGGAGTTTTTTCAACAACCTTTTCAGGCGGCGCTCGATGCGTTTATTGCCGGAGAGATTGATGAGTTGGAATTATTGCGCCGTACTGAATACTTTGACCGCTGGCGCTATGATTACCGGATGTATCGACCAATATTACAATTTGCCCGCCAATATCGTATTCCTCTCATTGCGCTAAATATCGCTTCTGAATTCACCGCAAAAGTCGGCGCGGGCGGTTTGCAGAGCTTGACTGATGCGGAGCGGGCGCAGATTCCGGCGGAGTTTGAGCGCCACGATCCGGCATATCGGCAGCGGCTGGAGACGATTTTTAAGCAGCATCCCAACACGCAACAACATGAATTTGAACATTTTTTAGAGGCGCAACTGCTGTGGGATGAAGGCATGGCGGCTCGCACGGCGCAGGCGTTGACCGATTTTCCCGACCGCACCGTGATCGTGTTGGCGGGCGCGGGGCATCTCGAATATGGCCAAGGCATCCCCAAACGGGTGACGCGCCGGCAGCCGGTTTCGACCGCGATTCTGCTCAACGGCAACGGACGGCGTCCCGATCCGACGGTCGCCGACTTTTTGCTGTACCCGCAACCCCTTGAATTAACAGGGGCTGGCGTGCTCGGCGTACAGCTCGACCCCAGCACCAGCGGCGGCATGTTGGTCAAAGCCTTCGCTGAAACGAGCGGCGCACAGGTGGCAGGCATGGCGCTTGGCGACCGCATTATTCGTGTTGGCGCGATGCCCATCGTCAGTTATGCCGACATTCGGATCGCGCTGCTTGACCAAGCGCCGGGGCAGCGGGTGGCAGTCGAAATCGAACGCCAGCGCCTGCTGGGAACGCCGGAACGCTTGATTTTACAGGTAGAATTGCGTTGAACCCGCCCCGCCAACCGGAATTGCTCGCCCCCGCTGGCACCTTGCGTAACCAGCGTTATGCCTTCGCTTATGGCGCGGATGCCGTTTATGCAGGTTTGCCGCGCTATAGTTTGCGCGTGCGCAATAATGATTTTAATGCGGAAACGCTGGCGCTTGGAATTGCAGAAGCTCATGCGCAAGGAAAACGCTTTTATTTAGCCACCAATCTCATGCCGCATGGCGCAAAATTGCGCACTGTTATTCAAGATTTAGCGCCAATTATTGCGCTACATCCTGATGCGCTCATTGTCGCTGACCCGGGTTTATTATTATTGATCCGCGAGCAGTGGCCAGAACAAACGCTGCATCTTTCTGTGCAAGCAAATACCTTAAATGCAGCAGCCGTGCGTTTTTGGGCATTACAAGGTGTGCAGCGCGTTATTCTGTCACGAGAATTATCGTTAAATGAAATTGCTGAAATTCGCGCTGCTTGTCCAGAGACTGAATTGGAGGTATTTATTCATGGTGCGCTCTGCATCGCCTATTCTGGGCGCTGCTTATTATCGGGCTATTTTAATCATCGTGATGCCAATCAAGGTAGTTGCACCAATTCTTGTCGTTGGCAATACCGCTTGGGAAGTGAATTAGAGCAGAATCGTCATCCGGCTGCTGAAACGCAATATGTTCTCGAAGAAGGAAAACGCAGCGGTGAATTCATGCCCGTTTTTGAAGATGAGCACGGCACCTATATTCTCAATTCGCGGGATTTGCAGGCCGTCGCGCACATCGCGCAATTCGTCGCCCTTGGAATTGATTGTCTAAAAATAGAAGGGCGCACGAAATCGCATTATTACGTCGCTCGCACGACGCAGGTATATCGCGCTGCGCTTGATGATGCGATTGCGGGACGTCCTTATCGTCCCGAATTGCTCACCGCCTTAGAAGGATTAGCCAATCGCGGTTATACTGAAGGGTTTTATCGCCGTCACGCGCCGCAAGAATTACAAAATTATGCAGATGGTGCGTCACGCAATCAGCGCCAAATTTTTGTTGGTGAAGTGAGCAGCGTTGCTGCCAATCATTGGGCAGAAATCACAGTGAAAAACCAATTTGCCGTTGGTGATGAATTAGAACTCATTACGCCAAACGGCAATTGGTTATTTCAATTAACGGCGATGACAACCGTAGATGGAGAAGCACTTTCTATTGCTCCCGGCGCAGGCTGGCAGGTGCGCATTCCATTACCAACTGCCGCCGTGGTGAATGCCTTCAGCTTATTAACGCGCACTCTCACGACTGCTGGCTAATTGTGTTGCTGCCGCCGTCGCAGTTTGCGTGACCAAAATGCGCCCCATGCCCGGCGCTAATTCAAACTCAAATGGCGTTGGTAAATAATCCATTGGCCATTCTGGCGACACATCTAACAGCGGCATTGCCGTGTGCAAATGACGATATAAATCATTGACGCGCAGATATTGCCGATTCCAAGGGTCTTTATTGATGGCCAATAACGCTTCTCCCTTGCTCATCGGATCGCGTTTATGCAACAACAAGATCGCTGCATTGTCCGTTTCAATACGCTGAATTTCACCCTCGCTGCGAAAAACCGGATAGGTTTGTTTAATCTGGTTAATCTGGGCGATGAAATGGGTTAAATCCACATTGGGCGCTTCCCATTGTTCTGGACGAGTATTCACAACATCCAAACGACTGCGAAATCCGTATTCAAAACCGATGGGAATCATCACGCCAGTGGCAAATAGCGCCGCTGGAGCAGATGTGGATTGCCGCCAGATTCACTAAATAAACGTTCGGTATCGTGGCTTTCTGGAAAGCTAATAGATGGCACCACTTGTCGCGTCGAATTGTATTGATCCAGCAGCCAATCGCCACTGAAATCCCACCATTTTGAACTATTAAAAATCGCATCAAAACCAGCAGCCGCCGTATTCTTGGTTTGTTCTGGTGAACAGCCCAAGGTTTCCGCAATAAATACGGTGTCGGGGTGCAATTGACGTACCCGTCGAATGAGTTCAGCCCATACCGAATTGGGTAATTGATAAGCAGCGTCGCAACGAAACCCGCGAAAGCCTAAACTCACTAAATACAACACTAATTCAATGCAGTATTCTAGTAGTTCAACGCGAGCTGGGGAATGCGCGTGATCAAATTGCGCTAAATCGTACCAAATGATTTTACTGCCATCTGCTTCGAGGCAGAAGGGATTGGCAATTTTTTTGCCTTCATGCAGAAACCAGTCGGGATGTTCTTTTAATAACACGGAATCAACCGCGCAGTGATTGATGACTAAATCAATCATCATTGACAAGCCATGCGCTTCGGCTTGCGCCACCATTGCCTGCACCTGTTCTTTGGGAGAAGTCTGGGCAGTTTGGTTGAGGAAATCCTTATTGATGACAAAATAATCCGCAATAGAATACAGGCTGCCGGAGCGTCCAGTTTTCTGAATTGGATTGACGAATACCCAATCAAATCCCATTGCCGCTGCGCGTGCTAAATGCGGTTCCCAATTTTCAAACTTTCCCGCCAAGCGTGGGAATAGATTATAGATATTCATGTTGCAGATAAATCCTTGCCGAAGGTGACGGCGCTGGTGACGAGTGATTGCCGCTTTTCATGGAAAAACCGATTTTTCGTCAATTGAGGAACAAATAAGGTGAGGAGAAATTTCAATCTGAGCCAGAAATCAAATGCTGAAAAGAAACGAGATAATTTTATTGGTTATCTCGTTTCTTCGTGTTAATTGTGGTGGTCAGTGTTGCGTCAACGTGGCGGCAACGAGTGTCGCCACATTGAGATGCAATATCTTTGCAACTTTCGTGTTTTCACACATCGCGGATGTAATCGTAGATATTCAAATAATCCTGCCCCGGCACATTCCACGAATAATCAGAACGCATTGCGTTTTTCATTAACTCGCGGAAATGATCGGGATGATGATGATAACAAGCAATGGCGCGACCAAGTGCGGATTCAAGCCCCGGATTATCATAATCTTGGAACACATAACCATTGCGAACGTGCAGCGGACGATCCGAAAAATCTTTATCAAATACGGTATCCGCCAAGCCGCCAATAGCGCGAACTACCGGAATGGTGCCATAACGCAGCGCGATCAATTGGGTTAAACCGCAGGGTTCAAAACGACTCGGCACCAACATCATATCTGCGCCCGCATAAATTAAATGCGATAAATCTTCATCAAACCCAATTTCTAAATGACAATCTGGGCTGTCATTGAGCATCCGTTTGAGATTCCAAAAATCGCTATTGATGCGATCATCCGGGCTGGAGCCTAATAATACGAACTGCGCTCCGCGCTCCAATGTGTAAAAAATCGCATGACGAACTAATTCTAAACCCTTCTGCGGATCAAGACGCCCAATAAAAGCAACAATCGGCTTGTCATTGTCAGACAACATCAATCGCTGCCGCAGTGCCCGTTTGTTATCGTATTTGCCTTCAACGGTTTCTATGCCATAACGCACGGGAATTTGGCGATCTACTTCAGGATTCCACACATCATAATCAATGCCGTTGACCACGCCACCGTATTTAATATGGTGGGTGTGCAAGGTGGACTCTAAACCAAAACCCTGTCCTTGATCTTTGGTTTCAAACGCATAACGCGGTGATACGGTGGTCACAAAATTGGCATATACAATGCCGCCTTTCAGCAAATTGAGCGCCTTGGGATGACGATTATCTGCCATCCGAGTCGGATCAAAAAACCGCTCAGGACGATGTAAACCAGTGGCATGTAAAATCTCAACTCCGGTGACGCCTTGATGCGCAAAATTATGAATCGTCAAACAGACACGCGGATGAATCATGCCCATTGCTTGATAGAATTCATACAGGAAAATCGGCACGAGCGCAGTTTGCCAATCGTGGCAATGAATGATGTCGGGATGTTTGCCGGATTTCCATAAGAATTCCATTGCAGCGCGAGAAAAGAACGCATAACGCAAAACGTCATCTTTGAATCCGTAAATGCTGCCGCGATTAAAGAAGTTGTCTTGTGAATGCGGTTCAATAAAAAAGCATTTGCGGTCGTGAACAAAACCAAAAAAGACGGTGCAATGAATCGCGCCATCGTACCAAGGCACCCATAAATCTTTATAAACCTCCTGCATTTCAAAAATCTGGTCATAACGCATGGAGGCGTATTTGGGCAAAATAATTTCAACGTGATTGCCACGAATTGCTAATTCCCGACTGAGGCCAAATACCACGTCACCTAAACCGCCCACTTTCGCCACTGCCGCTAATTCCGGCGTGATGTGGACGATAAACAAGCTCGGGCGCGGCGGCACGGCGGGTTCAATCACCATCGGCAGCGCGGGTTCTGGCTGCGGTTCTGGCACAGCGACCGGCTCCGGCGCGATTTCCACCACTTCAACTGGCGCAACCTCAAGCACGGCAACTGGCTCCGGCACGATCTCGGCAGCAACCGGCGCAGGTTCTGGCATTTCGACTGGCGCAGCGTCAATCACGACGACCGGCTCCGGCGTGATCTCGGCAGCAAGTGGCGCGATTTCCACCACTGCGACTGGCGCAGCGTCGATCACGGCAACTGGCTCCGGTGCGATCTCCACCACTTCCGGCGCAGGTTCTGATGCTTTGGATTTAGCAGTTGATTTGATAGATGTTTTCTTTTTAGCTGGTGCTGCCGCAACCGCTGGCGTCTCCATTGGCGGCGCGGTCACTGCCGACGATGTCATTGGCACAGTGGCGGGATCGATCCGCGTGGAGGTCGTCGGTGCTGATTTTGATCCGGTGGGCTTTTTGGGCATGGTCACGAGTCCTAACGCTGTTTATCCGTGAAAATCACTGAAATGATGCTGCGGTTTCTGCGCCCGCAGCCGTCGTTTTTCCTGTTATTCGCCGCTCACTGCGAGCAGATAACGTCTAGCGACCTCGCGTATGAAACGCGACATTCCATCGCTCGTCGGTCGCTTCTACCGGAATTGCCGTCAATTCCAAGGTTCCCACTTCCGTCACTGCCGCTTGCAGGCGCACTGCGACCACTTCGCCCTGTTTGCGCGTTTGCGCCGGCAAGGTGGTTTGAATGTCGTCCATGTCAGCGAGTTCATCCGCTGCCCACGTTTCCAACAAATCGCCCACTTGATCGTCGTGGCGGACGCTGGAACCAAAGAAGCGAAACCGCACCGGCTCACCAACAATCAAGCCGAATTCTTGCGGCGGCGTGACCGGCGGCGAGCCTTCCTCCAAACCAAATGGCACCACACAGAGCGCCTGAAGTTCTGGCTCCATGCCCGGAATGGCGGGCATCGCGCTTTCCACGCCGACGTAATAACTGTGCGACGTGCCGCCGCGAATCCGCACGCCGCCATGTCGCCGAACGTGCGCATGAAATGCAGCACCCCGCGCCACCGCTAAATCTAAATCTTGCGCCGCCAACAACCGCGCTGGCGGTGCCGACTCGTCAGTTAGCCACTGATTGAGCACTTCCAGCACTCGCGTTTGCAGCGCCGCCGCTTTGAACACGCCGCCGTTAAACAAAATCGCGGTCGGATGCAAAAAGCTCGCACCCGCTGCTGGCGCGACAAACCCGCTCAGATCATCCGTTGCGCCGGTTTGCCGTCCCAAAAATGCGGCGAGATGGCGCGTGACCGCTGGGTCTTGCGCATACGGCAAACCCACTTTGGTCAGCGCCCCTCGCGGACGGCTGAGTGGACGGGCGCTGGCAGCAACGCTCGGAAAAAAGCCTTCAATCAAACTGGTTTCAATCTCAGCGCGGGTCAGCTCGGTGCGAATGCTGCCGCCAATCAACCGCGAGCCGCGACTCGGCACCACCACCGGCACCCGCTCCAAAGTCGCATCCGCCAGCAGCGTTTCTTTTGCCTGCCGACAGCCGTGCGTGAGCGCCTGCACCTGCCAGCGATCCAATTCCACGCCGCTCTGCGCCAGCTTGGTTTTTAATAAATACGCCAGCGCCAAATCCATATTGTCGCCGCCGAGCAGAATGTGCTCACCGACGGCGACGCGCACCAATTCCAACGCGCCCTCGTGTTCAGTGACAGCGATCAGCGACAAGTCAGTAGTGCCGCCGCCGACATCGACCACCAAAATCACATCGCCGACCTGCACCTGCTGCCGCCAACTGCCTTGGCTGTCATTCACCCAGCTATACAGCGCTGCCTGCGGTTCCTCCAGCAACACCAGATGTTCAATACCGATGGCGCGAGCGGCTTCGGCGGTTAATTCTCGCGCTGCCGGATCAAACGACGCCGGCACCGTCACCGTTACTGCTTGCTGATGCAGCGGGGCGTAAGGATGCAGCCCATTCCACGCATTGCGCAGATGGGTGAGGAATTGCACGCTGGCATCAAACGGCGACAGTTGGGGGATTTCCGCCGGAGCGCCAGCCGGTAAACAGGGCGCTTTGCGATCCAGATCGGGATGACAGAGCCAACTTTTGGCGCTCGCCACCAGTCGAATCGGCGTCATCGTGCCCTGATGCCGCGCCAGCTCGCCGCCGATGCGGGCGGTGTCATGCTGCCAAGGTAAACCCAGATCACCAGCGCGGAATTCATCGGCGTGAGGCAGATATAAAAAAGAGGGCAGCAGCGGACGCGCTTCCACCGCGCCGGGAGCGACGAGCTGTGGAATCAACAGCAACGCCTGCACGATCTGCTCGCCAACACTTTGCTCAGAATCGACGTAAGACAGGGCGCAGTGCGTGGTGCCCAAGTCAATGCCAACGGCGTAACGGGGCGTTTTCACAGCTCCACCTCCGCTGCCGCCAAGATGCGCAGATCGTGGCTGCTGGTCAGTTGCGGTAAACGGCTGGCGCGAACTTGCCAACCGCGATGGCGCAAGGTGCCGGTAAATGGCGGCTCACCGAGCACCTGTCCGGTCGGGCGCACGGCGGCGGCGTCAAATCCCCGTTCCAACGTGATGCGGCTGCCTTCGGGTTCCTCGCGCACGGGCGTGATCGTTAGATAATCGCGCAGCACCCGTTGGCAGCCTTGATGCACCACGCGAGCGGCCGCACCGACTTCTTGATCTGAATACTGCTGGAGTTCTTCGTGCAGAAAATCGACTAACCGCCCTTCGCGCTGGAATAAACCCAACAATAACAACGCGGCATCCGGTGCGGCTTCTGCCAACGGCGCGGCGGCAGCGAGCGGAGATGATGCTGCTGGCGCTGGCGCGGTGGCGTCAGTGGTTGCTAACTGGGCGACGGCGTGGGCAAATTCGGGGTCTTTGAAAATGCGACGGAAGCTGCCAAAGGCGATCACTGTCCTCCGCAATACGGATGGCAATGCTGATGTCATGGGGAGAAATCCTGCGCTGGGGTTTGATTCACAAAGCTGCGGGTGACGCGGCGGGAGTCGGGCGGCGATACGCTGACCTGCGCCGTGAAAAGCGCGATTATACGGCGCTTTCGAGACCCTTGAGTGATTGCGGGTCTGATGATTGCATTGGAGCAGATGACAGAGATGGCTGAGAAAATTGATCCTCCCAGCGTTGAGCAACGTCAAGCGATGATTGCGTTGGCGGCGTATTACTTGGCAGAACAGCGGGATTTTGCGCCCGGCGCAGCGGAGGTGGATTGGTTGCAAGCGGAGCAGGTGATTGATGCGTTGATTGCCAAGCAACAGATCGGTCGCACCACGCCGCCGGAGCACATTCGCAATGCGCTGAAGTTCGCTTGAGCTGGCGCGGGGCAAAAAAAAGCGCGACGGTTGTCGCGCTAAAAAAATTACCACCAAAGGAGGAATGGAGGAATGCACTGAAGGGTTAAACTTCAGTACATCAGTAGTTTCTAATATAGGTGCGGGCTTGTCAAGCGTCGGCGCTGACAGTTGTGGTGGAACGAATAGCGTCGACGCAGTAGTGATATGATCAAACGACTTTTTAATGATATGGGGAATATGACATGATCAATAATAACTTTTATCGTGCTGGCACTTTTGGCATTTTAATTAGCTGGCTATTATTGTTTAACGTTGTATCTGCTGATCCTATTGTTGATTCAGTATTGGCGCAGGTGTATGAAGGGTATGATCAAAAAAATGCGTGTTGGCGAGCGCACGCCAATTTAGAAGGTGGTTATTGTTGCTTACAAGTCAAGCGTCAAGATCGCTTGAATACCTCCACAGAAGCACGGCTTTATTTATTGTTAGTTGGGCAGTGTTATGATAGCGAAGGCGAACTAGAAAGTGCGCATGTTAATAGTGGAATGGTGGGCGCATTGGTGCTTCAATTAAGCGATAAAGTGCGTGTTTTAGCAGGAAATCCCCTCATCCCAATGGGGTCTTATGGCGCAGCACCAGAAAAGTGGTCATTGGTTAAATTTGGTGCGAACGATCATTGGGGCTGGATTACTGAAAGCGGATATACTGGATATGGCGTCACAACGTCTTGGTATTCAATTTTGTTACCGCATGGTAAAGAAATTAGCGAAATAACTGTTCCATTTGGGTATGATGATTCAGGAAAATGCGACGAAGAAGATAAATCTTGTCGAGTCACTCTCATTGAAGGGACGCTTGAGATTGACAGCTCAAAAATCGAGGAAACGATGTTTCCACTTAAAGTACGGCTTGAAGGTAAAAAGAAGGGAAAACAGATGCCAGCAAAAACTTGGGTTTTCCCGTTTGATACAAACTCTTGGTCTTATCAAAAACCCAAAGGCTTTCCTGATTTAGACGGGTAATAACAAATGCCAACTCTGCGGGTTTTATTCATGCTTAAACAACTGTGCGTTGCTGCCCTTTTTGTCATTACCGGTACTGCTCGTGCTGGTATCCCACATTTCAATGTTTCTTGCCCCGGCAATTTAGACGTTCATGCAGACAAAGGTGGTGCTATTTATATCAATGGCAAAGAAACCAAGCTGAATAAAATCAACGCCAATTATTATGAAGCTACTGGTGCAGGCGTTACTTTATCAATCGCTATCAATCCAGATGGCTCAATTTTGGTTTCCTACACCGGCAAACACGGCATACATGGCATCTGCGAATAAACGGAGCCGCGCCTGTTAATCATCTAGTATTCACGACGTCCCGCTGATTTTTCCCGCTCAACCGGCTTTATCTTTATTAAATTTAGAAGAGAAACGATTATGCAGCATCAGCGCCACCGCGTTTCAACGACTTTCTTGCTCACCTTGGCACTCGCAGTGCCCGGTACCGTCTTGGCGTATGACGCGAAAGATGCTATCCGCGATTGCGAAATGCGGCTCCGCAGCGATTACGATTTGACTGATCTGCGCGACGCTCACGCCGTCCAATTATCCGGCGATAAAAATTATCGCGTTACCGGCAATACCAAAATTGACGGCGATAAATATCCTTGGACTTGTGACATTAAAAACCGGCGCATCGTTGCTGTTGATTACAGCAATAGCAATCGCCGCCATTCCCAGCGCAGCTCGCGCTCTGATGGCGGCACCCCCGAAGTCGCGCCGCGTCGCTCCGGTGAAGTGGAAGTGCGGATGCCCGGCGGTTGCACCGTGCTATATGACCGCAATGGCGAGTTGCGCAATCGCGGCAGCAGTTGCAGTTCAGATGACCGTCGCCGCGCTGATAAAGCTGCTGATGCTTATTTCCGCGATAAGCGTAACAGCGGACGTGACAATGAATACGCTCGCGGCGGTAGTAATGAGCAACCTCCAGAAATTATGATGGGCAGCAATGGTGAAGGCGAAGTGATCTTTAAAAATAACTGCGTCGTTTATTATAACCAACGCGGACGGCGCACCGAGGCATTGCCAAAGTGCAGCGATCGGCAGGTCAATAAAGCGGAACAAGCCATGCGTTCTTATCGCCGCGAGCAAGGCATGTAATTGTTTGAAACTGATGTGTGGCGCAGTGGTAAAACAAACGACTCATTAAATCGTTGTTAAACGAATGTCATAACATGAGATAGCAACATTTTAACTGCGCCGTTTTCAAAATAATCTGTTCTAAACAACTGAATCAGTTTTGGAGATTAAATATCAATGAAGATGAGTTCTTCACAATACGCCGCTGTCGCTGCTCGCGCCGATTGTTTGGTGACTGCTGCCGAAATGGAAACCGCGTTAGATCAGATGGCGGCGACCTTGACTGCGCACTTGGCGGGCAAAGACCCGCTGGTGCTGTGCGTGATGACTGGCGCAGTGATTGCCGCCGGGCTGCTGTTGCCCCGGCTCAATTTCCAATTGCGCGTCGATTACCTCCACGCCAGCCGTTATCAGGGCGCGACGCGGGGCGGCGCGTTGGCGTGGCAACATCGCCCCAGCGCGGCGATTCGCGGCGAGCATATTTTGGTGTTAGATGACATTTTGGATGAGGGCATCACGCTGGATCAGGTGGTGCAAGCCTGTCACGAAGATGGAGCGGCGAGTGTGATGTCGGCAGTGTTGGTGGAAAAACAACGCCCGCATCAGTGCCAAGCAGACGTGGTCGGAGTGGTGGTGCCAGATCGCTATCTTTACGGCTACGGGCTTGATTATAAAAACTATTTTCGCAACGCAGCGGGCATTTTTGCGGTTGCGGAAGCGGATATTTAGCGGCGAGATGGTGCCCCGGCAATGCTTTCAACGATCACCAATTACTATGAACGCCTCGTTTTAGAGCGACTGCACGAGCTGTTACTCCCCGACGGCACGGAGTTCGATGCGGATTATGTCGATGATTTGGCGTGTGTGGCGCTGAATTATTTGCCGCCCCGTTATATGCGGCACGGCGTTGATTTTGCGTCACATTTAACGGATGCGGAATTGCGCCAAATCCAAGATGAGGTCATCGACGCGGTGGGATTTGCGTTGATGACTACTCAACGTCGCACCACCGGGCGCGAGGCGGAATAAAACCACTCGCGCCGGGTAGCCGGTGCCGTTTAACGCGCCAGCGCCGCGCCTGCCGCGCTCACCAAGTGGCTGAAAGTGGCGTAACTGCGGGCATCAAGCTGACAACTGCGGCTGCGGCGGTCGGCGTACACGATGCCGATCACCTGCGTGCCGATCCACATTGAAGCAAAAAAACACTGGTCAATGCCGGTGAGTTCCAACAGCCCCGGCGGTAAACGCGGTGCCAGCGTGGCGCTGTTGTCCGCGTTGAGCCAGAGCGCAGTGGGCATCGCTAACAGTTCACTCATTAAGCTGTCGTCCTCAACCGTCACCCGAAACTGATTGAACAGCGGTTCAAAATCGGTGCCGACTAAATACTCGGCGCTCAGGGTGCGCAAACGCGGGTGATACCGCGCAAACACCACGCGATTGAGCCCCAAACCGTGATGCAGCGTGCGCACCAACAACGTCAACACTTCATCCTGCGTCAATGCGGGCGCGTCGGGGTGCCATGCCGCCCGGCAGGTGGCGATTTCGTCGGCACGCGGAGCCAGACAAAAGGCGACCGCCCACGACGTTGGCAATTCGGTGTTGCCATCAAGCGGCAATAATTTCAACGGCTTCAGTGCGTATTTTGCGGCAGAGTCATTAAATGCCACCAACACCGCATTGATGCGCCGTGCCAGTTCCGGCAGCTCCAGCGCCAGCAATTCTGCCGTCAAGCGTAAATCCGTCATCTGCGTCGGACGCTGCCAACCGGAAAACGCATGGCAAGCCACCTGCGTCGCCAGCATCACGCACAGCGTGCGCGGAAATTGCGCGTTTCTGGCGCGCATCGCCTCCCGCACCATCGCCGGCAATTGCCACTGTTGCGCCAGTTGATAGCCCAGCTCCTCCAAACTTTCGCCCAGCGAGAGATATTCAGCCTCGTGCGGCAGCAGATGATTGATCTCCACCAATTCCAGATACCGATTGATGCGCGGATCGCCGTGCGCGAGTAAAAACAGCTCGCCGAGGTGATTGAGCAGCGCCGCCAAACTCACTTCCGCCGGCAGCCGGTCGCGGTCGATCTCCGCCCAATCGTGCGCCAAAAATGCCGCCAGTACGGCGCGACCGGCACAGCGTTGATAAGACGCCAAGCGTGCCGGTGCCAATATCGCATCGGCGACGGGGGCGGCGGCTTCCAAATGCAGCACAGTTTGGGTGCCGAGCATGTGGACGGCATCTTCCAACATGGCGACTTCGGCGGTGAAATGACGATGGGGAACCGCGTTGGCGCGTTGCAACACCCGCAGCGCCAGTGCCGGATCAGCCATGACTGATGAAGCGATTTTGCGCAACGGAGCGAGGTCATCTGCCAACAGCGCGGCAAAATCACGGCGCGTCCACGCCAAAATCGGGAGTTCCTCCGGTGTTGCCTGCGCGGTTAGCGCGTCTAACCAGTTTGAATGCACAGTGATTTCTCCCCGTTAAATGATGTCATTAGGTTGCCTGAAAGTGTGATTCCTGTCACATAGAAGGTGCCCCAAAACTGCGGGTTAGGCTATGATTCGTCACTACCGGCGCTGGTGAGCACTTCATTAGCCAGCCGCTGAGTTGCCAACATGCTTCTGAGGACACAAACCCGTGAATCTGATCCTTGGCTCAATTATCGTTTTCGCATCCGTACTCGGTGGTTTTGCTGCTGGGGGCGGTCACATTGCCGCACTTTGGCAGCCGTTTGAATTAGTGATTATTTTAGGAGCGGCGCTCGGTGGATTTATTATTGCAAATCCGATGAGTGTCGTGATGGCATCGCTCAAAAGTATTCCCGCTTTAATCACTGGTTCTAAATACAAAAAAGCAGATTATCTCGATGCGTTGGGATTTATGTATGACCTGTTTACCAAAGCGCGTAAAGAGGGCTTGATGGGGATTGAAGGTGATATTGAAGAACCTGCCAACAGTTCCTTATTCCAAAAATACCCGCGCTTATTAAAAGATCATCATGCCACTGAATTTATTTCGGATTACATGCGCTTAGTTGTTAGCGGCAATATGAATCCGTTTGAATTAGATAATTTGATGGATATTGAAATCAACACCCATCATCACGAATCAGAAGCGGCCGCTCATGCGGTGCAGCGCGTCGGTGATGGTTTACCCGCGTTCGGTATCGTGGCCGCCGTGCTCGGTATCGTCCACACGATGGCAGCACTCGGCGGACCGATGAGCGAACTCGGCACATTGGTAGCAGCAGCACTGGTCGGTACCCTCAGCGGTATTCTCATCGCTTATGGTTTTGTCAGCCCGATTTCTACCGTGATGGAACGTTACGCGGCGGAGGAAACGCGCTTTTTGAGTTGTTTGAAGGCGTGCATTCTCGCCAATGTGCAGGGCTACAGTCCGCAAGTCGCGGTTGAGTTTGGGCGCAAAACGATGGGTTCGGATTTCCGTCCCAGCTTCGGCGATCTGGAAAAACATCTGCGCGGCAGCGGCGCGTAAGCGAGCACCTCCGACATGGCCATTGATAACAGCAAACAACCGATTATCATCAAAAAGATTTTCAAGAGCGGTGGCCATCACGGCGGCGCGTGGAAAATTGCTTTTGCTGATTTTGCGACCGCGATGATGGCGTTTTTCATGTTGCTTTGGATCATGGCCTCGACGACCAAGGAACAAAAAGCCGCTATTTCAACCTATTTCAACAATCCCTCAGCATTTGAAGGTGCCAGCACCGCACCATCGCAAGCACAGGGTGAAGGTTCAGGTGCCAGTCCGTCGTTGATTTCATTTGATGGCGCGATTGATATGGCTCCAGAAGCGCAACAGTCGGTATTGGATGCCGAGCAGGTTGACGCAGCGGCAATGGCGCTCGATCAAGCGCGGTTGGAGCAATTAAAAGAGGAATTGGAAGAGGCGGTGGAACAAAGCGCCACGCTGCAACCGTATAAAGAGCAGTTGTTAATTGACGTCACTTCGGAAGGATTGCGCATTCAGATTGTGGATAAAGAAAATCGGTCGATGTTTGATTCCGGCAGTGCGCAATTGAAAAGTTATACGGTTGAAATTCTCAAAGAGCTGGCGGCGATGATTAACAATGTGCCCAACCGCGTGAGCCTGACCGGACATACGGATTCGCACATTTTGGCGCGGCGCGGCATCACCAATTGGGAGCTAAACTCTAGTATTGCATAAAGTGCATTTTAGTGCATTATAGCCACATGGAAAACACAATCAGCACAGGCAAAGCCGCCGCGTTACTCGGCATTTCCGTCAAAACCCTGCAACGCTGGGAAC
>NZ_NRRQ01000031.1 GCF_016583745.1 Chromatium okenii
GGCGGCACCATCAATTGCACTCCCAATCCGGTCACTGCTGGCGATTCAGCAAATTGCACGGCAACACCTAATGCGGGTTATGTTTTTACCAATTTCACAGGCGCTTGCACCGGCACAACGTGCGCATTAACGAATGTCACTGCCGCAAAAGCAGTGACGGCGAATTTCACACCACTCTATTCAATTACTGCCACCGCTAATCCCGTCGCCGGCGGCACCATCAATTGCACTCCCAATCCGGTCACTGCTGGCGGTTCAGCAAATTGCATTGCCACGACCAATGTGGGTTATGTTTTTACTAATTTCACGGGCGATTGCACCGGCACAACGTGCGCATTAACGAATGTCACTGCCGCAAAAGCAGTGACGGCGAATTTCACACCACTCTAT
The DNA here is from genome assembly GCF_016583745.1 of Chromatium okenii. Taxonomy (GTDB): domain Bacteria; phylum Pseudomonadota; class Gammaproteobacteria; order Chromatiales; family Chromatiaceae; genus Chromatium; species Chromatium okenii. Next base: position 391 of record NZ_NRRQ01000031.1, read on the forward strand.
TTAATTACTGCCACCGCCGATCCAGTCGCCGGCGGCACCATCAATTGCACTCCCAATCCGGTCACTGCTGGCGATTCAGCAAATTGCATTGCCACGGCCAATGTGGGTTATGTTTTTACTAATTTCACGGGCGCTTGCACCGGCACAACGTGCGCATTAACGAATGTCACTGCCGCAAAAGCAGTGACGGCGAATTTCACACCACTCTATTTAATTACTGCCACCGCCGATCCCGTCGCCGGCGGCACCATCAATTGCACTCCCAATCCGGTCACTGCTGGCGATTCAGCAAATTGCATTGCCACGGCCAATGTGGGTTATGTTTTTACTAATTTCACGGGCGCCTGCACCGGCACAACGTGCGCATTAACGAATGTCACTGCCGCAAAAGCAGTGACGGCGAATTTCACACCACTCTATTCAATTACTGCCACCGCTAATCCCGTCGCCGGCGGCACCATCAATTGCACTCCCAATCCGGTCACTGCTGGCGGTTCAGCAAATTGCATTGCCACAACCAATGTGGGTTATGTTTTTACTAATTTCACGGGCGCTTGCACCGGCACAACGTGTGAATTAACGAATGTCACTGCCGCAAAAGCAGTGACGGCGAATTTCACACCACTCTATTCAATTACTGCCACCGCTAATCCCGTCGCCGGCGGCACCATCAATTGCACTCCCAATCCGGTCACTGCTGGCGATTCAGCAAATTGCACAGCAACACCTAATGCGGGTTATGTTTTTACTAATTTCACGGGCGCTTGCACCGGCACAACATGCGCATTAACGAATGTCACTGCCGCAAAAGCAGTGACGGCGAATTTCACACCACTCTATTCAATTACTGCCACCGCTAATCCCGTCGCCGGCGGCACCATCAATTGCACTCCCAATCCGGTCACTGCGGGCGGTTCAGCAAATTGCACGGCAACACCTAATGCCGGTTATGTTTTTACCAATTTCACGGGCGCTTGCACCGGCACAACGTGCGAATTAACGAATGTCACTGCCGCAAAAGCAGTGACGGCGAATTTCACACCACTCTATTTAATTACTGCCACCGCTAATCCAACTGCGGGCGGTTCAGTGAGTTGTTCACCGAATCCAGTAACATCTGGCGATTCTGCAAATTGCACAACGATTACAAATGCCGGTTATACGTTTAACGGATTTAGTGGCGACTGTACAGGATCAACTTGTGCATTAACCAATGTCACTGCCAATAAAAACGTTACCGCCAACTTCACGGTCAATACCTATTCAATCAGTGCAACTGCTAATCCAACTGCGGGCGGTTCGGTAAGTTGTTTACCTAGCTCGGTAGCATACAACGGTACAACAAATTGCACGGCAGCTGCTAATTCTGGTTATACCTTTGCTAATTTTAGTGGCGACTGCACGGGATCAACTTGTGCATTAACCAATGTCATTACCAATAAAGTCGTGACGGCAAACTTCACGTTAAACGCCTATTCAATCACCGCAACCGCCAATCCAACTGTAGGCGGTTCAGTGAGTTGTTCACCTAGCTCGGTAGCATATAACGGTGCAACAAATTGCACAGCAGCCGTTAATTCTGGTTATACCTTTGCTAATTTTAGTGGCGACTGCACCGGCACAACCTGCGCATTAACCAATGTCACTGCGAATAAAACCGTCATTGCAAACTTCACTGCTATTCCCATCGCGCTCACCGTGACTACCACAGGCACTGGCATCGGCACGATTACCAGCACTCCCGCCGGAATCAATTGCGGTACCAATTGCACTGCGGATTTTGCCAGCGGTTCCGAGGTTATTTTGAATGCCACCGCTGCAACTGGCTCCACATTTACCGGCTGGAGTGGCGGCATTTGTTCTGGCACTGGCGCGTGTACATTGCAATTAACCGCCGCGCAAACTGTTATTGCAACTTTTCGCCACAGTGCTGCAACTTTGGGACTAAATGACACGGGTATTAACACCTGCGGCAATGCCAGTGCCAATCGCTTGCCATGTCCGGTTGCAGGTTTTCCGCGCCAAGATGCTGAATACGGCACCAATCAATTTGATTTCACTAAATTGGATAATAACGGCAACGCATTACTAGCAACCGCCACCAATCATGCTTGTGTGCGCGATAATGTCACCGGCTTAACTTGGGAAATCAAAACCAAAGATGGCGGCAGTCGTGATAACAAATTGCTGTATCAATGGACAGAGCGGCTGGCTTATGTCGAAAAGGTTAACGCAGTGCAATTGTGCGGGTTTAGTGATTGGCGGGTGCCTGATATTAAAGAACTCACCGGCATCGTGAATTATCAACACGTGATTCTTAAACCGGCAATTGTAACCAGCTATTTTTCTGATTTAAATAAAGGCACCTTGGGATTCTGGTCAGAATCAACCAGCTCTGATATATCGGGCAATGCATGGTTTCTCTATTTTAGCAACGGCGCTGCCAATTACGGCAAACACAATAAAAAATATCACTTGCGCCTCGTGCGCGGTGCGCCAGCCAGTAATGTGTTTGTGGATAACGAAAACGGCACCATTTCTCAAACCAATACCGGGTTAATGTGGGCAAAATGCAGTGAAGGTCAAACTGGCAATACTTGCACGGGCACTGCAACAGTAATGACTTGGGAACAGGCGCTCGTGACCGCCAGCAATTCTAATTTAGCGAATTATTCCGATTGGCGGCTGCCCAACATTAAAGAATTGCAAACGTTAATTGAATACGAGCGCGACGGCGCATCAAAACTTAATAGCGGTTATTTTCCGAATGCGCCCGCAGCTGCGGTTTGGTCAAGTACGCCCTTTGCGTTATACGCCCGCAATGCGTGGTATTTATATCCGAATGGCTATCTTGGCTCGCTGGCTCGCACCACAACCCTTCACGTTCGCCTTGTGCGCAGTCTGTAGCGAAAAGAAGTGCTTTTTTCAAAAAGACGGGAGATTCAAATCAAACGCATGATTCACGCGCTGGCATAATTCGGCAGGAGTGCGAGCGATTAATTCTTCAGGAATGCCAGCTTTTAGCGTGAGATGCTGATGATCTTCAAAACCATACGACACCATAAACGGGTGCATTCCTGCGCCGACTGCTGCGCGATAATCTTTACGTTCATCGCCGCAAGCAAAAGCACACGCCGGATTGATATTGAATTGTTCACGAATCACGCGAAAGTGCGCAGTCTTTTCTTGACTCAATGGAATATGCACTAAAAAATCCAGTGCTTCCGTGTCAATCTGATGCCGCGCAAATAAAAGCCGCAGCGTTTCCTCTGGGTGTTGTGTGATATTGCGGGTGACGATGCCAACGCGCAATTGCGGCGCGGCAATCAATTGTTGTAATAAAGGCGCAATGCCCGCAAACAATTGTGCGTCGTGGCGATAGATTTCCGTGAGGGTTTCAAGCAGCATGTTGCGTTTACGTTTACTGAATTGGCGACTCAAGTTTTTTGGCAACATTTTGACGCCGCCGAGATATTTGAAAAGGTGGCGACGTTTTTGGAAAGTTTCTAAATCTCCCAGTTCCATGCCGAGCTGGGAAAACGTCGCCGCAATCGCATCAAAAGCGTTAATGGTGGTGCCGTCAGCATCTAAAATAATTAAGCGTTCGCGTTGATATGTCATTGATGAAAACCCGTGAGAGTGTCAATCTGTTTTTTGTAGTATTGATACGTTTCAATCGCGTGCGTTGTAGAGTGTTAAAAAGTCGATTGCGGAGTCGTTGGCGCAGCTTTCATGGCTGGTAATACACCATCAGCGCGTAATTGCGCAATCATTTGATTCATCACTTGGCTGATGGTTTGTTCGGAATCAGGGTCTAATGGTTGCGAGCGCCCCGACCAAATTAACGCGCCAGTTTTTGCATCATATAAATTCGTTTCTAACCGCAATTCTTGGCAATTCGTATAATAGCCCGGGCGAACCATATCCCGTTGGATTTGCTGATAATAAGACAACAGTTGTTGATAGTTAGCAGGCACGGTATCGGTGCGCAATGGCGGCGGAGTCGTACTTTTTGTTGCTTCCGCAATTAAATGCGTCACTAATAACCCATCTGCACCAGCGCGAAGCAGGGCTTTTTGCATCCCTTTATTTTTATCGCGTTTTGATTTTAAGCGCAATGCCGAGCTGGGACGTGCTTCTAAACCCGCTGTTTTGAAGGCTTGAATAAAGTTTCCTTCATAAACATCCTTCACTTTCGCTTGATTCGCAACGCCAACTACAATTAACTGTTGATATGGCGCTGCGGGTAACGCTGGATTTTTCCAAACAGAATTCACGCCAGTGGCGCAAGCAGTGAGGAATAAAAGCAATACTGCGCTGATTGCGGCGCGTCCACACCCGGTGATGCTTATCATCTTGGCTTGAATCCTTAAAAATTGCAGCGGTTATGGATGAATCAAAACATCCACTAACACCTGTTGCACGGTGTCGTTATCAAAGTCGCAGCCAGTATCGCGTTTGATAACAGTGCGAATACTATTGACCACATCTTCCGTTAAAATCGCTTGAATTAAACTGTCTCGCGTCAAGGCGTTGACCTCGCGCCAGTATTGTTCCAACGCTTCCGGTTGTGCCATGCCAAAGCGCGTCATCAATAACAGGCGCTCGCAGTCTTCCACGCGAATATCTGGCAATAAATCAACGCTAAACACCAGCGTCGCATCAACGATGTTTTGGGTGGAGATATGATAAATCTGCCATGTTGACAAATTGGTTAATAATGCCCAGCGGATGCCAGAATAAGCACCGTAAGAGGTGGCTTGAAAAATATGTTTATCACGCAGCGTTAATCCCGCCCGCTTGCTTTCGCCGACAATCACATCCACGCCATCAATCGCTAACACATAATCCGCTTTGCGCCCTTGAATTTTCTGCTCGGCTTTCACTTCATCCATTGAATACCCAAAAACATCAATCAAAATCCGATCTAAAATCATGCGGGTGTTGCTTTCATTCGCGCCATTCGTCACTGCGGAGTTAATTTGCGGTAAAAAAGCCCGCAAGTTGTGTTGTAAGGTTGCCGCTTTTTTTGTCCATTCCTGTTTGGATGCAGCGCGGCTGTTGCTTTCAACGCGATGCGGATCAACATGATTGCTCACCGCCGCCGCTTGAATGTTGACGCCAAATGAATGTGCTAAAATATCTAAACCGCCATTATAACCTTGACCAACGGCACGGAATTTCCACCCGCCTTGATGCCGATACAGTTCGCCGAGAATTAACGCCCGTTCTTTACCCATGATTTTCGGTTGAAAATGCAGCAATTCATTACCCGCAGCCGTGCTCATTTGAATCAAAAGCTGTTCCATCATGCCGCAATGCGGACAACCCGTTGCATCCGCTGCGGTGGCAATGGTCATGGTGAAAATCACTTTCACAATATCGGCAGGCAGTTGATTTAAGCGGGCGCGGAATTGGCGGTGATTGTGCGTGGTGGTGGCAAGCGTTAAACCGCCGCAGGCGCTGGTCGTTTGATTATAAAAAATGAAATCTTCATCAGTTCTTATCTTGCCGTTGCTGTTAATTAAAAAGGCGCTGGCATCCGCTTCAATCGCGGTGGTTTGCCAGCTAATCGTAATGCTGATGTGCTGCTCGCTAATTGCTGCATTTGCGCCCTGCAATAACTCAATCGCCATTGTTTGATTCCGTGTCAGTAATTTTTAGCCCCTCTTTGCTAAAAAAGGGGCTGTTGATTGTTAATTATCCCGCACCGTTAGCGCAATGATTTAATAAAAATTGCGTTAATAATCCGACTGGACGTCCAGTGCTGCCTTTTTCTTTGCCACTCAACCACGCCACGCCCGCAATATCTAAATGCGCCCAGCGATAAGTTTTAGTAAACCGCGCTAAAAAACAGGCGGCAGTAATTGCGCCACCTTCGCGCCCGCCCACGTTGGCCATATCGGCAAAATTGGTGTCGATTTGTTGCTGATAGTCTTCCCACAGCGGCATCCGCCACGCCCGGTCGCCAGCGCGGTCGCCAGCCGCCAGCAGCTCTGCCGCCAGCGCGTCATCGGGCGAAAACAGTCCGGTGGCGTGTTTGCCGAGCGCGATCACGCACGCGCCAGTCAGGGTAGCGACGTCAATAACTACTTCAGGATCAAAGCGTTGGCAGTACGTCAGCGCGTCGCACAGAATCAAGCGCCCTTCGGCGTCGGTGTTGAGCACTTCAATCGTTTGACCGGACATGCTGGTGACGACATCGCCGGGTTTATTGGCATCGCCGTCGGGGAGATTTTCCGAGCTGGGCACCACGCCGATCAGATTGAGCGGCAGTTGCAGCGCACACGCGACCTGCATCACGCCCAACACGCTCGCGCCGCCGCTCATGTCGTATTTCATTTCATCCATCTCGTTGGCCGGTTTCAGCGAGATGCCGCCCGCATCAAAGGTCAGACCTTTGCCGACCAGCACCACCGGCTTGGCGTCCGCAGCGCCGCCGCGATAATTGAGCACGATCAACTTCGGCGGTTGACGACTGCCGCGAGCGACCGATAACAGCGCGTTCATGCCCAATTCCGCCATCGCCGCCGCGTCGAGCACGTCCACCGTCAACGCCGCAAATTGCTCCGCCAGCGCGAGAGCTTGTTCTGCCAAATACGTCGGGGTGCAGATATTGCCCGGCAAATTCCCCAGCTCTTTGGCGAGCTGCGTTCCCGCTGCCAACGCCGTGCCATGCGTGAGCGCCAGCTCGGCACTGCGCATCTCCGCATCCGCTGCCAGCCACAGCGCCAGCGCGGTGAGCGGCATCTTGGGTGCTTTTTTATCTGTTTTGGTGCGGGTGTAACGATAGGTGCCCGCAGCAGCGAGCGTGACGACATCGCGGACGGCGGCGTACAGATCAAGACCTTCTGGCAACTGCTCCGGCAGCGCCAGCACGGCAGCGCCCGCGTGTAACTGCTGGAGCGCGGCGATAGCGGCAGTCAGGGTTTTGCGATATTTAGCGCGGGTGCATTCCGCGCTTTTCCCGAAATCAATCAACAAGATGCGTTCGGCAGCGACGCCGGGCAGCGCATACAACAGCAAGGTGCGACCGGCATCACCGCTGAGATCGCCCTTCTGCCACAGCGCGGCGAGCTGACCGGAGCTGGCGCGATCCATTGCAGCCGCTGCGCCGGTCAGCGGTTCTTGGGCGAAGACGCCGAGCACAAGGCACGGCGTGGCATGGTTGGCGAGGTCGCCGGTAAGGAGAGTGCAGTTCATCTGGGAGGTTCCTGTGTTGAGTGTTCAAAAGACGCCGGAGCGTGGTGGTTGATTCTAGTTGACGCGCTGACACGAGTGCTGCGGGATCAGGCGCGTAGAATCGGCAGTGCTGATTCACTTCACTTTAACTGGCGCAGACTGACTTGCGAATTATTGAGCGATATTTAGCTGGCGCGGTGATCGGCGGCACGCTGTTGACGCTGGCAGTGCTGTTGCCGCTGTTGGGCGTGATCCTGCTGGCGGACGATCTCGACGCGATTGGCACGGCGCACTACGGTTTGACCGAGGCGCTGCTGGTGATGACGCTGCGCCTGCCGCGTTATGCCTATCAACTGTTTCCGATTGTGACCTTGATTGGCGCATTGATCGGATTGGGCACGCTGGCGAGTCGCTCTGAATTGGTGGCACTGCGCGCAGCGGGGATGTCGATTTGGCAGATTGTGCGAGCGGGATTGTTGGGCGGCGCGGTGCTGGCGCTGGTCGCAGTGCTGCTCGGCGAGGTGATCGCGCCGGTGACGGAACACTACGGCGCGACGCTGCGGCGCGAAGCGCTGGCGGCGGAGCAGCCGCTGGTGCCAGATGGATTGTGGGCAGTTGCGGACGGCGCTTACGTCAACATCCGCGAGCTGCGCAGCGGCACCGAAGCGCGAGATATTTTTATTTATCAAGTTGATACGGCGACGGGAACCTTAATCACGACTCACGCTGCCGCTGCGCACTATCACGCCGGAAGCTGGCAGTTGCGCGACATCGCCCGCAGTCGGGTCAGCGCAGCGGGAGTGACGGTGGAGCGCCTCGCGCAGATGGGCTGGGAATCGCTGCTCAACCCCGAATTGCTCAAGATCGTGATTGCTGATCCGCAACTGCTGCCGGTGTGGGCGCTGTATCGCTACATCCACTTTATGACGCTCAATCAACAAGATGCGAGCCGATATGCGGTGGTATTTTGGGGCAAGGTGGTACATCCGCTGCTGACCTTGTCGATGATTTTATTGGCGACGCCGTTGCTGCTGGGATCATCGCGCAGCACGGGCATGGGGCGACGACTGTTTATTGGCATTTTAATTGGCATTTTTTATTACGTCATCAGCCGCACCTTAGCTTATTTGGCGCTGTTATTTGGCATGAATCCCTTTCTTGCGGCAATTATTCCGCCGTTATTATTTATTGGCAGTGCGCTGTTATTATTAAAGCGCATCAGTGAACGTTAAAGCTAAGGAATTACAATGAGCGTGCGGTTAATAGTCAACACTTGGCGACAAGCGCCGAATCTGATTGCCTTTCTCAGTGGCGCGTTAATGGTATTGAGCTTTGCGCCTTTTGCATGGTTTTTCATGGCACCATTGGCATTTGCTGGCTTATTACACAGCCTGCGCAATGCCACGCCCCGCGAAGGATTTTGGCGCGGCTGGTTATTCGGAATTGGTTTATTCGGCGGTGGCGTGTGGTGGATTCGGATCAGCCTGAATGAATTCGGCAATATCGACACTTGGCTGGCGTGGTTATTGACGGCAGTGTTTATCGCAGTATTGGCGCTGTATAGCGGAGTGAGCGGGTGGCTGGCGCGGTCGCCAGTGGTCAGCGATCAGGTGGTGAAATTGGCAAGGCGATTTAGAACAGCGCGACCGGCAGCGCCAATTGCAGCAAACGCGCTCACAACACCGACTGACAACTGCCAACTGACCACTGCCAACTTCTTTCTCATTCTCCCCGCCAGCTACCTCCTCCTCGAATGGGTGCGCGGCTGGCTGTTCACCGGCTTTCCGTGGCTCAACCTCGGCTACAGCCAACTGGATTCACCGCTCGCTGGCTACGCGCCCATCGGCGGCGTTTACCTCGTGAGTCTGCTCGTCGCGCTGTCTGGCAGCTTGATTTGGGGCGGGCTGCATTGGCGCGGATGGCGACGTTGGCTGGCTGCCGCCAGCCTCGCCGCACTCTGGCTCGGCGGCAGCGCGTTGCAAACGGTGCAATGGACGCAGCCGAGCGGTGCCCCGTTCACCGCCGCCGTCGTTCAAGCCAACATCCCGCAGGCGCTGAAATGGACGCCGGAGGCGAGTGTGCAGATCGCGCAGGCATATTTGGAGCTGACGCGAGAGCAGTTTGGCGCGGCGCTGATTCTGTGGCCAGAAACCGCCCTGACCGACTTTTTGCACGACGTGCGCGAGCCGCTGCTCACGCCGTTGGCCGCACGAGCGCGGGAGGAAGGCGCAGAAATCGTGCTGGGTTTGCCGGTGCTCAATCTCAAAACGGGTCAGTATTACAACGGCTTATTGAGTATCGGCAGCCATGAAGCGTTATATGCCAAACGCCATCTGGTGCCGTTTGGCGAATTCATCCCGCTGCGTTTTGTGCTGGGGACGTTGGCAGAATTGTTTGATGTGCCGATGTCCGATTTCAGCGCCGGCACCAGCGCCCGTCCGCTGCTGCAAGTCGGCAAGTGGCAAGCTGGCGCATCCATTTGTTATGAAGACGCCTTTCCGCACGAAGTCGCCGCCGCGCTGCCGGAAGCGCAATTTCTCATCAACGTCAGCAATGACGCTTGGTTTGGCGACTCGCTCGCCCCGCACCAACATCTGCAAATCGCCCGCTTTCGCGCTTTAGAAACCGGACGAATGCTGCTGCGGGCTACCAACACCGGCATCTCCGCCATCATCGACGAACGCGGCCGCATCCTCACCAGCGTCCCGACCTTCCGGCGCGGCAGCGCCAGCGCCGTCGTGCAACCGCGCAGCGGCGCAACGCCCTTTATCGGCTGGGGAAATGGGCTGGCGCTGGGTTTGAGCCTGTTGCTGTGGGGAATAGCCGTGTTGTTGGAACGCCATGACATGAGAAAACATGCTTCACAACCAGAGGAACGGAACAGATGCTGACTGAATTATCTCAGTATTTACGCACTCAACAGCGGGCGGCGGTGCGCGATTTGTCATATCGGTTTGACATTGCGCCGGAGGCACTGCGCGGGATGTTGGATTTGTTGGAACAGCGGGGGCGCATTCGCAAATTGCCTGCGCACACGCCTTGCGGTGGCTGCACCAGTTGCGATCCGGCGCAGATTGAATTGTACGAATGGGTGGGTTAAAAAAGTTGTCGGTTGTCAGTTGTCAGTTGTCAGTGAAGCGCGTTATTGATGAGTGGTTATTTTTTAATCCGGCAATTAAAAAAAAGTGACAACTCATCATCAAATTTTCAGTTTTTAACTGACAACTCAATTCGCCGCCGCCGCAATGCGTTCTATCACCACTCCCGCCAGCATCAATCCAAACAACGCCGGCACATAACTGACACTCCCATTCACCGCTCGCGCCCGTCCGCGCTCCAACATTTCTGGTGGCAACGGCGGACGCGGCAGTTCATTCGACCACGCCACCGTCAACGGTTCCGTCACGCCGCGCCGTCGCAGCCGTTGTCGCACCTGCCGCGCCAGCGGACAGTTCTGCGTCAGCGCCAACTCGCTGATTTGCACCTGCGTCGGATCCAAGCGCCCACCCGCGCCCATGCTGCTGACAATCGGCACTCCGCTGCGCAGCGCCAGCTCCAACAGCGCCAGCTTGCTGTTCAAACTGTCAATTGCATCAATCACCGCCGTGAAATTCCCCGCCCGCAGCAGCGGCTCCAACGTCTCCGCAGTCAGAAACTCCTCCACCAGCGTCACCTGACAGCTCGGATTGATGTCCGCAATGCGCTCGGCCATGACCTCGGTTTTGCGCCGTCCCAACGTCGAATGCAGCGCCAGCAGTTGCCGATTCAGATTTGATGCCGTGACCAGATCGTGATCCGCCAACGTGAGCGCCCCCACGCCAGCGCGTGCCAGCGCCTCGGCAGCAAATGCGCCCACTCCGCCCAAGCCGGCGATGAACACATGACTGCTGCGCAGCCGTTCAATGCCCGTTTCACCAACCAAAATGTGCGTGCGGGCGTACAGCGGCAGCTCAGAATTGGCGCTCATGGCAGCCGCAACACCGCACGAGCGTTGGCGGTCGTGATCGCAGCGAGTTCAGCCGCCGCGCAGTCACGCAATTGGGCGAGAGTGGCGAGAACTTCGGGCAGATATTCCGGGCTGTTGCGCTCGCCGCGATGTGCCGCGCCGGACATGTCTGGCGCATCGGTTTCCAACACCAGCGCCTCCAGCGGCAACTCGGCAGCCAGTCGGCGCAATTTTGTCGCCCGTGTAAAAGTCAGCATTCCGCCAAATCCCAATTTGAAGCCTCGCGCCAAATACTGCTGCGCCTGCTGCCAGCTCCCGTTAAAGGCGTGAACGATGCCGGTGAGGTGCGGAAAGCGCCGCAGCGTCAACAACACTGCGTCATGTGCCCGGCGCACATGCAATAACACTGGCAAATCAAGCTCTTGTGCAATCTCAAGCTGCATCTCAAACAGTCTCTGTTGCGCGACTGCCGCGTCGCCGCCATAAAAATCCAACCCAATCTCGCCGATTGCCACCAGCGGCTGCCGTCGCCCCGCTGCCGCTAATTCCTGCAAATCTGCATCCTGATAAGCGGCGCAACTCAGCGGATGCACGCCCAACGCCGGATACAGCGCCAGCCCGTTTGGCGGCGGCGCTGCGCACAGCGCCAGCACCTGCGACCAATGCGCAGCCGTGACGCCCGGCACCACAATTGCGCATACCCCGCTGGCGGCGCTGCGGCGCAAAATAGCGGCACGATCCAGATCAAAGACGCTGTGATCCAGATGGCAGTGGGTGTCAATTAACGTCATGTTCACGAGTAAAAGCTGCTCTTTGCGAGAGAAAATGCTGCGGGTGGAATGCGCAACAGGTGCGGTGATTGCATTGCTGTTGTGAATTGATAACTGTCAATCAAATCAATACGTTGTATTTTTATGGCGTCACTCTTAATATGAACTTGTGAATAAAGCACACAACTTCCACTGTGACAACTGAAATCGCATTGAAGGACGGTTTGGAATGTTTGAACGCTTACAAGAAGACCTCGCCTGCGTGTTTGACCGCGATCCGGCAGCGCGGAATCGTTTTGAAATTCTCACGCTATATCCGGGCTTTCATGCCGTGCTGGCGCATCGGCTGGCGCATCGCCTGTGGCAACAGCATTTCAAATGGCTGGCGCGGGCAGTGGCGAATATCGCTCGCCTGTTCACGGGTATTGAAATCCATCCGGGGGCGGTGATTGGACGGCGCTTTTTTATTGATCACGGTATGGGCGTGGTGATTGGGGAGACGGCGGTGATTGGTGACGATTGCACGCTGTATCACGGCGTCACGCTCGGCGGCACCAGTTGGCAAAAAGGCAAGCGTCATCCGACGTTGGGGCGCGATGTCGTGGTGGGTGCGGGTGCAAAGGTGCTCGGCCCGATTGAGATTGGCGACGGGGCGCGGATTGGCTCGAATGCGGTGGTCGTCAAAACGGTGCCAGCCGGCGCGACGGCGGTGGGAGTGCCGGGGCGGATTATTGAACCCGCCAGCGATGCGGCGGCACAACGCCGCGCTGACACTGCCAAACGCATCGGTTTTGATGCGTATGGCGCGACCCGCGATGCGCCCGATCCCATTGCCAATGCGATCAATCGGATGCTCGATCACATTCATCACATGGATCAGCGGCTGGAAGCGTTGACGCTGGCATTGGAACACGGGCAAGCGGTGCCACATTTCGAGCACGACGCTGATTTAGATGCGGTGGTATTGGAAACGACGCTTCCACCACCGGCGTGATGTCCATGCGGATTTGAGCGAGAACATTGAATGAAATTGACCACCAAAGGGCGTTATGCCGTGACTGCAATGTTGGATTTAGCAATTGAACAAACGCAAGGGCCAATTCCGCTGGCGGATATTGCGGAGCGGCAAGTGATTTCGCTCTCGTATTTAGAACAATTATTTGCCAAATTACGGCGTTGTCAGCTCGTCCGCAGTGTGCGCGGGCCCGGCGGCGGATATTTATTAACGCGACCGCCAGCGGAGATTTCAGTGGCTGATGTGATTCGCGCCGTCGATGATAATCTTGATACAACGCGCTGCGGCGGGGCGGGGAATTGCCAAAACAATCGACCTTGTTTAACTCATGCGCTGTGGTATGAATTAAATGAACGCATTGATAGTTATCTCAATGCAGTGAATTTGCAGAATTTACTGGATCGACACAACGCGCCACCCAGCACTGTAAAACGGTCAAGCCAACGCGCTAAAATAATGCAATAAGCAAAGAGACGCTGCCGCTGCCGTTTTCTTTTTCAGCGACCCATTACGCGGTCGCTTTTTTTATGCTGTTTTTATCATTGCACACTCATCAATCACACTTGACACCGCAGCAGCATTCGTGTTTTTATTCGCTTTAAGAGGCGTCGAATCCTCTAAGCTATACGCGGAATCCGCACCCGTCAGTTAAGCGGTATTTTTCGCCCGCCCAATTTCAATGGTCGGGAGTTTGCAGCGATACAACACTGGGAAACCTGAAAAGCTGCAAGCGGTGCCCTTTTGAGCCGTTGCTACCCTCCTGACCGCCGTAGTAATTCGGTATTTTCAATATCTAACAGTTCTAGTTTTTTAATCGCTGGTCGGGAGTGTGGCAAATACAATACTGGTGCAAATCAGGAATAACCACGCGGAACTTTGACCGTCTCACCCTCCCGACTGGTGTATTCATTACGGTGTTTATAGCACAACTCTAAAAGGTTTCTGTTATAAACACTTGCAATTTAATTCCGCAGGTCGTTGTCCTCTCAATTCACCGTCTCATCACAATCATCAATCACACTTGACACCGCAGCAGCATTCGTGTTTTTATCCACTTTAAGAGGCGTCGAATCCTCTAAGCTATGTGCGGAACCCGCTCCCGTCAGACAAGCGGTTTTTTATACCCGATCACTTTAAGTTTTAGGTGCGCCGGGAGTGTGGGAAATACAAGACTAAGGTTATGCCCTAGAAACACCCACGCGGTCTCACATAGCCGTTCGACCCTCCCGGTAGCCTGATCTCTCAGGTTGTGTCGAAATCAATATGTGGAATTCTATTATGGACAATTTCAGTGTCCCCGCTGTTTCAATGACCTCCCGTGAAGTCGCCGAATTGACCGGCAAACAACATAAGCACGTCCTCCGTGACATCGACGTGCTTCTTGAATCACTCAGCCCAGAACTGAAATGTGGCTTCAAATCAAGCACTTATATTTCAGGCGATCCACCACGCGAGTACCGTCAATTTATCCTCGACCAATTTTCCTACAATTTAATTTTAGAGCGTTATAAAGGTTTGCAGCGTGTTCCCAACAGACTGCAAGAGGAGGCTGCATTAAAAACGATAGAGCAGCTTTTGAAAATAAAACTCATAAGACAATATAAAGTGTTGTCTTATCGTATTGATGGTTATGATCCTATCAACAACATTGCTTATGAAATAGACGAGCCAGATCATAAGCACAACAGATCAAAAGACAACGATAGACAAAAACATATAGAAAAAATACTAGGCTGTTCCTTTGTTCGTATTCAACTGTAATTGCAACATCGCAATGGCGTCCCGAAGGGTTATTTATCTCGCTCGCAGGCGCATGTTTTATACGGGATAGGGTTATCAGCAGAAGTATTTCATCTCGCTTTACATCGTCTTGAAGTGCCAACCACGCCCTACATTCATCATGCTGAAGATGGCAATGAAGTCGCCACCTATGGTTATCTTGAGAGCGACATTGCCGCCGCAGTGCAGGTATTCCTTGATGATGCGATTCAAGCCACGCGCTATATGTGTGAATCGCCGTTATTGGAAGGCAAACGCTTTCGTTATAACAAGTCTCAATTAAAACCGCAGTAACAGCGTGCCATGATTGCGCTGTGATTGAATGGCAGCGCAATTTTTCTGGCAATTCAAGCGCATCATCATGGCAATGCCCCGCTCAACACAACGAAACTCTTTTAATGCTTTGCAAAGAGCTAAAAAGCTATTTATGTTTATTGCGCGGAGCATTACCCATATTTTAACCGTTATCTAATGGATAGCTGGTCATTATATCGATCGCCTTTTTATGACCGGGCAGATATCCATATCCTGAACCGCCACTCATTGCTGATTCTGAATACTCAGGCACATTACCAGCCACTAACAAGCGCAAATCTTTTTCCGCAAGTTGCGCGTTACAGTTTTGCAATGCCAAATGATAGCTTTCAGAATGAATTGGATCAAATCCAGTAACAGTTTCACCATCTATATCAACCCGAACATAATATCCATGAAAGACTCGGCTTTTTCCGGTGGTCACAATACCGCGTTCATATTCACCGCTGAGGATGGTGTTGTCTGTAGTTTTTTGCAATTGGCAAGTGCCAGATTTTTTAGGTTCAAAATGTTCCCAACGCATATATCGCACCACTGAAATAAATCGTGACAAGGGAGAATTGATTGTGCCGCTCAATTTTTGCTGATGTTGATGCGCGAGTTGCGACCGGCAAGATATTGGTCAATCAACCCCACCGGTTAAAGTGGGGCAAGATGAGCAGTTATTCTTTTATGTTTAACTGCGCCGTGCGGATGAGTTCAGAATCGGCTTGCAATTTCTTAGCGGCATATTGCAGAGCCGCGCCATTTTGCTGAACCGCAGCGAGCACGATCTCAGGATCGGCTTGCAATTTCTTAGCGGTATATTGCAAAGCCGCGCCATCTTGCTGAACCGCAGCGAGTACGATTTCACGATCGGCTTGCAATTTCTTAGCGGCATATTGCAGAGCCGCGCCATCTTGCTGAACCGCAGCGAGTACGATTTCACGATCGGCTTTCAATTCCTTAGCGGCATATTCCAAAGCCGCGCCATCTTGCTGAATCACAGCGAGTACGATTTCACGATCCGCTTTCAATTTCTCAGCGGCATCTTGCAAAAAAGCTCCGCCCTTTTGTTGAACCGCAGTGAGCACAATCTCACGATCGGCTTTCAATTCGGCAGCGGCATATTGCAAAGCCCAGCCATTTTGCTGAACCGCAGTGAGCACAATCTCACGATCCGCTGTCAATTCATCAGCGACATATTTCAAAACCTCGCCATTTTGCTGAACCGCAGTGAGCACAATCTCACGATCGGCTTTCAATTCCGCAGCAGCCCATCTCAAAGCCTCGCCATTTTGCTGAACCGCAGTGAGCACAATCTCACGATCGGCTTTCAATTCCGCAGCAGCCCATCCCAAAGCCCCGCCCTTTTGCTGAACCGCAGTGAGCACAATCTCACGATCGGCTTTCAATTCCGCAGCGGCATAGTACAAAGCCTCGCCATCTTGCTGAACCGCAGCGAGAACGATCTCACGATCGGCTTTCAATTCCGCAGCGACATATTTCAAAGCCTCGCCCTTTTGCTGAACCGCAGTGAGCACAATCTCACGATCGGCTTTCAATTCCGCAGCGGCATAGTACAAAGCCTGCCAATCTTGCTGAACCGCAGTGAGCACAATCTCACGATCGGCTTTCAATTCCTCAGCGGCATATCGCAAAGCCCGCCCATCTTTCTGAACTGCTGCGAGAACGATCTCACGATCGGCTTTCAATTTCGCAGCGGCATATTCCAAAGCCTCGCCATTCTGCTGAACCGCAGCGAGCATGAACTCACGATCCGCTTTCAATTCTGCATATTCCAAAGCCTTGCCATTGCGCTGAACCGCAGCGAGCATGAACTCACGATCCGCTTTCAATTCCTCAGCGGCACAATTCAAAGCCCAGTCATCTTGCTGAACCGCCATGAGCACAATCTCACGATCGGCTTTCAATTCCTCAGCGGCTCTGTACAAAGCCCGACCATTTTTCTGAACCGCAGCGAGAACGATTTCACGATCGGCTTTTAATTCCTTAGCGGCATATACCAAAGCCCCGTGATCTTGCTGAACCGCAGCGAGCACAATCTCACGATCGGCTTTTAATTCCTTAGCGGCATATCGCAAAGCCTGCCAATTTTGCCGAACCGTAGCGAGCACGATCTCACGATCGGCTTTCAATTCCTTAGCGGCATATTCCAAAGCCGAGCCCGCAGCAAGAACGATCTCACGGTCAGCTCTTAATTCGGCACTGGCATATTCCAAAGCACTGGAATTTTTTTTAAAAGCAGCGAGAAATATCTCACGGTCAGCTTTTAATTCCGCAGCGGCATATTGCAAAGCCAAGCCATTTTTCTTAACCGCTGCAAGAACGATTTCACGGTCGGCTCTTAATTTGGCACTGGCATCTTGCAAAGCCAAGCCATTTTGCTTAACCGCAAGCATAATTTCTTGGCGCGTCTTGGCGACACAGATATATTGCAAAGCCTCACCATTCTGCTGAACCGCAGCGAGAACGATCTCACGGTCGGCTCTTAATTCGGCACTGGCATATTGCAAAGCCTCGCCCTGTTGCTGAACCGCAGTGAGCACAATCTCACGGTCGGCTCTTAATTCGGCACTGGCATATTGCAAAGCCTTGCCCTGTTGCTGAACCGCAGCGAGAACGATTTCACGATCCGCGTTCAATTCCCAAGCGGCATAGTATAAACTTCCACCATTTTGCTGAACCGCAGCGAGAACGATTTCACGATCGGCTGTCAATTCCCAAGCGGTATAATCGGCATAAGTGGGATATTTCAAAGCCTCGCCCTGTTGCTGAACCGCAGCGAGAACGATCTCACGGTCAGCTTTTAATTCTTCAGCGGCATAGTATAAAATTCCACCATTTTGCTGAACCGCAGCGAGAACGATTTCACGATGGGCTTTCAATTCCTTAGCGGCATATTGCAAAGCCTCGCCCTGTTGCTGAATCGCAGCGAGAACGATCTCACGGTCGGCTTTCAATTCCTCAGGGGCATAGTACAAAGCCCGACCATTTTTCTGAACCGCAGTGAGCACAATCTCACGATCGGCTTTCAATTCCTTAGCGGCATATCCCAAAACCCAGCCATCTTGCTGAACCGCAGCGAGAACGATCTCACGGTCGGCTCTTAATTCGGCACTGGCATATTCCAAAGCCCCGCTATCTTGCTGAACCTTAGCGAGCACGATCTCACGATCGGTTTTACATTCCGCAGCCACAGAGAGCATGAACTTACGATTGGCTTTCAATTTTGCAGCGGCATATTCCAAAGCTCTGTAATCTTGCTGAACCGCAGCGAGAACGATCTCACGATCGGCTTTCCATTCTTTAGCGGCATAGTATAAACTTCCACCATTTTGCTGAACCGCAGCGAGGATAAATTTACGATCGGCTTTCAATTCCTCAGCAGCATATCGCAAAGCCTCGCTATTGTGTTGAACCGCAGCGAGCATGAACTCATGATCGGCTTTCAATTCCTTAGCGGCATATTTCAAAGCCTCGCAATCTTGTTGAATCGCAGCGAGAACGATCTCACGGTCGGCTTTTAATTCGGCAGTGGCATATTCCAAAGCCTCGCCCTTTTGCTGAACCGCAGCGAGAACGATCTCACGGTCGGCTTTTAATTCGGCAGTGGCATAAGACAAAAGCGAGCCATATTCCTGAACCGTAGCGAGGAATTTTTCACGGTCGACAGCGAGAACGATCTCACGATCCGCTTTCAATTCCTCAGCGGCATATTGCAAAGCACAGCCCTCTTGCTGAACCGCAGCAAGTACGATCTCACGATCGGCTTGTAATTCCTCAGCAGCATATTTCAAAGCCCAGCCATTTTTCTGAACCGCAGCGAGCACGATCTCACGATCGGCTTTCAATTCCTTAGCGGCATATCCCAAAGCCCGGCTATTTTGCTGAACCGCAGCGAGCATGAACTCACGATCGGCTTTCAATTCCTTAGCGGCATATCCCAAAGCCCGGCTATTTTGCTGAACCGCAGCGAGAACGATCTCACGATCGGCTTGTAATTCCTCAGCGGCATATTGCAAAGCCTCCCAATTTTGCTGAATCGCAGTGCGCACGATCTCACGATCAGCTTTTAAGTCCGCAGCGATATATTCCAACGCTTCTCCATGTTGCTCAACCGCTGCAGGAACTTGATTTTGTTCAAAATGACGCATAAAACTTTCCTCGTGTTAGTGATTCAATAAACGATCTTGACACTGGCAAATAGTTAGAGTTACCATCTGCGCTTAACGACATCAGCAAGCTAAGACCATCACAGGTTAGCAGACGAGGCAGACAATAAATTGCTGTTTGACGGAACAGTGTCAAGCTGAGATATTAGAAAGAACATCTTTTTTTATCAAGGAGTAATTTGATTTAACGCAAGCTAACCTGTTTAGTGTTGGCGGTGAGCGTTTGTCATCTGGAATCTTCTTGTTTTTCAAATTAACAACTGAGGTTTGTGCTATGTCTAACCAAAAATCTTTGCAAACGTTCTTTTCAGGAAAGGTGTTTAAAATACCTAGGTATCAGCGCAGCTATGCGTGGGAAAAGGAACATGTGAACGAGTTGTTTGAGGACATCCAAGAAGCAATTACAACGCAATCACAGCACTATATCGGCACGGTCGTTATTGCAAAAACCAACAACCCCGATCAATACACCGTGGTAGATGGTCAACAGCGTTTGACCACATTACTGATGCTGATTGCTTGTCTCATTCGGAAACTGCCAGACAGCAATAGGATGAAGAGCTTTTATAGTTTTCTGTATGTCAAGGATGTACATGAGAAATTCAAATTAACACCACTAAAGCATGATCGGGAGTTCTACTTTCAACTGTTGAGTTCTGATGAAGTGGCAGTCAGTCAGCTCAAGCCTCAAAATAAGAGCCAGAAGTTTTTGCTAGGTGCATTCGAGGAAATTAACAATCTCATTGATGGTTTCAGAAATAAAGAACTGAAAATTCTTTTGGAATCAGAAGGTCAGCGTGTAGACTCATCGGTTGAAAAGATTGCCAGTATTACCAGCGAGTTTAGAGAAAACAACCTACAGGAACTTTTGAAATCAGTTGAATCTCTTTCTATCTTAGAGTTTGTCGAAAAAGACGAGTCTGATGCTATTCGTATTTTTCAGACGGTGAATGATAGAGGCAAAGAATTATCACGCATGGAGAAAATGAAGAGCCTCTTATTTTACTTTTCTGATAAATATCTCGACCGTCGTTACGATGATCCGATTAACAGCGGATTTGCGGATATTTTTGGATGGTACGATGAGATTAAAATGATCGGCGAGAAGTATGCTATTAACACGATCAGCTCAAAAAAATTCACTGAAGATGATCTGCTTCGCCATCATCATATCTGTTTTTCTCAAGAGAGCTACGATCCAACGGCTGATGACATTTTATCTAATGTCAAAGTACGTCTGCATGAACTGAGATCACAGGAGAACGCTCAAGATAAAATCGACAAATATCTTTCTAGCTATTTCAATAGTCTCGTGGGGTATATCAAAGCATTTCACGATGTTCTTTGTCGGGTTGAAACCGACAGCGCCTACTACAAGCTGTTTTCCATTCAGGGGTTGGCGGTTGCTTTGTATCCGGTGATCGCGCAATTAGAGAAGAAGCAGTTTCTCAGTCAACAGTTACCCAAACGGAAGGTCAGCGTACTGAGAATGCTGGAGATCATTGATCTGCGATTATTCAAAGTTAGAAAATATGGGGGGAAAAAACACGCTGCGGAGTTTGCATTTCGTCTTAACAATGAAGATTGGTTAATGAAAGGGATAGAAGAGCATTTGAAGTGGTTCAATTCATTTGAAATCAGCAATGCAAAATTTATAGACCATCTGACGAGCACCGATTACACGAAAACTGATCTGTTACGTACATTATTTATTAACCACTGCGAACGGTTGCAGCAACACCAGTACACGCTGGATGAATTAAGAGACATCATGGGTAAAAACCCAACGATTGAACATATATTATCGCAATCCCCCATGTTCAAACCCAGTGCGCTTGGATTCAAAAGCGATCAGGATTTTGAGACGCATGTGAATTTATTAGGGAACCTGACGCTTCTGGAGAAAAAGCTCAACAGTTCGGTGCAGAATGGAGCTATTAGTGCAAAAGCGAATACTTATAAAACGAGTGGATTCAGAATGACGACAGTGCTCGGTACTGCACTCACTAGTGATCCAGATTTTAAGAAACAAGATTTAATCAACCGAGGGCATGAATTGGCTGCTGACTTTGCGAAATGGTGGCCAGAATAAACAGCGCCGTGCTTTCAATGCAATCGGCATTGTTTAACCCAACTGTGTTTTTTCATTGCTTGGCGACTGCAAAAACCATGTTCACTGGCATAAGTAACTTTGAATGCTAGAATTGGCGTGTTCATTATAATGAAAACCGATAAACACATTCACACGTTATTAACTTCCAGCCCCGAAGCATTTCGTTTCCTTACCGGCGGTTTAGAACTCATTGGTAACTATCAAGATCGTTCTATTGTATTCAAGGAATTGGAACGCCGCGCTGATCATGTGTTTGAACCAGACAATGGCATCGGTCCGGTGTATATTCTGGAAATTCAAACCCGACATTCTGGTGATGTTTATGATCGGTTAGTTTTGGAATTGGTGCTATATCGTAAATTGCATCCTAATTGCACAGTGCATGGTTTGGTGTTATTCATTGAGCGCAGCGGTGATGAACCAGAATCGCCGTGGCAAGCTCATTTAGGAATTAGTCCGCTATTATTAAAATCTGTCTATTTGGATGAAGTAATAGAACGGGCGCGTTGTGAACAACCAAATCATCCATTATTGGCAACTTTTTTGCCATTAGTTGCTAATAATAGGGAATTAGCACAACAGGCACCGGCAGCATGGCAACAATTGACAGCGCGTACTGAACCAGATGCTACTGCGTTAATGGATGTGTTTATATCGTGGTTAATGGAACGCTACAAACATCAATCCTATGAAGAGGTTATGACAATGTTGCATATTTCAACGCCATTAGAAGAGACACGCGCATACCAGCAATTGGTTGGCATTGGTATGGAAAAAGGGCTGGCTGAAGGACGTATTGAAGGTCATCAAGAAGGTCGTTTTGAAGGCCGTATTGAAGGACGCCAAGCTGAGGCTCGCGCTATTCTCACTAAGTTACTCCAGCGCCGCTTTGGTGATTTGCCGAATTGGGCAATCGTCCGTTTGCAGCACGCAAACACGGAGCAATTGGAAGCGTGGGCGGAACAGATTTTTGATGCTGCTGATGTGGTCACTTTATTCGGCGCTTCTTTAGATTAAATCCCTATTTCTCTTTTCAACGAGAAATTGCAAAGCCCACTGCTCACAGGTTAATTGATTTTTTATGTTCACCGGCATCATTCAGGCCATCGGCCACCTCCAGCACTCCCAACCGCGCAGCGGCGATGTGCGCCTGACTGTTCACACCGGCGAGCTGCCGCTCGCAGGCGTTGCGCTTGGCGACAGCATCGCCGTCAACGGCGTGTGTCTCACCGCAGTCGCGCTGACGGGCGCAGGATTCTCCGCCGATGTGTCGCGTGAAACGCTCGCGCTCACGACGCTCGGCAGCCTCAGCATTGGCAATCGCGTCAATTTGGAACCCGCGTTGACGTTGGCGACGCCGCTCGGCGGGCATCTCGTCAGCGGTCATGTGGACGGGGTGGGCACGGTGCGCGAGCGCCACGCCGATGCACGGTCGTGGCGGCTGCGGATTGAAGCGCCAGCAGAATTGGCGCGTTACATCGCGCCCAAAGGGTCGATTTGCGTGGATGGCACCAGCTTGACCGTCAATCAGGTGGATGGCGCGGCGTTTGAATTGAATATCGTCCCGCACACCGCCGCCCATACCATCATTGGCGCGTATCAGGTTGGCACTCGCGTTAATCTCGAAGTGGATTTAATTGCGCGGTATTTAGAGCGGCTATTGTTGGGCGAGCAAGCCGCTGTGTCGGCAATGCCGTCGGCGCTGACCCGCGAATTTTTACAGCAACATGGTTTCAAATAGTGCGCAGCAGATGATGAAAATTGTCCAGCCGCACCGCCGCAATCGCGCCCGTCGCCACCGCCGCCCGAATTGCGCAATCTGGCTCTTGATCGTGACGACAATCGGCAAAGCGGCATTGCCCCAGATACGGGCGAAAATCGCGGAAACCCGCTTGCAATTCCGACCGCGCCAGCGTCCCGAGCCGGAAACTGCGCACCCCGGGCGAATCAATCAACGCCCCGCCGCCCGCCAACTGATAACAGGTCGTCGCTGATGTCGTGTGGCGACCCAGCCCGGTCGCCTGTGACAAGCGTCCGATTTGAATCTCCCGATCTGGCAGCAACGTCTTGATTAACGACGATTTACCGACGCCAGATTGCCCCACCAACACGCTGGTCTGATCTGCCAGTGCAGTCCGCAACGCCGCCAAACTCGCTGCCGCGTGAACGCTCGTCCAAAAGGTGCGATAGCCCAGCGCCGGATAATGCGCAAAACGTTGTTGAAACGCAGCACGAGCGGAATCGGTGAGCACGTCCATCTTGTTGCCAACGATGAGCGCCTCCACGCCAATCCGCTCAGCGGCGACCAGATATTGATCAATGAGATAGCCGCTCGGCTCCGGCTCTGGTGCCAGCAAAATCACCAATTGAGTGAGATTTGCCGCCAGTGCCTTGGGGTGATTGTTGAAATCGGGGCGGCTCAATTCCGTGAGGCGCGGTTGCAACGCCGTGACCACGCCCTGCCCATCAGCGATGCGCTGCCAAATCACTTGATCGCCGCACACCGGCTGCCCGACATTGCTGCGCACCAAACAATGCACGAGCTGACCGGCGCTGGTTTCCACTGCTAAATTTGCGCCGTAGCGCACCATCACGCGCCCAACCTCCGGCGCTCCGGTGGCGGCGGTCAGTTCCGGCTCCAAATCAGAACCCGCCGCGAAACGTTGCTGCCGCCGTGTTTGAATGGCACGGATACGGTCGATTTGACGTTCTGAGAGACGGCGTTTGGTCATTATTAAACGGAGAATTCTTTGATTAAAAAGTGGTGATTGAGAAAACAGTTGTCAGTTAAAAAAAAGAGTGACAACACGCCACCAACTTTTTAGTTTTTCAACTGACAACCGCCAACTCAAAAGTTATAACAAACTCTTACAGCTTCCCTTTTGACATTTCACCAAGATGCTATCCGCACCCACACACGGCACCTTGTGAATCTCGCCATCTTTCCGCGATTCCACTAAATCCGTGCCTTTACTGCTCACTTTACAGCCGCGCTCGCGGGCAAATTTTTCTGCCGACGCTGCAAAACTCACTGATGACTTGACCACCGTCGATGCAGCCGGGCGCGGCTTGGGCAATTCCATCATGCTGCTGTTGGGTTTGGCGGGTGGTTTTGGTGCCGAACGCGCCACCTCCACCACCGGCGCACCCTTTGGCGCTGGTTTGACTGGCGTTTTCGGCGTCACCACCACCACCGGTTTGCCAGTCGTCACCGGCGCAGGTTTCACCGCAACTGGTTTCGCCGGCGCAGGTTTCACCGCAACTGGTGGCACCACTTTGGGCGCAGTCACAACGGGCTTGACGACGGGCGCTGGCGCTTTCACCACTGCGGGTGGCTGCGGTTTCGGCGGCGCAATCGCTGCCACCTTCGGCGCGGGACTGCCTGCGGCAGACAACGGCGGACGCGCTACCGGCGTCATGTCATCAGCATCTCCGGCATCTTCAGCCTCTGGCGCGGGCGGTGGAGTTGGTTTTACGGGCGCGGGAGCGGGCGAGCGAATTGTTTGGGTTTGAATTGGCGCGGCATCTTTGCTCCACGCATCTTTCCAACCTTCAGCAGGCGGCGTCGCTCGCGCCACCCGTCCCTGATGTTCGCCCCACACCTCACGCAGCGCCGCCAGCGATTCCGTGAGCGGATCGGTCAAAGCAACGGTGTAATCGGTGCGAGCGGCAGGTTTTTTTGGCGCAGGCGGGGGCGTCACCACCGCCGCTTGCGTCGCCACCAACACCCCGCCGCCCTCTTCGACGAAATAAGAAGTCACTTCCAACAACGTGCCGGGCTTGAGCACCGCTGGCTTAACGCCCAGCGTTGCCGACATCCCCGCATCAAGCGGGCGCTGCGCCACCATGCGATCTGCCGCTGATCGCCCAATCACCCAGCCCTTGCTCCGCGCTGCTCCCATCGCCAGCGCCTTCACCTCGGTGCGCTCGGCACCAGAGAGCGTGATATGCGGAAGCTGCTCCAAATCCGGCAGCGCCCCTAACCCATTCGGGTCTTGATCTCGCGTCGCATTGCCCGCGCACCCGCCGAGCAGCATCGCCACCACTGCCAAACCATTCAGCGCCGTCATCACACGCACATTCACCACTCGTTCCTCATCTCGATCCTAAATACAGCGCCGCCGTGAGCTAGTCGCGCCAGAAAAAACCTGCAATTGCGGTATGTTAGCACAGCCAAGCGACGCTACTTTAGCACTGGCAGCGGTGCTGTGATTGCTCACCACCCGCATGAACATCTTGAGACTGCGGGCAATTTTCTTTACAATGCCGCGCTCAACTCGCCGATGTAGCTCAGTTGGTAGAGCAACGCATTCGTAATGCGTAGGTCCGGGGTTCGAATCCCCGCCTCGGCTCAAGTTTTTACACAATAAGCGGTTATGGTTCATTGCCATGACCGCTTTTTTTATGCTTGTTTAATACGTCCTTTTGCCATCAAAGCCGAGGTTTTTTCAATGGCTGATTCCACCACCTCATTCTGGAAATCCACCGCGTTATCGCTGCTGCTCGCCTTGGTGGGCGTGTATGTTTTATATGATTGGTATGACGGCACCTTGCAGGAACGCTTGGCGCACAAGGAAACCTACATCGCCCAAACCGTCTCGTGGATCAAAGCCGGTGAAACCCGCACCTTGCAGCCCGAAGATGGTCAGGATGCCATCCGCTCGGCGATTTTGACCCTCGAAGGACGGCATCGCCAAGCACAAGCTGAGTTAAAACAACAGCTTGATACCCTCACCGCTACCAAAACGGATTTGGAGCGCCAGCTTGCCGCGCTCAAAACTGAATCTGCCAGCGATTTAGCGGCAGTGCAGCAACAACTCGCGCAGGCACAGGGCAGCTTGGAACGTCTCAACATCGCTCGCACCGAATTGGAAGCGATGTATCGCGAAGCCAAAGCGCAGGCAGTGGACGCCAAATTGAGCCTCGATCAATTGCGCCAAACCATCGTCGATACCACCGCCGAACATCAATCCCGCATCACCGAGCTGGAACATCATCTCAATGAACGGGTGACGCTGGCGCGAACCACGCCGCTGGATAGCGAGATGTTGCGCCTCGCGCAGGCTGCCGGCGTGTTGCCGCCGAATGAAGCCGTCGCCGCCGATCAACAAGCGTTGACCGATCAATTGGCGGAGGTGCAGTTGCGGCTGGAGACGGTGCAAACCGAGCTGGATACCGCTCGCACCGACACGCTGACTGCGCAAAATCAACGGACTGAATTGGAGCAGCAATTGGCGCAGGCGCAGGCTGATGCGGCACGCGCACAAACGCAGACTGTCGAAGATGTGGCGACTGCGAAAACCGCTGCGGCGGAGGCGCAGGTGCAGATTTTTGAATTGCAACAGCAACTTGCTGATGCACAAGCTGCGTTGACGCAGGCACAAGCGCAAGTGACGACCGCGAGCGATGAACTGGCTGAGAACGAGCGCCAACGCTTGCGGCAGCAGGCGATCTTTGATGAGCAGGCGCAACAACTGGCTGCGCTCCGGCAAGAGATCGCTGCTGTGCCGCAGGAACGTGAACAAGTGCTGCAAAAACATCAGGATGAATTGCAGACGTTGACGGCGACGCTGGAGGCGACGCAGCAGAAATTGGCTGCTGTCGAGCGTGATTTACAAGCCGCTCAAGCTGCTGCCTCGGCTGCGCCAGCGGTGGAAACAACGGCGGCGGTCGCTGCGGAACCAACCGCGATGACAGCGCAACTTGCCGCCTTGACTGCCGAGCGCGATCAAGCCGTTGCAGCCGCGCAAACCGTGCGCACCGAGGCGGAACAAGCTGTCAGCAAGGTGCGAGCGTTGTATGCCGGCTTTGCCGCGCTCGGCGCGACCTATACGCCACGCGGGTTGTTGCTGCGGTTGAAAGAGGACGAGCTGCGGTTTCCGCCCGGGCAAGCGCGTTTGCCCAGTGGCGAGCTGCCGACGGTGACGCAATTGGCGACGTTGCTGTTGGAACAGCCGACGTTGACGGCGCGGATTGAAGGTCACACTGATCGCAGCGGCAGTGAGGATTTGAATAAAACCTTGTCGCTGCAACGCGCTGAGGCGGTGAAACAGGCACTGCTGGCGCGGGGTGTGGCGGCAGAACGGGTGACGACGGAAGGCATTGGCGCGGCGCGACCGATTGCGGATAACGCCAACCCCAACGGGCGCAGTCAAAATCGGCGCGTTGAGGTGTATGTCGCGGAATAGATAAACAATTTTTCTGTAAATCAACCCCGCCGAGACGCGGGGTTTTTTGTAGCTCACGCACTGGCGCGTTGCCGCAATAACTTGACTTGAAACAGCGTGTTACGTTCTTCCTCTTCGAGCGACGATTGAATAAAGTGAATGGTGCGGCGATAACGCGGAATAATGTTGTATTTCAAGGCATTGACCCGCTTTTGTGCTTTGCGTTGCTCCTCCAACAGCCGATGCAACGCAATTTCCACCTCCGCGAGCTGTGCCAGCAGCACGGCAGCATCCGCGAGCGTGGAGCGAGCCGTATCAAAACCGACATCGGTGCCGAGCAAACCAGCCGGTTTGAGCGGCAGCCGCTGGCTCGTCACCGCCGGATATTCCACGCCGAGCGCCCGTCGCGGCAAGATGTCCACCGTCAACACCGGCTGGGCACCGAGTGCGGCCTGATGCAGCCCGCGACTGCCGAGCCGCAGATGCGTGATTGCCAGCGCCTGATACGCGACCGCCAGCGCCTGTTCAGCGGCATCGCGCAGGCGGCGATATTCGCCGATCCGCTCGTAAACCAGCCGCGTGAGCAGCTCGCGTTTACGCTCCAAAAGATCGTGCCCTTCTTCAAGAAATTTCACCTGCTTTTTTAATTTCAGCAGCGTGTTTTTAGTTGGTGGAACTTTAATGAGTTGTTGCGCCATTGGTGCTCTCGCGTGGTGAAATGAGTGGAATATGATGATATGAAATACGAGCACTCAATCAAGTTTTTTCAGCATGATCAAAATTCAATCCGCCAAACCAAGATCGCACTCCACTTCATCAAGGGTATAGGTTTTACTGCGCCCAGCACGATTATCAATCACGCGCTGTTCTGCAACATATACATTTTCAATTTTATCAAGATGTTTGCGGAGTGCTTCGATCATATAATCGTTTTGAGAGCGCCCAGTCAATTCAGATAACTGTTGCAAACGCTGGCTAATGTCATCTGGCAACTGAATCGAGATCACAGCCATATTAAACTCCGTGAGTGGTCAAAATAAAAAATTCAACGGTTAATTTCGCGCTCCACTAAACAATCTACACCGCCCATTTCAAATTCACGACATACCAGCGGGCGCTGTAAATAAATGCGGCAGCGCAGCGTGTCACGATCAAGCGCCGCGCACCAGCCGTCATTTAAGCGAGCCATCACGATACCGCCCCAACGGTCGCGGGTGGTGAAACGCGAGGGGACGCCCGTATCGGTTAAACAGAGTACTTCTAAGCGACAACATGCTGCGGTGCAATCGTCACAAGTGAATGATGGCGTGGTCATTGAGATACAATGTTTTTTAGAGTGAAACTGAAGATTTGCGCGAGCGCGACCGTTTCATTGTGGGCACCAACGGTATCATCATTTTTTGATAAAAATTAAATAATAACGCTACCCGCTCCTGCTCATTATTTAACTTTGCAGCAGAATAGGCTTTATCTACCACCCAATCTAAACCTTGATGTGCTTTTTTCAATTCCAGCGGCATTGCCAACATATCATATACATCAGCAAACGATTGATCGGGAAATTCTGCTCGCACATCTAATACTGTTTGCGCAGCACTTTCGATAGCTTGGCACTGTTTATCAGTCGGCTTGTCCGGCCACGGAAAGTTATTGTAAACAATGCCGGCTGAATAACGATAACTGTTTTCAAGACGCCCCGCCACCGCTCGCATCCATGCCATGTGCATCGCCGAAGATAACACGCCAAAATGATACAACGTGGCATCGACAATCATTAAATTTGCATCGCCACAAATCACGTCACTGTTTACATAACCAATAGGAATGTAAGCGCGATTTTCTGAAGATACGCGGGGAATCAATAAATAATTCTGCTGCGGTTGGCGGATTTCCTGAAATAAAAAAGGAATATCGGCATCTTTTCGCGTTTGTTTATCAACGCTTGCGCTGCGCTTTTCCCGCACTGCATCAACTCGGCGCATTACCGTTGGCATAGCGCGTAATGCGCTTGGCGGACAATCAACTAACCATAAACACCAGCGTTCAATGCCGTTAATAAATTCTTCCGCGCCAACAAAACGGCGCAGATATTGTGCGGCGGCGGGTTCTTTCGCTAACAACGCATCTTTTTCAGGCGGCGATAATAATAAATTGCCGCCATCAGTGGGTTTACTGCCGTTTATCATTGGCGGCACTGCGCACAATGGTTTAGAACGGGTCATTAACACGACATCGGGCGCAGCGATTAAATACGGATTGATATTTTTAACCGTTGCAGCGGATTGCACTTGCCCATGATTGGCATCAAACAACTGTTTATTTTCTTTATCATGCAGCGCAAAACCCACAATCACACAATGCACTGCCGCTTGACCTTTGGCTTCATTCGTCCATGAAAAAGTACGATAAGCAAAATGAATTTTCACCCCGCGCCGCAATAAATCGCCCCACAATACGCCAACTTGTTCGCCCTGCGTGATTGAATTGGTGGAGACAAATGCAGTTTTAATGGCGTGATTGTCAATCATATAATCGGTGGCTTTCCGAAACCATGCCGTGACGTAATCCAAATTGCCAACGCCTTTTACATCGCTGAAAATAGCCACCACATCTTGTTTCTGCTGCGCGGTTTGATAATTTTTACCCACAAATGGCGGATTACCTAAAATAAAGTTTAACTGACTGGGCTGAATGAACTCGCGCCAATCCATTTGTAGCGCATTGCCATGACGAATCTGCGGCGTTTGGGTTAAAGGAATGCGCTTGTAATACACGCCCAACACTTTCGACACTTCCATATTCATTTGATGATCGGTCAACCACAGCGCAGTTTGGGCAATGTGGGCGGGAAATTCCTCTATTTCAATTCCATAAAACTGCTGCACATTACATAACACATTAAATTCACCGACACCAATTGCCAACGTGTGCTTCTGACTAAATAACCGTTTTAAGACTTCCAATTCTAATAACCGCAATTCCCGATATGCAACCACTAAAAAGTTGCCGCAGCCGCAAGCGGGATCAAGAAAGGTGAGCGCCGCCAGCTTTTCTTGAAATTCAAATAGCTTTTGTTTGCGCTTGCCGATTTGCGCTAATTCAGCTTTCAAATCATCTAAAAATAACGGGTTAATCAACTTCAAAATGTTGTCTTCACTGGTGTAATGTTCACCCGCAGCGCGACGTTGTGCTTTACTTTTTACCGCTTGAAATAACGCGCCAAAAATTGCGGGCGAAATGTCACGCCAATTCAACCGACAGCACGCTAATAACTGCTCACGCATTGCGCTATTAAAGGCAACGGTTGGCAAACGTTGAGAAAATAACTGCCCGTTAATATAAGGAAATGCTGCGAGTTGTTGATCTAAAGTGATTAAGCGTTGGTGTTCTGGCGTATTCAACACTTGAAATAAATGATCCAGCCATTGCGCGAGATCATGTCCATCTTCGGCGGTGCGATTGG